>JAAVEA010000007.1:0-11968 GCA_014801535.1 Bacteroides sp.
ATATATCTCGATTCGGAACCGCTGCTTGTCCTGTGGCAATATTTCATTGTTCTTTGCGCTCCCGGTTTCCCGTTTGCGGTTGCAAAATTACAACCGTTTTTTTCATTACGCAAGTTTTTTCTTAATTATTTTCGTTTTTTAATCTCCTTATTTGTTTATTTCGCTGATAATAAATTAATTCAATAAATGTTAAAATATGTATTGAAATGTTAATACAATTTTAGGAATAAAAATTATGATACCAACAACCACTGCTGATAAAACAAAAAGGAGCACCGCACCGGCGGCAATATCCTTGGCATCCTTTATCAATGGATTAATTTCAGGAGAAACTTTATCGCACACCCTTTCAATGGCAGTGTTGAAACCTTCTGCCATAAAAACTATCCCTATGCACAAGATCACAGCCAACCATTCAATTTTAGAAATATCAAAAACAAAGCCTGCCATAATAACGAGCACAGCCGCCAACAGATGAATTTTAGCATGCGCCTCCTTTCCGAAAAGAGTCTTTATTCCGGAGAAAGCATAACCAAAAGCATTTTTTCGTTTTTGCCAATAGTCACTCATATGTCAGATTTTAGAGTCAGAATTCGAAAGAGGCGTAAGCTCCAATGTGAGTTGCATCAGCCACAGGTGAGACCTGCAGGTTATGCTTTCGCGCAAACGGAGTGGTGAAAATATATGCGCTGGCTGCCCCTATCACAGCTCCGGCACAGACATCCCAGACATGATGCTTTTTTGCAAACACTCTTCCCCATGCCACATAGCAAGAAAGAGCATATGCCGGTGCCCCGACCCCCCAACCATAGCGTCTCTGAAGGAAAGCGGCCGTGGCGAAGCTGATCGAGGAGTGACCCGAGGGAAAACTGTGAGTATTGGAATAATCCGGGCGCATCTCTTTAATACTATATTTCAGGATCAGAGTCGCAGCTGCCGTGGCTCCGGCAGTCTCCACACCCTGGATAAGGCCTTTCCAATCTTTTTGCACCAGCACACCTGTGAGGGCGGCTACCGGAAGAGCTACGACAATAGCATCGGTTGACTTAGCCACACCCTTCTGCGCTTTCGACGGAACAAATTCCTGCGCCCCGCCATATAGCGGCAGAAAAAATGCTATCAATATGACAATCAGATTTCTCATAATAAAATTCAAATAAACTATGGCAGATCCCAACCGAAACTCAGCTGGTCGATATAGAGAGTAGCCCCGGTTCCTCCCGTGAAATAATCACCATATTTCGATGTGGCGCAAGTGATCTGCAGATAAGTCGGCACCCGCGATGTGTCTCTATATTCAAGTTTAATCTCAAATTCCTCGTAATTATCCATTGTGCCGCTATACAGCAACTCGCCATACGCAATAATTGAGGGAGAATTCTTATCAAACAGCTGACGGTTCTTAGGATTGGTCCGAATCTGGAACGGGGCGGTCCAGTCTGCAAGAGCCACATAGATGTGACACGTGTCGGGTCTTCCCTTCAAATAATCAAATTCAGCGGAAGCATAATCTATATCTGCCGTCTTGTATTGATAATAACCCTTCAACACAGTTGGACGCAGCGTGAATGGGCGTCCGAAATCAAGAATACCGTTAGTTCCGTCTACCTCCGCAAACTTACCGGTATATACCGATCCGGCGGCAAGCTTACCGATTCCGAACAGTCCCACGAAACGAGTGTCGAGCATAGCCGCCCTACCCTGGCCCGTCACAGTATGATCGGTAGGCATCACATTATTCTGTTTCATGGTCGCTGTACCGGTATTTCCGGTATCCCAGTATTGAAGTCCTCCTTCAGCATATGGGAACCATATGTTTTTTGCAGAGTCAAACCACCATTCTTCAAAATCACCGTTAGGAATATCGGCAGTTCCTTGAGTAGTCACCTTAATCACGTTCCCCTTTTCTGTTCCGGCAACAGCACGCACTTCATATTCAGTAAGTGTCTTAAGATGAGGGATAGATGCAGAGAAAGAACCTTGCGACTGAATCACGCGATCCTGATCAAGAGGAATCCATTCCGACTCTCCAGACTCGCGATATTCAAAACCTCCTTTCATATCGGATGGACACGTTCCATATGCCCACACCACTTCCGACCAGGCATCAGCTGAAGATGTGGAGACCACAAGATCAGTATAAACCACATATATGGTCCAGATTTCGGTGCGTCCGTGAGCGGTCACCTCTACGCGCAAAGGATAAGAGAGATCTATCGGACCCGGTTTTAAATCGGGCACCATCGTCGTAATATCTCGCGGGCCAAGTTTCACACTTTCGAGAGTGAGCGAACTCAGATCCGTTCCCTCAGGCATACTTATTATCACACGCATTCCTATGGGATCGATAACGGTCTCTCCCACCTGGCCATCAACTGTGAAATATCGCTCAATATCCTGTTTGCCATATACAACCCAATAATAGGTCTGATATTTGGAAAGAGCAACGATCATGGGATTGGTCAGGTCGTGGGTTCCTTCAAGAAGATCGAAATCGCATTGCGCACCGGGTGTGGTGGTAAACTCCGTGAACCTTACATTTTCAATATCGACCACTTCATCAAGATAGACCGTTACATCATAAGCCAATGAATCTATCACTGAAGGTTTTATCTCACCTTCAGCCGCAAGCGATGTAATGATTTGCGGAATCTTTGGATAAGGTATATCGTTCTCTATGCATCCCGACAGGATTATAAAGAAAAATGCAGGCAGAAAGGCCAATATATTTCTTAATTTCGACTTAACCATTTTCAGATTTTTATATGGACACCGATTTAGATATGGATACCGATTTAGATATGGATACCGATTTAGATATGGATACCGATTTAGATATGGATACCGATTCCGAAATTTATATTAAAGATATTGAAACGGAAATTAGCTCCCGATGTGAAGCGATTTCCTATATTCTCACCATTCTCTTTCTGTTTCTCATTACGCAAATGATAACCGAACACTCCAAACGACACGTTGAAGCTTACATTATCCATGATGAAAACACAAACTCCGGGAGAGAAATTCAATGAGGCATCCATATAAGTTGTATGAGTTTCACGAGACTCTCCTCCATATGGTCTTCTGAAATCGGAATTTCCGGAAGAGAAAGCCAATTCTATCTCATTGAAGATTCCGAATCTTCCGCGTCTCGCCAATCCAATATACTGACTCACCGTGAATGCCGCCGTGTACCCTTCATTGCGATACATCACATCGTTGAGTGAGAAATTCATATCCTCGTCAATATCCACATTGAAAGAACCTATACTACCTTTCATAGAAGTGTAGCCGAATCTGAGGCCGACAGAAACATTATTCTTAATAAAATATGATACCGAAGGCTTGATTGAGAAGGTGTGAATATTCAGATCTATATCTGTAAGGAGTCCGAGCAATTCCAGATCGTCGGTAGAAAATTCTCCGTAAGAGGCCGTCAAACCGAAAGCCCAGTTCCCTTTAGGGATAAAAAGATGGTTGAAAAGACCACGGTTATATCTTTCGCGGGCGAAGTTTCTTGTTTTCAAAAGCATCGGAACCGTGTCTCCTTTTACGAGCGTTACTTCTTCAAACGAAATGTTTTTCTCACTGTCTACAACCTTCTTTCCTCCTTTTAGAAGCTGTAGCACATCATTCTGTAAAGAGTCGGGAATAAAGAAATATTTCCCGTCGGGCTCACCGGCGGCAACAACCGAATCTTTCACTTCAAAAGAGCCTTCACCTCTGGCCGAAACGATTGTCAGAGCTGAAAATATCAGAAACAAGATTCTTTTCATAAGTAGAACGATACCCCGAAGGTTATTGAAAACAGATTAATTCTAAAGTTAGCCGATTTCGACTTTCTATGAGCCACATATATTCTGTCGGTCAAAGTCTTTGTGGCCGTATAGCTGAAACCCAACACACCCACATTGACCTCCAGGGCGGAATAATTATTCAGGAACAGACACAGACCCGGCACAAGACCAACATCAAGAGAGAAATTTGTTTCATAAGCACCCGTCACATCATCGCTTACACCCTTGGTAAACTTCGACTGTCCGCCTCCGAGCTGACATTGAATCTCGTTAAAAAACCCGAATCTTTTGGAATGACCTATTGAAAAATAGTTACGGAAAAATGCAGTGGCATAATAATTATGCGACAAGGAATACACATAATCCGCCGCATACTCCGATTCGGAGCCCAACACGATATTCGCACTCTCAAGTTTGGCGAGCGAGCGCTGATAAGCGAACTTAAGGCCGCCCCCCATATCATTGCGGAACATATAGCACACACTCGGACTGATCTTAAAAGAATATGTATCGCCTGAAAGATTTTCAAGAATCAGAAACTGATATTTATTCTGATTCGACTGAGAATACGAAACAGAGATACCGGTTATCCATTGTCCTTTGGGCACAAAAACCACCGATTCAATATCTCTCTTGAACTCTTCTACATCGTTTTGGCTGTTCATCTCACGAATCATATCGGGTGTGACATGAACCGTATCTGAATGAAGTTTCGGTGAATCGGCAACCGTCGCCTCATCGTTCGGGAATAATGCAGTTTGACCCTGCGTGCCGATAGCACACAGAGTCAAAACAATTGTAACTAAAAATAAAGCTTGACTTCTCACGCTCGTTGAATATTAGTAAACCAATTCAAAGTCATCGAGATAGAAAACTGATCCGGGGGCTCCTGAGAAATAATCTCCATATTTTGAAGCCGACACCACGATTATAAGATACCTCGGACTCTGCGTCAGGGCACGGCTGTTATATTCAATCGGAATCTCAACCGACTCCAACTTACCGTCAGCTCCGAAATTATCTGTCCAGGTCTTCTCTCCGTATGCGAGCACTGTCGGATCGTTCACCGCATCGAACACTTTCAATTTCTTCGGATTAGTGCGAATCTCCACAGGTTCTGTTGTCAGAGCCACATAAATCTGACCGTGATCTTTTCCACCGCTGAAATTCTCAGGCACATAACCCTCATTTCCAGACTTCACTTTCACTCCCGAAGCAGGACGATAGTTTGCCCAGACCCTCAACTTGGAAGGATGCGAACCGTTGTATTCACGACCCAACGACAACACTCCGTTAGTTCCGTCAGTTTCAACATAACTGCCGACAAAGATATTTCCAGCGGCAATCACACCCATGGCCGACTTTGATTCAAGTCTTGCACTGTAGTTTCCGCTGTGAGTCATATCTGTCGACTTATCGGTAAGAGTCATGCTTGCCGTAGCAGCTCCTTCATTACCCGATCCCCAGCAGGAAAGATTCTTGTCACCTTCAGCTCCGGGAAGAGTCACGGTTTTGGTGCCAAGCATGGTTTTAGCTGAATATGTGCTCCATTCTTCAAATGAAGCATTCGGGATATTGAACGGAGACTCTGTTGTAAAAGTGCTAACAGACTCGTTCATATAATCATCGCAATAAGCCTTGTATTCGTAAGCAGTGGCAGGTTTCAGTCCTTTCAGCTTCACGGTGAATGAAACTCTCTCCGCACGGGTAGCCATCTGCATGGGCGACAGAGAACGAAGATGTCTGCGGGCCGCACTCCCTGAATCCTTAGCCGAAACTTTTATCCATTCGGATGTGCCGCTCTCGCGATATGCTATACCGAAATCCTGAGCATCAGCATTGAACAGATAGCCTGTCAATGTGGCTTCACTGCCGGTAACAGCCATCGGATCACTCGCAGTGTCGGGAACCGGTGCAACTTCCACCGGAGCAAGCACCTCCACAGCGGAATCGGTATTGGCTATCCTCATCGTAGCATCGGCACGCTTGCCGTTTCTATCTACAGCCGAAAGTTCAATCACATATTCCTCACCGCTTTCAGGCAGCCCGTCAAAGAAACTTTTCCTGAAATAGAGAGTGTATTCATCAAGCATCACACCGGTAGCCGCATCCTCTTTGCGAACATGGTCAATATGTATGCCTATATTTTCAAAAGCTGCTGCTTCCTCCTGATCATTATTGGTGAGATCATGGTTAGCCAGATTTTTGATTGCAGAAGGCGCCTTGTCTCCACTCACAGTAACAGAACTGAGAGCATTATATCCGCACACATATACAATCTTCTCATCGAACGAACCGGGGGTTCCAACCACTTGTTCGGCAAGGTCGAACTCCACACCCTGAATTATAGGCCGGCCAAAGATCTCAACCTCCTCCTCAATCACAGGAATATCCTCGATTTCTATTCTTATAAGACCTGAGCCCCATTCTGAATTGTTATTCCCCTTCAGACGAATCTGATATTGATGAGCGCGCTGCACATTCTCAATCACACCCTCGCGAGTGATGGTTTCACCCGATGCGGTCTTGCCCGACACCGTATAAGAGAGAGAAGTATCGGTTGAAGGCATCATGAAATAACCCGTATTATGGACAGTCGACCCTCCCTCGGCTGAATCGCTGAATGTAAGTTCACCACGTGAATGCCCGACAGTCATGGTAAGATCGGAAAGTCCGAGTTCAAATGTCTCGGGAGCAAAAGAAACGAGCACATTCGCTATGTTCAGCTTGAGCACGACTGTGGTCTGATCCTCCACCTGAAACTCCTCAGTCTTTCCACGATAGAATTTGGCATCGAAAGATGCCGACACGGAATCTCCGGTCCATCCTTCAGCCAGATATGTATTTCCTTTGGAAAGAGCTATATCTCCGGGGATGTTTTCAAGACCCATATATTTACGAATCACATCGTGTCGGTCTGAGTTGGTGTTCTTTCTCTCTATATATACCACCGCTCTTTCCCGAAGCGACTTCATCTCCTCTACATCTATCTCGGCCCTTGTAACGGTCTTCCCTTTGATGTCGGTGGATAGATGCAACGCACCCATACCTTTCTCCACATCTCCAAAGGGGGATTCCATAGAGCATGACGCTCCCCCGGCAGCCATTAATCCGACAGCCGCAAAACCGATATATTTTATGATTCTATTCATTGTCACTACTGCCGTTATCAATTAGACTTCAAAGTTAATGTTTTCACTGTCTCACCATTGTCATCGGCAACAGTCAGCACGAAGTTGTGTACACCGGGTCCGAGAGCGGTGATCAACGGAAGGAAGGATGTAAGATCGAATTTCATCTCCTTACTTCCCTTCACCACCTGTCCTTCCTTCAACAAACCCAGACCGATGAGAGCATCTTCATTATTTCCGGGATTGATAAGGTCGAGGGGATTAGACAACCCTACCTCGGTAACATCAAGAGTCTCCGAATCTATTTTGCATTCGAATTTAGTAAAGCCGCCGTCGGCCGTACTCTTGATAAGGAGAACGCATTCCATTCCATCTTCTATCACATTCACTTTTCCAAGTTCGATTTCCGGGATAGATGAATCGCTCTGAGCCATCGCATCTATCGTAGGAGCGCTTTGGTCGCCGGGCTGGTCAGGCTGATCGGGCTGCTGCGGTTCGTTGCCATCCTCTTTCGGGCGCTCGCTGTCACCGAGATCCTGATCTTCGTTAATCACTATATTATGTTCCAGATCCACAGTAGTCACGGATGCGTCTACATTCACCTCGGCATCGGTCTCTCCATAATGGTCGTCACCCTGCGAATGAAGCTTGAATCTTATCTTATAATGATGACCCTTCTTCACCTCCTCAAACGACTTGTTCTCGATAGTTTTCACTCCTTCAACCTCACCATTGAAAGAGGCCACCATTGAAACACCGTCGGTATGTTTGAAGTGACCTGCCACTCCCTCTTTATCTTTGGTATACTGAAGGCCTGCATTATCACCAACCCTTACCTCGACGTAAGAATCAGCAGACATATTGCCGGCAAGCATCGGATCAAACTCCACCGTCACCTTAACATTCTGCAAACGGCAAACGATAGGGTTTACATCGGTTGTGATAGTGTCGCGCATTATATAGAATGCATCTGACTCTCCCACATAGTAAGGCGATTCCCAGTCGGCCTCCACATCAGTTCCCTTGGTGGCCGTAACCTTATATCTCCCTACGGGAAGGGTAACGACATCGGGCATCTCGGAATAGATATACGATTTCTCCGGAGCCGTGCCGTTATTCTTGAAGAAAAGAATTTTGAAATCGTCAAGTTCGCTCCCCGCACGCGTAGAAGGGGCATTGTATATTGTTTCGGAGTCGTCGCGGACATCAAGCAGGATGGAATTCTTGCTGAACTCTCCGCTTCCNTCGTCCTCTTTGATTAGAAATCCCATTTCCTCGCAGCTTCCGAGGAACATGAGAGCCGCTATGCAGCCTGCGGTATATAAAGTTTTCATCAGTTATCGTTGCTGGTTAGATTATTACTTGCGTTTCTTTGGAATCGCTGTTTTCACACTGCGTTTTCTTGCGTTCGATCCGCTCTGTGCGGAATAACCAAGTTTAACATTATCTATTGTCAGCTTGGAACCCAATGCCACGGCACTGTATTCATTGGTGCGGGTGGCGTAAGTGTTGAGCGACACACCATGATCTCCCTCATATAATTCAGAACCCGTAGGGATATGAACCGACGGAGTGATATCACGGCTTGTNGATCTGAATCCNAGNTCAATCCGGGCTGCTTTCTTTCCGAAAGGATAAGCAGACAAANNNACNTNTCCGGTCTGATTCTGTCCTTCCGCGATAAGAGTTCTTCCCGATGAAATGAGACTGCCGGATGCATCATAGATGTTCACGTAAGCCTCACCCTTATCTCCGTTGTACGGTTCGTAACTATAGGTGAACGAAAGAGATTCAGGACGNGAATTCCATGCTATTCCATCGGTGCGGTGAGCCGTGCCGTCATAAGAATAGGATCCGAGGAAAAGNTCACCTGCCGCNTTGCTCAATTCTGAATCGGAGGGAGAATTCTTACAATAATAGTCATTTACTCCCGCAGCAGTATTACTCGTTTTTGCAGGATCTTTACCATTATGACTATATCCTACCGTCTGAAGAACCACAGCTCCATTATTCTCATATGTGGAAGGAACTATGAACCATGTATTCTTGTTGGCTGCGCCGGCATAACATGTAAGATCATTTACAGTGGCCCAATCATNAGGAGTGGATCTCACTATGGAAGTTGTGGTCTGATGCGTGCTAAGTAATGTTCTGCTCCACGGTCCACCCACATTCACTTTTGTAAAGTTTATTGTCTGCGTGCTAAGACCNAAATCCCCGTTGGTGACATCTTTAACTGATTCTGTAGTAAAGCCGTCGATCTTANATTTCGGATTGTCAATATACGATAGGAAACTTTCAAAACCGGAATAGTCGGTATCGGACTGAAGNCCTGAAAGTTCAAATATACCCTCCGTAGNGTTGCTGACNGAAAGTGGTCTCTCGCTTCCGTTGAGAGCAACTTTAAAGTTTTTCACTATCACATCAAGTTTTGAAGCATCAGCGGGCACCACCTTCAACAGAGCTTTGTTGGCGAAAGCATCGACCTCTACGGAATATTCCGGGAAAATCACNCCTTCATCCCTTATCTCTGCCTTCGGAGAAGAGTTATTACCATAGAATGCCCTCACCTTTATATCGTAGTGTTCGGCCGCAGGGATTGAAAGACGGTAAGTATATACATACTCCCCTTCGGCTCGTGTGCGTGCGGCGGAAGATGTTGACAAAATACGGGCATCGATCCACGACTCATTGTCNTTGGCNACTTTGAAGCGGATATTGTCCCTGACATCGGGCTGATTGGTGNTGACGTTCACAGTCATTTCATTACCCATATATTCAGGGTGCTTCACCACATCAAGCTTCACCTCAACTCCCTTGATCGTTACGGTAAATTCCACNGGNTCCTCACACACTATAGTGCGTGCGTCTTCCACATCAATTGTGAACTTATAGGTGCCTTCCGGTAGTTTTGAAAGGAATTCCTTGAATTTTATCACACCTGCCTTATCCGGATTACGGAAGAACCCCTGAACATCAAGACCCGATGANGCNANCTGAGCCTGCACAAGCTGATCGGCNCCTACGAGCTGAACACTGTTGCCGAACNTGAGCGGAGTGGCAGTGGTGACATTCAGGTTCACCTTCCTCAGACCACCGTAAGCCAGAACATCAACNCGCGGATCACCCTCCACTTCAAATGCTTCAAANTCATTATANGACATATCGGCAGGGAAATCATANACCTTCAAAGAGGGAGCGGGAGCCGTGAAAAGCTCATCTCCAAGAGATATATCTACAAACTCAGACTCCACCTCCTCAGTNATCTGCACATCGAGGCGGATATTATCCACACCGTTCTGATCATTAACNCCCAGGGTCACGATGTAATGATGACGTGGCTGAGCCTTGAAACTGTATGGAGCAACCTCCACCTTATCGCCCTGTGCGTTGGTGAGGGTTATACGCATATCTATGTTCTCAGGCTTCATATATGCCGGCCGATCCTCATTCTGGGCGAAAACAACCCAGTCTGAACTTGATTCAGCCTTAAGAGCCGAACTATATGCCGGGAAACGACTCATGAAATCGTCGGTATAACGCACGCTGACCATNGTGTTCGAAAGAGTGGCCAGAAGCTGCACATGGCTCTCCACTCCCGACTCGACAGTTACATCCTGCGATGCGGAGAAACAGGGTAATTCAAATCCTTCCTGCTCCATATCNCCATAAGTGGCTGAGAGGGTGTAGGTGCCGATAGGNAAACTTCCCTCTCGGTTGAAGGCATCCACATTCACCCAGGTTTTAGAGAATGAGCCATCCTGCTTCTCAAATGTAATCCCGAATTGCGATGGCTCGGGGACCACGCTCACTTTCGTATCGTCAGCACGGGTGTTCATCATTACCCTGGCATCAGATGAAAGATCGAGGACAATCTTGCCATCGGGGCCGTCTGTGCGGAAACCCTCCTCCGTGGAGCACGAAACAATTCCCATCATTGCTCCGGCAAGCAGAAGTCCTGTAGAAAATCTTTTCATATTTTTATCAAGTTAGCTGTATTTATATCAAGTTAGCCTTGTTGCAGTNGGGTTATATGCATCTTCTTTTAAACTTTTCAGATGAAGATGAGTCACATATATCGACAGTAATTTGCATTACATGCCCAAATATGCGATCCCTTTTCGCCCACAAAATTACATCTTTTATTTTTCATCCCACAATTTTGANGTAAATTTGCGCATTAATACGCCAATTTAACCAAATAAACGGATAAAATGTTATTAAATGTGAAAAACATTTTTCTTCATCATTAACATTTGCACGATGAATTTGTTTAGGAAATACACAAATTGCTCAAAAAAATTAAATAAATATATAATGAAAANAATTCAGACAATTATTGCGGCTGTTTTTGTAGTGNTCTTAGGTGCGAATATGGCCAATGCACAATCTCTCTCCGACATTCTCGGCAAACTCGGNAATGCCACAAGTTCTTCTCAAAGTTCCTCTTCCGAGAGCAGCTCCGGCTCCGGCCTCGGAGGCACATTGGGAAATCTTCTCGAAGGCGTGTTCTCAAGTTCGAATATTTCGGTTGCTGATCTTGCGGGCACCTGGAAATCTTCNGGTCCTGCAGTTTCATTTCAAGGCGACAACTTCCTGAAAAAAGCCGGTGGTGTGGCNGCAGCCACTGCAATCGAATCAAAACTCGATCCCTATTTCAGTCAGTATGGTTTAAACGGTGCTGTACTTACAGTCGACAACAGCGGTAATTTNACCCTTACCGTAAAGAAAATCAAGCTTCAGGGAACNATAACCGAAACAGGAGAAAAAGGGATATTCAATTTCAACTTCAAGGCCCTGGGGAAAGTAAGCATGGGCAGCGTGAAAACTTATATCCAGAAGACAAGNAATTCNATGGATGTGATGTTNGATGCAACNAAGATGATGACGATCATGACTACAGTTGCCAAAGTGACCAACGTCAAGTCTCTCTCCGCCCTCTCTTCAATACTCAATTCTTATGACGGCCTCTGCGTAGGTTTCAAAATGAGTAAATAAGCAATTGATCTGAAACAATAAAAAATATTCGGGAGAGCTTCT
>JAAVEA010000007.1:11973-96161 GCA_014801535.1 Bacteroides sp.
AGAAGCTCTCCCGAATATTTTTTACCGACCCGGCTCAGATACTTGCNAGCCGGGCGAGATATTTGCCGAGAATATCAAACTCCAGATTCACACGTGTCCCCTTTTCGATGCGGCAGAAATTGGTATGGTCGTGAGTAAAGGGGATAATNGCCACCTTGAAAGTATCATCGGTAGGCTCAACCACTGTAAGGCTGACCCCGTTTACAGTCACCGAGCCTTTGTCNACNGTGATATAGCCTCTTCTGGCCATTTCAGGAGATACGTTGTAGCGGAAAGTATAATACCAGCTNCCATCGTTTTCAGTCACATCTTCGCAGACAGCGGTNGTATCGACATGACCCTGCACGATATGACCGTCAAGACGGCCGTCGATCTTCATGCTGCGTTCCAGATTGACAAGATCGCCGGGCTTCAATCCGCCCAGATTCGAACGATCGAGAGTCTCCTTGATGGCTGTCACAGTATAAGTTCCGTCGCCCGGAAGTGACACAACTGTGAGACACACGCCATTGTGCGAAACACTCTGGTCTATCTTCAACTCATCGGTAAANGAACAGCGCATTGTGATATGCAGATTTCCTTTTTCTTCNCGGAGGGCCACCACCTGAGC
Source organism: Bacteroides sp. (assembly GCA_014801535.1). Lineage (GTDB taxonomy): Bacteria > Bacteroidota > Bacteroidia > Bacteroidales > Muribaculaceae > Lepagella. The sequence continues at coordinate 12,584 of JAAVEA010000007.1, forward strand.
CGCTTCCTCTACTATTCCTGAAAACATAAGCAATTTTTACTTTGATTTATATTGCAAAGTTAATAATTTTTTGCTAAATTTACCGCAAATAGACTTAATGTAGATTAGATTCCCCTGCAGATGAAACCAGCCCGCATCGAAATACCCCTCCCGGCCTCTGTCGGAGGAGAGAAAAGAAGTCTTCTTCCTCAAGGCGGCCAGATCACCATTATCGGTGCCAACGGTGCGGGAAAGTCGCGTTTCATGGATGAGATGACTTCTCTTTGCGGNGACAGGGCNTANGTTCTNTCCGCTCTCTCTTCCTCCTTCCCTGAAATGGAAGTTTCGGAAATGCACGGTTCGGTCGATGCCCTTTACCGCGAGGCCACTGCCAGGCAGTGTTATATGCGTGCCGATGCTGTGAGCCAGCTCGACAAGCTTTCATATATGCTCTTCGCNGANGAGCTTGAAAGCCTTCTCGATTTTAAAGAATCTCTCNCCTCAGGGAAAGATAACCGGAAATCAGGAAATCACAAACAGGAAAAACCACGTGTCACCAGGCTTGACAAGGTAAAGCGACTCTGGCAGGAGATATTTCCGGGCAGTCATATCACNCGCGACAAGGGNACATTGATGTTCGCCACAACAGCCGGAGATGACCTTATACCGGTGAATAGGCTTAGCCAGGGAGAGAAAACTGCGCTCTATTACGCATCAGCCGTGCTTTACGCCATGCCNTCGGCCGTTATCTTCATCGACTCCCCTTCTCTTTTCCTCCACCCCTCCATCACAGGCAATTTCTGGAATGCCATAGAACGTCTGCGCCCGGATTGCACGTTCGTTTACAATTCGGTGGATGTCGATTTTGTGCAGTCGCGCATGTCGAACACCTGCATATGGGTCAAAAGCTACGACTCAACCTCAAAAGCATGGGAATATCAGGTGCTCCCCGACACNCCCCTTTCTGAAGAACTCTTCATTGAGCTGGCAGGAAGCCGCCGACCGGTGATGTTTATAGAGGGCGACTCCCGCCATAGNATTGATGCGAAACTTTACTCTCTTGTTTTTTCCGATTGGACGGTTCGTCCGTTAGGCTCCTGCAATAAGGTGATCGAGACCACNCGCACCTTCAACGACCTCAAATATATGCATCATCTGCGTTCCCGGGGAATTGTCGACCGCGATCGCAGAACCGATGCCGAGGTTGATTACCTGCGCAAGAAAGAGATTCTGGTGCCGGAAGTGGCGGAAGTGGAAAACATTTTCCTTCTGGAGAGCGTGATAAAGACAATGGCCCGCAACCGTGGTAAACAACCTGCGAAAGTTTTCGCACGCGTTAAGACTGAGATTCTGAAGATGTTCCGCCACCAGGCCGACAAGCAGGCGCTTCAGCACGTGCGACATAGGGTGAAACGCGAAGTGGAATGCAAGATCGATGCTCGCTTCACATGCATAACCGCCCTTGAGACCCATCTGAAAACCCTTGTCTTCAAGCTTCAACCACGCAAACATTACAATGCCCTGAGGCAAAGATTTGCGAAATTGATTTCAGAGGAGGATTACAACGGCATTCTGCAGGTGTTCAACCATAAGCCGATGCTTCCCGACTCGGGGGTGCATAAGCTCCTCGGTTTCCGCACAAAGGAGGAGTATATCGCCGGTGTGCTGAAGGTGCTTGAAGAAAACGGACCCGACTCGAAGACTATCCGCGAGGCGGTGCGCCACTGTTTTCTGTTAGATCAGTCACATCAGCAATCTTTATAGTTCTTTAAAACTTACTTACAGGGTAATAGGTTATAATAATTAAACGAATAAACAAAAATTACATATATGGAAAAACAGTTAGGTATTCTCCGCGATGATCCGTGGCTCGAACCGTTTGCGGCTGCCATTGAAGGACGCCATCAGGACGTGATTAGAAAAAAAGAGGAACTCACAGCAAATACCCGTGGCTCTCTGAAACGTTTTGCTAACGCATATAACTATTTCGGACTCCATAAGGATAAAAACGGATGGGTATTCCGTGAGTTTGCGCCTAATGCTACGGCCATTCATCTCATGGGAACCTTCAACGACTGGCGCAAAGATGATCCGGCCTATGCGCTCACCCGTCTTGAAGATGGAACATGGGAGGGAAAATTCCCGGCAGATGCCCTGAAAAACGGTGATCTGTTTAAGATGTTCGTAGAATGGAACGGAGGTTGCGGCGAACGAATCCCGGCCTATGCACGCCGTGTGGTTCAGGATGAGAACACCCATATCTTCTCCGCCGAAGTCTACGATCCTGAAAATCCTTACGAATTCAAGGTTAAGAAATTCTCGCCCGACACCAAGCCGCTTCTCATATATGAGTGCCATATCGGAATGGCCCAGAACGAAGAGGGGGTCGGCACATACGATGAATTCCGTCGCCTCACACTCCCCCGCATCGCCAAAGACGGCTATAACGCCATCCAGATTATGGCCATTCAGGAGCACCCCTATTATGGCTCTTTCGGATACCATGTGAGCAGTTTCTATGCTGCCTCCTCACGATTCGGCACACCCGATGATCTGAAACGCCTCATAGACGAAGCTCACGAAATGGGTATCGCCGTCATTATGGATATAGTTCATTCCCACGCGGTGAAAAATGAAGTTGAAGGACTCGGCCGTCTTGACGGATCCTACGATCTCTATTTCTATGGCGACCATCGCCGCGAACATCCGGCCTGGGACTCCCTCTGCTTCGACTATGGTAAGAATTCCGTGCTTCATTTCCTCCTCTCCAACTGTAAGTTCTGGCTTGAAGAATATAAATTCGACGGTTTCCGCTTCGACGGCGTGACCTCAATGCTTTATTACGATCATGGACTGGGAAAAGCTTTCGGAAGCTACGCCGACTACTACGACGGAGGTCAGGACACCAACGCCCTCGTATACCTGTCGCTTGCTAATATCCTTATACATGAAGTGAATCCAAAGGCTATCACCATCGCCGAGGAGATGAGCGGAATGCCCGGTTTGGCTCTGAAGTTTGATGAGGGCGGAATAGGGTTCGACTACCGTATGGCTATGGGTATACCCGACTATTGGATCAAGATGATCAAGGAGAAGAAAGATGAAGACTGGCATCCGACATCAATATTCTGGGAACTGACCAACCGCCGCGCCGACGAGAAAACAATCTCCTACTGCGAAAGCCATGATCAGGCACTCGTGGGCGACAAAACCATCATCTTCCGCCTTATCGACAAGGAGATGTATTGGCATATGATGGTAGGCGACAACAACTTTACCGTTGACCGCGGAATGGCTCTTCACAAGATGATACGTCTCGTGACGCTTGCCACTATCAACGGAGGTTATCTGAATTTCATGGGTAATGAGTTCGGGCACCCGGAATGGATCGACTTCCCGCGCGAAGGAAACGGCTGGAGCTATAAGTATGCACGGCGTCAATGGGATCTCGTTGACCGCGAGGATCTGAAATATAAATTCCTCAATGCCTTCGATAACGCTATGGTGGAGGTTGTGTCTTCCAAATATAACTTCCAGGCTCTTCCTGTTGAGAAACTTTGGGAGAAAGATGACGATCAGGTTCTTGCGTTCCGTCGTGGCGAGCTCGTATTTGTATTCAACTGGAGTCCGAATAAATCTTTCTCCGATTATGGATTCCTCGCCCCTGCCGGCGAATATGAGGTGGTGCTCGACAGCGACCGCCCGGAATTCGGAGGATATGGCAATATCGACGATAGCGTGCGTCATTTCACTTCGCCCGATCCTCTGTATTCTCCTGCCGGAAAAGGATGGCTCAAGCTCTATATCCCGGCGCGCACGGCAATGGTGCTCCGCTTCGTGAAACCGGCTCCCAAAAAAGCCGCTAAGAAATCCGCCGAATCTAAAAAGGGAAACGCAAAGAAAACAACTGCAAAGAAAACAGCAGCCAAGAAATGAAAAAGATAATAATAGCTATTGACGGCTACTCTTCGTCGGGTAAATCGACAATGGCACGCGACCTCGCGCACCGGATCGGCTATGTATATGTCGATTCGGGCGCGATGTACCGTGCCGTCACCCTATATGCCCTCAGGCATGGAATGGTGTCGGATGGAAAAGTTGATAAGGATGCGCTCATAGCGGCTCTTCCCGAAATATCGGTCTCCTTCACACCCGCAGGCTCCGACGGGGTGCAGCACACTCTCCTCAACGGAGAGGATGTTGAGAAAGAGATCCGCTCAATGGAAGTGAGCGGCATGGTTTCTCCGGTTGCGGTGATTCCTGAAGTGAGACATCATCTTGTGGCTCTCCAGCGGAGCTTCGGAGAAGCACGCGGAATAGTGATGGATGGACGCGACATCGGCACAACTGTCTTTCCGGATGCAGAGATGAAGGTATTTGTCGATGCTTCTCCCGAGGTCCGGGCCGAAAGGCGTGTAAAGGAACTCAAGGAGAAAGGTGAGGATGTCGACTTCGGGGCTGTGCTGGCAAATATAAAGGAACGCGACTATATCGACACCCACCGTGAGGAGTCTCCCCTTACAAAAGCTGTGGATGCCACCGTGCTCGATAATGACAACATGACCATTCCTCAACAGATGGATTGGCTCATGAATCTTTATGAACACACCATTCATGATAAATAACCGGTATGGCGATCATTGAGATTGATGAAAATTCAGGATTCTGCTTCGGAGTGGTGACGGCAATTGAAAAAGCGGAAGCGGAGCTTGAACGCTCCGGTTCCCTTTACTGTCTTGGCGACATCGTACACAACGCCTCTGAAGTGGAGCGACTGAGACTGCGCGGACTCGATACGATAACTCATGCCGATCTTGAGAATCTGCACGATGCCACCGTGCTTCTGCGTGCCCACGGAGAGCCCCCATCGACTTATGAGAAAGCGGAACGAAACCATATCACGGTTATCGACGCAACATGCCCGGTGGTGCTACAGCTACAGAAAAGGATCAAGACGGCATATGATCTCAACCGCAAAAAACTTGCCGCCGGAGAGATTGCACAGATGCCGTTGATTCTAATATACGGCAAGGAAGGACACGCTGAGGTGAACGGACTCGTAGGTCAGACCCAAGGGGAGGCAAAGGTGATTCAGAAAATTGAAGATCTCGATGCGCTTGACCTGTCACGCGACATTCTGTTATATTCTCAGACCACAAAATCTCTCGACGGATTCCGTCGTATTGTGGCTGAGATAAAGTCACGCAAAACACAAGGTGATTTTCAATTCTTCGACACCATCTGCCGTCAGGTTGCCAACCGTCTTGACGCTCTTCGCGATTTCGCGGCCTCGCATGATGCGGTGGTGTTCGTATGCGGTGCCAAGAGTTCAAACGGCAAGGTCCTTTTTGAGGAGTGTCTGAAAGTGAATCCACGCACACTCCTGGTAAGCGATGAAAGCGACCTTAACTTGAAGATGCTTCAGGAAGCTGAAAGAATCGGAATATGCGGTGCCACTTCCACTCCCCGCTGGCTAATGCAGAAAATCGCCGAAGTGATAAGAATGAATTCATAATAAAGGAGAAATAATAATAAAGGAGAAATAATGCCTATATCGCCCATTATGCCTAAATCTCCTGCCCATTCCACATCCCGCGACGAACGCTTCATGCGCATGGCTCTTGCCGAAGCCATGGAGGCCGCCGAGCAGGGAGAGATTCCGGTAGGAGCGGTAATAACAGTAAATGACAAGGTAATAGCCCGAGGTCATAACCTTACCGAAACCCTTAATGATGTCACAGCACATGCCGAAATGATGGCCATAACTGCCGCTGCAGAGAATCTTGGAGGGAAATATCTTCCCGACTGCACTATCTATGTCACAGTAGAGCCTTGTGCAATGTGTGCCGGCGCACTCGGATGGAGCCAGATCGGAAGAATCGTATATGGAGCCTCCGATGCAAAACGAGGATTCTTTTCATATTACTCACCGTCACGCTCCCCTCTCCACCCCAAGACACTCATAACCTCCGGTGTGCTTGAAGAAGAGTGCCGGGAACTTATGCAGGATTTCTTCCGCAAACTCAGACGATAAGATAAAGGAGCGAAGCATTTTGAAGAATCTATTTTTTTTTGTATTTTTGTGGATGTTGTAAGCAACATCCATTTTTTAACGTTTAAAGAACTTACTTTTCTTTCTTTTCAAAACAACTCTCTGATTTATGACAATAGATGAAAAAATCAAAGGTGCACTCTATGGCATGGCCTTGGGTGATGCTCTCGGGCTCGGCACTGAATTCATGACCCGCAAAGAGGTTAAATCATATTATCCCGAAGGCCTTACATCATTCAAACAATTCATTCGCGACATGCACCGCTCCATGCACACCCCCGGAGCCTGGACCAACGACACCGAAGTGATTCTCCGCATTCTTGAGCCTGTGATTGAAGACGAAAAGGTTGATGTAGTCAAGATCGCTCATAAAATGCTTGAATGGTATAATGAAAACCCGGCTGATATTGTCACCCCCTACCGGATAGTCATCCCAACCGAAGGGTGGGCAGAGAATCCGATAGTGGTCAGCCACCGTGCATGGAAATCCAACAAGATTCTTGAAGCCTCGAATGAAGCCCTCCACCGCTCGCTTATCATCGGGATATTTGCCGATGAAGAGACACCTATAGCCGAGCTATCCCGTAGATTGGTAAATATAACCCACGATGACACCAGATGCGTGGCTACCACCGCAGTAGCAGCATTCTATGTGAACAGCTATCTCTATCATGACAAGGAACCGGAATTCTCACGCATGTGGGATCTCTGCCGCAACATCGACGACCGCACTCTGCTTTTCCTGCGCATGGCTCACGAAGGGAATCTCGAAGATTTCCATATTGACGATGAAGAGACATGGTGGTATACCAGAAAATCATTAGGTGTGGCTCTATGGGCGTTATGGAATTGCAAAACACCGGAAGAGATTCTTTATTGTCTGGTTAACGCAGGAGGCGATTCCGACACCAATGCCTCCCTGGCGATGATGCTTGCCGGCCTTAAGTTCGGTTATGAGGCCCTTCCTCCCTTGAAAGAGAAGATTTTAGGGAAGGAGCGCCTTGATGATATCGCCTCACGTCTCACTGAGGTGGTGAAAAAAAGAATCAAGTGAATATGATCAAAGCATGGATTGAGGCTATGCGCCTCCGCACCCTGCCGGTTTCGGCCGCAGGTGTATTAGCCGGCACAGCTTGTGCAATTTATAACGGAGGGTTCAATACCCTCCCGTTTGTTATATGTCTGCTCTTCGCGCTGATCGCGCAGATCGTATCAAATTTCGCCAACGAATATTTTGATTTCAAAAAGGGACTCGACCGCAAGGGTCGTGAGGGTTTCCGGCGCGGTGTCACCGAAGGTGACATCTCTCCCAAAGCCATGCTGACGGCCACAATGACGCTTCTATGTCTTGACTCACTGATCGGCCTGTCGCTGATCTGGTGGGGTGGATGGTGGATGCTCCCCGTGGGGATTGCCATAGCGCTTTTCGCCCTGGGTTATTCCGCGGGGCCCTACCCTCTGTCCCATCACGGACTCGGAGAGATCGCCGTGCTTATCTTTTTCGGAATAATCCCGGTGAGCTTCACGTGCTTTGTGCAGACCGGCACATGGGATAATTTTGTCTCTCTTACTCTTCCGGTCGGTATTGCAATCGGACTGATGGGAGCCAATGTGCTGATCGTCAATAACTATCGTGATGCAGACGATGATCGTGCGGTGGGGAAACACACTTCTGTCGTGATTTTCGGCCGAAACACAATGAGCCGGGTATATTTCGGCAACGGTGTGGCGTCGTGTCTCCTCCTCGTATGGGTCACGATAGGTCGTTTCGACATAATATGGCAGGCCGGCACTCTTCTTTACCTAAACTTTCATTTCATTATATGGACCCGTATGCGTAATTCCGAAGGGAAGGAATTAAACCCGCTCTTAGGGAAGACAGCCATGCTGATGTTTGCCATGTCTGTCTGGCTCCTCACCATGATAGCGGTCGCATAGAGCAGGAGACAGTCCAATAAAAATTTGTAAGAAAAATGCCTGAACAAAAATACCCACGCAAACCGAAGTTTCAGCCCATAATGCAGGATCCTACAGGAAAGCTCCCCCCTCACGACAAAGATTTGGAAGAGGTGGTGCTCGGAGCCCTGATGCTGGAGAAAGATGCCTACATGAATGTAAGCGATATCCTTACTCCCGATGCATTCTACGATCCGCGCAACCAGAAGATATATGAGGCTATCTCCACATTAGGTTTCAACCAGCGCCCCATCGATATGATGACCGTTACCGAACAACTTCGTCAGAACGGCACGTTAAATGAAGTTGGAGGCGCAATCCACATCACCGAACTCACAGGACGCGTGTATTCGGCCGCCAATGTGGAATTTCATGCCAAGATAATAGCACAAAAATATCTGGCACGCCGACTCATATCCTTCGCCACAAAGATTGAGACAGATGCTTATGATGAAAGCAACGATGTCGATGATCTTCTGCAGGCTGCCGAAGGGCAGATCTTTGAAATCTCGCAGATGCATCTCAAACGGGAAGTGACACAGATCGACCCTGTGCTTAACCTCGCGCTCGAACAGATTCAGACGGCGGCTAACACCGAGACCGGTCTTTCAGGCCTTCAGACAGGGTATACCGATCTCGATAAGATGACCTCAGGATGGCAGAATTCAGATCTTATCATCATCGCGGCCCGTCCGGCTATGGGTAAGACCGCTTTCGTGCTTTCCATGGCAAAGAACATGGCTATCGACTTCAACACGCCCATCGCCATATTCACCCTTGAGATGGCAAACGTGCAGCTTGTGAAGCGTCTCATATCGAACGTTGCCGATCTTAACGGTGAACAGATTAAAAGCGGTAAGCTCACCCCCGAGGAATGGGACCGACTTAACAGCCGCCTACGCAACGTATATAGCGCTCCGCTCTATCTTGATGAGACTCCGGGACTATCCATCACCGAATTGCGTACCAAAGCCCGTCGTCTGGTGCGTGAAAGGGGGGTTAGAATGATTATGATCGACTATCTGCAGCTGATGACGGCATCGGGCATGAAACTCGGCTCGCGTGAGCAGGAGGTGTCTACCATCTCCCGTTCGCTGAAAGGTCTGGCAAAGGAGTTGAATATACCTATCATCGCTCTTTCACAGCTTAACCGTTCCACTGAGACACGCGAAGACAAGCGTCCTGTGCTTTCCGACCTTCGAGAATCAGGAGCGATCGAGCAGGACGCCGACATCGTTTGCTTCATACATCGTCCGGAGTATTACACCAAGAGCACCGAAGACGAACATGGCAACGATATCCGCGGATTGGCGGAGCTTATTGTGGCCAAACACCGTTCGGGTGCCGTGGGAGATGTGAAACTGCGGTTCGTTTCAAAATTCGCCAGGTTCGAGAATTGGAACGAGGGCTACAAGATGATGCAGGAAGCCTTTGAGAACGTGGAGACACGCAGAGTCACCAGCGCATCAAATTCGAATGCAACGCAGAACACCTCTTCTTCCGAGGGATTCACTTTCTCTACCGGTCCGGTTTCCGCTCCCGGCCCTGATTTAATGCCCGGCCCGGGAGAAGACCCGGTTCCTTTTTGAAACATAATAAAAGCGGACGCACCTTGGGTGCGTCCCTACTGTTTTCAGGAGATTCTTAACTTCAAAATGTCTATGGAAACTCTCTAAAACCTTATCTTTAAAACCTGCCTCCCCCTTTTCACTACGACTATCTCTCCGGGCAAAGGCGAACCGATCTCAATACCCTGCAGATTATAATACTTCTCCGGAACACTCTCTTTCACAATATTCCCAACCTCCTTTACCTCGCTTAAATCATTCTCCGGTGTTTCAAAACGTATCTGACCCTTATCCACATAAGCCGTATAAGATGCAGGGATACCGACAGGATACAGCACATCTATCCAGTTATTCGTTGGCCATTTATCTGTTTCATCCACTCTATTATCATCCGACGACTCATTAGGTGTTCCGGGACCTATCTTGGCGTTTTTACTCCCCTTATACTCTGCGTAAGAGGGTGAATAATAGGATAACGTCATCTTATATTTTCCGTCGGGCATATCCCCCGGGAGCGGGAGTGAAAAAGAAGAGAAACCATATAACAATCCCACGGGTTCTCCTACTTCCGCCGGGTTTATATAACACTCTCCTGTTTCTTCCGAACGGAAAAGGAGACCGAATATCATGTCGGCCGGAAGTTCTGCCGGGCCATAATTATAAACTCCATCTTCACACAGATCGTCAGTTTCCTCTCCCGGACTATAGATCTGATCAGTTGAAAGCCCCAATTCGCCTCGTGAATATAGCTGGCCTATCCAACTGTCAGCACCATTCCTGTCAAGATCCTTGGCCGGAGTTATACCAATCACGGCATCCTGCATAAAATTGAAGCCGGAATTGTCTCCCGACCCTCCTATACCCTGATCGTAAGGATCAAGCGCACTAAGCAGAAAATAGCCATCGCTTACTCCGCCCCAGCCCCAATTGATATGAAAATATCCATTCCTGCCATAACCGTCACAGACGAAGCTGTGCCCTCCCTGATTGCTCTGTCCGTTTAATATTACAGGCCCGCATGATTCAAGTGAGGAATATATCATCTTTTCCCACTCATCAAGCGTGAAATATTCACGCATCACATATCTTAGCTTCGATTTGTCATATTTGAAATACCGTCCCAGCGCCTCACCTATCCTTGGAGCGATCGCACCGCTTCCGGAAGTGGTATAGCTCATCTGAATGGAATAGCCGCAACTCTTCATTAAATAAGCCACAGACATCCCCTCGGCCTCACTATACTCACCCTCTTCATAAACATCGAGCATGTCGTTCCAATTAAACGGCTCCAAGGAAAAATCAGCAGTAAGAGTCAGATGTTCATTGTTCCAAAAATAGGAAATACTCCCCTCTCCGGTTTCAGGCCAATTATGATATTTCATAACCTGTGCCATGGAGGTTGCCGCACAACCTGTATAACATCTGCGATCTGAAACAGATTCCAGTGGACAAAGATCATTATATGGGGCATCCTGACTCCATTTGGTTTCACACATAGGCAGAAGGATCGGAAATTCTTCAGTTCTCTCATCTTTCATGCCGATTCCGTTTCCTCTGCGTACTGATGAGATCTCATTTGAGACACTTTCCATCCAGGCCTTGAATGCCGGAGGGAGGTTATTTATATCAATGATCGAATCCGAATAACCCAACACCGGCACTATCTCATCGTCCGCAGCCAGACAGAGGGTTGAACCACCTGAGTTAAAAAGATAGACAGTCGGCTCTCCTTCACAATCGGCCGTATAAAGCAGAGACGGCGAGGTTTCACCGGTCGAGAATCTGAATGATGCTTTTTCAGCACCGCCTTTTATTCTGTGCAATGCCTTTTCAGGAGAGATAATGCCACCGTAAGCCAAGGGTACGAAAGAAAAAAGAATATAAGAAAAGATTATCCTGAGTTTTTTATTCATGGTGAAAAGGTTAATTATACACAAATTTAACATATTTTCAGCAAATCGCAAAATCGGGTTAGTTACAAAATCGAGTTATTTCCCCGGTTAAATTTATTAATAAGCAATGGGCATCGCACCGTAGGGACGCACCACGGTGCGTCCTTGGCCGCACAAAAATAAAACGGGTTCCCGAAATCGGGAACCCGTCTACAATAAATATGACTTATATCTATTTATTTATTTTGCAATGAACTTGGAAGCCTTGCTGCCCTTCTTCATGATCACGAGCTGACCGGCCTCAGGATTTGCAACTTCCATACCCTGAAGGTTGTAATACTTAACAGGAGCGTTAACATCGTCTGCAGCGATTGTGTTCACACCCGAGTTGGGAAGAACATAATCAGAGGGGAGCTGAATCCAGCTTGCAGCAGCAGGTGCTTCAGTAGAAGCCCATGTGATGGCACTGTACACTTCACTTGTCTCAGGAGCATCGGGGAATAAGAAACCTACTGACTGAATAGGAAGCATAATTCTCTTTGTATCCGCGTCAATGTAGATATTCATCTCAGGATGCTGGGCAATGAACTGAGCCTTTGTCAACTTTTCCTTCGCATCTGCAATGTAGCGGGTATAGAACATCGAGCTGCTCATTATGCTGGTTGTACCATAGTCAACATCGTTATATACATCTTCAATCCACTCTATAGTTCCATAATTGGGATCGGTAAGATCAATCTCGAAGTCGAAGAGTTTTGCAGTTTCTTCCGACTGCCATCCGCCTGCAACGAAGAAGTTCTTGATGTGGAATTCACCCTTGATCAACGGATTTTCATACACAACCGACTTACCCTGGGGTGTCTCCCACTCACGGAAATAGTTGTCGAAGAGGTTATCCTGAGAGTCGCACTCACCAACGAGTGTATAACCCTCGAACGGATCATAATCCTTCATTTCTACACCGGGCATTGCGATAGCGAAGTTGCCTTTCTGGTTTACCATAAATCCGTAGCCGCTCTGCTGGCTTGAGAAGTGTACCCAGATATTTGCCTGAGTGTGGACTTCATTATCGCTTCCTACGAAAGTCATATCGTAGGGATAGGTAAGAAGACCCTCTCTGTAAACACCTAAAGCAGATTCGCCATAAACTTCGGCGTATTGATCAACACCATACTGATAAGCAAGGTCACCGAATGCCATGATCGACATCATACCCATAACACCGTCTGAAATCTGAGGAAAGATAAGACCAAGGTTTGAATCTCCGTTGATATACCATACCTTCTTGCCCTTATAATCCACGATGTTGAAGTTGATGTAGTATTCGCCTGATGCGTCATACTCTACATCGGTAAACGGATTCTCCCAGTTTTCATAAGGATTTACGATACGGTAGCATGTCTCGTCGTTTACGTTCTGCTCGATTTCAACCTCGAGGTCCTGAGGATCAAGATTCTTGATGAAAGATGAAACAAGACCTTCACGGTAGATACCTGTACCGATTGACTTCCAGTTTTCATCTGCACGGGTAGCAGCCTTTGCGGAAGTTTCTTTCTTTGCCATCTTCTGTTCCTCAAGATTGGAACGAAGACCGTTGACGGCGCTTCTTTCTGCCGCTCCCGCTCCTGCTGAATACGCGCAGAATGCCATGGCAAGCAGTGTGTAAATTTTCTTCATAAGATAAATGATTTTATGAATGGTTATGAAATTCTTTTATTTAGAACATTAACTGACATCTCATCTTGAATCAATGTTCAAACTTACAAATGCAAATATAATGCAATTTTAATTGTCAACAAAATTTTTTTTAATTTTTGTAAATTTTTTCTTTCCGTTTTTTTCCTATTCCAAAATATTGTAATCACATTGCTTTTATATGCTTGCACTTTCAGCTTTTTTCTCTTTCAATCATAAAAAAAAGTTGCAGATTCCTTATCTGCAACTTTTTTATGATTGTTTGGACTTATCACGTTCGACGAACGTATTTATTTCATGATTTTCTTTATCACCTTGTCACCGCTCTTTTCAATTACGAATTCACCGGGACGAGGCTCAACAATGCGTACACCCTGAAGTGTGTAATATTCTTTCTCTCCCTCAAGATCCGATTCTATCTCACCCACACCGCTGTCGGAGTGTGTCATGAACCTTACCTGACCGAGCGACTTACCGCTGTTTCCCGTGAAGTAACGGGGATCGAGCACATAGACCACTCCGGGTTCAGCTTCGGGGAAAGATACAGGCACGGTAAGATCAATCTGTTCACCGGCCGAAAGACGATATTGCTGAGAGAATATCTGATCCACTACAGAGACTGTCTGGGTCGGACTTACGGCATCCTCCCTCACACGATTGATCCCTATATAGATATTTGAATCGAAATATCCCTTTGTAACTGTCATTGTCATCGACAATGTGAAAGATGAAGGATCGGGCACGACATAGATGTTATAATCAACGCCTCCGATGTTGACCGGCTCGGTGGAGCAACCGTCGATTCCGGATTTGTTAACCTTGACTGTCGGGTTACCGGGATTGACATCCATCGTAACGGAGCCATATTCACCCATTGTCTCTCCTGTATATTCATTGAAGATCGACATCTTGAACTCTGTCGGCGATGAAACGGCCGGAGCGCCGTTTACTGCAAACAGCGATGCAACCCATTCTTTCTCTACAGTTTCTCCCGGCTGAAGCGTTATAAGGATTGAGCTGCTTATGAACTGTTCGTTGCCTGCTGCATTCTTCAACACAAGCATCGGGGCACATGTCAGTTCATATGAGCTGGGATTAGACAAAGTGGCCTTTACATTCACATTTCTTCTGTAGAAGAGCGGGCCATCGAGTGAAGCGCTCTTGAGCGAGATTTCGGGGATAGGAACTGTGGTGGCCGTAATCGTAGAGCCGGACTTGGTGACCATAACATAATCAGGATAGCCATAAGGTGTGACCACCGGATAGTAAGGCCAGGTTGGATGGTCGGCATCGCGGCAGCTGAGAGTCATCTTGTATGTGCCGTCAGGCAAAGTGGTCGGCACAGATACGTTGGCGTTCAATTTTGTTCCGTTTGTAGCCTCATATCTGTAATATGTTCCGGCATCCAATGTCACACTTGAGCGTCCGGCGAGAGTAGCCGCGCCGACAGCCACAATCTCATCACTTCCCTCTCTTGTGAACACGCCGCCGAGAGCGAGATTCAGCTGAGTATCGGTCTCGTTTCTCCAGCTAAGGTTGTAAAAACCCTGGAGACCCACATATATTCTGTTGCCGAGCACATCATCTGCGGTCAGACCTCCGGCAGCTGTAAGAAGGGCAAGACCCGTCTCTGATGTTCCTCCTGCGGGTTTCTTTATATTGAAGATTCCATCTTGCGCGAAATTGAATCCGCCGCCGGTTCCGCCGCCGGTTCCGAGTGCTTCGGGGTTAAGTGCGTTCAGCAGGAAATATCCGTCGGCAATACCGCTCCATCCCCAGTTGAAATGGAAGTATCCATCTTTGTCATAACCGTCGCAGACAAAGCTGTGACCGCCGTCGTTTGGATCCTGACCGCCGTAGATGATCGGGCTTCCACCGGCCAAAGATGCGTAAACCTTCTCCTCCCATTCTGATGAGGAATAAGGCAATCTCGATTCATAGGTAAGACTCGGATCATAACCGAAATATCTGCGCAATGCCACGCTGATTTTCTGACTCTGAGCCCCGGATGCGGTTGTGCCATATGCCATATTGACGGAATATCCACATGCTTTCATAAGGTTGGCTACGGCAGCTCCCTGCGTTTCGGTATACTGACCCGAAACATAGTTATCAAGCATATTATCCCAGTCGAAAGGATGGTCGCCGAGCGTCATGGAGCTGTTGATTCCATTCACGTTCACTGTCACACGACCCTCTCCGGCAGCAGGATACTTGAAATAATTCATCACCTGTGCCATCGAAGTGGCCACACATCCGGTATAGGTGCGTCGTCCGCTGATTGTAGGACAATCATCATAATATGGCGCATCCTGATCCCATTTGGTTTTCAACATCGGTGCGATCGACTTACGATCCGCACGGGTTGTTCTCTTATAGCTTGTATAAGCTGCATCCATACCCTCGTCGGATGCATATTCAATCTGATCTGAATATTCTCTCAGCCATGATTTAAGCTGAGGAGGAAGATTGTTCACATCAAGACTCCCTTCATAGCTGTAACCGAGCACCGGATAACCCAGATCATCGGCCGATACTATCACGAATCCACCATCAGGATTATTGAATACATATGCTCCCTTTACTCCTGATTCCGATTCAGCTACATAAACGGGTTTCGCTCCGGAAAGCTTGTTCGGCATTACCTTGCGCGCTCCGGACGATGAGTTCGCACGTTTCAAAGCTTGCTCGGGACTTAGAGGTGCGGCAACACCTATTCCGGCTGTCAGCAAGCCTAAAATATAAATTGAAAATCTCTTTTTCATAGTTACTTTAGAAGTATTATGATTATACACAATTAAGATTAACAGGAATCAATCCGTATTATATATCTCTATCGGAAAGATTCTTGGCTGCGTAACTTTTTAAACGTAACAAAGCTAACGAATATTTTTTAAAATAACAAGCAAGTTCACACTTTTAAACATAATAATTGCAGTTTTTATTGAATTTATTGATCAAGATGATAGTTTCGGCAACAGATATAATAAGAAAGAGAGAACGCCTGCCGACGTTCTCTCTTCTATTTATAGATTCCGTATGTTTTACTTAAATTTGTAATACATATTTTTTGCCTTCTCACTTGCCGGGCTTATATTGTTTATACTTGCCGGAACAAGATCATTGTAATCGATCTCAGTATCAGAGATAGGCCATACCCAGTTATTCATGTCTGTAACCTCAAAAGTCTTGGCAGTAGCGCTCGGCCAGTTACCGGAAGAAGAGTCGTTCATCTTCCAGCCAACTCTGACGATAGGTTCGTTCCAACGCTTGAAGTCGAACCAGCTGAATCCTTCGCCCCAGAGTTCGAAACGACGATAAAGCTTGATCTCTGCGAGAAGATCCTCTCCAGTCTTGGTTGTCTTCTGATAATTGGTGATACGGTTCATATTAACTTTGGCGAGACAATCCTGGGCAACAGATGTGTTACCGTTGTGATATGCAGCCTCAGCCTCTATGAAAAGCATCTCTGATGCACGCATGAAAGGAACGGCAGAAGAGCTGTAGTTATCCTTACCCCAGAACTTGAACTGCGCTCCGAAAGGAACGTATGCTGATCCTATTTCGAGAGTGTTGTCGAAATATGAGTCTGTATAAGGGAAAATCCAGCCTGCGTTTTTACCGATAAGGTCATACATCTTTTCGCAATATGCGTTAAGAAGAGCCGGCATACGGTCGCCACGGTTAAGGTCCATGGTTGAAGCCGAGATATCATCTGTGTTCCAGAACGCCGCACGTATTGAGCGAGGTTCTTTATCGGGAGTATAATAGAGCTGGCAACGAACATCGTTGGCATTGTTAACCTGCTTGTAAAGAGTATAGTCGATTGCACCGGCTCCACTCTTGTAAAGACAGGAATAAGCACCGTTACATCCGAATGATGCACCGTATGAACAGAAATATACACCTACAGGACTATCGGATGAACCCCACATCCACTCTCCGTTAGCTGTGTTAAAACCGGTGATATACTCACCGGGCGCCATAACCTCATATCCTTCGGAAGCAAGATGGGCATATTTCTCTGCATTCTGCCAGTCGTTCTTCAGAAGAGCAGCACGGGCATAGAGACCATATGCAACTGAAAGATCAGTCTCCCATACATAATCACGACTGAACTCGGAAAGCTCGTAAAGCTCGATAGCACGGTCAAGGTCGCTGTAGATGAGATCAAGAACCTCATTAGTGCTTGACACAGCCTTATCAACCGGTTTGGTTGCATCGGGAGCCTCCGTGCGGATCACTACACTGTGAACCTGACCGTTGTTTGAATCTTCCCAGCGGGGACCGAACATCTGATGGAGACGGATATAACCATGGGCGCGCATCGTATAGGCCTGTGCCATGCGGAACGCCATCTCATCTTCCAATTCACCTTTCTCCTCAAGGTTTTTCTCACCGGCAATAATATAGTTGGCCTGACTGATGATACCGTAGGGATAGATCCAGGCTATCTGGGCTCCCCATGTGCCACCGGAGGTCATATGCTGCCAGTTCACGAACGTGCTACCCACGTATCTCTGCATAAAATAGTCGGTCATATCCTGACCCATACCCTCTCCGAAGTAGGTCTGATACCATGGTTCGCCGTTGAAGAACATGAGATCGTAAAAGAGGCTGTACTGACGATACATGCTCTGCATGGTACCGTAGGATGCGGTGCGCATTTTGTATATATTATCGGGAATGCTTTCCGAGCTTTCATTGGAAATCGGCTGGAGATCCAGATAATCGCTGGAGCAGGAGGTCACCGCAAAAGTCATCGCCACCGCAGCAAGTCCCTTCATTATATTTTTTCTTTTCATTTTTTCAATCTTTTTAGGATTAGAATTTCGCTGTGAGCTGGAATGAGAACACACGTGCCGGAACGTAGTTGGCACCCTGGCCACCTGCAAATCCGTAGGTCGGGTTCATACCCTTACGTCTTGTGATCAGGAACACGTTGTCGCAAGAGAAACCGAGATTGAGTCCTGTCATCTTGAGGGCGTTCACCCAGCTGCGGGGGAAGTCGTAAGAAACATTGATATTCTTAAGACAGAGATAGTTGTTGCTTGTGAGGAAGCGGCTACCACTATTGTTCTTGGAAGAATAGATAGCGTTGATTTCAGGTATTCCGTTAGGATCGATACGACCCGGAGTGTAAGTGCCGTTTGCAATAGCCTCGTTCACCCATGCATTAAGAACACCGTTCTCATCATAAGCCTGAAGTGTCTGACCATTCTCATCAACAAATGTGCCTGAAGGCTGAGTCCACGATTTGAGAACATCCTTGTGAAGGGCGCTCATACTTGTGGCGCTTGTGCCCATAAGGCTCTGGTAGTTGCTGTCGAGAGTCTTGCCACCGAGAGAATATGTGAAGAGAAGACCGAGATTGATACCTTTCCAGCCTACATTTGTTCCGAATGAACCATACACTGTAGGAATCGGAGAACCATGGAGCTGACGGCCGGCATAGTTGGGATCACTTGTATAATATTTGCCATCTTTCTCAATGAACACGGCATTCTCGTCCGACTTCGCAAGCTCAAGATTCGTAAGGAATGAATCCTCATCATAATATTTCTGACCGTTCTCGTCATATGCGATGTAATCTACAGAAAGGGGATCCATATAATACATTGACTGACCTGTCAACTGGTCAACACCGGCGAATGTATAGGTCTTAAGCACATAGCGTGATTCACCGAGGAAAAGGTTGTTACCGGGGAGGTCACGATCATTAGGGAGCTTGATGATCTTATTCTTAATGAATGATGCGTCAAGATTCACATTCCAACGCCAGTCGGCATTGCGGAGAATCTCATATCCGAACTGAAGTTCCCAACCAATATTCTGCATGGTTCCTACATTACGCCACACTGAAGGGTTGCCACCTGATCCGAGTGTTCCCATCGAACCGGGGAGTGTGTAGCTGAAAAGAAGATCGGAGTTGCGCTTGTTGTAATATCCTACGCTGAATGTGAAACGGTCATCAAAGAGCGATCCATCAAGGCCGATATCGAATGTCTTGGTTGACTCCCATTTGAGGTTGTTGGTTCCGAGCTGAGCGGGACGCAGCGTACCGATTCCGTCATACTGACTCCATCCGAAAAGATTCATATAGGAATATGTAGGAGCACTCGCATCGTTACCTACTGTACCGTATGCGGCGCGGAGCTTAAGATAGTTGAGCCAGCTTGCAGTAGATTCCATGAATTTTTCCTTGGTGATGATCCAGCTCGCACCAACCGACCAGAATGTACCCCAACGGTTATCTTTAGCAAATTTCGAAGAACCGTCACGACGGATTGAAACCTCACCGAAATATTTCTGGTTGTAGTTGTAGCGGACACGGCCGAGATAAGACTCAAGGCGCTGACCGGAACCGCCTGATCCATCTATATCAAGACTTGCAAAGTTGTCGAGAAGGAAGTTGTCTTCGAGACTCTGATCCGATTTCTGAATATAATCGTAATATACTTCCGTATTGAAATTCTCATGCGACAAGAGGGCGTCTACATGATGATTCCCATACTCGTGGCTCCAGCTGAGCTGCTGCTGGAAAGTGTGGCTCTTATACTGATCCCACTCCTTCAACAACATACCTGATCCGGCCTGAGAACCGTTGATGTTATTGTTATACTGGGTGAAAGTGGTCTTATTGCGGAACATCTGACCTCTTACCGTAAGTTCGAAGCCGTAGGGGATGATTGCGGTAGCATAGACGTTGGCATCAATAGAGAGTTTATCAAAGTCATTCTTGTCAAGACGCATAGCCCACGCAACGTTGCTTGCACCGATATACTGACCGTTAGTGTTCCACACCGGAGAGCCGTTCTCATCATAGATTATGCTGCCATCCTCATTGTGTGCGTAGTAAGGATAGATAGGAGCCTTGAACATTGTAAGGAACGGGTTGGCCACAGAGGAAAGGTCTGTCTGGAAGTCCTGACCGGCCTCGGAGTTCTGCTGGGTTGCAGCAAGATTCACACCCATTCTGAAATAGCTTGTGGGCTGATAGTTCGCGTTGACGCGGGCGTTGAAACGCTCGAAGTCGGTCTGAAGCACATAACCGTTCTCCTTGAGATAACCAACTGATGCGAACATATTGAATTTATCTGTAGCACCCGAAGCATTCACGTTATATTCCTGACGGTAACCGCTGCGTGAGATAGCATCCCACCAGTCGAGGTCGGTATAACCCGGAAGTATGCTTCCGCCGAAGAATGTAGCTTTTGTAGGATCATTGGGATCAACGATGAAAAGCTCATTGTTGGGCACACCGTAGATGTTGTTATACATCTTCTCACGGATAATGGCGCCCTTGGCATAATAATTCACGTAGTAAGCCTTATCCTGGGTGCCGCCGCTCTGAAGAAGGTTCTCACGGGTATCACCGTTTACAACCGAATTGAACTGCATCTGCATCCAGTCGTTAGCTTCGAGACGATCGTAGAAAGGAAGACCACGGTTATACATACCCTGACGGATCTGTAAAGTCACGTCAACCTTACCGACATTCTTGGCACGCTTGGTTGTGATGAGGATCACACCGTTTGCACCACGGTTACCGTAAAGCGCACAGGAAGCGGCATCCTTAAGCACAGACATTGATTCGATGTCGGCGGGGTTAAGGTCGCTGATAGAACCTTCAAAGGGGATACCGTCGACTACATATAGAGGGCTGTTGCTACCGTTGATGGAGTTGAAACCTCGGATACGGATATCGGGAGCCGAACCGGGAGTACCGGTAGAGTTGTTCACCTGCACACCGGGAGCGTTACCTTCGAGAGCCGAAGTTACAGAAGTGACAGGACGATCTTCAATCTCCTTTGAACCCACAACGGCCACGGAACCTGTAAGAGATTCCTTGGTTGCCGTACCATAGGCAACGACCACGAGGTCGTCAAGATTCTGCTCTGTGGATACGAGTTTAACAGTCATGTTGTTGGTTAGTCTCACCACCTGCTCCTTATAGCCGACGTATGACACCTTTGCCTGGTGTACGTTGCTCGGGACTGAGATGGAATACTTACCATCGATGTCGGTGGCGCCTCCATTGCCGCCGCCGATCGGCATGATGGTAGCGCCTATCAACGGTTCGTTGGTCTCGGCGTCAACCACTGTGCCGCGATAGGTGGTCTGTGCCATGGCGGCCCAGCTACACGCTACCAGCGTCATAATGATTAAAAACAGTTTTCTCATACTTCAATAATTTAGAGATAAGTTATAATAGTATTATGTTCCTCGTTATAATACCCTTTCGGGGATCAGTTTCGATTCACTCACGCGATCGCCGCGCATTTCTGAATGGTTGATAAGATGATTTGTGAAAATACTTTCAAGAGCTAACGATGTCAGGCAATTTCTTAACAAGATCTGAAGTCATTTTAAATTCGCATCAATAAGTTTCCGCAACTTATCCGCCGACTTCAGTCATACTAAGCAGTATAACCGGACTTTTTAAAGGCCTCTTTACGATACTTACTTTCGCAAATTTAATATTCTTTATTGAAAATATCAAATTTTGTAAAAAAAAATTAAAATTATTTTTTTGAGTTATATTTCTGTCACAATCCGCTCCTTTTGACAGTCTTTATTTGATTAAGGTTCTATTTGGAAAGATTTTGCCCCGGTTTCCTTTGATTTATGCAACCAATATCACTCCAACAGCTGTCCAAAACAAAAGGCGACCGCATTACCAGTCGCCTTTTTTGTATTCGAGATGCTTACCCGCATACCTAAATACTTAAATAATTATCTGCTTAATTCTTCAACATAACCTTTTATCTGAGGCAATAGCAAAGGCAAATCCTCAGTATAAACATTATATAACTGATGGGCCTCGATTTGATAATAACCATGCACCAGAATATGTCGCATCTTTATTATAAACTTCCATGGGGTTTGAGGATGCGATTTAATAAAATCCTGGGTAAGCATATAGGCAGCCTCTCCTATGATTTCAATATTTTTAACCACAGCATAATATAACATGGGGTTATCATCCAAATCTGCAAGAGTCATCCCTTCCATAAATTTATTTACGTTTCGGATTGATTCAAGCATATGCTGAAGTCGAATGAGATCCCTATCTGCTTCTCTCATAAATCAAAATCTTTTCGCGGTTAATTCTATCACGCAAATTCGCATACACTGCTCCTTGGGGGACAAGATCCACCGGTTTATTCAATATACCCTCCAAAAGGAGTATAAGTTGAGCATGTCTCAGAAGACCAACTTTCGCACTTTTATCAAATTCGACAAGTATATCCACATCACTATCTTCCCTCTCTTCGCCTCTTGCGTATGATCCAAAAAGCCATGCTTTTATTACCGGCTCTTTAGAAAGACATTTTTTTATTGCGTCAAGATTTATCATGTGTGTCAAGATATAATTGTATAATCAAACTAAGAATGCAAATATAGGAAATAATAATAGATACTCCAAGAATATTCATAAACAATGAGCTATTCCCCTTGATCCTGCGGCTCCTTGGGAAGTGTGAGATGGAGCGTAGCCCAACCGAGTATCCCTGCTAAAAGCGACCCTACAAGAATGCCGAGTTTCGCATCGTTGAGAAGAAGCGACAAGGCCGCGTCCCCTCCACCGAAACTGAGGTTGGCGATGAACAGTGAAACGGTGAATCCAATACCTCCCAACAGGGCAACCGATCCGAGACTCCACCAGTTGGCACCTTCCGGCATTTTTGACCACTTCAGGAAAATCGCAATGGCCGAGAAAATAAATATACCTAAAAATTTACCAAGTATGAGGGAGATGATGATGGCCGGCGCTATTCCATGGAAAAGCTGACCTATTTCCATATCTCCGAAATAGATACCGGCATTTGCGAAGGCAAATATCGGAACAATCAGATAATTCACAAGCGGATGCAGGGAGTCTTCCATATCCTGCAACGGAGAGATAACTTTATCGGAAGAGGACTCTATCTCCTTAAGCCAGTTCATCTGGTCTTTATTGAGGATAGTACGTGAATTTAAAGTCTCGTCGTCCTCATGAGCGAAGTAGCCGATATTTTTTCGGATATTCTGCACATATTTCTTAGGGGGATATACAGGCTTTGCGGGCACACAGAATGCAACCAGCACTCCGGCAATCGTGGGGTGTATTCCGGCATTGAGGAAGAAGAACCAGACGAACGCCCCTATTATCACATAGAACAGTTTCGACTGAATACCGGCCTTCCCTCCGATAAAAAGAGCCAGAAGACACACGGCTGCGTAAACCAGGAGCATATAATCTATATGAGAGCTATAGAAAATTGCGATAACCAAGATTCCTCCTATATCGTCAACTACTGCAAGAGTGGTAAGGAACACCTTCAAACCGATAGGCACCCGGTTTCCCAACATGGCGAGGACTCCTAACGAAAAGGCTATATCTGTAGCCATAGGGATCGCTGCGCCTCCGACATAGGGTGTACCTTTTGCCATGAGCCAGTATATAAGGACGGGAACCGCCATACCTCCTATAGCACCCACAATAGGAAGAAGGGCGTTACGGAAATCGGAGAGTTCTCCCACAAGCACCTCGCGTTTGATTTCAAGGCCTACGGAGAAGAAGAACAGTGCCATCAGTGCATCATTGATGAATGCCATGATCGACATCGGCTCTCCGTGATGACTGAACAGATTGAAGCCCCCTACCTGAAGGGCTATCTGATGTGTCCACAATGAATTATAAATATCTCGGGTAAACGGTAGATTTACCACAAGAAGAGCCAATGCAGTGGCGGCAATGAGCACATTGCCGCCATTGGCATAGTTCTTTATTGTTTTACGGGCTGTATAAAAGACTGAAGCCATAGGGTAAACTTTAGGGTTGGAACTCTTATGCCGGATTAATCTCATCGCGGCCGTCGAGAAGAGCGAAGAGCTGCTCGGAGGCCTCCTTAGTCTTCACTTTCTCCACTTTATCTGTCACCTCTCCGTTCTCATCAGTGACGAATGTGGTCCGGACTATCCCCATATATTTCCGCCCGGCCATTTTCTTCTCCTGCCATACGCCCGCAAGCTCGCATAATTTTCCTTCCGTGTCAGTTATGAGAGGGAACTGAAGGCCATTTTTCTCGGCAAAGCGGCAATGGCTTTGAGCCGAATCACGGCTTACACCTATCACCTGATAACCCATCTTATTGAAGATATCATAATTATCACGGAAGTTGCAGGCCTCTGCCGTACACCCCGGCGTGGAATCTTTCGGATAAAAGTAGATAATGAATTTCTTACCGGGATAGTTTGATAGCTTTACTTCGTTACCCTGATAGTCTACACCAAGGAGATCAGGGAATTTATCACCAATATTCATAGTAATTTCTGTTTATAGTGTTTATCTTTATACGCTGATATGGGGGTAAAGGTTCACTCATCATCTTCTCCCCCATGGTTACGGATTCCGATTGAAGACCATCAAGAGCCCACAAAGCACCGCCGATAATAGAAAATGCAACCGCTCCGCGGTAGGTGGATAGCGCGGTGGTGACTTGATCCGAGGGGTCCGCTATGCGGGAACCCCCGGTTAATAGAAGGTGCAACCGCTCCGCGGTAGATAGATAGCACGGAACGGTTGCACCTTCTATTAAAAGACGGTTCACTCCAATGAGTGAACCGTCGGTATTTAATCCAGTTTAAGGACGGCCAGGAAGGCTTTCTGCGGAACCTCCACCGAACCGATCTGCTTCATTCGTTTCTTGCCGGCTTTCTGCTTTTCAAGAAGCTTACGTTTTCGGGATATATCTCCTCCGTAACATTTGGCGGTCACATCCTTTCTAACAGCTTTTATCGTTTCTCTTGCAATGATCTTAGCACCGATGGCCGCCTGAATTGCTATATCGAACTGCTGTCGCGGTATAAGCTCCTTGAGTTTCTCACACATTCTTCGACCGAACTTCACAGCGTTCGCTTCGTGGGTAAGGGTAGAAAGGGCATCAACACTCTCACCGTTAAGAAGTATGTCGAGTTTTACAAGCTTCGATTCGCGGAAATCGTGGATATGATAGTCGAACGATGCATACCCTTTGGATATTGATTTAAGTTTATCGTAAAAGTCTATCACTATTTCTCCCAAAGGCATGTCGAAGGTGATCTCCATGCGGTTTCCGGAAATATACTCCTGCTTCACCAATTCTCCCCTTTTCCCAAGACAGAGAGTCATTATCGGCCCGATATAATCAGCCGCAGTAATGACAGTGGCACGTATATACGGCTCTTCAATATAATCAATAAGAGTGGCCTCAGGGAGTCCGGAGGGATTATGCACCTCGGTCATATTCCCTTTCTTATCATGAACACGATAGGAAACGTTAGGCACTGTGGTTATGACATCCATATCGAACTCGCGCCCCAGTCGTTCCTGAACAATCTCCATGTGCAGGAGTCCGAGGAAGCCACATCGGAAACCGAATCCGAGAGCCGCCGATGATTCAGGCTGGAAAGTGAGGGATGCGTCGTTCAACTGAAGTTTTTCAAGAGCCGCACGCAGATTTTCGAAATCTTCCGTATCAATAGGATAGACACCGGCAAACACCATAGGCTTCACTTCCTCGAATCCGGCTATAGCTTTGTCGCAGGGACGGTTCACATGGGTTATGGTATCTCCTACCTTCACCTCCTTGGAATTCTTTATTCCTGAGATGATATATCCCACATTACCGGCCGAGAGTTCTTTTCGAGGGGACATTTCAAGTTTCAAAACCCCTATCTCATCGGCGTGATATTCTTTTCCTGTGGCGACGAACTTCAC
Source organism: Bacteroides sp. (assembly GCA_014801535.1). Taxonomy (GTDB): domain Bacteria; phylum Bacteroidota; class Bacteroidia; order Bacteroidales; family Muribaculaceae; genus Lepagella. The sequence goes on from JAAVEA010000007.1 coordinate 38,471, forward strand.
GAAATCATCTGTTCGTATCGTGCCATTGACAATCTTGTAATATGCGATGATTCCACGGAACGGATTGAATACGGAGTCGAATATCAGCGCCTGCAGAGGGGCCTCGGGATCACCCTTGGGAGCCGGAATGCGTTTCACTATCGCTTCCAATATCTCATCCATACCCATGCCGGTCTTTCCACTTGCGCGGATAATGTCGTCATAATCACATCCGAGAAGATCTACAATCTGATCGGCCACTTCATCGGGCTTGGCGCTGTCGAGATCGCATTTATTCAGCACCGGTATGATCTCAAGATCATTGTCGATGGCCATATATAGGTTTGAGATGGTCTGCGCCTGAATTCCTTGCGATGCGTCGACTATGAGGAGCGCACCTTCACAAGCAGCTATGGAGCGAGACACCTCATAAGAGAAGTCGACATGTCCCGGGGTATCTATAAGATTCAGTGTATATTTCTCGCCATCAAGCTCATAATCCATCTGGATCGCATGGCTTTTAATCGTTATGCCTCGTTCGCGCTCAAGATCCATATCATCGAGAACCTGCGCCTCCATATCTTTGGCAGCAACCGTATTGGTGCGTTCAAGAAGACGGTCGGCCACTGTGGATTTACCATGGTCTATATGCGCTATTATACAGAAATTTCTGATATTTTTCATTTTCTTTCGCTTTTCAACTGCAAAATTAGCGAAAAAATCGGATTTTTAAAAGATTAAAGAGGAGCATTTCGTTCGTAACGAAATGCTCCTCTTTCTATTTTTATCAAATTGCAACGCAATTATTTGCAACTATCCATCGGACAACGGGGCTTGATCTGTTTGAAGAAGTCGTTACCCTTGTTGTCGACAAGAATAAAGGCGGGGAAATCCTCTACATCAATTTTCCAGATAGCCTCCATGCCGAGTTCGGGATATTCGAGAAGCTCTACATTTTTGATGGAGTTTTTCGCGAGGATAGCGGCCGGACCACCGATAGAGCCGAGATAGAAGCCACCGTGTTTTTTACAAGCGTCGGTCACCTGCTGGCTGCGGTTACCTTTCGCGATCATCACCATCGAACCACCTGCAGCCTGGAACTGATCTACATACGGGTCCATACGGCCGGCTGTTGTCGGACCAAATGAACCTGAAGGCATCCCTTCCGGCTTCTTGGCGGGGCCTGCATAGTAGATGGGATGATCCTTAAGATACTGAGGCATCGGCTCGCCGGCATCAAGACGTTCCATGATCTTTGCATGAGCAATGTCGCGGCCAACGATGATGGTTCCGTTAAGTGAAAGACGTGTTGAAACGGGATACTTGTCGAGAGTGGCAAGTATCTCCTCCATCGGCTGGTTAAGGTCGATCTTCACCACTTCTCCCTCACCTGCCTGACGCAAAGACTCAGGGATAAGTTCGCCGGGGAATTCATCAAGTTTTTCGATCCAGAGACCATCCTTATTGATTTTCGCTTTCACGTTACGGTCTGCCGAACAGCTCACTCCCATACCCACAGGGCAAGAAGCGCCATGGCGCGGCATACGGATCACGCGAATATCGTGTGCGAAATATTTTCCTCCGAACTGAGCGCCCAAGCCAAGATTGTGGGCAGCCTCAAGAAGTTCCTTCTCAAGCTCGACATCGCGGAAGGCGTGTCCGTATTCATTACCTTTCGTGGGAAGATTGTCATAGTATTTTACAGAAGCTTTCTTCACGGCTGCAAGATTGGCCTCGGCTGAAGTGCCGCCAATCACAAATGCGATGTGATAGGGAGGACACGCGGCCGTGCCGAGAGTTTTCATCTTCTCTATAAGGAAAGGAACCAATGTCTTTTTATTCAGAATCGCTTTTGTTTCCTGATAAAGATAGGTTTTGTTGGCCGAGCCGCCACCTTTGGCAACAAAAAGGAAATTATAGTCCATCCCCTCGGTGGCATGAATCTCGATCTGCGCGGGCAGATTGCAGCCGGTATTCACCTCATCATACATGGTGAGAGGAGCATTCTGTGAATAACGGAGGTTATTTTCAGTGTATGTCTTATACACACCCTCGGATATTTTCTCTTCATCATCACAACCGGTCCATACCTGCTGTCCTTTATATGCGGAGCAGATTGATGTGCCTGTATCCTGACAGAAAGGAAGCACACCCTTTGCAGCCACCTCGGCGTTACGGAGCATGGTAAGTGCTACAAACTTATCGTTTTCGGAAGCCTCGGGGTCGTTAAGAATTTTTGCAACCATTTCGTTATGCTCGCGACGAAGCATGAATGAACAGTTATGTGAAGCCACATTGGCGATCACTGTCAAAGCCTCGGGGTCTACCACAAGCATTTCATGACCGTTCCAATCCTCCACCTTCACGTAGTCTTTGGTAATAAGCTCATACTCCGTAGTGTCGGGGCCGAGCGGAAACATTTCCTGATAGTGAAAAGGTTTTGTTGCCATAATCGGGGTTACTTTTATTTTAGTTTTGTTAAGTCGTTTTTAAGCTGCGTCACAAAGATTAGATCCGTTCAAAAGTCATGACACATCCTCATGGCAAATTTAGACATTATTTGTCGATTTAACAAATTTTAGAACCCCTCAGAAGTCAACAATTTGCCGAACCCCCGATTTTTCGCTAATTTTGCATTTCAAGAATCGAACTCATTTAAAAGAATGAAATTAAAAAGACCCATTTATTATATCGTAGCGGCCTTGTGTGCCGTGGCAGCAGTCAATATCCCGGCTAATGAAGCCGAGGCTAAGAAAAAAGCCAAGACAACCCAGACTTCAAAATCTTCCAAGTCTTCCAAATCAAAAAATTCAAAATCATCAAAATCATCTAATTCCAAATCTTCAAAGGGGGGAAATTCAAAAAAAAGCAAAAACTCATCATCCACAACCAGGGGGTCAAAGAATAACGGTCGCAATTCAAAAGCATCGAAGGTTGCATCTTCAAAAAACAACAGCAAGGCATCCTCGCGCACGTCGCGCCGCACAGCCGCCCCTACTCCCCCCAAGGAGACTCCTCAGAACGATTCGCTGACACTCGCGGTGAACAGTGCGGTTGTGAAATGGGTCCCTTCAGAGCTTAATCCGGGCGGCCTGAGAGTTAACAGTGTCAAGACCGACAGCCGTTCCAGAACGGCAACGGTGAGCCTGAACGAGAATTTCACATATATGCCCGTGACGCGCCGATTCATTGACTCTGTTTCGGAACAAGTGAAGAAGGCTCTCCCCGACTCTATTTCAAATTACAGGGTCAACCTCAATGTAGCCAATAAAGCATACAGTTCATATATCAACAAGATCGATGTGCTCCCTGAGAAATACAGGCAGAATCCGGCCTTTGTAACGGAGGTGAACCCATCGGTGAATCCGTCAAAAGGAATGCCTAACGATATTGTGGCTCTATGGCCCTCTCACGGACGCTATTATAAGGTCGGCTCAGGGGGTGGATGGGCATGGCAACGCGGCTTCCTTTTCCAGACCATTGAAGACCTCTACACTATGGGATATATCTATCCTTATGTGGTGCCCATGCTCGAAAATGCGGGTGCATACGTGTTTCTTCCACGTGAGCGTGACACCAACACAAACGAGGTGATCGTGGATAATGACATCAACGAAGGAGGCCAGATCTTTTCACAGCCATATTATAAGGAGAGCAACGGTGCCCATCAATGGGCTACCGGTGAGTTAGACGGTTTTATATATGATCTTCCGGATTTCCGCGACACGGAGAATCCGTTTGAGAACGGTACATACCGACAGGTGAACACCACCCGCAACGGCAAACCCTCTGTGGCCGGATGGTATGCCGATATTCCTAAAGATGGGGAATATGCCATATATGTAAGTTACAAGACTCTTCCCAATTCAACTAAAGATGCCCGTTACACTGTGAATTACTCCGGTGGCACGAAAGAATTTATCGTGAATCAGACCATGGGAGGTGGAACATGGATATATTTAGGCACATTCCCTCTTGAGAAGGGTTACAGTGACACGGAACCTGTTGTGACACTCACCAACCTTTCTTCAGCCGAGGGTGCTATAGTTACAGCCGATGCTGTAAAGATCGGTGGCGGAATGGGCAACATCGCACGCAGCGACCGCCGCTCCGATGTCTATTATGATCCTTCTACTCCCGAGAACGATCTGCCCGACGATGAGGAGGAGAGCGATGAAGATAACGAGGAGAGCGATGACAGCGATATCGATGCAATGGACAACGATTCTCCATCTGCTAAAATTCAGACCGCTACCACACCTCAGAAACTGAAGAAGGGTGTGGCCCCGAAATTCACCACATCAGGGATGCCCCGATGGGTGGAGGGTTCAAGATATTGGCTTCATTGGGCCGGATTCCCCGAGTCGGTATACTCTCCATTCCACGGGAAGGATGATTATAAAGATGATTATACCGACCGCGGCCATTGGGTGAATTATCTGGCAGGAGGGTCGCGTGTGCTTCCCGATGAACCGGGGCTTAACCTTCCGGTAGACCTTTCTTTCGCGTTGCATTCAGATGCAGGAGTGAGAAAAGATGACAGTTTTGTGGGCACACTCGGTATCTATTACACCAACGGCGGCCGTTCATATGAAGACGGCACGCCGAGGATGAACTCCCGTATCCTCACCGACATGGTGATGCGTCAGATCACCAATGATATACGTCAGCAATACGAACCTAAATGGACAAGGCGTTCGATGTGGGACAAATCATATCTCGAAGCACGAGTTCCTGAAGTGCCGGCCACTCTCATAGAGCTTATGAGTCATCAGAATTTTGCGGATATGATGTATGGCCTGGATCCGAATTTCAGATTTTCCGTAGGACGTTCCATATATAAGGGTCTGGCCCGCTTCCTCGCCGAAAGAAAAGGACGTGAGGTGGTGATCCAGCCTTTGGCAGTGAAGAATTTCGCAATCAAAAAGTCGGGGAAAAACAATTATCGTCTAAGTTGGGAGCCAACTCCTGACCCGCTTGAGAAGACCGCAATGCCCGACAAGTATGTTATAATGGAACGCAATGAGGGCGACCTCGGATTCCATAAGATTGCCGAGACCTCCTCTACTCATTATGACATTAAAGTAAACGATGATAAGATTCATAGTTTCAAGATAATCGCCGCTAATGCAGGAGGCTTGTCCTTCCCATCGGAAGTTCTCGCTTTATGTGAAGGTGAAAACGATGCGAAACCGGTGTTGATTGTGAACGGCTTCACCCGATTAAGCGGTCCCGCTCAGGTAAGAGACTCGCGCAGCGCCGGCTTCAAGGCTGACGAAGAATTCGGTGTGCCATATATCAAGGATATCTCTTTCACCGGCTATCAGCAGGAATTCAACCGCAATGCCGGCAACCGTCACGGTGTAAGCGGAAGCAACTATGCAACCAAAGTCATAGCCGGAAATACATTTGACTATGCTGCCCTGCACGGAGACGCAATAGCTGAAAACGGATATGGATTTGTGTCATGTTCGGTTGGAGCTGTGGAGAAAGGTATCGTGAAACTAAACGATTACCAGAATGTGGATCTTATCTTAGGGAAGCAGAAGACCACCATAGTCGGCAACGGTAAAAGCGGCATCAACTATCGTGCCTTCCCGCAGGAACTGCAGAAGGCCGTGAAGTCTTTCCTCGATAAAGGGGGTAACCTTATAGTGAGCGGTCAATATGTAATCTCAGATCTTCTTGACACTCGCTCTAACCGTGACGACCGTGAATTTGCTGAAAAGGTGCTTGGATTCATCACCATGGCTGAGAAAGAGAAACAACTTCGTGCGCAGGCAGAGGCAGAAGAAGCCCGTCTGAGAAGAGAGCGCGAGGAAAGGGAAGCGAACGGTGAAAGCGAGGAGAACCCCGAAGAAGAAGATAAGGGATCCACAAATAACAACGTTTCAGGCACTTCGGCACGCACATCTTTCACAAGCGTAAGAAAGCCCGATGGACGTCTGCTTACCAACACCGGAAAAACCGTAAGTTACAGCAATACACTTAATGAAGACCTGTATATTGTTGAGAATCCCGACATTCTGGTGCCTATGAATGCGGAACAGGCTAAAAAGATACTCACCTTCTCCTCCAACAATCTTGGAGCAGGATATTCCGTGAAGAGCGGAAAGGGGAACCTGACAATATTGTCTGTTCCTATAGAGAGCATACACGATCAGGCTGACAGAGACAGGATCTTTAAGGATTTTCTAAAGTAACACAGCAGTATGAATATAGTTAGATTTAAAAATGTGAATACACTGCGGGAAGAGATTTTCCGCACCCCACTTGAACAATATGTTCTTGTGCAGCTCGATGACCGGGAGATAACTCTCGACCCGCTATATCTGAACAGGGTTGTGGATACGGCTTCTGAGATTGACGCTACGCTTTCCTACTGCTGGTTTCGTGAGCGTCAGGCAGACGGCACCTTGCTGAATCATCCGGTTAATGATTACCAGCCGGGATCGGTGCGCGATGACTTTGATTTCGGGCCTCTGGTGCTTCTGAATGCTGCTGATGTGCTTTCGGCAACCGAGAATTTTACAGAAAAGGAATCTTCAATGCTCGACGGAGGATGGTATGCCCTGCGTTTACGAATGACAATCGGCAAGATGATTGCAATGATTCCAGAATATCTCTACACAGTGGAGCGCCGCGACTACCGCAAAAGCGGTGAGAAACAACATGACTATGTGGATCCGCGCAACAGAGCATATCAGGAGGAGATGGAACAGGTGCTCACCAATCATCTCGGCATGATCGGAGGGTTGTGGGATGGTAAAACAGAGACGCTGAACTATGATGAACATGATTTTCCCGTTGAAGCCTCTGTTGTGATTCCGGTGAAAAACCGGGTGCGCACCGTCATTGATGCGGTAAACTCCGCTTTATCGCAGGAAACTACATTCCCCTTCAATGTGATAGTGGTTGACAATGATTCTTCCGATGGAACACGTGAAGCGCTCGAGAGCATTTCAGATCCTCGCTTAAAACTGATCAAAGTGGATGCGACCGAGAATCTCGGGATAGGAGGCTGCTGGAACCGCGCCCTTCTTTCCGAACATTGCGGACGATTTGCCGTTCAACTCGATTCAGACGATCTTTATAACTCTCATTCGGTGCTTCAGGCGATTGTCAACAAATTCCGTTCAGGTAATTTCGGCATGGTCATCGGAAGTTACTCAATGATTGATTTCGATGGCAATCCGTTGCCTCCGGGAGTGATTTCACATTCAGAATGGACCGATGACAACGGGCCTAACAATGCTCTCCGAATTAACGGATTTGGAGCGCCCAGAGCATTCTTCACACCTGTGGCACGCCGCTTTCTTTTCCCCAACGTAAGTTATGGAGAAGACTATGCGATGGCTCTGAGAATATGCAGGGATTATGGTGTGGGGCGCATCTACCGGCCGTTATATCTATGCCGCCGATGGGATGGAAATTCAGATGCCGCACTTTCCATCGAGAAAGTGAACGCAAACAATAACTACAAGGATTGCCTTCGTTCAATCGAACTTATGGCAAGGGTGAAACTCTCTTTTGATGAAGCCACAAAAGAGAGAGCATTCCCCCTTCCTCCCAATTTCATGGATAAAGATTTCTTCAGCAATTTAGGATTGGGAGGAGACTTCGATGGTTATGACGAGGAGGAGGAAGACGATGATAATGATGATGATTTTTAATGACAACTGAAGAGATAAACGATTTTGTGGAGCATCAGCTCAGTGTCTGGCCTGAGGCTGCGTCCAACTTCGACGCTCTGTCGCGGGTAGGACGCAAACCGCTTCATATAGGTTCTTTTGCCGCCTATGCCCAACATAACCCGGCGCGTATAAGGAGCACTGCCGCTAAAACGGATGCGGAGTCAATAAAAAAACGTGCTTGTTTCCTCTGCGCTTCAAATCGCCCCTCAGAACAGATAACCCGGGAATGGATTCCCGGGTGGGACCTGCTGGTGAATCCCTATCCGATACTCCCTATTCATTTCACCATTGTCGATAAGGAGCATCGTCCGCAAGACGGCATTCCTCCGGAAATGGCAATCATGGCTGAAAAAGCACCTGATCTCGCAATATTTTATAATGGCGCGCGCGCAGGGGCTTCGGCTCCTGACCACCGACATTGTCAGGCCGTATTAAAAAGTGAACTTCCGATTGTGAGACTGGCTGAAGAGAACCATTCCTCCGATATGCCGGCAATCGTGAGTTCGGAGTGTTTCGGCCTCAACCTCCCTTTCAACTTCATCAGCGCGATCATAACTCCTGATGAAACAGGGATGTTGAATCTTGCCTTGATGACACAAATAAAAGGGATTGACGCTACTACCGACAAACCTGATACCGGCCTTGTAAACGCATTCTTCTGGATTGATTCATCTACCGGTCTGCTACGCATAATCGTTATTCCACGAAGGGCCCACAGACCGAGATGTTTCTTTGCGGAAGATGAAAGCCGTTTCACTGTTTCACCCGGAGCTCTCGATATGGCGGGAGTGATGATTCTTCCCGTAGAGAAAGATTTCGAGCGCATAACGGAAGATATCGCGGCTGGTATATATGATGAAGTGGCATTCAGGGGTAAGATTCCTGAAAATATCATCTAACGACTTTTCACCTATACATCATGAGAAACAAGAATAAGATGGAAAACGGCTCCGTTTCTCCGTGGAGATGGATACCAACCCTCTATATAGCGGAGGGTCTTCCCTATTTCGCTGTCAACACCCTCACGGTGCTGATGTATGTGAACATGAATATTTCTCTCAAGGAGATGGCTTTCTTCACAGGATGGCTTTATCTTCCCTGGGTGATCAAACCATTCTGGAGTCCGTTCATTGATCTTTTCAAGACCAAAAGGATCTGGACTATATCCATGGAAGGGATTATCTGTCTATCCATGGCCGCAATAGGTTTTTTCCTTCCTTTCTCATTTTTCTTCTCCGCTACGCTTGTCTTCTTCTGGATAATGGCATTTGCCTCGGCCACTCACGATATAGCAGCCGACGGCTATTACATGCTTGAACTTTCAGATCACGATCAGGCTGCCTTTGTGGGGGTGCGCTCCACATTCTACAGAATAGCAAGTGTGATCGGACAAGGTGGTCTTGTAATGCTTGCCGGCTATCTTGAAGAGACAATGGGAGATATCGCAGCTGCATGGAGAGCCGTCTTTCTTGTGCTCTCCTTATTCTTCCTTTGCATCACGCTATATCACAGTCGCTTCATGCCCAAAGCCAAGGATGACAAGCCTGTGCCGGGTGTGACCGCCAAGACGATTCTTAAGGACTTCGCCATGACTTTCGTGACATTCTTCCGTAAATCCGGAATTACGGCAGCCATCTGTTTCATGCTGCTCTATCGTCTGCCGGAAGCTTTATGCGTAAAACTTGTGCAGCCGTTTCTTGTTTCTCCTCTTTCAGAGGGGGGACTTGGATTAACAACCAGAGAGGTGGGATTCGTGAACGGAACGATCGGAGTCATTGCGCTTCTCGCGGGGGGAATACTCGGAGGTCTGGCCATTGCGAACGGGGGTCTGAAGAAATGGCTATGGCCTATGGCTCTGAGCCTGACACTACCATGCGGTGTGTACTGTTACCTCGCTATGGTTCAACCGCTGGATTTCTCACTCATATGCTGCGCAATAGGGTTTGAGCAGTTCGGATATGGCTTCGGCTTCACCGCCTTCATGCTCTATCTCATATATTTTTCAAGAGGTAAAAACAAAACATCTCATTACGCTTTCTGCACTGCTTTCATGGCCTTGGGAATGATGCTGCCGGGAATGGCCGCCGGATGGCTGCATGAAACACTGTCGGGCATAAATATCTTCGGAGGAAGCGCACCTCAGGGATATATCAATTTTTTCTGGGCCGTGATGATTTGTTGTCTGGCAACTTTCGCAGTCTGTCTCAAACTCAAGATTGATCCCGGCTTCGGAAAAAAATAGTAATTTTACACAGTGAAGGTTCTAAAGCACATATCATGCGTAATTATCGTCCTGATTGCATTGGCAATGTCAGGATGCTCCTCCACACGGCATCTTCCCACCGGCACTTACCTTCTTGACGATGTGAAGATACGTCTGAATGATTCTACCGGCACTCTCAACGAGACAGAGATGATGACATATGTGCGTCATCAGGAAAACAACCGCATGTTATGGAGTGCAAAGCTTCGCTTAGGGGTCTATAACATGAGTGGCAAAGACACCACCAAATGGTGGAACAGATGGATCCGTAAACTCGGAGAACCACCCGTGGTGTTCGATTATGCCAATTCCTTGTCTGACGCCGAACAGCTGCGCAAGGCAATGATAAACGACGGATTCCTTAAAGCATCGGTAAGCATTGACACGATTGCCAATCATAAGAAACGTAAAATGAAGGTGTATTATAACCTTCATCCCGGAGTACCCTACGTTATAAGGAATATCGATTATGTGTTTCCTAACGACACATTGAAAACACTCGTGATGCGCGATTCGTCAAGAATGATCGTAGGCCCTGGTGACATGCTTAACCGATCTGATCTTGAAGCGGAAAGAGAGCTTATAACCAATCGTCTGAAGAACAGAGGATATTACGCTTTCGGCAAAGAATATATCACATTCAATGCCGATACCACGGCGGGGAGCAATGAGGTAGATCTCACAATGACACTTAATCCTCCATATCCGGCCGAAAATAGAACACTTCCCATTGATACACATAAGGAGTATATTGTAAGAAATGTTACATATATAATGGATTATGATCCGGGGGTTACTGAAGATATAGTAAACTTTGAAGCCAACGACACCGTTTCTTTCAAAGGGATAACGATTCTCTATGGCAAATCCAGATACCTCCGTCCAGGTGTGCTGGCAGAGAATTGTTTCATCACTCCGGGACAACCCTACCGGCTGAGAAACGTGAACAAGACCTATTCGGCACTATCACGTCTTCCGATATTGAAATTCATCAATATCCGTTTTCTTCCTGTGGGCTCGGGACATTCTGACAGCCCGGTAGGTTTTGTCGACGCATATATACTTCTGACAAAAGGTAAGAGTCAGACATTTTCCGTGGAACTGGAAGGCACCAACTCGGAAGGAGATCTCGGTGTGGCCGCCGGTATAAATTATTCTCACCGCAATATCGCGAAAGGGTCTGAGACACTTTCGGGTAAACTTCACGGCTCTTATGAATCTTTAAGCGGAAACCTGAGCGGACTGCTACATAACAGATATATGGAGTATGGCATCGAGGTGGGTATAAATTTTCCTAAGTTCAAGGCTCCCTTCCTGAAAGAAAGCTTCAAAAGGAGAATCATGGCTGCCACGGAATTCAATATTTCCATGAATTATCAGGAACGCCCGGAATATACACGTATCATCTCAACTGCCGGTTGGAGCTACAAATGGTCGGAACATAACAACCGCGACCGTCACACTCTGACCCCAATAGACGTGAATTATGTGTATCTACCTGAGAGCACAAATGATTTTATAAATCAGATCGCGCCCGACAATCCACTGCTCCGGTATAGCTATGAGGATCACTTCATCATGCGTTTGGGCTATAACTTCTATCACACCAATAAACGCCAGGATCGTCCCTGGAGAATGGCGCAAAAAGATATTTTCACTATCCGTCTTAATGCCGAGGTGGCGGGCAATCTTCTTTTTGCCCTCAATTCGGTTTTCAACCACCGTTCGGATTTCCATTCCAATCCTTACAGAGTGTTCGGCATACGCTACTCCCAATATGCCAAAATGGAGGCCGATCTTTCATTTCTTCATATTTTCAACGAACGTAACGCTCTTGCATGGCATACGGGATTCGGAATAGGTGTTCCTTACGGCAACTCGTCGATGCTGCCGTTTGAAAAAAGATTCTACGGAGGAGGAGCCAACGGTGTGCGAGGCTGGGATGTACGCACACTCGGACCCGGTCGCTATCCGGGATCAAACTCAGTGAGCGATTTCATAAACCAATGCGGCGACATCAGAATTGAATTAAGCGCCGAATATCGTGCGAAACTCTTCTGGGTGCTGGAAAGCGCGCTTTTTGTCGATGCCGGTAATATATGGACAATCCGTAATTATGTGAATCAGCCATACGGCATGTTTCATTTCAACTCATTCTATAAGGAGATTGCCGCTGCCTATGGCGTAGGACTGCGCTTCGATTTCTCTTATTTCCTGCTACGGTTCGATATGGGTATGAAGGCGCATAATCCCGCTATAAACGCCGAACCATGGCCGCTGATTCATCCAAAATGGAGTCGTGACCATTCATTCCATTTCTCAATAGGTTATCCTTTTTAAAAACAGTTATTATGAAAAAACTTGTAATATTCGACCTCGACGGCACTCTTCTCAATACCATTGCTGACCTTGGAAACGCCTGTAACTACGCCCTGAGAATGATGGGATTTTCCGAACACGCTCTTTCTACTTATAACTATATGGTAGGCAATGGAGTGAGGAAACTGATTCAGCGGGCCGAACCGGATGCGGATGAGGAGACCGTTGACAAACTGTTAAGTATTTTCCGTGAATATTATGACCAGCACTGCACCGACGAGACTCTCCCCTACCCCGGCATTCCCGAACTGCTCAGAGAACTTACTGACCGGCAGATAGCGATCGGTGTGGCCTCTAATAAATATGAAGCGGCGGTTGAAAAGATTGTCAAGCATTATTTCCCGGATATTCCTTTTGTGGCTTTATTGGGGCAGAATGAAGACCGTCCTACAAAACCGGATCCTTCAATCGTATTCGCTCTCCTCAACGAATATCCTACACCAAAGCGGGATATTCTTTATGTGGGCGATTCTGCCGTAGATATGGAAACGGCAAGAAGAGCATGTGTGGAATCTGTGGGAGTTACATGGGGATTCCGCCCCGTATCTGAATTGCGCAAAGCATATGCCGATCACATTGTAAACCGCCCCTCTGAGATTCTAAGGCTGACTGAAGAACGATAAGCACCGCTTCAGAATCCGGCTGATAATGAAATCACTCTTCACCCCAAGCAATTAATCATATGAAAACCGAATACTCTCAGAAATTTCTTGTCTCTGCAAATGAAGCAAATCCGGAAGGAGAGCTTGCAGTGCATATCCTTGTAAGCGATATTATTGTGGTGGCAACCAAGGCCGCTCTTGAATTAGGCATCGGCAACCCGACCATGGCTCACCTAAATGCAGGTTGGGTTCTCTCGCGCCTCACTATCGAGATGAAGTCTTATCCTAAAGTAAACACTGAATACCGTATAATCACATGGGTGGAAAGCTGGAACAGGCATTTCTCTGTGCGTGATTTTGAAGTGCAGGACAACGATGGGAACATAGTGGGATATGCGCGTTCCATATGGATGGTGCTCAACACCGTAACCCATGAGAATTTCGGGCTGTCGCATCTGACCCTGCCGGAAGGGGCAGTTTCCAAAAGACCGTGTCCAATATCACGTCAGGAGAAACATATCGAAATATACAGACACGATGCAACCGACCTACCCTCCTCTGCCTTGAAAGCGAATACAGATGAGAGACGATATACATTCCTTTACAATGATATCGACTTTTACAGACACGTCAACACTGTAAGGTATGTTTCGCTTCTCCTAAATTCCTATTCCCTCGATGAATTTGACCGCTTCTTCCTTTCACGCCTTGAATTGTCTTTCCTTCATGAAGGTAATTTTGGAGAAACTGTGGAGATCAGACGCTACAACCATCCCGACAATCTCTCTTCATTTTCCCTTTATTCTGAAAAGAAAGAGCTTCCCATTCTTTTTGCAAGAATGCAACTGACTGCGCGTAGAGAAAAAATCTGAGAATTTTCCCTGTGACAATGAATCTGCACACCATGTGCAGGAAATATAGGCTAACTTTGCATCGTAAACAAAAAGAATCAGCTTATGTGTAAACATTGTCATACCTCAAATTCTCATAGTCACTCACATGGTCATGACCATGAGCATAAACACAATCATAACCACGGGCATCAGCATGTTCATTCTCATGGAGAAAATCACGGCGGAAAACTCGCAGTCTATTCGCGAGAGATACTGACCGGAGTGTTGCTGCTCGCCGGTGTGATCGCAAGTCACTATTACAGTTCGCACCTATGGTGGATTTATTATGTTATCGCTCTTCTCCCTGTGGGTCTCCCTATTCTTAAGGAGATGCTGGAAGCATGGAGAAGCGGAAGCATAATGAACGAATTCACACTCATGGTGGCAGCCACCGTGGGAGCATTCGTTATAGGAGAATATCCTGAGGGAGTTGCAGTGCTGCTCTTCTATTCCTTCGGTGAGAAAATGGAAGACACTGCCTCTGACGACGTGAAACGCCGCATAAAATCACTTTTAGGAAGGCTGCCTGAGACAGCCCGGCTGAAAGAAGGAGATACTCTACGCACTGTAAAGCCCTCTGATCTTACTCCCGGCTCCATTTTAGTGGTAAATCCAGGAGAACGTATCCCGGTCGATGCCCTTCTCTTAGGTAATCGGGAAGTGGATTTCGACACTTCCGCAATCACCGGTGAGTCTGTGCCTCGCTCATTCCGCCCCGGTGAGGAACTATCCTCAGGCATTATCCCTGTGAATCAATCGGTGGAAGTGAAGACAACAAAACCGTTTTCCGATTCGTCTATGACAAGAATCATGAAAATGATCGAGGAGGCACAGGAGAGTAAATCTCCTACTGAGAACATGCTCCGCAGAATAACACGTTGGTATACTCCTCTTGTTTTTGCATGTGCGTTGCTGCTCTTCTTCATTCCATGGATTGTCGATGCGGCCAGAGGGGTGGATTTCGAATGGATGAAATGGCTCCGCCGTTCTCTCGTATTCCTTGTCTGCTCTTGTCCTTGCGCGCTTGTTGTGAGCATACCTCTCAGTTATTTTGCTTCGTTAGGGAATGCATCCCGGCGGGGACTTCTTTTCAAAGGATCGAAATATGTCGATGCGATGAGAGATGTGAAGACCGTGATGTTCGATAAGACAGGAACTCTGACAACGGGTAAATTTCATGTTTCGGCAATATCAGGAATTACTGACAACAATGAAATAATCTCATTGGCGGCAGCCCTTGACAGTGAATCTTCACATCCTCTGGCTAAAGCAATTGTGGAATATTCCTTGGAGAAAAACATCAAACCAGCGGAAGCCGAAAACGTCACTACCGTTTCTCACGGCATGTCAGCAAGCGTCGATGGTAAGCTATGTCTGGTAGGATCTCGTTCACTTATGAAGAAACACAATGTGGATGTGCCTCAATCCTCTTCCGATGCCTCTGAGATATGTGTAGCTCTTGATGGCAAATATATGGGTTCGATCTATCTTCTCGACACAGTAAAACCTGAAGCGAAAGATGCTATCAGCCGCCTGCATGCCCTGGGCGTTACTACGGTCGAGATTCTATCGGGAGACCACAAGGAGGCTGTAGAGAGGGTAAGAAAAGAGATTGGAGCCGATTCTTGCTATGCCTCGCTGCTCCCTGAAGAGAAACAAAATATAATCAATGCACGCCGTGAGGGCGGAAATGGGAAAGTAGCATTTGTAGGAGACGGAATCAATGACGCTCCGGCTATCGCAGCCTCAGATGTTGGTGTGGCAATGGGAACACTGGGAACTGATATCGCTATGGAAAGCAGCGACATTGTAATAGCAGGAGACTCTCTTGAAAAATTACCCGAGGCTATAAGCCTTGCAAGAAAGGTGAGAAGAGTGGTTATTGAGAATGTCTCTTTCGCATTAGGGATCAAAGCTCTGGTGATGATATTGGGTGCTTTCGGCATTGCTTCTTTGTGGGCCGCGGTTTTCGCAGATACGGGAGTGACTCTTATCACTATCATCTGGACTTTGCTTCGCCTTAGAAAATGAACCTGTGATACGGTTTTCGCGTTCTAAGTAAGGGTTCAAAATACCTATAGAAGTTGTTTAAACAACTTCATAGTTTAATTATGAATACTTACTTAAATAAAATAACGTAATGAGCGAAGATCTATTAATATCTAAAATGAAAAATCACGGTGTACGCCCCACAGCCGTGAGAGTAATGGTCGGCCGTCTCCTTGACTCGGCCGACCATCCTATGTCGTCGCTCGAAATAGAAATGGCGCTTGACACCGTGGACCGCTCTACCATAACACGCACACTTGCCATTTTTAGCGAGAACGGGCTGGTGCATATAGTTGAGGATGGTTCGGGAGCCGCCAAGTATGAGATATGCACATCTGACCATAATGAAAAGGATTCTGATATGCACCTCCATTTTCATTGCGTGAACTGTGGCCGGACAATGTGTCTGCCAATTCCTATACCTGCGATTACACTTCCGGAAGGATTCACAGCAGAATCCGCTAATTTCACTATAAGCGGCAGATGCGACATATGTAATAAGACCAAATTATAGTTGATTCAATGAACTATAAACAAATCGAATAAGGCCGGAAGTAAAAATACTTCCGGCCTTACAACTTAATTAACTAAAAAAAAATGAGTAAACTTGATTAGATGATACCCTGAGCCATCATTGCATCGGCAACTTTGAGGAAGCCTGCGATGTTAGCACCCTTCATATAGTTGATGTAGCCATCGGGCTGTGTTCCATGCTCTACGCAAGCTGCATGGATGTCATGCATGATAGTGTGAAGCATTTCATCAACCTTAGCTGCGCTCCACTGAAGGTGTTCTGCATCCTGAGTCATTTCAAGACCTGAAACAGCAACGCCACCTGCATTCACAGCCTTACCGGGGCCATAAGGTATCTTGTTCTCAACGAATGTATCAATAGCTTCGGGTGTACATCCCATGTTGGAAACTTCTGCAACCATGAGAACCTTGTTTGCAACAAGCTGTTTCGCATCTTCGCCGTTAAGCTCGTTCTGAGTTGCACAAGGAAGTGCGATGTCCACTTTCTGTTCCCAAGGTTTCTTGCCGGGGAAGAATGTAGAACCGGGGAAACGATCTGCATAAGGAGCAACGATGTCATTGCCAGATGCACGAAGTTCGAGCATATATTCGATCTTTTCCTCATCAAGACCTGCGGGATCGTAGATATAGCCGTCAGGACCTGATATAGTAACAACCTTACCGCCAAGCTCAGTGGCCTTGGTAGCAGCACCCCATGCAACGTTACCGAAGCCGGAGATTGCGATAGTCTTACCTTTGATATCAGTGCCAAGGTCGTTCAACATGCTGCAAGTGAAATAGAGGGCTCCGAAACCGGTTGCTTCAGGACGGATACGGCTACCGCCGAATGACAGACCCTTACCGGTGAATGTACCTGTATTTTCGCGTGCAAGTTTCTTGTACATACCGTACATATAGCCAACTTCACGGCCACCAACACCTATATCGCCTGCGGGAACGTCACGGTCAGGACCGAGATTGCGCCAAAGTTCCATTACGAAAGCCTGACAGAAACGCATGATCTCAGCATCGCTCTTTCCACGGGGGCTGAAGTCTGATCCGCCTTTACCGCCACCCATAGGAAGGGTGGTAAGAGCATTTTTGAAAGTCTGCTCGAATCCGAGGAATTTAAGAATTGAAAGGTTCACTGAAGCGTGGAAACGGATACCGCCTTTGTAGGGGCCGATTGCGTTGTTAAACTGTACGCGGTAGCCGATGTTGTTCTGAACCTCACCCTTATCGTCTGTCCAAGAAACACGGAAAGTGAAAATTCTGTCGGGCTCAACCATTCTTTCAATGATTTTTGCCTTCTCATACTCGGGGTGCTGGTTATACACCTCCTCAACCGACATAAGAACTTCCTTCACTGCCTGAAGATATTCTTTCTCACCGGGATGCTTGGCCTCAAGGGCGGACATGATTTCATTAATGTTCATGTGATTCAGTATTTAGATTTATGGTTAACTTCTTTTTTCTTCCCGATGCCGCATCGCAATCCGAATGGTTCCGAATGCGACTCCGCAACGGGAGAGAGTTGTGTTTGTCTTACGATGCAAACTTACTCCTTTTTCCAAACATATCCAAAAAAATTTATATGTTTAAAAGCAGAAAAGGCCTTCCCTTTCGGGAAAGCCCTTTCATTTTATCTTGATAATCTTTTATTACTTCTGAGTGAAGATTACGATACGGTTCCAGTCGTTAGTGCTGTAAGGCTGAACATCTGAACCATCATACTTAACTGTGAGACGGTTTCTGTCGATACCATAGTTCTCTACGAGAGCGTCTGCAACAGCGTTAGCACGTTTTTCAGAGAGCTGGAGGTTGTATTCAGCAGTACCGGTGTCTTTGTCTGCGTAACCAACAACCATAACTTTCTCATTGGGGTTAGCCTTGAGCCACTCAGCCATGTTGTAGATGTTAACCTCTTCAGTAGGCATGATCTTAGCAGAGTTGATGGTGAAGCGAACAGTTGACATAAGAGGTGCGTTCACACAGTCTTTCTGTACTGTTGCGGGAGGACAAGGAAGCTGAGACTCGAGGTTAGCGATAGTTTCGCCTGCAGCGATGAGGTCAGCACGGAGATTGTTAACCTGTCCGTTGAGAGCTGCAATCTGAGAAACATAGTCACACTCGTTGTAAGTGTTCCAGCCGCGTCCGCCGATATTGAAGTTGAAACCACCCATTACAGATACGTTGGATTCAATTGACGAACCCATGGCGCTGCCGTTCCAGTTGTCACCATAGAATGATGCGCGAGCTTCTGCGAAGAAGTCAACATATTTGCAAAGACGGAAACGGAACTGAAGACCTGCAGAAACAGGAAGAGTCCATACTACGTTCTTAACCTTTCGGTTGTCATCGAATACGTTTGTTGCAGCAGCGGGCTGATTGCCTGCAGCGTCACGGATATCCCAGTTTGCATCACCACCAAGACCTACGAAAGGAATGAGTGAGAATACACGATTGCTGTTAGGACCTTTGATTGAGTTGAACATATCCCACATCAACTCTGCCTGGAGCTGTGCGTGTTTTGAACGAGTCCAACCGTTGTCAACACCGACATGAGTGTTCTGATTCCAGTGAAGCGGACCACCCATTGCTTTGATACGGAATCCTACGTAGGGAGATACCCAACGGCCGAAACCGAAACCGTACTGTACGGTGATTCTGTTCTTGTCAAACTTTTTGTTGCTTCCGTGCTCTACGAAAGGAACTGTTGCACCGGCACCAAGTTCAATGAACCAGTTGTTGCGCCAGTTAGCGAAATAATGATTGGTGTTGTCGCAGTTGAACTCAGTCACTGTAGTTGACTCAGCCACGAAAACGTCCTGTGCGTTTGCAGGAGCTGCTACTCCAAGTGCGCCTGCAACTGCCATTGCGTAGTAAAGATTCTTAGCTTTCATAATTATAACTTTTAATTATTATTTTCAATGTCAATTTCGATTTGCGAAATTATACATATTTAACATTCAAAACTTTTTCTTTGTTTTGGAAACAATCGCTTTTTTTCCAAACTTTTTTCATGAATTGTTTCAATATCCTAAAAATCAAGCGATTTATAATGATATTTTTTCACTATTTTTTATTCTTTTTTACACTGTCTTTGTGGAATCGACAATTTTTTGACTATATCCGGGGGCTAAAAGTTTAATCCGCGCATTTTAACTTTCCACATATTTTAACTAATTTTGGAATGTCAAACATGCAACCCGGATGTTTCAGGTGGCAAAATTAACATATTTTTTATAATTTTCAAAAAAAACATCCAATATTAGCGTCATATTTCCGACGTTACCTACTGATTTTGACCTGAAATATACCGTATCCCTACATTTCTGATGGCAAGAAAAAAAACTAAAATAAGAATACGATTGGAAAATGAATCCAATCTTTCCACTATAGCCGACACAAGAATATCGAGGTGGGCTATCGCGGGAGTAGTTCTTATTTGCATACTGACTTCTGTCTTCGCAGGGTGTGTTGTGGTTCTACTCACTCCTCTTCATACCCTTCTTCCCGGATATCTTAAAGAGAATCAGAGATCAGCTACTGAAGAAAATCTTATGCGGCTCGATTCTCTCAGAAATGAATATGAGATCAACAGACGGTATATTGATAATTTTCTAAATATAACCGATAGCGACCGACTTCCTATTGATTCAACCTCTCTTAACAACAACACGGTTGCCTCAAGCAACGATACCCTTATGCTGCCATCTGAAAGGGAGCGCAGATTTGTGGCAAGGATGGAGGAGCAGGAAAAATTCAATATCTCAGTGCTCGCCCCTCTGGCTGCCGACGGAATGGTTTTCTCGGCGGTCTCCGATACCGGCATCTTTTCCTCTGCATCAAAAGATTCCGAAACAGGTGAAATTCTTCTACCCGCCGACGCTTCCATCCTCAGCATAGCCGGGGGAACGGTTCTCGCCGCTTTCTTCTCAAGGGCAGAAAACGGATATGTGCTGGTGATTCAGCACCACAGAGGATTTGCATCAAGATATTCCCACCTCGGCAAGCCACTTGCAGCGATGGGCGATGACGTGGAAGCCGGTCAGATCATAGCGGATCTACCTGACCCGGACAAGGCCGGTAAAAGGTATATAAATATAAGGATGTGGCACAACGGCCTCCCTGTGGTGCCGTATAAATTCATTAATGAACGCCAATCTGGAAACTTTAAGGAAATGGCCGGGATTGAAAATTCCTTTGAGGCTCCTCGCGGCAAATGATTATAATTATGTCTGAAATGAAAAACGAGACCATAACCAATATTGCGATTTTGGGGAGTACCGGCAGCATCGGCACTCAGACCCTCGATATAATTTCTGAAAATCCGGACCGTTTTCATGCCTCCGTGCTTACAGCGGGACATAACTGGCAGCTTCTCGCTCAACAAGCCCGCAGGTTTTTACCTTCAACCGTAGTCATTGCCGACAAAACTGCTTACGAGCCTTTGAAGGAGGCGTTAGCAGACCTCCCTATTCACGTCGAGGCCGGAGCAGAGGCTATAGCGGAGGCAGCCGCTCTTCCTGAAATCCACACGGTGGTAACGGCAATGGTCGGATATAGCGGACTGATTCCGACAATCAAGGCAATTGAGGCCGGTAAGAGGATTGCGCTTGCCAATAAGGAGACATTGGTAGTGGCCGGAGAAGTGATTACACGTCTCGTGGCCAAGCATCAGGCAGAGATAGTGCCTGTCGATAGTGAACATTCAGCCATATTCCAGTGCCTCATGGGAGAAAACAGGAATCAGGCCACCAAAATCATTCTTACTGCATCGGGAGGACCGTTCAGAACCAAAACAGTGAAGCAACTTGAAAACGTTACCGTGGCAGATGCCTTGAATCATCCTAACTGGTCGATGGGTGCAAAGGTAACCGTTGATTCAGCTTCCATGATGAACAAGGGGTTTGAGATGATTGAGGCCAAATGGCTTTTCGGTTTCGAACCTTCGGAAATCGAAGTAGTGGTGCATCCTCAATCTATCGTGCATTCAATGGTAGAGTTTATCGATGGCTCAATCAAGGCTCAACTCGGAACTCCCGATATGAGGATACCCATTTCTCTGGCATTAGGTTATCCCGACAGGATTAATTCTCCACGCCAACCGCTTTCATTGAGTCAATATGCCAATCTCACTTTTGAAAAGCCCGACTACGATAAGTTCCCGCTTCTCCGGCTCGCATTCGAGGCTATAAACGAAGGTGGAAACATGCCGTGTATATTAAATGCCGCCAACGAGAAGGCGGTAGCGGCTTTTCTTGCCGGAAAAATAAGATTTATTGATATGCCCCGTTTTGTAGAAGATGTGATGGAGTCAACCCCGTTTATAGGTCATGTCAATCTTAACGAACTGGTGGCCTCAAATACAATGGCTCTCAGCGTGTCAGAAGAAAAAATACAGAAATATATAATATAAGGATAATAATTATAATAGATATAACGTGGAAACTTTCTTAATAAAAGCTGCGCAGCTTATATTGGCTTTCGCCATTCTTGTAATCATCCATGAGTTCGGTCATTTTCTTTTTGCCCGCATCTTCGGAGTGAAAGTAGAAAAATTCTATATATTTTTCGATCCCTGGAAAGAGATTTTCAAATGGAAGCCTAAAAAATATTTCGGTTTCTTCGGCAAGACAAAAAGTCTGGAGAAAAAAGAGGATATCAAGGACGAATCTAAAGCCACGTCGGCAACTGAAAACAATAAAAAGTCTTCGTTTTGGGGAGATACCGAATATGGAATCGGATGGCTGCCCTTGGGAGGATATTGCAAGATCGCCGGCATGATCGACGAATCAATGGATACCGACCAGCTCAAACAAGAGCCTCAGAAATGGGAGTTCCGCTCAAAACCGGCTTGGCAACGTCTCCTTATAATGATTGCGGGAGTTCTCTTCAATTTCCTTTTGGCTATACTTATATATGCAGGGATAGTCTATGCCACCGGGGAGAAATACGTTCCTCTCAGGGAGGCTAAAATGGGTATGGAATTCTCGGGGGAAGCCCGTAAAATAGGATTTCATAACGGCGATATTCCCATAATGGCCGATGGCAAGCAGCTTGATAAACCGGCGGAAGCTTTTATGGAGATGATGCAGGCTAAGAATGTGACGGTACTTCGCGACGGCAAAGAGGTGAATATAGCAATACCTGAAAAGTTTATTTTCACCATGGAGCAGGAAGCCAAGAGCGACACGGCAGCAATAGCCTTCTTCACTTATCGTTTCCCGGCACGTGTAAGTCAGGTTGTGATGGGTGAAGGCGCAGCCAAAGCCGGCATACTTGAAGGGGATCAATTCATAGGTGTCGACACCATTGCCACCCCCACCCTACTCTCGTTCCAATCAGCTCTGAAAGGGAGAGATAATCAAAAAGTCGATGTAACAGTAATAAGAAAAAATAATGAAAAGACCGATACGCTCACTCTTCCGGTGCAACTTTCCGGAGCATCAAAGATGGGTATCGGTCTGGAGGTTGACCCATCGGCTTTCTTCAATGCCAAAGAGATACATTATTCGTTGCTGCAGTCTGTTCCGCGCGGTATAGAGATGGGTACGGATAAACTCACCGCGTATGCCAAATCAATGAAAATGGTATTCACGAAAGAGGGAGCAAATTCAATAGGAGGATTCGGTTCGTTAGGTGCGATTTTCCCGGAAAAATGGAATTGGATTGCTTTTTGGAATATCGCCGCATTCCTGTCGGTCGCGCTTGCCTTTATGAATATCCTCCCTATCCCTGCTCTCGACGGGGGACATGTGCTCTTCCTTTTATATGAAGTAGTGACCGGTAGGAAACCAAGCGATAAATTCCTTGAATACGCTCAGATAACAGGAATGGTCATACTGATCCTGCTTCTTGTCTATGCCAACGGAATGGATATCGTGAGACTGTTTAAATGAGTTCATTTATAGATTTTAATCATGAGTAATAAAATCATAAAATTAAAACCGGGCAAGGAGGAATCACTTCTCCGTCATCATCCATGGGTGTTTTCGGGAGCGATAGCCTCAATGCCATCAGATATTGAGGAAGGAGAGGAAGTGACGGTTACTGACAATAAAGGAAATGTGCTCGGTGTAGGTCACTATCAGATCGGATCTATCACCGTGCGTATTCTTGAATTCGGCAAGGATAGTCTTTCTGACGACTTCTTTGAACGCCGGCTTCGAAGTGCTTTCGCATTACGCCAGACCTTAGGACTGATAAGACCCGACAACAATTGCTTCCGCCTTGTGCATGGCGAAGGGGATTTTCTACCCGGATTAGTGGTGGATATATACGGCGATACGGCTGTGGTGCAGGCTCATTCTCCGGGAATGCATTTCGCAAGGAGAAAAGTGGCTGATGCACTTACCTTAATTCCTGAGGCAAGAATCAGAAACGTATATTATAAATCCGAGACAACTCTACCCTATAAGGCTCACCTTGATCCCGAGAATGAGTATCTTATCGGCAGCTACGACGGTAATATTGCCATTGAGAACGGACTTCAATTCAATATCGACTGGCTGAAGGGACAGAAAACAGGATTCTTTGTGGACCAAAGGGAGAACAGGGCTTTACTCGAAAAATTTTCAAAAGGACGTAAAGTTCTCAACATGTTCTGCTACACCGGAGGATTCTCAGTCTACGCAATGCGCGGCGGGGCTCTCTCCGTTGATTCAGTGGATTCCTCTTCTAAAGCAGTGGCATTGACCGATGCAAATATTGACCTGAATTTCCCCGGCGATCCGAGACATCACACCCATGATACCGATGCATTCAAGTTTCTGACTGATATGAAGAAAGATGAATATGATCTGATTATTCTTGATCCGCCGGCCTTTGCAAAACACCGGTCGGCCATAAAAAACGGATTGATCGGCTATCGGAAACTTAACGGAAAAGCCTTCGACAAAATAAAATCGGGAGGAATTCTCTTCACGTTCTCTTGTTCTCAGGCAATCACTAAAGAGATGTTCCGTCTGGCAGTATTCAGCGCGGCTGCGAAATCGGGAAGAAAAGTAAGAATACTTCATCAGCTCTCTCAACCGGCGGATCATCCTGTAGACATCTCTCATCCGGAAGGGGAATATCTGAAAGGACTTGTCCTATATGTGGAATAATCCTTAACACTCTTATAAGTAAGCGTTCAAAATTAATTTACATTATAGTTTAATTTTGAATACTTTACTATCCATAATAACTTTTAACCATAAAAATGAAAAGACTAATCCCAACACTAATTCTCGGAACAATGGCAACATTGAATTCAGAAGCTGTGGTAGACAAAAACTTCAACTATCATGTGGATCGTTTCGCCGACATCGAAGTGCTTCGTTATGAAGTGCCGGAATACGATCGCCTTACCCTTAATCAGAAAAAGATGCTCTACTACCTGTCGCAGGCAGCTCAGATGGGTCGTGACATCCTCTGGGACCAGAACGGCAAGTATAATCTCCAGATACGTCAGTTGCTCGAAAAAATCTACACCGGTTATAACGGCGACCGCGATTCAAAAGAATTCAAGGCTTTTGAAAAATATCTGAAACAGGTTTGGTTTGGCAATGGCATTCACCACCACTACTCTACCGACAAATTCACTCCCGAGTTTTCCAGATCGTTCTTTGAAGCTGAGGTGGCAAAACTTTCCGACCAAGATCTACCCCTTGCCTCAGGTGAAACCCGCGAGATGATGTTGCAGACGCTTATTCCCGTTATCTTCGACCCGACGGTGATGGCCAAGCGGGTTAATCAGGACGGCACGCAAGATGTAGTTGCAACCTCTGCGAGCAATCTCTATGGCGACGGTGTGACACAGGCGGAAGTGGAGGCTTTCTATGCCGCTATGAAAAATCCTAACGACGAAACACCCGTTTCGTATGGTCTCAATGCGAAGGTGGTGAAGGAAGACGGCAAGCTCAAGGAGGAGAAATATCATCTTACCGGCCTTTACGGACCCGCCATCTCAGAAATAATATATTGGCTCGACATGGCCAAGAACGTGGCTGAGAATGATGCTCAGAAAGCATATATCACAAAACTCATCGACTACTACATCACAGGCGACCTCCGCCTTTTCGATGAATACTCAATATTATGGGCAGAGGATACAAAGTCTGACATCGATTTCGTAAATGGTTTTATCGAAAGCTACGGAGACCCGTTGGGCATGACCGGTTCATGGGAATCTTACGTAAACTTCAAAAATACAGCCTCCTCAGAGCGCACTGAAAAAATATCAAGCAATGCGCAGTGGTTTGAAGACCGTTCACCGGTAGATCCCCGATTCCGTAAAGACAAAGTTAAAGGTGTGTCGGCCAAAGTTATCACGGCTGCGATGCTCGCCGGTGATGCTTTCCCATCTACGGCAATCGGTATCAACCTTCCCAACTCCAACTGGATCCGCGCTCAGCACGGCTCCAAATCCGTCACCCTTGAGAATATAACAGAGGCTTACGACATGGCTTCTCACGGCAACGGTTTCAACGAAGAGTTTGTAATCGACGAACCCACGAAGAAAATACTTGAAGACTATCTTTATATAACCGATATGCTTCATACAGACCTTCATGAGTGTCTCGGTCATGCTTCAGGCCGTCTGCTCCCCGGTGTGGATCAGGATGCGCTTAAGGAAAACGGTTCGGCTCTTGAGGAGGCCCGCGCCGACCTTTTCGCTCTTTATTATGTGGCAGACCCGAAACTTCTCGAACTCGGAATCCTTGACAATCCTGACGCATATCAGGCCGAATATTACAAATATATGCTTAACGGTCTGATGACTCAGCTCAACCGTATTGAGCCGGGTAATGACATTGAGGAAGCTCACATGCGTAACCGTCAGCTTGTTGCAAAATGGGTGCTCGAGAAAGGTCGTAAAAAAGGCAAGGGGGGCAAAGACGTGGTTGAATTGATCAAGAAAAACGGTAAAACTTTCGTAAAGATCAACGACTATCCCAAGATGCGTGAGCTTTTCGGTAATCTCCTTGCTGAAATTCAGAGAATAAAGAGTGAAGGTGACTATAAAGCCGGAAACGACCTTATACAGAAATATGCCGTAAAGGTTGATCCTAAGATTCATAAGGAGGTTCTTGATCGTTTCTCCAAACTTGATATACCGCCATACCGAGGTTTCATCAATCCGGTTTACACTCCGGTATATGATAATGCAGGAGAAATTACGGATATTACAATATCCTATCCGGAGAACTATACTCAGCAGATGCTTCGTCTTTCCCGTGATTACTCTCCTCTCACAAAGAAATGAACGGCACGATCAAACAGATAAAACAGACTTTTTTCGCTTTCCGCAACGGCATCCTCGCTGATGCCTTGCGGAAGCAGACACCCTACGAGATCGTTTTCGGACTTCAGGTTCCTCAGATAGCTGAAATAGCACGCTCATTGAAACCGTCGATGGAACTCGCCGATGCTCTCTGGCATGATTCCAAGGTGAGAGAATCGCGTCTTTTAGCCACATATCTTTACCCCATTGAAGAAGTAGATCTGGAAAAAGCAATTAAGCTTGCTTCTGAGATCAACACAGTGGAAGAAGCCGATATGCTGGCTTTCAGATTATTAAAGCGGCTCCCCTTTGCAACATCTCTCTTGAATGCAATGGAAAGCCGTGATGATATCTCAGATTATATGAAGAAAACGCTTAGGAATCACTTGAGCTGACCTTCATCTGAAGGCGTTTCTTTCTCCCTCTCATTATATTTATAGGAGACAAGTTCTTTCCATTTGTGGAAAGTGCTTGTCTTTTCTTCTGTGTCGGTCTCTATAAACTCCCTGCTCATTGAAGCTGAGCGCATCACCCAATTCCCTTCACGGTCATATTCGTATCCGAAATAAGTTATGTCTGCCTTTGCAGTGCCTTGCGGACCCGATTCTATTATTTCGGCCTTTAATGGGAACGAATTTTCATTTAATTCGGTGTATGTGAGTTCCCAGGAAGTGCCATCTTCATAATTCATGGAATAGGAATAGTAAATACCCTCCTCATTCTGTTTGGGATAAAGTCCCTTGAGCGAACCTGTAAAATTCCCCAGCGTATCAAACGTAAGCTCCATAGTAGGGATCGGATAGACCACCTCGGCACCATGCCGCATGGCAGAACGCTCAGCCACATCTCCCCTGATTGCAAAACTTTTTAAATCCGCAGAAAAATAAGTTCTTACTGAATCGGGTGTCTCCGCCACGGTATCTGCAACAATTGTATCCATTTTCGGTGAATCCACTTCTCCTTTATCCTCTTTGGGCTTATGGCTACACGACACCATCGCCGCCCCCGTCAGAAGAAGAGTAAAAGCAGAGATTACTACCAATACTCCTTTTTTATTATAACATCCGGTATTTCTTATACTATTACTATGCATATCTGACATTTCAAAAATCCTTTCACGAAATTAATAAAAATCAATCATCTTTACAAACATCTTGGGAACACGTCGAGAAGAATAGACCGAAAACAGACTGTTAACAAATGTTGTTTAAGATTAAACTCGTTAAAATAACCTCCCCCATGCCAACCATCATGTTGCATTGTGCGTTTAATAGATACAAAGCAATATGGATACGACGTTTAAAGTTTCGTGAGAAAAGTTGAATGTCATTAGTTTAGTTAGATATAGTTTATAGTGGAATCGTCGACGGTCTTGCATGGAAATGCAGGACCGTCTTTTTTTATGCAATTTAGGCTCCATCCACTAAAATTTCTTAATGACAGGGCGACGGATTTTTCGGGTATTTTCTTTCATCTTTGAAGGAGCAGCCTTTCGGCTGTGACTGAAAAGATGAAAGAAAAGACCCAAAAAGACGCCGGGCAAAAGGTAATTTCCTTACAGATTCTGTTTTTAACAGTCTGTGCATGGCACTTTGGGGGACACAATCAACTGTGCATCCCCTTTTCTATTGTTTTTCCTAAAACAGAGGTTCCACTATTTGAAGTATCTCAACATGAAGGCCATCATGCAGGTATAAGCCATGTGGGTCACCGTATGAAGATACTTCTCATAATTCTTCATAATCCTGCGTGTGCCTGTAAACCATGAGATTGTCCTTTCCACTACCCGTCGACCGTCAATAGGAAGAAAGTTCGAGGCACCGAAATCGGATTTCACTGCCTCAAGTCTCAGATGAGGATGTAATATCTGTATGTCCTCTGCCACTCCCTGGTAGCCTTGATCAGCCTTTATTGGAAGTGGGGCAGGTCCGTTGGATAAGACATAGTTATGAATTTAAGAAAACCACATTAAGGGATGCAAGGCAAATCTCATTCCGGATTTTATTAACGCCCCATTATTTTACATTTATTCACAATCTTACCTATAAGACCTCTTAAAAAGATTAACAGTGCGGGGAAAGAACGGAATTAAGAATGAAGCAAGAGGAATAACCACAATGTGAATATGGAGAAAAAGTTACCTCCCGTCTCGCAGCTGCACCCCGTCTATCGCTCTTTGATTCAGTTGCATAGCCCGCTATGCGCCTGAATCCGCAGAGCAATATCCGGGGCACATCTGCGACCCTGGCATAAAGAAATTTTAGTAGATGGAGCCTAAAATTTTGCATTTAACATTTAAATGGCTATTTTTGCAGTTATTTAGAGATCGTCATATCGCGCGAGGAAACAAACGTTAATGAACAGCCGAATCAAAAGAATAATTCAGACGCTTCCACCATGGATCTTTACAGGCTTAACCCTGATTATCATATTGTGGCTTACGCTTAGTCCTCGGCCTTTTGGATCGTTGCATACCCCGTTCTTCCCCGGAGCCGACAAACTGGCACATGCACTGATGTTCGGTTTTCTTGTGGCTATGATGGCTCTCGACAAAACACGGAAGTTAAATTTTCATAGACTTTCCTCCATATATATGATATGCTGTGCCAGTTTCGCCTCTCTGCTTGGTGTGGGCATAGAATATCTGCAGGAAGCGCTTCAAACAGGGCGCGAATTTGAATATCTTGATATGGCAGCCGATAGTTGCGGTGCTTTTGCAGTGGCTTTTATCTGGCTTTTATTGCAACCTGAACTATGATTAAAGATAGCGATAATAATCTCGATTCCACCGGAGAGACAAATAATAGCAATGAAACCGGTCTTCACCTTTCTGATGAATCCATAAATAGTAAGAAAGAAAGTGGAGATCCGGATTCCGAAGAGAATCTTTCTGAGAAGAATGAGGCTGGAGAGAACGATAAGGAGAAGCCTAAGAAAAAACATTTCATCAGACCGAAGTGGCTGAGGGTTGTGCTTAGGGTTATTCTTTGCATTATTATTTTTATACTCCTTATACCTGTGTTGCTCTATGTGCCCCCTGTGCAGACTTTCTTAAAGAACGTTGCGTGCGATATCGTCTATGATTCCACAGGGATGAAGATCTCCATCGACAGTTTCAGACTTCGATGGCCTTTGGATGTGGAACTCGACAATGTGCTTGTTATAGATGCCAATAAAGACACTATGGTCAATGCCCGTCAGGTCATAGCAGATGTGAAGCTTCAGCCTTTGCTTGATCTTGACGTGAAGCTCAATCGCCTGAAACTCGTAGATGGCGATTACCGAATGATTTCTCCCGATTCTTCGATGATTCTTAGAGTACATGCCGGATTGCTCGATGTTGACTCAAAAAGTTCTGCAAATATTCGCACGTCGGAAATTCTTCTCAACAAGGCTTATCTCAAGGACGGAGACCTTAAATTGTATATGAACGTATGGAAGCAGAAACCAACTCCTCCCGACAGCACCGCTTCCACCCCATTTATTATCAAGGCCAACGATCTTCATCTTGAGAATTTCACATTCGGGATGTCGATGCTTCCTACAATCGACACATTGCGTCTGGCGGTCAACGATCTGCGTCTTAAAGGCGGTGTGATCGACCTTGGCGAAAACAGCGTGAAATGGAATCTTGCTTCCGTAAATGGAGGTGAGGCAACTTACCTCACCCCTACTCCGGAATGGGTGGCCCAGCATCCGGCGCCTCCCCCATTGCCATCGACCGGCCCACCTATGAGAATTATGGGTGATTCAATAAGTCTTTCCGACTTTAAGGCACTGTATGCAACAAAAGGGGCTAAACCTGCAGCCGGATTCGATCCATCATACATTCAGGTATCTGACGTGGTAATCGGTATGAAAGATTTTTATAACGAGTCATCAACCGTGCGCCTCCCCATTACACGGCTTGAAGCTCAGGAACGAAGCGGCCTGCGGATACTTGATGGTTCAGGAACCGTAGGAGTGGATTCAATCGGACTCACTCTCGACAACCTCGCCGTAAAAACTCTTTATTCGTCTTTGAGAGCCTCTGCCGATGTGCCATTCGCCATGATGGAAATGAAGCCCGATGCTCAGACCTCTGTCACAGCACAGGCAAGCATCGGTCTGCCGGATGTTGATGCGTTCATGCCGGCCTTGAAGGCATATACCTCCAAAATTCCGGCGCGAAATCCGCTCGAGTTCGATCTGAAGGCGGAAGGCTCTCTTTCTGATGTTGAGATAAGTCGTTTCGACGCAAGTCTTCGGGAAGTGTTGGAAATAAAAGCCAAGGGATATGCAAAGAACCCGATGGATATAAAGAAGCTGAAAGCTTTCCTCGATTTTGATGGAAGTCTATCAAACCCCGCGTTAATCGGGAAATTTGTAGGTACGGGAGGCATAAAGATCCCCACTTTCACAATCAAGGGAACTGCCTCTGCCGACCGCGACACCTATGGAGCCGATTTCAAGCTGTTAAGCTCGGCGGGCGATGTAGCAGCCGATGGCCGTGTATCTCTCAATGCTGAAAGATATAATGTAGATGCCACACTCAGCCGTGTAAACGTGGCTCAGTTCGCGCCCGACCTCGGCATAGGAAAAGTATCGGGCCACATCAAAGCGGATGGCGCCGGATTCAATCCTGTAAACGGGAAAGCAACTACAAACGCAAATCTGTTAATATCTGCCATTGAATATAATAAACGGCTTTTCAATGACATCCGTGCCGACATTGCTCTGCGCCCGGATGGTAATTTCGACATTACGGCCTCTTCTCCCAATGCCGGACTCGACTTCGACATCACAGGAAGTGGCTCGGTTCATCCCGACAACTATACCTTCGATATCAGTGCGGATATAAGAGATCTCGACCTTCGTCAGATAGGATTGACCGACAGTGTCAATAACGGCTACGGAACTATTTATCTTACGGGAACGGCAAGTCCTGAGAAATGGTTATATGACGCTCGCCTTGACCTGTCTGATTTTAAATGGAACATTCCCGGACAGACCATTGCAATTCCGGGAGAGGCATATGCTGAAATCGTAGCAACACATGATAATACGGAGATTCATATTGATTCTGACCTTACATATCTTGATTTTGAGAGTGCGGAAGGGTTGAAGAATATAATAGACCGCTTCACTAATGTCTCGGATATTGTAATGAAACAGGTGGAGCAACGCAATCTCGCTGTTGACTCAATAAGCAATCTGCTTCCTCCGTTTAATCTGACAATGCGTGCGTCAGGAAAGGGATTGCTCAACCAATTCCTCAGCACTTATGAAATGAGTCTTGACACCCTTCATGCACAGATCACCCATGATTCCCTGCTTAAGGGAGACATCGGCGCAACACGTTTCAAATCGGAGTCTATCAGTCTCGACACTCTTACTCTCTCTCTTAACCAGCGCCGTAATCTGCTTGATTACAAAATTCATCTTGGAAACCGCCCGGGCACTCTCGATGAATTTGCAAAGGTGAACCTTAACGGTTATCTCGGACAGAATCGTCTGGCAGCATCTCTGTCACAGCAGAACATTAAAGGTGAAACCGGATACCGAATCGGTCTTACGGCCGCCATGATGGATAGTACGGTCTCCATTCACTTCACACCATTGAAGTCGACCATAGCCTACATGCCGTGGACTTTCAACAACGACAACTTTATCGATTGCAATATCTTCAACCGCAGAATAGATGCGAATCTGATTGCTTCAAGTGCGGAAAGTTCGATAATGCTCCGCACGGAACCATTGCCCGATGGAGCAAAAGAACTGCATGCTAAAATCGATAACCTTAAAATTCAGGACTTCCTGAATATGGCTATAGACGCTCCCCCGGTTACAGGGGCACTGAATACAGACCTTCGTGTGAAATATGACAACCGTAAGTTCACAGGAAACGGCACTATTGATCTCACCAATCTATATTATGCAAAAACCCGCATAGGTGATTTCAATCTTGATCTCGCCGCGCTCTATGCCTTGTCGGGAAACACGGATGTTACAGCAGCTCTTAAAATTGACGGTCAACGCGCTATGGAAGCATACGCGTCGCTGCGTCCTGACTCAATCGGAGCAATGACACCGGATAGCCTCGGGGTGCGTCTGACACGCTTCCCGATAAGCGTTGCCAATCCATTCCTTGATAACATGGCCGTACTTGGCGGTCATCTGAATGGGCACATGCGCATGGATGGCTCTTTCACCAAACCCCAGCTCAACGGATTCATTGCATTCGACTCCGTAACAGCCAAAATTCCTATGGCCGGAAGCACCCTGAGGTTTGATAATGATTCCGTAAAAGTTAGAACCAACATTGTCAGCTTTGATAAATTTGCAGTATACGGTCAGAACTCAAATCCTCTGACACTTGATGGAACGGTAGATGCAAGATCGTTCTCTCAAATAGGGTTTGATCTCTCTCTCGATGGAAAGAACTTCCAGCCCATTGGCAACGACAGCAGAGCAAAGAGCGACATATATGGAAAGCTTTTCCTCGATTTAGGGGCTACCGTAAAAGGGAATATGAGCAGGATGGATATCAATGCCAATCTTGACGTGTTAGGCACTTCCGACGTAACATATGTCGTCACTTCTTCTGCAACTCAATTCACAAGCACCACTGATAATGATGTGGTGAAATTTGTTAATTTCAACGACACCACACAGGTTGCCGAAGCCGATTCAATCTCTTCAATGATGAATATGCGCATCAATGCCAAAGTTGTGGTGTCTCCGGGCACACAGGTAACGGTGCTGCTGCCCGCTCTTCTCACCGGAGGTTCCAACGCCACAGACCGGGTGGAGCTGCAACCAACCGCCGATCTGACATATTTCCAGAATTACATGGGAGATATGCGACTTAACGGTAATATTATTCTCGGACAAGGTTTCGCTAAATACAGCATTCCTGTGGTGGGTCAGAAGAATTTTGTGTTTAATCCCGCCAGTCGCATCACATGGTCGGGCGATGTCATGAATCCGTCGTTCAATATTTCCGCTACGGATGAAATGAAGGCCAATGTAACATCCGGATCAAATTCACGTTTGGTAAATTTCCTTGTGACACTACAGGCTACCGGTAATCTGAATAACCCCAAAGTAGCATTCGACCTCTCCACCAACGATGACATATCAATTCAGAATGAACTGCAAAGCATGAGTCCCGATCAGCGACAGACTCAAGCAATGAATCTGCTGCTCTACGGCCAATATATCAGCGGCGACACAAAGGGAAATGCCAACTTGGGAGGAAACATGCTTTACAGCTTCCTTGAATCGCAACTGAATTCATGGGCTGCGAAAAACATCCGGGGTGTTGATCTTTCATTCGGAATAGATCAGTATGACAAGATGGAAAACGGAGCGAGTTCAACAGAGACAAGCTACAGCTATCAGGTTTCAAAATCACTTTTCAACAATCGATTCAAGATTCAGGTCGGAGGTAATTATTCAACTGATGCTTCAGCCGATGAGAATCTCGAGCAGAACCTTATCAGCGATATTTCGCTCGAATACATCCTGCGTCAGACCCAGACCACAAACATGGCTGTGAGACTCTTCAGACATACGGGTTATGAGAGCATCCTTGAAGGTGAGATTACTGAGACGGGAGCCGGCTTTGTAATGAAACGCAAACTTGATAATCTCAAACGTCTTTTCCGCTTCCTTCTCCCAAGAAAGAAAAGAAAGAAACTCAATGATGCCGAAAAGGATACTACAAAAGTTGATTCTACAGCAATAAAACCAAAGAATGAAGATGACAGCACAAAATAATATGAAATATTTATCAGGAAAGTCAAGCGTGCTCCGTTCTCTATTTCTTATTGCATTAACGGTGGCTTTGCTTATGATGGCGGGAGGGTGTTCCACAACAGCGAATATCTCTGTAGACGATCCTCTTTACAATGGTCTGAAACTTGACCTCCACCCGACCGATAATGAGAAACTACCGGCCGAGATGGTGACAGACATAACTTCCGCTGTCAATGTCAAACCCAACAACCCTTGGCCTCTGCTCACTCCATATAAAAGGAATCCGTTCCCTCTCGGACTTTGGGTCTACAACAACTGGAACGACTCAACAAAAGGACTCAAAGGATGGCTCTACCGCAAGTTTGTGGAGCAACCGGTTCTTATAAGCGATGCGCGTCCCGAGATGCGTGTGAAGATGATTGAGTCGATTCTTGACAACAACGGTTACTTCGGCTCATCTGCTACATATTCGCTGAAACCGGCAAAAAATCCAAAGAAAGCCTCGATTGTTTACGATGTGAATGTGTCTAAACCATATCTTCTCGATAGTATTCAACTTTTCAAAGGGAACGACCATCTGTCGAAATATATCGACACTCTGGCCCGACGTTCCCGCTACCTGGTGAAAGGCGAGCGTTTCTGTGTCGATTCTCTTTCAGCAGAAAGAGTAAGGATAGCAAATGCTCTCCGTAACAGGGGATATTACTTTTTCAAACCTGAATACATAGAGTTTGAAGCCGACAGCATTATGAACCCGGGACAGATAGCCCTACGTCTAACTCTGGCTCAAAATATGCCTAATCTGGCTAAATATAGATATAAGTTAGGAAATATCCACACCTATGTTCTACGTCAGAGCAACCGCCGTCCCGGCACTCCAGACACCCTTAACACAAATAAAGGGGAACTTATTGTATATCGGCCTGCCCGTTTGCGTGAGAATATGATACCTTCCTGCATCACATTCAGGAAAGGGAGATACTTCTCTGTGCGCAATATGGACCGTACCCAGCAACGTCTCGCCCGCCTCGGCATATTCAATAATATCCAGATTCAGGCTGTGCCAACCGACACGTCTGCTTCAAATCCGACACTTGATGTATTCATCACCTGCCAATTCGACAGAAAGATGGAGGTTTCGATGGAAGCCAATGTGACTTCTAAATCCAACTCTTACCTGGGGCCGGGGCTTGTATTCGGTGTGACCAACAATAATCTCTTCGGAGGAGCGGAGAAATTAACCGTGCAGCTAAACGCCAACTATGAATGGCAGACCGGAAGTCACACCAAGGGAAGCGTGTTCAACAGCTATGAATTCGGTCTGAACGGAACCCTTTCTTTTCCGAGACTTCTCGCCCCAAAATTCATCAGACGAACCAACCGTGAGCTTAACTGGACAAATATTTCTCTCGGCGCCGACCTTATGAACCGTCCGCACTATTTCAAATTGGCTGAATTCAATGCCGGCATAAGCTATGAATGGCATCCTTCGAGAAATGTGCTCAATCAGCTCACGCTCTTCAATCTTACTTATAATAAACTACTGCACACCACAGTGGAATTTGACTCAATAATGAATGCCAATCCGGCTGTGGCCCTTAGTTTCCAGAGTCAGTATATCCCCAAATTAAGTTATACATATACGCTCAATAAATATCTCGAACGTGCCAATATCAATGGAATCAATTTCACATTTACGGTCACCGAAGCCGGAAATGTGTTCGATGGTATTTATAAATTGTGTGGTGTAAAAGGGGAAAAGAAACTTTTCGGCACACCGTTCTCTCAATTTGTAAAGGCTCAGGCACAGCTTGTCTATAATCGTCGTCTGATCAGAGGCTCTGACCAATGGTTGGTTTCAAGAATATTTATCGGAGCCGCTCATGCTTATGGAAATTCGAGAGAGGTGCCCTATTCAGAACAGTTCTATATCGGTGGCGCCAACTCCATACGTGCCTTCACGGTCCGCTCTCTTGGACCAGGTTCTTATCGTGCGCCACAGTCTATGCAAAACGGTTATTTCGACCAGACAGGTACATTCAAACTTGAATTAAACTCCGAATACCGTTTTCCAATAATCAGTGTCCTTCACGGGGCTGTGTTCGTGGATGCCGGCAATATATGGCTCCTTAAAAATGATCCGCAGCGTCCCGGAGGTCTGCTGCAGGGGAAGACCTTCCTAAAAGATATTGCGCTTGGCACAGGAGCCGGATTGCGTGTCGATATAGGGATGCTGGTGATACGCGGAGACCTTGGGTATGGTCTTCACGCCCCATATTACAATGGCACAAACCACTATTTCAATATAAAATTCAAGAAGGCTTTCGCATTCCATCTGGCAATCGGATATCCTTTCTAAACAAAATAGATGGTGAAGAGCGTTAAACATTCAAATTGAATGTTGTCTAAAGAATAACTTTAATTAAGAAAAGATATGAAAAAAATATTGTTTTTAATTCCCGCAATGATGCTCCTCGGATGTTCAAAAAAAAATACGACAGTTGCTGACCAGACCCCTCCTCAACCCGAGGTTGTCAAGATGGTTGAACCCATCGGTTCACGTCCGTTAGGCACTATCCTAAAAGCAACTGCCTTCAAGATGACAGGTGATTATTCAAATAATGTGGCTATAACTCTCAATGAGGATGGCACATTAGCTTATTATCCCGCTCCGTCTGACATAACAGAGAATTCCCGTCCGGTCGAGCTTGAAGACGGATGGTGGCTGAATCGTCAGGGTCTGAGCCCGAACTCTGTTTTTACACGCTATACTTTCGAAGAATATGAGAATCTTTCTTCTGTTCCCACACAAGAGGAATTGAAAGCGGCAATTATTCCGGGCGCAAGGGTGTCCGACTGGAAAAGACTTTCATACCCCGCCGGCGAAGCCATGAAATATCTTCCCCAGATAAAGGAGGAGTTGAAATAAAATTTTGACATAAATGAAAAGTAAAAAGGTA
Source organism: Bacteroides sp. (assembly GCA_014801535.1). Classification (GTDB taxonomy): domain Bacteria; phylum Bacteroidota; class Bacteroidia; order Bacteroidales; family Muribaculaceae; genus Lepagella. The sequence continues at coordinate 75,813 of JAAVEA010000007.1, forward strand.
TCAGGGAAATTCTATAGAATTGCATTCCTTCTCTTTTTATCTCTTCTCTCTCTCCAAACCTTCGCAGAGAAGCCGGTGGTGAAAAAGATAATGTTTTTCGGTGATTCCACCACTGGATGGCTTGCGGAGCGCCTTCAAGCGTATGGAGAAAAGAACGGATTTGAAGTAGCAACAGTGGTCTGGGATGGAGCTACAATGCGGAAATATGCCAATAACGCAGCAAAATTGAAGCAATACATCACTGCATCACATCCGGATGTTGTGTTTGTATCGTTGGGAATGAATGAAATGGGAACCGCTAAACCGGAAACTCAGCTTGCCGGCCATATGCAGAAGATTAAAAACACAATCGGAAATATCCCTATCATATGGCTTGGACCGGTTTCATGGCCTGCGCATCCCAAATGGGGACCGGCACTCGACAAGTGGCTACCTTCAACACTTGGAGAGAGTCATTATTTCTCCGGACTTGGTTTGCAGCTCCCGCGTCAGAGCAAGACTAATCCACATCCAACACGAGCAGGAGCCAATAAATGGGTGGATGAACTTATAAAATGGATGAAGGAGGGGCATGCTGCTGTCAATCTTCCCGGTTACGCCGCTCCTACTAAAAGTTTCTCTCGTCCCAAAAGTTATATCTATAAAAAGATGAGTGCTCCTCTCTGATACATTTCAGGTTGAATAAATACGAAGCGAGTCCGATTGTATAAATCGGACTCGTTGATTTTAGAAATCAGTTTAAATTCTCTTGGCTGACTCTATATTTAACTTCTCAAATTTCAAGGGAAATGGTTCGGATCAGTTTCCAGAGGAGAATGTGTGATCGTAAACAACTTTTCCGCTGGTGGAGTTTGTGACCAAATACTGGATTGAAGACTTGAATGCAATACCCGAAAGTTTAGCTTCGGCTTTCTGACATTTTGCAACGATTTCAGCATCACATTTCTCTGTGCTACCGTTCAAAACAATGGGAGAGTTGCCGAGTTCCGATTTAAAAGCGTTTTCAATTGTTTGCATCTCGGAAAACATATCAAGCGAATTGGAATGACTTTCTCCAAAACCCGCAGTATAGATATTGGTCTGGTCGGGTTCATCATCTCCGCAAGATGTTAAAGTTACAGCAAATGCTATTGCCACTACCGTCAGCATAGCTGACATCCATTTAAATGTTCTTTTCATTTTCATTTAAAATTTAATTATTAGTAAGTGAAGTTGTTTAAACAACTTCAGTGTTTAAATTTGACTTAAGTATCATTCAGAAATAAATAATGTTATCGGCTCAATGTAGGGACGCACCCAAGGTGCGTCCGCCCGTTCCAAATACATTAGCTACTTATTTTGCAATCTTATATACTCCATTTGAAGTTCTTACAATATATATTCCTTTTGGAAGCATATCCAGATTAGCCGATATTCTCCTTCCATTGATATCACAGATCTCCTTGATGCTGCCTACAGCCCCGTCTCCTATAAAATCATCTCCATGGGGCAGATTGATCCCGGTAGCTGTATCGCCCACAGTAAATTTCAATACAGGCCCGTCGTTATATAGAGTGGATGCAATGATACTACATTCTTCTCCATCCTCTGATTGAGTATTCCTTACAACATCATTATCACGGAATGTAACCACACCGTCATTATCAACCGTAGCTACCTCCTGATTTGTCGAGTGCCAGAAGATATACGGCAATGTTGCGTTCCCCGGATATACTCTGGCATTCAGTGTCACCTGTGAACCATAATCAGGCATGATAGTCAGAGCCTGATCTGTCTCTATTCTTTCAGCAACAATCATCAACGAACTTTTGAAACGATACCAGCATTTATCAGTGTCGTCGTACAGATCTTTAATATCCTCATCACCATCGACAAGAAGCATACCTCCATAATCACTGAATGTTGTGTTGAAAGCCTCAGGTGGACGCTGAGCAGTAATGGCCACAATCTGCGGATTGCTACCATAGAACGCTTTATCTCCGACTGATTCAATATTATTACCCAAACATATCTTATCAAGCGGAACCTCCTCAAAGGCTCCTGATCCGATTATGCTGACATATGGAGGAGCGACCAGCTCCGTCAAGGCTAAACATCCATTGAAAGCGTTATCACTTATGCTTTTTAATCCGATCCCGAGTGACAATTTCGCTAAATTTACACATCCCTTATAAGCCGACTCATTGATTGATGTCACATTGTTGCCTATAGAAAGCTGCTCAATTCCGCTTCCTGCAAAAGGAGAATTAGTATAGTCGCGTCCGATCTTAAGAGTTTTAAGGGAGCTCGCATTACTGAATGAATCATTCGAAATATTTACGCATGCAGGCGAATCAACCAACTCTAAACTAATAATCTCATCGCATTCTGCGAAAGCCTTGGATCCGATATTCTCAACCGAAGAAGGAATAACAAGCGACCTCAGACCTGTGTGATAGAAAGCATCTTCACTAATTGTTGTCACTCCTTCCGGTATCTCAACACTTTCCAATGCAACGCATTCTGAAAATAAATATCTCGGAATTAATGTGAGATTTTCGGGAAGATTGATTTCCTTAAGGTTGACGCATCCTCTGAAAGCGCCCTCTCCTATCTTCTTTACGTTGGGATTCATCGCAACATATTCAATTGAAGTGCAATCTCTAAACGCCTCATCCGAGATGGCAGATAGAGAGGAGGGAAGTTCCACCGACTTAAGACCGGTACATCCCGAGAAAGCGTTTTCTCCTATCAGGTCTATCTGTGAGCGATCAGAGAATGTCAGGGAGTTTAGGTTTGTGCATCCTTTAAAGGCGCCGGGAGCAATCATCGTAATATAATATCGGATTTTTTTATCATCAGTGAATCTATCCGGAATGTTTGCCGAATGAAGTCCTGAATAATTTCCCTTTATCAGAACAGCACGGTTTACATCATCTCCGGGGAACTCTCTGTAATCAAATATACCGTCGGAAAAGAGAACCGATATATCCTCTCCAACCTTAAGATTTCTGAACGCACTCCAAGAGGACGAAAGACATTCAATAAATATGTTTTCAGGAATGGTCAGCAGGGTATTCAAGTAATTTGTTTCTGAGAAGTTGTCTCCTTCTAACGCTGGTAACAATGATTTTGAAATCACAAAATCTTTAAGATCATTACATCCTTGAAAGGTCGATAAACCTATTTCTGCAACAGCTCCTTTAAGAGTAACTTTATTCAATGAAGCGCAATCCTGAAAACATGACTGAGGTATATTAACCAAACCCTCGGGCAAAACAATCTCTCTTAAATTTCCACAATCTTGAAAAGCAGAATTTCCGATTGATGTCACACTTTCCGGGATATTTATGTTGTTGAGAGAACTGCATCCTTTAAATACACCGGATCCCAAAGAGATAACAGATTCGGGTATATTTATGGTAGTTAATCCATCACATCCCGAAAAAGCATTAGGGTAAATTGATTGGATCCCTTCAGGAAGTGTAACCTCCGAGAGCGACGTGCATCCGCTAAAAAGTCCATAATATATTCTTTCTATGCCGGAGGGGAGCTTCATTGATTCCAATGAAGAGCATCCTGAGAATGCCTCCGATTGGATAGAACTTATATTATTATGAAGCTTGATTTTTGTGATTCTCTTACAGTCTTTGAATGTATTGGAATTTAATATTTTCACACCTTCCGGAATATCAAACTCTCCCGAAAGTTGCGAACATCCTTCAAAACAACCTGTTCCCAAACCTTTTAATGAAGAGGGCAGCTTAACAGATGTAACTTGATCACAGTAAGCAAACGCATAATCTCCAATTGAGGTCACAGATGAAGGCAGCTCGTATTCTCCACAAAATTTCAATGGCACATAATAGAGTTTGGTTTTGTCATTACTGTAAAGGCATCCATCTTCGTTAAATTGGGAGTTATAATCAGGATAAAAAATCATATACCCAAGACTATTCATTTGAAATCTGAATCTTTCAGGGCAAATACATCTCTTTATATTGCTGCACTCTGAAAAAGAATCCGACGATATTGAAGTAACTGATGATGGAATTATTAAATCTCCACTAATTTGTGTGTCAAAAAATGCTTTCTCTCCTATGGAAACCAATGTTTCCGGCAAAATTAATTCCTCATTAAGTTTTGCCTTAAAAAAGGCATAGGAAGGAATGTTCTTAACATATTTCCCTAAAATTAACGTTTCCACATTTGGAAACAAGCTGAAACTTTTTGCATCATCGACATACCAGTCTCTCCCCATATATAGATCGGTAATGGTTTTTACCGTGAATCCTAAATCATAGCATAATCCAATTGGTTCTTCTCCATCTTCTATTATAAGTTTGGAAAGGCCTGTTCCATCCAGAGACCCACTTCCAATCTTCTTCACTGTGTTAGGAACCGTCAGTTCTTCAATCTTAATATTGGAAAATGCATAATTGGAAATTTCTACAAGAGTATACTCTTTATCTCCATCTTTCGGATGAGAAGGCAGATCCAGTCTCCAAAAGGAACCGGAGTTTAAACCTTGTGACTGAATTGCACATGTTCTTTCCTCTTCATCGAGAATAGCATATGTTATATTCTCATATTCAAAACTATCAGCCAATGAGGAAACGGTTGAAAATAGCAATCCGAGCAAAAAACATATCCATTTTATTTTCATAGATGTCATAAAGTATTTATAATGTATAATTTTTATTGAAATATCTGCACACAACAAGAGGCCACATCGCCTGTTGTCATTTCCCGGGGCCTACCACAGCCCTTTATGCCGAACAACAAAACGATATGGCCTCGTAATATGCATCAATACTTACACACCAACACCGCCAGGTCAAAAAGACCACAGCGGGTTGGTCGGTATTATTACATACCCGAGCGCATTCGTCTGCAAATTCATGAAACAGATTGCATCGTAAACCGACAACCCGTTTCAAGGCATAAATTTCCAAAGGTGGTAGTTTCGGGAAATTATGAATCTGCTTAAAACGCATTTTGAAACCTCAGGTTATTCACCTTCGGTTCTCACTCTCCCTTCCTCTGAAGGGAATTATTTCAATGGCAAAATTAGTGGTTTGACTCTAATTTTGCAACCCAACGTGCTTGAAATTTGTGCTATTTTGCACATCGACATCAGTACACATCCCTTTTATTATGTACTATTTAATGTACTCTTATCGTCTATATATTGTCTTTCAACAATTTACATCTCTTTTTTTTGCATAAAGGCCAAATTCTTATTTTAAATTACAGTTTAAAATATTTTTTTAATTTTGCACTATGAAAAATTTATTCACTTATGTTTTGATTTTAGTCTTTCTGACTATCAGGGTCTCTCCAGCTCATGGAGAGAATCTCTCTTTACATCATCTTAAGAAAAAGGTGGTGGAAAATCCTGATTCCGTATTGAATGTGCTGTTCAATCTTGAGAAGGGGGAGAATAAAACAATACCGGTTTATCAAATAGCATTGCTTAAAAGTATTGCTTATAATGAAAAACGCATGTTCCCGCTTGTAGAGAAATATGCCCGCGAGGCGCTTGCAAACGATTCAATAAATAATAATGAAGCTGAAAAAATAAATGCCTGGACATTGCTTGCCACCGCTCAAACCTTTTTTGGCAATTATAGTCAGAGCATATCTTCTCTTTCCGAGGCCATGCTGTCGGCTCGTGCTTCCGGGAATCTGGCTGCGGAGCTGAATATCCTCCTCACCATGGCCAAAACATCATTTGAAATGAACCAAAGACAGAAAGGATATGATTACATTGATCAGATTCTCTCTCGCGGAGGTGCATCACGCGATGTTAGAGTTCTTGCAAATGTTTCTTCTGCTTACGGGGTTAAAGTGGTGGAGCTGTTTACAGATGACAGATTTGATGACGCCTTGAAGGAAGGGGGTAAACGTCTGGAATTAATCAACAGAATTGATCAACTGGGAGGTGCTCCCGATGGATATACTGACCAACAGAGAGCCTATACATATGCAAGATTAGCCTCTTGCGCTCAAAACGCCGGAAAAAAAGAAGAGGCCTTGAACGCATATGAAGCATTCAATAAGACTCAATTCGCATCAACACCATTTGGCAGAGCCTACATAATCGATTATCTGATTGGAGCCCAAAAGTGGGACAAAGTGCTTGCCGCTACATCTCCTCTATACCCTTTCCTGACTAATGGTGATACGATTAATGAAGACTATCGCAGCCTGTTGAGATCGGATGCGGTGGCTATGGCCGGTCTGGGGAATTATAAGGAGGCATATGCACTTTCGCTGCGGGAAAGCGCTATCAGAGACAGTCTCTACAACAGAGAAAACACTTTAAGAGCAAATGAAATGGCTTCAATATTTGCTCTTAACGAAATGGAAATGAATTTAACCAATGCCAGAAACTCTCTACAGAAAAGGAAGATTTTTTCAGGCTTTGCCCTTGCGCTCGCTATTCTTGCTTTTATCATCATTTTCCTTCTTTTCAGAGCTTATAGGAAATCGGTGAGAGAACAAAAAATAGCTGCCAGTCGCGTTGATGAAATGATTGAACTGAATAGTATAAAAGATAATCTGAAAGATTCTGACCGAGAGAATATGGATATGTTTGCCGAGATGCAGACTAAGATTCTTAACAGCAATATTTTTAAGGATCCCGGCTTTAATCGGGAAAGCATAATCACCTGCAGCGGTTTGCCGAGGACTAAGGTAATCTCCCTGATCGAACATTATACAGGTCTTTCCATAAATGATTACATAAACAAACTCAGAGTGGAACATTCGGTAAAACTTATTCAGGAACATCCTGACTGGACCATTGATGCAATTGCCGAAGAATGCGGATATGTGCGCCGGGCCACATATTACAGTCATTTCAATAAATTTTTCGGAATTACACCGGCTCAATACAGAAAACAGAAAAAAGATAAATAAGGCTCCATACAATAAAAGCAAGCATCCCTGAATTGTTAACAATTCAGGGATGCTTGCTTTTATTGTATAACTTATCTCGACTTTCACCTCAAAGCGGCTTCGCGCCTGCCGGAGGAAGATTGTCCTTTCATATTATAAAACAATCTTCTCCCTTGTTGGTTCATTTCGCTATAGCAATTATCTGTTTGCCCGTTTACGTTCGTTTTCGTCAAGAATGATCTTGCGCAGACGAATATGATTGGGAGTCACCTCAACGTATTCATCTTCCTTGATATATTCCAATGCCTCTTCGAGTGAGAAAATAACAGGGGGCACAATCCTGGCCTTGTCATCTGCCCCGGAAGCACGCATGTTGGTGAGTTTTTTAGATTTAGTGACATTCACCACTATATCCTGATCCTTCGCATTCTCTCCAACTACCTGACCCGCATATACCTCTTCCTGTGGGAAGATAAAGAAACGTCCGCGATCCTGAAGCTTATCAATTGCATAGGCATATGCTGTGCCTGCCTCCATAGCGATGAGCGAACCGTTGGTGCGTCTTTCTATATCTCCCTTCCATGGCTGATATTCAAGGAAGCGATGCGCCATAATAGCTTCTCCGGCGGTAGCGGTAAGAATGTTGTTACGAAGACCGATTATGCCTCGCGACGGTATATGGAATTCTATGTCGATCCGGTCATTGCGTGTCTCCATCGATACGATCTCTCCCTTTCGGCGCGTAACAAGATCAACCACCTTCGATGAATACTCTTCAGGCACATTTATCGATAAGGACTCTATCGGTTCGCATTTAACCCCGTCGATTTCCTTGATGATAACCTGGGGCTGACCTACCTGCAATTCATATCCTTCCCTACGCATTGTCTCGATAAGGATTGAAAGATGAAGCACACCGCGTCCGTAAACAATCCATTTATCTTCCATATCCCCCTTCTTGACACGAAGGGCAAGATTGCGGTCAAGCTCTTTTTCAAGACGGTCGTTTATATGACGAGAGGTCACAAACTTTCCATCTTTTCCGAAAAAGGGTGAGTCATTGATGGTGAATGTCATTGACATAGTTGGCTCATCGATAGCGATTCTCGGAAGAGGTTCCGGGTTATCAAAAAGTGTGAGCGTATCACCGATCTCAAAGTTTTCGAGGCCGACGATGGCACATATATCTCCACTTGAAACTTCCGATACTTTCTTGCGTCCCATCCCTTCAAACACATGAAGTTCCTTGATGCGCTGTTTGGTCACAGTGCCATCTTTTTTACACAATCCGAGTTCCATCCCCTCTCGCAGTGTGCCGCGATGCACTCTTCCCACGGCAATTCGCCCTACATAACTGCTATAGTCAAGACTGGTTATGAGAAGCTGAGGATCCCCTTCGAGTTGTTCGGGTGCCGGAATATATTCTATTATTGCATCAAGCACTGCAGTAATGTCTTCCGTAGGCTTACGCCAGTCGGTCGACATCCAATTCTGTTTTGCCGATCCATAGATTGTAGGGAAATCAAGCTGATCTTCGGTGGCATCCAGATTGAACATCAGATCGAACACCATTTCATTCACTTCATCAGGACGACAGTTAGGCTTATCAACTTTATTTACCACCACAACCGGCTTCAATCCCATCTGAATGGCTTTCTGCAAAACGAAACGGGTCTGAGGCATCGGTCCTTCAAAAGCATCAACAAGCAGCAGACATCCATCGGCCATGTTAAGCACTCGCTCCACCTCTCCTCCGAAGTCGGCGTGTCCCGGAGTATCGATTATATTGATCTTAGTGCCTTTGTAATTAATCGATACATTCTTTGAAAGGATTGTTATACCTCGTTCTCTCTCAAGATCGTTGTTATCAAGAATTAATTCACCGGTCGATTGGTTCTCTCTGAAAAGATGGCCGGCAAGAAGCATCTTATCAACAAGTGTTGTCTTGCCATGGTCAACGTGTGCGATAATCGCAATATTTCTGATGTCCTGCATTGGATTATTCTTTCATTTTATATTTTTATCCCTTTGAACGCGCAAAATTACTAAAAAGTTACGACATGTACGCTATATTATATGTTATAAAACACGTTTTTACACGGTGAAATAATAAAATTTATTTTAGCTCAATTGCCTTGGAGTGTGTTTGGAATCAACCGACTTTAGCTCAAAGAAGATTACAGAGGGAATTTTCAAAGTGTGAATTCTTATCTTATAAGTAGCTACTAAGAATTAATGAACAGATAAAACGAAGTTATTTTTGAGTAGCTTTTGCCGCAGAAGTAAGGAGCATACTTTCGTATGCGACTGAATGATAAGGTAAAAGATACCCAAAAGAACGAGTTTTAACGTTCAAGATTCTTTCATCTTCTTAGTGAAGCATATATCGATTAATTTTTAGTAGCTACTTATCTCTATATCGGATCTGACAGATAATCTCTTGGAGGAGCTTTTTCCTGCTTTTTCTTTTCGGAATTTTTATTTGATTTCCGCGTAGTCCTCTTTTTCTCTCTGTTCTCGCTTTTCGATTGTCTCTTTTTCCTTTCCCTTTTTTCCTTGGTTGAATCAAAAGCCCTCTCCTCATCTGTTGATTCTTTATCCGAATCCACACTGTCTGAGGCGAGTATTATTGTTTTCACAACCTCTTCAGAGGCCTCCGAACCCCGTTCCCTACGATTCCATAGAAACGAACCTCCACAAATAAGAAGAGCCACGAGCGCGATTGCCGTGGCTCCTATACGTTCATCTTTCGATAGCCTTTTCATCAATACATAGGTGTAAATCCTTCTGATTTTTTCATAGCCTTAGTTGCATCTCCTACAAGCAACACAGACTCCTTTGCCGAAGTGTCAAGCTTCAGAATAGGAGCACCCTCCTTGAGATTCACTTTATTAAGATCTACATAATAATAGCCGGGATTGGTGACTATATCGAAGTAATATCTCAAGTCTCTTGTATCTGCATAACTTCTCCACTGGGTGCTGCTGAGATTAGGCGCCCCTTCGATTTCATATGTGTAAGGCACAGACGAATTCATCAGCACACTGCGAGCTATTGACACTCCAAGATCTGTGTCACCCACAGGCTTAACATGATGAGCGAAATAATTGGCTCTTACACATCGGTCCGGACTTGAAACAGTGCCCGGAAGCATATTCTTACCTCCGATCTTATCCCAGTAGTCTATGATAGCCTTCATGTCAGGCCATTGGGGATCGTTGGTCATAGCACGGTAGTCTCCCATATCGTATACACGCACCTTACCGTGATCAAATTCGAAAATCACACTCTTTCCCGTGGCATCTGTCACTCCCCAATGTAACTGCGAGACAGTGCCTTCATCAAATGTTGCACCGCCTATATTGAAATCCTGTTTTTCCAGCACGGCCACTACTTCATCGGTTGTAGCATTCATATCGAGCAACCAACCCACGAACATTGCCATCGACATTGGAGGACGTTTGGCTGTCTCCTCGTTTCCATAAACAGTGCCCTTGCAGAACAGTCCGTTAATCACCAAACCCTTCTCATTCATACCTTCCGTGATACCTCCGTCGTATCCCACAGCATATACCGCACCATATTTGGATGTCCAGCTGATCGCTCCGGGCTGATCGCTGCTTACTTTCTTTACTCCGCGCGGATATACGTAGAGATTTGTGGGTATTGGCGTTTTCCAATCAAGCGAACGGGCAACTACAAACAGGCTGTCTGTGCCTTGATAAAGAATACGGGAACATGCATCAGCCTCCTGACTGATCCCTGCAATCGCTGAGAGTGCCAAGGCGGCACCTCCTATAAGTTTAGTGACTTTACGCATAGTGAATCTGTATTTCCTTTGTTTACTTTCTCTTAATAACAAACTCACTGCAAGTAGGTTCAAAAGACTCAATTACGTGCATCTGCGGGTTCTTCCATTCTGCCGGGTCCAGGGATGGTATATATGGCGGATAGAGAGAAGGATATCGGAGAATTCGCGCCATACCCGGGAATGAACCACGGATTCGAAAGTGAATTGGAGATGGTCTTGAATTTGAAATGATATCTCAGACTCCAACCCAACGAAAAGTTCTTTACAATTTTCACTTTTATTCCGGCCAACGCTTCTCCATAAAATGCATGACCGCTCAACCCTTTGAGATTAAGAGTTTGCTGCTCACCCCAATAGTCACTACCGATGGATACATCGTTGACCTCATAGGAGAAATTCGAGTAGCCTGCACGCAATCCGAAGAAACATTGATAGTCTGAATTGCTTTTATAGAGGAAATTGTAATTTATACCGATCTTGGTATAAAATGATGGTTTTGTTTTATATGAAAAATTTAAATTCTCCGGAGTGGAATTTGCAAAACCTAAACCGGCTTCAATCACCGGAAAGAACCAGTTGTGAAGTGAAACGTCGGCCCAAACATCGAAACTGCCATATGATTGACCCGCAGCCATAAGTATCGCGTCTGCAAAATTAGCTCCTATGCTTACTCCATTATAAAGCGGGTAAACCGGCTTTGATTTAGGCTTCGTCACAGTGTCAAGGGTTGCAAGGAACATCACAGGCTCTGGCAGCGGATCACCATGCTTGTCATAATAGTGCATCACAACCGTAGGTTTCTGATCATCAATATCTACAGGTGTGATGGTGCGGTTCGGGCGTTGCACTGGCCCACTGGCCACGCTGTCTGCCGAGGCTTCCGATACTGTAAGAGAGTCGTTGGCCACACTGTCGGTAAAAAGATCCTCTATTCCCATATTGTCCGGCTTCTCCATAGGATCAGTGGCTTGGGCCTGAGCACTCGGGTGTATCGTCATCACCGACACAACCATAAATGCAATCAAGGACAATATGACATATATGCTTCTTCTCATTTTAATCTTCAGAAATGTCCGGTGTCTCTCCGGTGTTGAAATATATCTGAATATTCTCCATATCAGCATTGGTGATTCTACCACCGGGCACAACTACAGAATCGATCAGTAAACCGGTGTTACGTATGTCTTGAATCGTATACACATAGCTCGCCCCACAGGCAGCCGATACGAATCGGGCCTCCCTGGAATAGACAAATGTAACGGTATCAGCTATATCATAAGGTTCATAAGCCTTGTTGATGAGTTTGAACACATATGATGTCGTATCGGAATCTATTCTGAATGGAAGATAAAGGTTCGATACAGCACGGCTTCCCGTCGACAAAATCGAGTCGCCGGGGGCTCCTATACCGTATACCCTTAACGAATCAATACTTATGGCGGTCATCTCCCCTTCCATAACTCCATAAAAACCGGCATACGGAAGCGCGTTCCGGTTTTCGTAACATTCTTCAGTGGAGCATCCCGTGATAACCCCGACTGAAACAATACCTGCCGTAGCCAACAGAGAGACCGCTCTTTTCTTTTTCCCTGTCATATCAGAACTCCTCCGCAATCAAATAATTGTTACGTTCCGCTGAGTTTCTGGTGATGAGTTCTCCAATAAGCCCTGTGCAGAAAAACTGCACCCCGAGTATCATGAAAGCAAGAGAAAGATAGAAATAAACCGATTTCGTAACCCAGAAATTAAACGTATCGGAACACATGGCAATTATCTTGAGCAGCAAGACCACAAAAACAGCGATGAAACCGATAAGAAACATCAAGGAACCCAACAGACCGAATATATGCATCGGCTTTATTCCGAATTTAGATTGAAACCATAGTGTGCCTAAATCAAGGTAACCATTCACAAAACGGTCAAGACCGAATTTAGTGGTCCCATACTTTCTGGCCTGATGCTGCACAACCTTCTCCCCTATCTTCTTATAACCTGCATTCTTTGCCAGATAAGGGATATAGCGATGCATGTCTCCATATACCTCAATATGTTTCACCACATCACGACGATATGCCTTCAGTCCGCAATTGAAGTCGTGAAGATTCTTTATTCCGCTCACCTTTCTTGCCGTTGCATTGAAAAGCTTGGTCGGGATAGTCTTCGACAAGGGGTCATACCTTTTCTTTTTCCATCCGGAAACGAGGTCATACCCCTCTTCTGTAATCATGCGATATAATTCAGGAATCTCATCAGGGCTATCCTGCAAATCGGCATCCATAGTTATCACCACATCCCCTTTGGCACGGATAAAGCCTGTATTCAACGCAGGAGACTTTCCATAGTTTCTTGAAAAGCTCACGGCATGAACAGCGTCATTCTCCCCGGCAAGCCGTTTAATCACATCTAAAGAACGATCTGTCGAGCCATCATTAATAAATAGTATCTCATAAGAGAACCCGTTTTCCGTCATCACCCGCTCAATCCATTTTGTGAGCTCCGGAAGAGATTCCTCTTCGTTATATAAAGGCACTACAACTGATATATCCATTATTTTTAATTTTATTGAAAAAATTTTTTATTCCCGTCTCTTACAACTTCGGGGAACGTTAACCGTTGGATTTTCCGACAATTACAAACAAAAGCAACGTTGAAAAAGGCTCATCAACCGTTAACGATTACAAAATTACAAAAAATTTTTTTGATAAAATATTTGGAAGTTTGAAAAAAACATCGTAACTTTGCATCGCTTTTCGGGAGAAACACTAACGATAGAGAGCAAAGTTAGAGACAAAGTTCGACCGAGAGTCTTAGGATGATTCGCTAGCTCAGCTGGTAGAGCACAACACTTTTAATGTTGGGGTCCTGGGTTCGAGCCCCAGGCGGATCACAAGAAAAAGCAGTCAGACTTTAGTCTGACTGCTTTTTCTTTTATTTTAAAGCCATTTCCCTATTCCGAAAAGGAAGCCATGGCTGTCGATGCAATGTTCATACGCAACTCCCAAAAATATATTGTTTTCTACTTATCTTCATTAAGTATTCACGTTTTAAGAAATTTTAAAAAGATGCCTGTAGAAAAATTCCAGACAGAAGTATATGATGAAGGCGAAGCCAACATTTTGGAGTACATGATCAAGGTGGCTGATGTGTTTGCTCCGGATATTGCTTTTGACAGTAACGGAACCCCGCACAAAGTTGACTCACAAGCCCCGTTTATATTCAAGCGAAGATATAATAGTGGAAAACTGAATGTATATTTTAATTATGAAGATTACTTCGCCCAAAAGTCGAATGACAACGAAAATGTTATTGATATAATTAGAGCCATGGGTATTGACCCTGTAAAGTTTTGGTATCTCCTGTTGTTCATATCAGATTATGTTAGCGGTAGCACACTGAACACCCTGGTTTGTGAACCCACACCAAAACAGGAGATTGAGGACATGATAAGCTTTATAGAACAAAACGTAGGATCTGTGTCTGCAATTAAGAGGATTATTCCAAAGCAGGAAATGGAAATGACCCTCCACATTAAAGGGCGAACATTGAAGATACATAACCCCAACACCCTGTCTGCCATAGCTTTCTTTTGCCGAGAAGCATTACCTTCCATAAGTGACGGAAGCATCTTAAATTCAGGAAAAGTCAGAGTAAGCGACCTGCTGGATTACAAACGGATTGGCCTTTTTGCTGACATGTTCCGATGTTTCTTCGACCTTTATCCTCAATTTACATCAAAAAGAAAGAGTGGAAATAGCCCAACCAAAAGCACTCTCCTACTGATTTCAAAGTTAGCTTATTTTACAAAATTAACCGTCAATAAAGACTACTATTTCGATGATGAGAATATAAAAGGTGTGTTGAAATTATACCATAAGCACAATCTCAACACAATTAATACCATTTACGGTTAACGCCCTATTCGTAACACGCATTTATCCGTCCGCTACTTAGATCTTTACACCATACCTGATACGCCTTCAATCCCCTACTTCAAATTTCATTTCAACTTCTATTTTTCTTAAGGGGAACAAAAAAAGAGAATTTTTTATTCCCTAATAACCCGATTGATTTTATCTAATTTTGCCGAGCAATCGATGATTTACAGGAAGCCTGGTGAGTAGGAAAGAACATCTTGACCCTTATCCAATAGACAATCGTTTGCTATTTCAAATGTTTTTGCTAACTTTGCAACGCGCTCAAGAGAGAGCCGGCATAATTAGAATGAGCATTTGAATTATCCCTGTTATGGAATCTGGACAATTTCACGACTGCGTAAGGATAATAGCAAGGCGCTCATGCTTTTGTAGTGTATATATCAAACGATATTCATTATCGAAGCATGGGCTATTGTCTATTACTTACGCAAAGCAGTCCAGAGCTTCATAACGGTAATATTCAATAGCTTCATGCTCTTTCTTTTTTATGTTAGAAAATAATTTAAACTTACACCGCTTTATCGAAGCTATAAAGCATCAAAAAATCATAAAAATGAAGAAAACGTTTAGAATGTTTGGCATGATTCTTTTTGTCATGCTAATGTGTGTTGGGTTCTCTGCTTGTAGCAGCGATGATGACGAAAATGACAAAAATTTGTCAATCGTGGGAACTTGGGTATGTGAAAACTCCGGGGTAGATGCGACAATTGAGTTCTACACAAACAACACATTCTATTGGTGTGAAAAAGACTCTTCTGGATTAGATGAAGATTATGGGACATATCAAATTGAGGGCGATATTATTATCATTAGATGGGATTCCGATACTAGTGACGATTTGCCAATGAGATGGAAATTGGTAAATGATAATGGGAAGTTGCGAATTATTGCACAAGATAGTACTTGGAGAAAAAAGTAAGCATAAACAAAAAGAGAGCAAATGGATTAATAATCCATTTGCCTCTTTACTAAACTGTAATCAATAACTAATTTGAACATTTGATAAGAATTAAAGGGTAAATAAACTACTTCAAAATTATCCAACTGCTTATTAACATTTATCGATTTATTATTAGCAACTACCTATATTTACCAAGAAGCAACTATGAATTATAAATCAATGGTTGAAAATAGTAGGCCTCTTACGCCTTATGAAGAGATAGCCTTGCATTCAAAAGATGCCGTAAGAAACACAGATGGTGATATACGCTGGTTTGAAGACAAGCAAGAAATACAGTTTGAAAACCCTCATTTCAAAGGGAGTAATGCGGAGTTCAGCATTGTTAATCGGCCATTTCAAAAGATATGGTTCTCTCAACTTTCTACAAGAGGCATTACCGAAGATTATAATTCACCTCTTTTAGATGAAATTATTCTCAAAGATCAGTGCAGAGGGAATATTTGTGAAAAATTTAAGACAGCGTCCGAATTCTGGAATGCAGTAAAAGGCAAGAAATTCATTGTAACCATAAAAGGAAAGGGCTTTTCTTTAAACAAAGAAAGCAACCTTGTTTCTGTTCTTAACACACCTGCGGTAACTGATGCAAGGATTCCTAAAAAAACAGCCGAAGAAAATATATTCGAGTATATTCGCCAATGTGTTATTCAAGGGCAACTCGATAATGTAAGAGGCACACTTAAAAATAAAACAGCATATCTATTAACAGAGATTTAGATCTCAGAGAAGTGCTTTAATAGAGATAAAGATGTTCAACTGTCCAGATAATTATGAAGAGTTTCTTAAAGAAGAAAAAGAATGGTATCAGCGAATAGAAATTGAGCATAGAGAATATGCTCTTAAAAACTATCCCATTCTTTGTGCTTTCTTTAATCTTCCTATAGACTTTACGGAGGAGGAACTAGAGAAAACATATAGAGAGATGCGTTTAAATACACATCCTGATAGACCTAATGGTAACAAAGAAAAGTTTATGAAGGCTTTTGAGGTTTACAATGAATTAAAGTCTTTGCATAAATATTATAAAGAAATAACTCAGCGCTGAGTTGCCCTGTTCTTGCCTGTCTGAACAGGTTCTAGGCTATAAATAACTGGTTATGAAAGTAAAAAAGGAGCAAATGGATTATTAGTCCAAATGCTCCTTTTCAACATTGTAATTTTCATACAATCTGACATATATAAATCATTAAGAAGAACATTCTTAGTGATATACAAAGATAACAACTTATTTTAACTATGCAAATCTTCTCCATCATAAACTGTGTATCACTAACCTAGTTGTATAATATATCCAAATATTTAGTATAATGAGATATTTAACTATATTTATTTATCCGCACAACCTCCTTACATTTACTAACTTAAACCTTGCAATCCTCAACAACATTTTATAACTATGTTTTCATAAAGAGAACATTAAATATATTACCAACCAATCTCGGAATGACTAATCGAGTTAAACCGACAGTTAAACCAAAGATTTTAGCAGGTAATTTATCGAAAATAATAAGATAGCTGTAAGGTTCGCTAACTCAACTGGTTGCCTTTTAAAGCAGAGCGTTAGCGAAGCTTTGAAAGGTCTTGAGAGTCACTACACTTTTAATGTTCGCGTCCTGGGTTCGATCCTCAGGTGGCCTACAAAAAGGTCACAAATCCTTGTCGAATTTGTGACCTTTTTCGTGTCCGTAGGTGTACCAAACCGCGAACAGTCACGCCTCTCAGAGTTTATAAATTGTGGTATTTATAAAATTA
Organism: Bacteroides sp.; assembly: GCA_014801535.1. Lineage (GTDB taxonomy): Bacteria > Bacteroidota > Bacteroidia > Bacteroidales > Muribaculaceae > Lepagella. The sequence goes on from JAAVEA010000007.1 coordinate 93,151, forward strand.
ATACAACGATAAAGTTGTATTATTGATAAAGATTTATTATCTTTGCACTATGATTACGAAAGAGCAAGTCGAAAAATTCTTAGAGGATTTCAGTCTGAAAGTCAAAATTTTCGGAATACGTTTCCGCGATGATCGCCAGAAAAACCAGAATAGCCTCGTTGACTTAGGTATCACACCTAATCAACGAATGGAGGTAATAATGAATCTGAACTGCTATGATTATTCCGAAGGTCCGATTGTGGATGCTTTGAATAATCAAGGTGAAATGTGGGTATTCGGCAAAGATGTGAGAGGAAACGAAGTCTATATCAAGATTACTCTTGGGAAGCCTAACTCCCATACCATATGTATATCGTTTCATAAAGCAGAACATCCAATGTCTTACCCATTAAAGAATAAAGGCGATGGAAAACAATAAGCTGTTACCCGGAGAAAAATACTTTCAGGAAGTAAGAACCACTACTTTCCGAAAGGAGGAGTATTCCTACATCCATACCGGAATCATTGATGAAGACGGAGAGATGTGGACAACCACCGAAATGGATGAGGCGAATATTTTTCAAGTGTATAATCAATATCGTATTAAGCACGGCATCCCTTTTCCTGATGAGATCGCAGGAATAAGGGAACACTATGGTTTGTCCGCTGCAAAAATGTCGCAGATACTTGGTTTCGGCATAAACCAATATCGTATGTATGAAGATGGAGAGGTGCCGAGTGTTTCAAATGCCCGGACGATCATTGCCGCGCGTGAAAAAGATGTTTTCATGACCTTTGTAGAGGCATCAAAATCTGAGATGAGTGAACAGGAGTATCTACGGATAAAAAAGAAGGTGGAGGCCGCGGACGGTGATTACAAACCTATCGTGCAACCATCGGAATACACAGGTTTTCGCTCTCTGTCCACCGATAAAGTTGCAAATGTGGTACAACTGATTATATCGACTATTGGCTCGACCTTTGTAACAAAAATGAATAAACTGCTGTTCTATACCGATTTCATTCACTACAAGAATCACGGATATGGCATAACCGGCATTACATATAAAGCGTTGCCATTTGGTCCGGTTCCTGAGCAATGGGGAACATTATACACTTCCTTGCCCGGAATAGATATGGAAGAATTTGTATATCCAAGCGGTCAGAGCGGTATCAAGTTGGAAGCAACAAAGAATACAGACAATATTCTCAACGAGTCTGAATTAAGCACTATTGATAAAGTATGCGCTTTGTTTTCAAACATGAGTGCTGGAGAAATATCTCAGACGAGCCATCTTGAAAAAGGTTGGATTGAGAATAAAGACACCCGCTCACCTATATCTTATCAGGATGCTTTTGCTCTGAATTACGACTAAAAAATCATCCTATTTCATGGTATAATGCGGTCATGACAGTTTCTAAACTCAGTTTTTTGTAAAAATTGCGTTTATAATCGCAATTTTTTGTACTATTCCATTCTCTTAATCGTGATTTTTTTGTATGGCAGTTAAATTTGTATGACAGTTAAAAAGGTAAACTATCGCAGGGCTCCAAGTATTATGCAGCCTTGACCGACCCAGTTGCGCACTGTTCGGCACAGGTTTTACCAGAACCTTCAATAGAGTTAGCGGGAATTGCATGCTATTTTTTACTTATTTCAATCAATACACACCCTTTTATTGGATAAAAATATACTATTTTATCCAGTACAGTGAATTTATTGGATAAAATCGATTATTTTTACATTCTATTATGACTGTAGAATGAAAAATATAATCCTAAATCAAAGGGCTGAACCTTAATGATGATGGGTCGTCCTCCTCGTCTTGTGGAGCTGTTACGCCGCGGATATATTCCCGGCAAAACACTGTTCTACTATCGCACACGCAACGACAAAGAGATTGATTTCGTCACTCGAAAAGGAAGTAAGGTAGAGCAGCTCATTCAAGTTTGCTACGATATGTCCTCCCAGAAAACCCGAAAACGAGAACTCGACGCCCTCGTCGAAGCCACCGAAGAACTCCACTGCAACAACCTCATCGTCATTACTAATGACCAAAAAGAAAAATACAAGTGGAAGGGCAAGGAAGTAACTATTCTGAAAGTATCTGACTTTTAGACTGAGGGATTTGGCTATCAGACTGAATTTTATTAACTTTGTAGTACCCAATGGAAACAATGGGGAAGAACATTGAAATAATGCCGTGTGCAATTCGTGAACAACGGAAAGTGCGGCATTACAATTTTCTGAATATTACTTAGTTAATGCGATATTATCCGGCCCCACGCGGAACACAAGACAAGACCTCTAAATGAGGAATATCGCTGAAAATCAAACGTTTTCAGCGATATTTTTTTATCCTAAAACCTCAAAAACCGGCAAATCCGAGCAGTCTGCGGTGTAAAATTCGGGAATAGATTTTGATAATTCAAAATTTACACCTAAAACCGTACTAATAAGCTGTATTTGTGAATTTTACAAAATACCACTTCGCTCGAAAATGTCCCGTTTTTCGCAATTTTTCTGAATATTGAGTGTTGTCCCACTCTTTTTTGACGAATAACGCTGAAATATAGTATCTTGAATGTACGTGTCCAACTCTCTATGAGTCTGAGACACAAAAATTGAGGTATAAGTTTTGCGCCACGTCAATTACAGACACTCAAAGCCAATGGCAAACTCGGCTATTTCCAAGAAGCCGGAGGCAACTGCCTGTTCTGCGCATCTGACATCGCACAATTCCTTTCAGACAACCGTATGGAGGCCGACGACTGCCCATGACAGAAGAAATCATCACCAAACGTCATCCTTCAGTAGAGGCATTCTTTGCAGATGCCCGTGAATTAACCGAGATGATTGACACTATTGCCAAGAGCGTTCGTCCCGCACTCAATGGTCAGACCTTCATTGATGACAAAGAACTCTCCGACCGACTCTCGCTCCACCGTCGAACCCTCCAGAACTTCCGCAATGACAACATCCTCCCCTACCACAAAATCGGTGGCAAAGTAATCTACGACGAAGCCGAAAT
>JAAVEA010000008.1 GCA_014801535.1 Bacteroides sp.
ACCTTGTCTATCGCTCTTTGATTCAGTTGCATAGCCCGCTATGCGCCTGAATCTGCATAGCGATATCCAAGGCACATCTGCGACCCTGGCATTAACAGATTTTATTGGATGGACTCTAAGGATATAATTAGAACGGGCTGTCGAAATCGGCCAGCATCGGATGATGCATGTCTTTTTCAGACAGAATCGCTTTTTCAAGGTCGATCCCCCAGTCGATTCCAAGAGAGTCATCCAGTATTGAAATCCCTCCGTCNGCTTCGGGCGCATATAGATTATCACACTTATATTGGAACACCGCTACATCGCTAAGCACTACNAAACCATGGGCGAATCCACGCGGAATGAAAAACTGAAGCATATTCTCNTCGGTAAGTTCCACGGANACATGCTTGCCGTAGGTGGGNGAATCTTTNCGTATATCNACNGCCACATCAAGCACTCTNCCCTTNATGCATCTCACGAGTTTTGCCTGAGCGTGAGGAGGACGTTGGAAGTGAAGTCCGCGCATCACACCGAATGTTGACATCGACTGATTATCCTGCACGAAATCAACAGGATAAACGAGCTTGTCAAAAACCTCCTTGTTATAACTTTCGTAGAAATATCCTCTGGCATCATGAAACACTTTGGGTTTTAGAATTACGGGACCTTCGATTTCTGTCTTTATAATTTCCATCTTATAAGATTTATTTTCGTTATTTAGATTTTTTCACCGCTGTGAANCANGCGCAGTGAAAAGTCAAGGTTTTGATATTTCTGAGTTTGGAAAGAGATAGTTTACCGGAAGGAGCCGACCCGGCCACTCCTGTCTCCCTCAAGTGACGNAGCAGTTCGGATGGAGAGTCAAACTTTAATTGAAAAACGGATTTTACAATATTTATATTATCAAAGAAAGACTCCATCCATTCAATTATTTCCTTTTCGGAGTGATAGTGAAGCGGAGAAGGGCGCAGNNCATCCAGTTCCTCAAGATTCCGGGGAAGGAATGTGGAGAAACCAAATATTCCATTCTCATTAAGTTTNTCTGATACGTTTCTAATGAATTGCTTCAGATTTACAAACCATTGCACCGTGGCCGAGGACAGAACTGCGTCANATCGTTTCTCCGTTTGCGAAATCCATTCTTCAGCATCAGCCCGGAAGAAAGAGAAAGGAACGTTGGGAACGGTGGGGACGACATCGGATATATCAACGAGATCGAGTGTGCGAGGTTGGAAGTTGCGTATAATCTCTTTTGTGAACAATCCTGTTCCCGGTCCAACCTCAAGAATAGATAATCCNCGTTTCATGCCATTGTCGCTCAGAAAATTGCTTAATGTTTTGGCAAGCTTCTGTTGAGCTACTGCCTGACGGTCGTAAGATTCCTTTGCACCGCTGAATTGTTTCGAGACTTTATCGAAATCAGGAATTACGGTTTTTATAATCTGTTCAAGAGGGATATAATGTGGTCCGGCCAAACGAATCACGTCNATATTNGTATNTCCTTTCCTCTCNTGCCAAAACCTATGCATATTGCCGGCTGGAAAAATAGCGTCATCATCTGAAAGAAATATTTTTTTCCATGGNAGCCGGAANCGTTTCTTTTCATCCTGCCACTTTAAAATTGAAAGCAGCTGTTGTTGTAGAAGGTTTGTCTCGTTGTCGCTGAAAGACTGGTTGAATATTTCATTAAAGACTTTTGATGAGCCGGACATTCTTCTTCTGAATTTAAGAAGATTTCGGGGAGTGAGAGTTTCAGCGGTCTTTTTAAAAATAGTGTAAGGAATTCCATGGAGGTCATGTGCAGGAATTTCTGTTCCGTTTAGTGCGAAAGCGGCTGTGACATTGCCACCGAGGTCGGTGATTGAAGCCATAAATACACCTAACGACCATGCGAAAAGATATATGGTGGAATAGTGTTCCAAAACGGATATATCAAGACCGGAATCTTCATAATTTTCCACAATAGCCGTGTGCCAGCCATTGATCTGGAGTTTGTCATGAAATTCCTTTCCGCAGCTCCAACCGGGGAAGATTAGAATCAACTTATCTTCCNCACCGTTTTTTTCAAGAAAACTGATATTCATTTTCTAAAAGCACTTTCCTGATAGCTTTTTTTATTTTATCCAGATCAGCCGGTGATATTGAAGCATTCAGAGAGAACCGGATTCTCTCTCCTCCGGGAGGCACGGTAGGACGTCTGATTGCCAGAGCGTCAATACCTTCCCTATCAAGTGCGGAAGCGATTNTGAGTGCTTTTCCCGCATTTCCGATAAGCAGCGGCACAATCTGTGACTGCGATGGATTTACGGTGCCGGTGATTTCCGATATAAAGTTACGAAATTCTTTCGAGATTTCCTCTAATTTCCTTCGCTCTCCTTTCATTTTGGTTATTCTGATGATCATTTCATGTGTCCATAACACATTAAGAGGAGGAAGGGCGGTGGAAAATATCAAGGATCTTGAAGTGTTGACAAGATAGGAATTGAGAAGGGGAGAGGTTATGGCGAAGGCTCCGGAAGAGTAACAAGCTTTTCCAAATGTGCCGATNAGAATATCNACCTCATCAATATATCCGAGTTCTTCNGCAAGTCCCAGACCATTATTACCTCTTACACCGAATGCATGCGCCTCGTCAAGATANAGAATCATTGACGGAAACGCTCTTTTCAGCTCTACAAGACCTTNTAANGGAGCAAGATCACCATCCATGCTGTAGATGGATTCCGCNACNACNATCATACGTTCCGAGGAGTTTTCGTATTTCTCCAGCAATCGTCTGAGATGAGAAAGGTCGTTATGTCTCCAACGTGCGCACTCCGCTTTCCCCATGGCTATCCCNTCGATTACCGATGCGTGGATAAGTTTGTCGCATAAGAAAACGGTGCCGGGAATATTAAGAGCGGATATGCAACCGGTGTTGGCATGAAAACCTGAATTGAACAGTAGAGCCGGCCTGCCATAAAGCTCTNTNANAANANTTTCNAGNGCGTTATGNTGATTCTGTTTTGAGGCGAGAAGTCGNGATGCGGAGGANGAGAGTGTGGCCTGTTGACNGGNNAGGAACTCCTTTTGAANTTCTCNGNCTGTCTTGTCNAGGCCAAGATAGTNGTTACCTGAGAGATCGATNCGTTCACCGGTNGTTCTNTCGGCAGGTATTACACGNAACCTCCCTTCGTCGCTGAATTTATCAAGAATCTGCTTGTAGCCGTCAAATTTATTCTCCATAAATTGTCTTGATTATCTTGAGCANGCTTCGGCATAACTTTCTGACCTGTTCGTCGGTTACAGCAAGATATGGGGGCATTATGTAGGCGTTATGTCCGAATGGTCTTATCCACACCCCTTCGCTTATGCAATATTTCTGGAATGCCCCGACATCTATATTATCTTTTATCTCAACAACACCGATACCTCCTAACACCCGCACATCGTCAACGCTTCCCCAATTTTGCGCAGGGGAAAGTTCTTCCCGCATGATCTGTTCAATTCTGTCAATTCGTTCCTTCCATGGCGAAGATAGAAGAAGTCGGGTTGAAGCCAAGGCTACNGCGCAGGCAAGCGGATTTCCCATGAATGTGGGGCCATGCATCATTACACCCGACTGCGATTCGGCAACCATATCGGCCACTTTTCTTGAACAAGCCACAGCTGAAAATGTCATGTATCCTCCGGTGAGAGCCTTNCCTATAAGCATAATGTCGGGTTGCACCCCTGCATGTTCCCAAGCGAAGAGGCGGCCGGTGCGTCCGAACCCGGTGGCGATTTCATCGAAAATAAGAAGCACGTTGTTACGGTCGCAACACTCCCGGAGCTCGCGAAGGTATTGAGGATGATAGAACCGCATNCCTCCGGCTCCTTGCACAACGGGTTCTAAAATCACGGCGGCAAGTGATGACGCGTTTTTCTCTATAATTTCTCGCATGGGCTCAAAATCGNCCGGATCCCATTTATCACCAAAACGGCATAGAGGCTCNGGCGCGAAAAAGCGGATCGGCAGAGCCGGACCGAAAGCTCCATGCATACCCGTGACCGGATCGCAAACCGACATNGCATTCCATGTGTCGCCATGGTAGCCTCTTTTTATTGTGGCAAAATTGGTTTTCGCGGGGTTGTCGAAAGCCTGNACGGCCATTTTCATGGCTACCTCCGTGGCNACTGAGCCTGAATCGGCATAAAATATATTTTCCATCGAGGGGGGAAGGATGGATAGCAAAAGTTTNCCTAATTCTATGGCCGGTTCATGTGTAAGTCCTCCGAACATTACATGNGACATCTTCTCTGTCTGACGACGGATCGCNTCATTAAGCACCGGATGATTGTANCCGTGTATNACACACCACCACGATGACATGCCGTCTATAAGTCGGGTGCCNTCGGATAAAACTATTTCGGCTCCATCGCAATGGTCCACTTTATATGTAGGGAGCGGATNGCGCGTGGAGGTATATGGATGCCAGAGGTGTTCCCTGTCGAAACTGTCGTGNATTTCCTGGTTCATATTATTTCTGAATGATTGAATCTTATTTAAGGTTAAGAAAACTATGGTTGTATATCAGACGGGATCAACATCATAATATATGATGCTGCTCTTGATCTCTTTTTCGTGTGCGATTGAGGCATAGACACCTCTGAGAAGGTCTTTCACCTTTTTCATCGATGCCCCTGATTCCACTTTAAGCATGATTGATTGAAGATACCANAGCGCCACTCTGCTTACGAAAGGTTTTTCCGGNCCCAGCACTCTCTCNCCGAAAATCTCTTTCATACAGGAGGCAAACCTGATGGCGGCCACATCTGCCGAACGTGCATCCTTATTCTTAATATATATATTTATGACTTTCGTATAGGGTGGGTAAGCATATCGNCGNCGCTCTTCNATCTCTTCATTATAGAATGCGGAATAATCATGACTCTTTACATANTTGAGNACCGGACTNGATGTCTGAGTGGTCTGAATAATAACTGTTCCTTTCTCATCTCTGCGTCCTGCGCGTCCCGCAACCTGCTCAAGCATATTGAAGGCACGTTCGTTNCTGCGGAAATCGGGAAAGTTAAGAAGAGTGTCGGCATTGACAACCCCCACGACATTGACTTTGCCGAAATCAAGACCTTTGCTCACCATCTGCGTGCCTACAAGGATATCGGTTTCATGATTGGCAAATTCTTCGATTATCTCCTGATAGGAGTCNTTATTACGTGTGGTGTCGAGATCCATACGTGAAACCCGATAACCATCATACTCCTTATGAAGTTCTTCAGCTATTCTTTCTGTGCCGTAGCCATATATCTCAATNCCATTNTGTCCGCACGCAGGGCAAAGCTTGGGCAGTTCCCGTGAGAAACCGCAGTAATGACATCTGAGCTGCCCTATATTTTTATGATAGACCATGGATACATCNCAGTTGACGCATTTCGGTGTCCAGCCACACTGATTGCATACCACTACAGGAGCNAACCCTCTNCGGTTCTGAAACACTATGGCCTGGCGTCCGCTTTCNAGNGTATGGCGCAAGGTNTTGCGGAAGGGNGCNGANAGAATACCCTTGTTTAATTTCCTTTTACGTTGATCTTTCATATCAATGATCTCAACATCAGGCAGGGCCGCTCCTTTNAATCGNTCAAGAAGTGAAATCAGTTCATATTTCCCCGTAAGGGCTTTATAGTAAGTTTCNACNGACGGAGTGGCNGANCCNAGNAGCATNTTTGCTCCATGCATTGTAGCCAGAACGATTGCCGCATCACGTGCATTATATCGAGGAGCCGGGTCAAACTGTTTGTATGATGCTTCATGCTCTTCGTCAACAATGACAAGACCNAGCTTACTGAACGGAAGAAANACAGACGACCTCACACCGAGTATTATCAACGGTTCGGAAGAGTTGAGCAGACGTTTCCAAATGTCAACACGTTCGTTGTCGGAAAACTTGGAGTGATATACAAGCAGNCTNTCTCCGAAAACTTTTCGCAGCCGATCGGTAAGTTGNGTGGTAAGAGAGATTTCGGGCACGAGATAGAGCACCTGATTACCGTCGGCCAATGAAGCCGCCATAAGATGGGANTATATTTCAGTCTTTCCGCTTCCGGTCACACCATGGAGAAGCGCCACTTTTGATTTTCTGAATGCCTGGCGTATTTCATCGGTAGCCTTTTGCTGGGCTTCGCTAAGGGTGGAAAGTACTGGGAGTCCTATATTTGTCGCAGAGTTAAATCGGTTTACGCTTTTACGCACCACACGGAATATCCCTTTGTCGGTCATCGCTTTCAGAACTCCGGGCGACNCTCCCGATGTNGCAAGCAGGTTCTCTCTTGTAACCGGTTCTATNTCACGGCCGGGCTTCATCCATCCTGACANGTCGAGCCATGCTATGAGTGTTTTCTCCTGCTGTCTTGATCTGCCTACGCTATCGAAGAAAGCATGAAGGCGGTCGTTATCGTTGCGTTCGCAACAGAGCTCGACATATGCTATTTTTTTNGGTTTATATCTTTCGACAACCTTTTCATCAATCTCCAGTGCGCCGAGTTCGAGNAGCCTGTTGATGATGCGTGCCGATCCTTTNAGTTTCAGCTCTTTTTCAATTTCGGATATTCTCAGACGTTTCTTTTCCTCCATGAGCTGTATNATNACNGCNTCATGTTCGGAAAGNGTCNCTCCCTCGGGCAACTCCCATTCCTTATTATAGGATATATATGTTTCGCTTTCAGGTTTTAATCCTGATGGGACGGCNGCTTTATATACCTCTCCTACGGAGCAGAGATAATAATCCGAAATCCAGCGCCACATCTTTAACTGTGGATATCTCACCACAGGCGCCGAATCAAGGACNGCCATGATAGGTTTGATCTCGAAATCGGAGGAGGNGGTGGTGTTGACATGCTCCACAATACCGGTGTAGTATTTCTTTTTCCCGAATTGCACTAATACGCGGGATCCGGTCTGAATCATTGATTCAAACTCTTCCGGCACTTCGTAGGTGAACGAAGAAAACAGAGGCAAAGGAAGAATTACTTCGGCAAACACGTGTTTATTTTTTTATGATTTCAAAATCTTAATACAAAGTTAGCAATAGTTTAAGAATATTTTCCTAAATTTGCAACTTAAAATAACATATACATTATGAAAAAGTTAAAAATTACACTTGTAATGGCTCTTGTAGCCATCTGCGGATGCCTTCAGGCAAATGCAGGATCACCGTTCCGTTTTGGTGTGAAAGCCGGTTTGAACATTGATAAATTCCATTTCAGTGAGAAAAATTTCAANACCNATTTTGATGGTGATAACCGTTGCGGATGGACAGCCGGTGTGATGACAGAATTCACCGTGCCCATCGTAGGGATCGGTATGGATCTCTCTCTGATGTACACACGCATGAACAGCGAGGCTCAGTTTGAGGATGCAAACGGTATTTTCCATTCGGAAAAGACAGGAAAGAACTTCCTTGAAATCCCTTTGAATGTTAAATATAAAATCAATATTCCTGCGGTAAGCGGTATCGTTGCCCCGATAATTTACACGGGTCCGACATTGGCTCTTAAACTCGGTGGCTCCAAGAATAATTTCCTTGCCACNAAGACTGCGCAGTGGGGATGGAACGTTGGTTTGGGTGTTGAGCTTATCAAGCATCTTCAGGTTAGCGCCGGCTACACCTTCGGTATCAACAACGTGGTTAAGTTTACAGACAAAACCGGTCTGCTTCCAGACTGGGTTCCCGGCGTGGAAGACAACGTAAAACTTAAAAACAACTATTGGACTGTTACTGCAGCTTGGTTGTTCTAAAAAAATAAAAATGTGTTCATCTCTTGNATAAAGTTAATGGGAGATGAACACATTTTTAATTCCCAATTCAAAGAATTCATTAAATTTTTAAAGCATATATCGATTAATTATTTGTAACTGCTTAACATTTACTTTATTCCGGATATACGCTAAGTGGATTCATAATTTGTCGGTTATACATTCTGCAATGAAAAAGATTTTACTAACTCTCCTTATTNTNATAACGGCTTTTGGAGCGTCGGCTGAATTTCGCTGGGGNCCNACAGCAGGAATCAATATCTCCACTTTGAAATGGAAACAGGATTTGATCACAACAAAGTCGACTGTTGGTGTCAATGCCGGATTTATGGGAGAGATCATGATTCCCGGGGTNGGTTTCGGTATTGATTTTGCCTTGAAATATGCTCTTCACGGAGCCAAAGTGAATTTTGGAGAGCAAAAGGTGTGGAGCGCCGATGGATTTGGAAATGAGAATGTAATGCTTCATACACTTCAGATTCCNTTGAATGTCCGTTTTAAATGGACCCGTATGAATGGGGCNGAGCGTTATGCCGCTCCTTTTGTATATGGAGGACCTGTCTTCACATTCAATCTTGCTACAAGCAATCTTGATTGCATAGAACATCCGGAAGGTTCGTTCGGTTTGCAATGTGGTGTCGGTGGTGAATTCTTTGAGAAACTNCAATTGTCGGTAGGTTATCTCTGGGGACTGAGCTATGATGTCCGCACTGTAAAGCTTGACAATTTTTCGGCTCAGAACCGTGGTTGGCAGATTAATCTGGCATGGTTGTTTTAATTTTTAAACGAGTTTAGATTATGTCTGAAGTGGAAAATAAAATCGAAGAGAATAAAATGAATTCCAATNAGAATACCGGTCATACGGATTCTCAGGCTGAGGAGTTGGCAATAACTGAAAAAGCGATTGAGATGCTCCGCACGGTGTTTGATCCTGAAATACCGGTAAACGTATATGATTTAGGTTTAATTTATAAAATNGACTACGAAGCTCCGGCGAAGACATTACATGTTGATATGACGCTTACCGCACCTTCATGTCCGGCTGCCGATTTTATTGTGGAAGATGTCCGTCAGAAGCTTGTGAGCATAGAAGGTCCGGAAAAAGTGGACTTACGTCTNGTGTTTGAGCCGGAGTGGAATCAGGATATGATGAGCGAGGAGGCAAAACTTGAACTTGGGTTCTTGTAATGACAATNTAAAATAAGTCTTCTCTTAGATAGATTTAAGAGATGGTTTAAACAACGTCACAGACCTTCCTGAGAAATGTTATGAAAGCATATTTCCTTAGTGACCTTCATCTCGGCGCTCCTTATTTCTCTGACAGCAAGGTTGCCGAAAGAAGGGTTGTAAGATTTCTTGACTCCATAAAAAAAGATGCAGACGCAATTTTTCTTTTAGGAGATGTTCTGGATTACTGGTATGAATACAGATATGTTGTGCCGCGCGGTTTCGTGCGGTTTTTTGGTAAATTGGCTGAATTGGCCGATATGGGAATACGCATAGTCTGGTTCATAGGCAATCATGATATATGGATATTTGATTATTTGCCCGATGAATTGGGAATCGAAGTCGTTGACGGAAGTTTGACAGAGGAAATNGATGGTCGCTATTTCTATATGACTCATGGGGATGGGGTGGGGAGGCTCAAACCCTCTTTCCGGTTTATACGCTCAATGTTTAGAAACAAGGTGTGTCAGAAGTTGTTTTCCGGGATTCATCCGAGATGGACNGTTCCATTTGCCTACCGGTGGAGCGATCATTCGAGACATTCTTCTCCACTNCCTTCAAANAATGATGCGGAACGTATGATTGATAATATCACGACTTTCAGNCGTGATTATCTNACNNAACATCCGGAAATNNATTATTTCNTATACGGNCATCTACANCTTTTGGANCGNTATGAGNTNNAATCAAACNCANNNTCNTCGTCAGNCNANGCGTGCTGAGATTNTAGTNTTNGGTGAGTGGCTTTCTAAATTCTCCTATGCCTATTGGAATGGANACCAATTGGAGATNAAGCTNTATAAAGAGTGAAGGTGCTTTTTATGTTTTACAGCATATTCCGTGTTTTTTCGAGTGGAATGTTTGGTGAATTAGTTAAATATTGCTACCTTTGCAATGACCTAAAACAATCTTTTTTACCTTAAGATTTTTTACCTGTAGAAACTTTTAAATGAGGATGCGACCGAGAGGTTATCATCCTCATCTTCGTTATAGGAAAATTATGTGTTTGACTCTCCCGTTGCTATATTTCTCTCCCTTATCTNTATTTAACTATCTCNGGTGATTTTATATTATCACTTGAAGATGATGTANCACCCCCTCCNCCTGAGCTGACGGGAGAGGGNATTTGTAANAATATATCGNTTNATTNTTNGTAGCTACTTACTTATTATTTATCTGTTCTCTTTTTCTAAGGAAGATGTGAAGGGCAAATATAACAATTATTTCAATNGNTGCAACAGTGATTAGGCGCGCACTCTGNTGGGTNCGTATCAATTCCGGCGCGAACATGCATGTCATGCAAATGAAATAGATAAAGATAATGGCCGGGAGCCATATTGATTTTTTAATTTTTCTCATTAGTGTTTTCCTCTGTGTTTGTAAGCTTTGGTGCGGGAGTTTCGATCAGTCGGTAGAATTGAGACTTCTCAGCAATGAATTTGCCTGAAACAAGATAATCATATATCTCNATGCAGGCAAGTGCGTCAAGAGCCGCATAAGCCTGCTGGTGAGNTGTCAATTCCTCNGCCTCCCAATTTGAAAGCCGTTGCCCTTTGGAAATNCGCATTCCGAAAAGNATAGCGTAAATTCTTGCCAGACTGTTATCGGCGATTCCNTAATCTTTCACGAAAGACTGAAGGTCGATAAAGCCGGTTGGCNTGATATCGTAAAGCTTGCGGAGATTATGGAAATCATCATGTATGGAAACGCCTATTTTCAAAATCTCTTCGTTCTCCAAGATAGCTTTGACTGAATCAGGGAGTCCGATATGGTTGAGTCGAAAAAGGAAAGTGGAGTCATGTGTTGAAAGCTGAAGCAATGCTACATTATTTGTATGACCTCTTTTAAAACTCGGCTTGGTTTCAGTNTCGAAACCTAAAATTTTCTCTTNACGAAGTATCTNGGCTGCCTCCGATGCTTTCTCTTCCGAATCAATAAGAAAGATACTTCCCGCATATGTTACCATGGGGAGTGCGGAAAGTTCCTGCTTTGTTATTGTTGCTGCTTTTTTAGCGTCCATTGACATAAAAGTGATTTAAATATGAAGAGAAGAAAGGAGGAGGGAGAGATCGTTTTTAAAATTCCATATATAAGGCTTTGGGGAAATGAGAGGATAACCATTTCCTTATATANTCCTTTGTATCGTCGCAGATCACGCGATCTTTATCAAAATAAGTGTTGTATAGAACCGCAAAAAGTTCTATCCCTTCATCAGCAATTNCTTTAAGCGANAGAAGNGTATGGTTTATCGACCCTAATCTGCCGTTAGTCACAAGCACAACGGGTAGCCGGTGGTCGCGAATATAGTCGATNGTAAGATATTCTCCTTTTAAGGGAACCATTATTCCTCCGGCTCCTTCGATAAGAAGATGTTCATATGTTTTCGACAGGGTTTCGGAAGCTTCTTCTATTAAACTTAGGTCAAGTTCTTTTCCATCTATGCGAGCTGCCAGGTCAGGACTGGCAGGGTAGGTAAAAATCACAGGGGCGGTAATTCCGATTTTATCGACAGTGGTAAGAGGGATACCCATAATTTTTCGATGAACCTCAATATCCTCGCTGAANTCAAGGTTTCCTGTCTGAACGAATTTCTGGGTAATCACACTTTTCCCTTGAGCCATTATCAGCTTGGCAAGCCATCCGGTTGCAAAACTTTTACCGGCATCGGTATCGATGCCGGTAATGAATAGTTTTGCTGGAAATAAGATTTGTTTAAGCTCCATTAAACATTTTGCTTTTCATTAACGATAANTTACCATGCGAACATGGGATAATCGTTCATCATTTCATTTACTTGTGTTCTGACTTCGGCGATTACGTTGGGATCATCCGCATTAGTCAGTNCGCGGTCGATATATTCAGCAATGGTTTCCATCAGATCCTCTTTTGCACCACGGGTTGTGATAGCAGCNGTTCCGAATCGAAGTCCGCTGGTAAGGAAAGGTGAACGNGAATCATAAGGAACCATGTTCTTATTAGCTGTGATATCGGCCTCAACNAGCACCCGCTCTGCCTTTTTTCCACTCATATCGGGGAATTTCGGACGAAGGTCAACAAGCATACAGTGATTATCAGTTCCATCGGAGATAATCTTATAACCTCTCTTTATGAGAGCTTCAGCCAATGCTGCAGCATTTTTCTTCACCTGTTCTGCATATTCTTTCCATTCAGGCTGGAGCGCTTCACCGAAAGCCACGGCCTTNGCGGCGATGACATGTTCGAGAGGTCCACCCTGAACTCCGGGGAATACAGCAGAGTCAAGAAGAGCCGACATTTTCTTAATCTCTCCCTTTGGTGTTTTCTTGCCCCATGGGTTTTCAAAGTCTTTTCCCATTAAGATTAGGCCACCGCGNGGACCACGCAGAGTTTTATGAGTGGTTGTTGTGACAATATGCGCGTGTTTNACAGGATTATCCAGAAGACCTGCGGCAATTAGACCGGCCGGATGAGCCATATCAACCATAAAGATTGCACCGATCTCATCGGCAATCTTACGGATGCGGGCATAATCCCAGTCGCGGCTATATGCGCTTGCACCTGCAATGATAAGTTTCGGGCGTTCTGCNCGTGCTTTCTCCTCAAGTTCCTCATAGTTCACACGGCCTGTTTCCGCATCAACAGTATAGCTTATAGGCTGGAAGTGTAGACCGGAGAAATTTACCGGAGAACCGTGACTAAGGTGTCCACCATGGCTGAGGTCCATTCCGAGGAATTTATCGCCCGGCTGCAGGCAGGCCATGAATACAGCCATATTTGCCTGTGCACCGCTATGAGGCTGAACGTTTGCCCATTCTGCTCCAAAAAGCTCTTTAGCACGTTCTATAGCAAGATTTTCGGCTTCATCGACAACCTGACAACCACCGTAGTAACGATGGCCGGGATAGCCTTCAGCATATTTATTGGTGAGGCATGAACCCATTGCACGCATAACTTCATCGCTGACGAAGTTNTCACTTGCGATCAACTCTATGCCACGACGCTGGCGCAGATGCTCACGATCGATGATGTCGAATACTTTGTTGTCTCTTTTCATTTGTTCTAAGTATTACGGTTTTTATTCTGACTCTTAATCCATTTTTATAAATAGGTTGAGTCATTATGGTATAGATTAAAGGATTTTTTCTTATTTAGNAATAAAGAAGCTTTTTCAAGATTCTTATCCCCCGAAGTTATCATAATGAATGCTTTCCGGTTCAACTCCAAGATTGTAAAGCATATTGTTCACTGCATTACTCATCGGACCCGGGCCGCACATATAGTATTGAATATCCTCCGGAGCGTCATGGTCTTTCAGATATTTTTCATACATCACCTGATGCACGAAGCCGGGAGTATATTCCACACCAGCCGCGTCAGCAGCAGGATCCGGACGGTCGAGTGCAAGGTAGAATTTGAAGTTGGGGAATTCTTTCTCAAGCTGAAGGAAATCTTCAAGATAGAACACTTCGTTGAGTGCGCGGGCACCGTAGAAGTAGCTCATTTTGCGATCGGTTGTTTTCAATGTCTTGGTCATCCACATTATCTGCGCACGCAAAGGAGCCATGCCGGCACCACCACCTACCCAGATCATTTCTGCTTTTGAGTCTACAATAGGGTGGAAATCACCGTAAGGACCCGACATGAGCACTTTATCGCCCGGTTTAAGAGAGAATATGTAGGAAGAAGCTATGCCCGGCGGCACATCCTGAAATCCAACCTGAGGTTTCGGCTTGAATGGAGGCGTNGCAATTCTGACAGTAAGCATGAATCGGTCTCCTTCCTCCGGATAGTTGGCCATGGAGTAAGCTCTTACAGTCTCTTCGTCATTCTTNGCTTTAAGAGTGAACAGACCGAACTTCTCCCAGGCGGGAAGATATTCGTCGGTGATAAGACTCTTGTCGATGTCCTTGTCATAGTCCATCTCATATTTGGGGATACGGATCTGAGCGTAGCTACCGGGTATGAAGTTCATATGCTCGCCCGGAGGAAGTTGCACGATAAACTCTTTAATAAAGGTTGCAACGTTCTTGTTGGATATAACTGTACATTCCCATTCCTTGACATCGAGAGCCGATTCGGAAACTTTTATTTCCATATCGCCCTTCACCTTCACCTGACAACCGAGACGCCAGTTATCCTTGATCTGTTTACGAGTGAAATGCACAGCTTCTGTGGGAAGCATGTCTCCGCCTCCGGAAACAACCTGAAGTTTACACTGTCCGCAGCTTCCTTTTCCACCGCATGCCGAAGATAGATGCACCCCGTTTTCNCCAAGTGTGGCGAGCAGAGACTTTCCACTTTCGGTATGTAGCATTTTCGCACCGTCATTGATGGAGATAGCTACCTCTCCCGATTTCACAAGCCAAGCTTTTGCAAGCAGGAGAATCACGACCAGCACTAATGTTATCACAAGAAATATCAGAGCTGCCGCAATGACATTATTCCATTGTATTGCGTTTAAAATATACATTGTGGTCCTATTTTAAAGTTTGATGCCGAGGAAGCTCATGAAAGCTATTCCCATCAGGCCGGTAATAATGAAAGTGATTCCGATGCCACGCAAAGGTTTGGGCACCTGACTATAGCTGAGTCTTTCGCGGATTGCGGCGAGACATGTGATTGCAAGCAGCCAGCCGACACCCGAACCTGCTCCATAAACAGTGGCTGTCCACGCATTAGGAAATTCTCTCTGCTGCATGAAGAGCACAGCACCCAATATGGCGCAGTTAACNGCTATCAGAGGAAGAAAGATTCCAAGAGAGTTGTAAAGAGAGGGGGAGTATTTCTCTATTATCATCTCGAGCATCTGCACAAGTGCGGCAATCACGGCGATAAACATTATCAGACCTAAGAATGAAAGGTCGGCTGAAGCATATTCCTCACCCAGCCAGCTTAATGCACCGGGCTGGAGAATATACTGGTTAATGCACCATGTGATCGGAAGGGCAACGATCAGAACGAAAGTAACTGCTATGCCAAGTCCGAAAGCGGTCTTCACATTCTTGGAGACGGCAAGNAAGGAGCACATTCCCAAGAAATAGGCGAAAATCATATTGTCGATAAAAATCGACCGGATGAATAAATTTAGATTTTCCATATTCTGTCTGCTTATTCCTGAAGATCCTTATTTTTAATTCTGTGTACCCAGATGATGCATGCCACCACGATCAGAGCCATCGGTGGAAGAATCATCATACCGTTGTTCATATATCCGGCATCATACCACCACTGAGGGAAGACCTGATAGCCGAAAAGTGTTCCGCTGCCGAATAGTTCACGGAAGAAAGAGACGATGATCAGAATAATACCATANCCCAGNCCGTTTCCTATACCGTCAAGAAAAGCGGGCCAAGGNCGGTTGCTGAGAGCGAATGCCTCNAGACGACCCATAAGGATACAGTTGGTTATGATAAGGCCGATAAANACCGAAAGGGCTTTGCTCACTTCATAGTTATAGGCTTTCANAACCTGATCNACGATGACAACGAGNGCGGCTACCACAACAAGTTGAACGATTATTCGGATGGAGTTGGGGATGGTGTTCCTTAATAAAGAAATTATTACGTTGGCAAAAGCCAAGACGGCTGTCACGGAAATAGTCATGACTATGGCCGGTTCCATCTGNGCTGTTACGGCAAGTGCAGAGCAGATACCGAGCACCTGGACAATCACGGGATTGTCTTTCGACAGAGGATTCACCAAAGGTAGAAAAGTTTTTTTCAGACTCATTTCGTTGCCTCCTTTCCTTCACTTAGTTTTTTGAAATATTCAGTATAAGGTTCAAGTGAGTTTTCGAGCATTTTCGAAACACCCTGACTTGTGATGGTTCCGCCCGATATAGCGTTCACATATGCGCCTGTGGCGGGTTCCTGTCCTTTTTTCACCACCTGCACAGACTGGAACTTCCCGTCGGCAGCGAAAATATCCTTATTGTGGAACTGTTCCTGGAACTTCGGCTTTTCAATTTCAGCACCAAGCCCNGGAGTCTCACCCTGATGAGCGAAGTAGGCGCCGTAAATAGTGTTTCCATTGGAATCAAAAGCCACATATCCCCAGATAGGACCCCAAAGGCCCGCACCGTAGACTGGTACAATATATTTAATTCCGGAAGCAGTCTCGCATTCAAACACGGGAAGCAGGCGTTCATCAGCCGGTTTCTTAACCTCTGCGCTAACATTCACGTCAAGGGCATCACCATCTACTGTTTCCCCTTTTGAATTGACAACTATCGCCTTCTTGATGTGCTTGCTATAAAGATCACCAATGGATTCTCCATCTGCGGNAACAATGAGAGCGGANGCCAATATCTGTCGTTTGATATCGTTGGCTATATTCTCTTCCTGTTTGGGTCTCAGAGCCTGATACACCACGGAAAGGCCCACTCCAACGAGGAGAACGAGCACCATCGCATATATGATGGTATATGTATTGCTTTGTCTGTTCATCTCAACCGGATTTAGGAATTAGTCAATTCTGAGCGTTTCATTCTCTTTCTCACATTAAGGCTTACCACGCAATGGTCTATCAGGGCCGCGAAGCAGTTAAGCAGAAGCACTGCCAGCATCGCACCTTCCGGATAACCGGCATTGTAGCATCTGATGATCATCGCCACCACACCTATAAGGAAGCCGTAGATATATTTTCCNGCNGTGGTGCGGCATGCTGTAACCGGGTCTGTAGCCATGAATACGATAGCAAACATGAATCCGCCTAAACAGAGCTGAGTNATAGGATCAACAAATGTCGCCGGATATAGAGGAGATGCCCAGTTGTTGGCAATTACAGCCATAAGCAGTCCTCCGATAACCCCGGAGAGCATGATGCGCCAGTTGGCCATACCTGTAAGAAGCAGAATCGCTGCGCCTATAAGGATGCAGAATGTAGAGGTCTCACCCCATGAACCGGGATAAAGGCCGAAGAATATGTCATTGAATGTGAGAGGATCGCCAATAACATTTGTAAGAGACTCCCCGGGAGTCATAGATGCTAACTCTCCAAGGGGGGTAGCACCTGAATAGCCGTCGATAGCAGGCTGATTGCCGAGTGAAACGAACACGTTGTCACCGCTCATCTTTGAAGGATATGAGAAGAAGAGGAATGCACGTGTCACCAGTGCCACGTTAAGAAAGTTATAACCGGTTCCTCCAAATACCTCTTTTGCGAAAATAACTGCGAAAGCTACAGCCACNGCNANCATCCAGCACGGGGTATCTACNGGGCAGATCATGGGTATCAGGATACCTGAAACGAGAAATCCTTCCTGTATTTCATGACCGCGCATCTGCGCCACCACAAACTCTATTCCCAAACCTACAATGTAGGCGGTGAGTATCTGAGGAAGCACTGCGAAAAAGCCATAGAAGAAGAGCTCAAAAACACTCTTNCCTGTTTCACCTACCGCAAGNAAATGCTGATAGCCTATGTTCCACATTCCAAACAGACAGCANGGTAGNAGCGANAGCACCACAATAATCATGGTGCGTTTTGAATCGTTGCTGTCGTGAATGTGTACGCCCGANCGAGANGTTTCGTTAGGCGTGAACAGGAAAGTATAGAAACCGTCGAAAACGGAATGCAGCTTCTCAAAGCGGCCTCCTTTTTCAAAATTCGGTTTGATCTGGTCGATTTTCTTTTTTAATCCTTTCACGATTATTGAATATAGTAGTTAATTATCAGTTAATTGGGTTATCCTGATTGATCATGTGGAATTATATTTCAACATGTTGCATCATGGACAGCCTTTTAGNATGAGGTTTCNTCATGATCTATCATGATGATTCTCAATTANAAAAGCTACAATGTCTCTTTTCTAAGATAATCGAGACCCTCTCTTACGGCCTTCTGAAGTTCATTCTTTGAGGTGTCTACAAACTCCGGAAGNGCGAANTCTTCAGGCGCTACCTCATAAATGCCGAGTTTCTCCATTTTTTCGATATCCTTGGCATATATGGCTTTGAGAAGATATTCAGGATAGATGTCAAAGGGGAATACCTTGTCGTATTCTCCACTGAGAATCATCGCCCTGTGTCCTCCTTTTATCCTTGCATCGAAATTGAATGGTCTGGNGAGTCCGCCCAGGAAAGCGGGGAAAGAGCGTTTCACACTGTATTTCTTCGGATTGAGTGAGGCCCAGCCCATAAACTCATCGGCGTGATCTCCNTCGTCGATAAGTGTTACCTGACGATAGGGGAAACGTAGGAATCCTGTCTGCACATTTTCCTTTATGCCTGTAAGCACATTTCCGGCAATCACGCGCACTTTNCCTTCNGTNGGCTTGATCTCACCTTGAAGAAGAGTGCATAGAGCCGCTCCGTCAAATGTCTCTACCACGTGNGGATCCAATGCATCGGGGCCTGTAATCGCCACTCTTGTNGNGAATGAAAGTTTTTTNTCGGTTACGAGACGNCCTATTCTTTCAGCTGTAACAACATCAAGTGTCCATACAACCTCGCCTTTGTTTACGGGTTTAATGTTTGCGATCTGCACTCCGGTGTTTCCTGCAGGATGAAGAGTGTTGAATTCTACGATTTGCGCTGCGCCCGAAGTGATCCTAACATCGTTTGGNACNGAAAGATANACNGTTCCTTTTGTAAATTTACGTAAGAACCTCAGACCATCTTCCATCTTTTTCTTATCAAGTTTGGAAAGAATATCGGGTGCTAAAGGCGCGGTGTCAAATGCCGTCACGAAAATGTCGCGGGGCATCTGTTCTCCGGGAATAATGTCAAAAGGACGCTGCCGAATCATCGCAAAAAGACCGCTTCTCTTCAGGAGTTCCCAATGGTCGGTTNTTTCCATTAGTGAAGCATTGACGGTCATTTTGGAGTCTGATTCGACTGAGATGAATTCAATGCGTCTGCGTTCACCTCGTTTTATCTCCTTCACGGTACCGCTGACCGGAGCTGTCAGGCAGATATACTCATCCTCCTTTGCGAATAGGAGAGGAGATCCGATCTCAACAGGGTCACCGGCCTTTACCGCAGCTTTCCAGGTATAACCGGGAAAGTCAGCGGGGGAGATGGCAAACAGAGAGGTCTTGTTGTCGACACTCGCTTTTCCGGATGCCGCTCCTAAAAGAGGAATATTCAATCCTTTTTTAATCTGTATGGATTTAGACATACCTTATAGTGTTTTTATTTTTTCTCGATATTTATTCGCATATAGAGAAGGGTGAGAGGTTAAAACTGAAGTGGTTTATCCTGCTTCACATCTATATCAATTGCAAAAATACAAAAAAATGTGAATGATTGCAAAAAAATAAGAGCGAATATCATTTTGATATTCGCTCTTGTATTTATCATTGAAATCCCGTTGATTTGAATNACAATATGTCGTTAAATTTCAGGATTATCCTTTCATTTTAAAGCTTTGACATTTTTGCCGAGATTTCAGCGTTGTCAGGTTCAAGTTCGAGGAACTTACCGTAATAAGTCTTTGCTTTTTCAGGGGTGCTTCCTGCGAAGTAGTCACCGAGCACCTTATAGATAGTCTTGGCTTGAGATTCATTACCTTTCACACCTGCTGTGTCGATGATAGCGGCTGCTTCCTCATAAAGTTTGGCTGCCAATGGAAGATCACCCTTAAGAGATGCAATCGTACCTGTGATGAACTGAGGTTCGAAAGAATCGGGATTCACCCCTGACGCTTTTGTGGCGAATACCATTCCCTGATCGTAAAGCTCCTGAGCCTTTGCTGAATTGCCGTTCTTGGCTTCCTGCACACCATCAGACATCAATGTCTTAGCTCCTCTCATATAGGTCTGGAACTTGGCATCGATAAGCTGAGCCTTGAACTTATCAAGATTCGGGTTTTCNATACCTTCCTGAATAATTTCCGCAGATTCGTCAAAACGACGGTTGTTGTTCAACAGATTGTTGATTGTGAAATAATCTACGAACGCAAGAGGCTTTTTCTTGGGGTCTGCTTTATGAGTTGCATAAAGTGCTTCTGCCATGGGAAGAAGCTGATCTGAGAGTTCCGGCAGGTTGGCTGCGTTAAGAAGCTGATAACGCTGAGCGTCATAGTTGGCGGGATCAGCTACCAAAAGCTGAGTAGCATAGTCATATCCCTTCTTAAACTCCTTGTTAAGATAAAGAAGGAATGAATATTTACTCTCATCGCTCTTGAAGTGAGCCGGATTCTCAACNTATTTNCCATATTCGGTTGCAGCGTTCTTATAATCCTGCAGCTCCTCATATGTTTCGGCAAGCTCATGCTGACCAAGAGCTGAAGTCGGGTTATTCTGTAGAAGCTCTTTAAGATTATTGATTGAATACTGAGGATTTACCTTGTGGTANAGCTCTGCATTCTTTACATAAGCCACAGCTGATTTCGGATCATAGCTTTTGGCCATATCATATTTACCGGCAGCTCCGCCAATGTTGTTGGCATCTCTCTCCATATCNCCCATGAAGATATATATATCGGGATTCTCCATGTTCTGTTTCTGGGCTTTCTCGATATATTTTCCGATCTGCTTTGCATAAAGCACAGGATCTACATCGTAATAAGCACGTGCGATAGCAATAGTTACAGACGGATTCTTTTTGGCGAATTTCTCAGCAAGCTTGAATTGAGCCTCAGCTCCCTTGAGATCATTGGCCATGAGGCGAAGCTTTCCGAGTCCGACATAGTTCAACGGGCTTTCAGGATTGGCAGAAACACCGGCATTGAAGTATTGGGCGGCTTTGTTGTTATCTTTACCTAAGATCCAATATGAACCGAGATAGTAGTTGCTGACAGCTTTGTCAGTCTGCGGGTTGGAAAGGGAACGCTCCAGAATGTTGAAAGCGTTGTTGTATTGTCCGGCTTTGAAATATTCTTCGCCTTCAACATGCGTCTGTGCAAAGCCTGTAGCTGCGAAACCGGCAAGACAGAGCGAAATGATACCTTTAATTTTCATTTTTATTTTGCTTTTGAGTTTTTACATCAATTATTCTTATCGGTGAGGCGAAGTTGGAATTGTACAGNTGCCTCGTTGGAAAAGTCNTTTAAATATANTTCTCCATTCTATGCCGATATTTCTTGCTTAGATTTATTCAATTCACTTAGGTTTAAAGCGAAATCGTGAATAAATATGAACAGAGCCTTAGAGGAGCAAGCTCGTGCCTACTCCTCTAAAGTGCAAATATAATAAATATTTTCGACTACCGGAAATATTTTCATCCTATTAATGATTTTAATTTATATTAACCAATTCAAGAGATTTCATCCACATATTNCGAGTGGGGATCTTNAATCAGTTCTGCAACATATCTGTCAATTCTNTTTCAGNTCAACCACGCGAGGATTGGTGTGGAAGGGGAGGATTCCCGTCTTCATGATAATCTTCTGGCCGGCAAATCCGGTNACAAAAGTATAGAAACTGTTTAGCACAGTNGATTTNGANGCTGTNGANATCATGTAGACTTTTCTAAACAGAGGATANTGACCGGAATGGATNTACACCTGATANGGTGCATAAGGTTTTGGATCAAAATCATTTTTCTCTGAAGGATTGCTTACTCTGACAATATTCACTTCCGTGGTCATTGTCGGAACGATGGTGTCGGCTTCATTCTGATAATCTTCCACTCTCTTGTCGATAGGAATATCTTTAGCTTTTTCCAGATCATCGCCAAGCCAGCTTACGCTTATTACACCAAGGGCGTCCTTGTCTTTTTTAACAATGTCAAATACCTGAGCGTTGTTTTTCTGTGCGAATGCATTCGGATTGTCAGACATCTTTCTGCCATCTTTAAGAAATTTCTCCTTTAGATAGCTTACGGTCGACGACCCGGCATTATCAAACACTATCTTGATTGGNGTGGTGTCATTGCCAGCAATCTGAGTCCACCGGGTTATATCTCCATTAAGGATTTTTCCTATCTCTTCCATTGAAAGATCTTTTACAGGATTTTCCTTATTAGTGATCAGAGCCACTGCGTCTACTGCTATGCAATGCGACCTTACAACACGTTTATATTTACTTTTCAAATATTCACGCTGTTCCTTTGTAAGCTCTTTTGTAACGATTATCGCTTGAGTGGCATCGTTCATNAGAGTGTCGATCGCTTCATCCTCACTGACAAAGAANGGGATNATTGAAGATTCCGGATAAGAGAATTCAAAAACGCTAATCTCTTCCTGAACGAGATTCCGGAAGCCATCGTCCACGAATATGGTTGCGCTCCCCTTGGCNTATTCNCCTCTCTTCACNTTTGCNCAGGATACTGCTCCNAGCATAAAAACTGCTGAAAGGAGNCCNATTGTAAGATTCTTTATATTCATAACTNGNGANATTTAATTAGATCCTACAAANAGTCTGTAACCACGGAATANACCATAAGCGATCAGAAGACCACCGATCACATAACTTACCACCGGATTGATTATATCGAACACGTTGAAAATGAAAAGAAGTCCCATTCCAAGATATACGATTATCATTATAATACCGAAAGCCAGCCGCGCTCCTTTTGGAGCCTCGGGGCGATTTGAGCCGTTCCCATTCATAACTTTTGATTTTTATAAGTTTATTTAATAATTTAACATTTGGAAACTCGGTTTGGTTTGTTTTGGATNTTCAAACTTTTCNCTTTCGACTTATAATAAAATTTCNGACATAGATTTNAGCAGTTTCTTAGCATACAAAAAAATAAGACACCTTTATAAAGGTGTCTTATTCATATCAGATTNANAGATTTATTACTGCTGAGCGAGCTTGAAGGTAACGGGGAGGTTGTAGTAGCAACGAACGGCAACACCGTTGTTNTTACCCGGCTGCCATTTCGGCATCTTCTTAACCACGCGGATAGCTTCCTTGTCAAGGTCCTTATCCACACCCTTGAGAACTGTAACAGTTCCGATAGAACCATCTTTCTCAACCACAAACTTCACGATTACACGACCCTGNATNTCATTCTGGGCGGCAGCCTCCGGATAACGGATGTTATTGCTGAGCCACTTCATGAGCGCACCCATACCACCGGGGAATTCAGCCTGCTGTTCCACAGCCTCGAAGATCTTATTGTCTTCTTTCTTCTCCTCAACAACGGGTTTGGGTTCCTCAACNGGAGCGGTAACGACAGCTTCCTGGAAAGCTTTTGCTTTGTCGGCATCGTTACTACCTTCCTGTGTCACGGCGCCTGCAAATGCATCGCTCTGTTTGATCTCTTCCTGAGTCACAACTTCATTGACAACCTTGTCAACGATGTCGATCTGGGTCTGCTGAATTGTGTTGAGCACATCTTCAGGCACCTGTTTAACCTCAGGTTCGGGTTCCTCATATTTCTGCTCTTCTGGTTCTTCCTCTACCTGCTCTTCTGCAGCCTTCTGCTCGGCAAGAGCNGCCTGCATCATTCTTTCTCTTTCCTGAGCGAGAGCGAGAGCACGCTGNTCGTCACGATAGTCGGAGAATTTAGACCAAGCGAATATACCGATGATAAGGATTACGAGTCCGATAAGAGTATAGACGAAGGCGAGATTATGTCTGCGGTCGCTATTTTTACGGAGCTGATAAGCACCGAAATCATGGTTTTTACCTTCAAATATAAGGTCGCGCCATTCTTGTGATGTCAGATCTACATTTTTAGCCATTTTCTTTCTGCTTTAAATCATTATTAAACCTAACATTACTTATTGAGCATACCACGATAATCCAACACCATTACAGAGTCTATCTGAGTCATGTTATCGATCTGATACTTTGCAATCTGGTTGATCTGCATCTCATCGAGCACATTGATAAGGCTTTCATAAGAAGCGTTCGGAGTCGATTTGATGATGATCACAGGTTTAGACAAAGTAGAGTCTTTTCTGACTTCAGATGCGGCTTTGTTGTAAGCTTCCTGTGCCTTTTCGCGACCTTCCTTAGTTTCAAGAGATCCGAAGCCACCGTTCTCATATTTCTTTTTAAGCTCGGTGATCTTTTCGAGAACCGCTTTATTACGTTTCTGGATTATTTCACGAATACCACGGGCTGTTCCAGTCTTGGCATCTGATGAAAGGAATTCTGATTCCTTGAGGTTATTGTTCTCATGGTGGATCTGTCCGTCAGCACCGATGATGCCGGCATCTCCACCAGGTTTGCCTTCATAGTAGTAAACCACGGGAACAACTTTTCCGTTCACTGAATCCACTTCCGAAGAACCGGCTTTACGCTTAGCATCGAGGATGATTGTTACAGCATCTTCGGCTGAGGCCTGGTTGAGATTCTCTTTATTTTCGATCTTCTCATTTGTCGGAAGTGCGATTGTCAAAGTCTGCGACTTAATCATGGTGGTACAGAGCATGAAGAATGTGATAAGCAACATGTTCATATCAACCATGGGCGTGAAATCCACGCGAATCGCCATTTTCTTCTGCCGGCCTTTTTTACCGCCGCCAGCGTCATTTTGTTGAATTTCTGCCATGTTCTTATTACTCTGATGCCCCCTTTAAGGCAGTCAAAAATGTAAATTTGTTCATTCTGATGGTCTGAAGATTATCCATAACTGTGTGGATCACTTCAAATGATGTGTTCTGGTCAGCCTTGATAGCCACGCCCGAACCATCTTTGATCTTCTCTGCAAGTTTTGGATTATCTGTCTGACGCATTGCCTTCATCCACATCTGGAACTCAGAAAGGTGGTTTTCATCCTGCTCCTTGGTGATAGGAATTCCGGATATGTGATTAGGATTATTGTCAGTGCCATCAAGCCATTTGTCCATTTCGGTCTGTCCCTCCTGACCTTTGATAGCCAGGTTAAGATACTCGCCCATCTGGCTCATAGGCACACCAAAAGAACCCAATTTGCCGAATGCGTACTTCTGCTGTTCTGTGAATTTCACAGGCTTGTTCTTATGCTGCTCATTATAGATCTCGGTCACTTTNTCGAGCAATGCCATTTTCATCTTTTCATTGCTGTAGTCAGCAGATGTGTCATTGTTCATTGTGAGCCAGATCTGTCCTTTCGGGCTGACAAGAACCTGCACGTAGTTTGTTTCCTGCACCTTGTCTTCCGACACGGATGGGGGAGTGATTACTGTGGTAGGTTCCTTTGAAAGGAAAGTAGAGGTCAACATGAAGAAGGTAAGCAAAAGCACGGTCACATCACTCATCGCGGTCATATCGATGAATGTGCTCTTCTTTGCAATTTTTACTCTTCCCATAGTTGCTATGTCTTATTCGGTTGTTAAAAGTGAATATTCCAAGCGCAGATTACTTGTGAGTAGCTGCGAAAGTTGCCACGATTGAGAAACCGATTTCGTCGATAGCGTAGGAAAGGTTGTCGATCTTATTGGTATAGAAGTTGTAGAAGATAACCGCGAATGCACCGGTTGCGATACCGAAGGCGGTGTTCACAAGTGCCTCAGAGATACCGGTAGAAAGCTCTGTAGAGTCAGGTGAACCGGAAGCTGCAAGAGCCTGGAATGATTTGATCATACCCATAACGGTTCCGAGAAGTCCGACGAGTGTACCGAGAGTGGTGAGGGTTGCGAGGATAGGAAGGTTCTGAGAAAGTGAAGGCATCTCAAGAGCGGTAGCCTCTTCAACCTCGTTGCGGAGGGTAGTGAGTTTCTGCTCTTTGCTGAGAGTTGTGTTGGCATCCATCTCTTTGTAGCGAACGAGTGTGTTGTAAACAACTGATGCTACAGAACCTTTCTGGTTTTTGCAACGCTGCATAGCTGCGTCAATCTTGTTTGCTGCAAGGTCTGCCTTGATGTCAGCAACGAATTTGCTTGTGTTG
This sequence comes from Bacteroides sp., assembly GCA_014801535.1. GTDB lineage: Bacteria > Bacteroidota > Bacteroidia > Bacteroidales > Muribaculaceae > Lepagella. The sequence goes on from JAAVEA010000008.1 coordinate 25,690, forward strand.
CCTTTGCCGGCTGCAGAGCTGAGGGCGATCCAACGCTCTACTGAAAGCACGATAACAGTGAGGAGAAGGGTCATAAGGATAGGCACGATGAAACCACCCTTGTAAACTGTACCTGCGAGGTTCAGGGGATGTCCGTCGGTTGTGCCGCCTTCAAAGTTGCCACCGTAACCCATTCCGAAGAGGAAGATACAAACTGCTGCCGCTGCACAGCAAAGAATCACGATGAATGCGTTCTTGATACCGCGGATGTTGCTGATCTTTTCTTCTTTTTTCACTGCTGCTGCCACTGCCGGTTTCGGCGCCATGGGCTTCTGAGATTCCATAATCGTTCTGAATTTTAGTTGGTTAATATTTATTTAGTTTATTTCTTATCATTCTGTGTTTTTATTTCCTATAGAAACTTTCCAACCCTGTAGCTTTATCGCATGTCAAGCTCATGCTACACGTGTTCTTCAATAGTGCGGTTGAGCTTTCATGAGCGAGATTTGAGAGTTGTCAGGAGCATTGNGTTTCGCTTCACAATGCAAAATTACTATTTATTTTCAAAATTGCAACACCACTTTATCAAAAAATAACCACTACTATATGTTTTTTTATTTCATTATGATTTTTAGGTAATAAAAATATGTTCTTTAACATATAATCGNGATATTATTAAGTGNAANGCGTANAAATGAGCNTATANAAAAGAAGAGGAATTCACTTTCTGGAATTCCTCTTCTNCATNATACTGTTATCTGATAGATGCTGGTCTTATTCNGCTACAGCTGCCACACCGGGAAGNGTCTTCCCTTCGATNGCTTCAAGGAGTGCNCCGCCNCCGGTAGANACATATGAAACCTTATCGGCGAGACCGAATTTGTTTACACACGCCACTGAATCGCCACCGCCTACGAGTGAGAAGGCACCGTTGGCAGTTGCTTCAACTATAGCATCGGCAATAGCTTTTGANCCCTTTGCAAAATTATCAAACTCGAACACACCTGCAGGGCCGTTCCAGAGGATAGTCTTTGCGGGCANGATAACGTCGCGGAACGCTATAACGGAATCGGGGCCTGCGTCAACACCTTCCCATCCGTCGGGTATATTGTCGTTCTGGCAGATCTGAGTGTTTGCATCATTGCTGAAAGCGTCGGCNGCCACACAGTCGGAACCNAGCACGAGGTTCACACCCTTCTCTTTCGCCATCTTAATGATGTTGAGAGCGAGATCGAGCTTGTCNTCTTCGCATATGGAGTTGCCGATCTTGCCGCCCTGTGCTTTTGCAAAAGTATATGTCATACCGCCACANAGGATAAGATTGTCAACCTTGTCCATAAGGTTTTCGATTATACCGATCTTTGTAGAAACCTTTGANCCACCCATGATAGCTGTGAAGGGGCGCTTGATATCTTTAAGGATGCTGTCTACAGCGTTCACTTCCTTCTCCATNAGATAGCCGAGCATCTTATCCTGCTTGTCGAAATAGTCGGCTATAACTGCAGTCGATGCATGACGACGGTGTGCTGTTCCGAATGCGTCATTAACGTAAACGTCTGCGTAGCTTGCAAGAGTCTTGGCAAAATCTTTCTGAGCCTCTTTCATAGCTTTCTTGGCATCATCGTAGCCGGGGTCGTTCTTGTCGATACCAACAGGCTTGCCTTCCTCCTCGGGATAGAAACGGAGGTTTTCAAGAAGCAGAACCTCTCCGGGTTTAAGTTCGGCTGCCGCTTCAGCTGCTTTTGCGCAATCGGGTGCGAANTTCACATCTGTTCCGAGAGCTTTTGCCACTGCNTCCTTGATCTGGGAAAGTGAGAGTTTGGGATTCACCTTNCCTTTGGGTTTGCCCATATGCGACATGATAATGAGACTGCCGCCGTCAGCAAGGATNTTCTTTAGGGTAGGAAGGGCACCACGGATNCGGGTGTCGTCNGTAATGTTGCCGTTTTCATCGAGAGGCACATTGAAATCTACACGAACGATAGCTTTCTTGCCGTTGAAATTAAAATCTTCAATTTTAGCCATTGTGTTTTTTATTTGGGTTTATTTTATTCTTTTTTCTGGGATATGTCTATTTCGCAGAACAACTTTTTTACATGACCAACTGCAAAATTAATAAAAAGATTCTTTATTTAAGCGTTTTTGCTTAATTTTGTAATGTTGCAGATAAAAAACTGTCGGTCTCCTCATCAATTATAACAAGATTTTAGGCTCAGCAATGAATGATATTAAGATTCTTTCAGATCTTTTTAAGAAAAAATATGGATTTTATCCGTCTGATGTGACAAGGCTCCCCGGTGCAGGATCGGGGCGTGTATATTANCGNCTNTCGGGANTGGAGAAAGAGANAGAGGACCANGAAGAGGGGAAGGAATGCCGNTGCATCGGTGTTTCCGGAGAGAATGTACGCGATTGCAGGGCATTCATAAACCTTTCGGAGATTTTTCTAAAAGAGGGTATTCCTGTGCCACGGGTATATGAGACAGCTGAAAATGGCATGTTTTATATTCAGGAGGATCTTGGCGAATGCTCACTTTTTTCTTTGATTCAGTCGAATCTCCTCTCTTCAGNNGATACCGGTCATAAGAATGAAGTGGAAGANTTGATAGCTTCCTGCATGCGTAAACTTGCGGAGATGCAGTGNGTTGATAAAAGCAAGTGGGAGAACTACGTGGAGTATACTCCGTTCTCACGTCGTCAGGTTTTCTGGGATCTGAATTATTTCAAATATGAATTTCTCAAGCCTTCGGGAATCGATTTTGATGAAGAGGCACTTGAAAATGATTTTGAGCGTCTGGCCTCGAGGATTATGGATTCATCCGGTGAAGCGTCCGGCTTTATGTATCGCGACTTTCAGAGCCGCAACATTATGGTTACAGATGGGAAGCCTTATTTTATAGATTTCCANGGTGGACGTGTAGGACCGTCGNTATANGATGCCGTNTCATTTCTATGGCAGGCAAAGGCCGGTTTTTCCGATGAATTCCGTTATCGTATGCTTGAGGTATATGCCGGAGAATATGGCAGAATAAAAAATATTTCTGCAGAAAAAATGATAGCTGACGCACCATTGTTCGCGCTCTTCCGCACCTTGCAAGTTTTAGGCGCCTACGGGTTGCGTGGACTTGTTGAAAAAAAGGCGCATTTTCTTGAAAGCATCCCGATGGCTTTGGAGAACCTGTCTAACTTGCTCCGTAGCCGCGTCATTGATGCTTATCCNGAATTGAAGAGCGCAGCGGAGCGGCTTATAGCCGACGAGNGATTCACTATTAAAGAGAAAAAAGATTACCTTACGATAAAAGTATTTTCTTTTTCNTATAAAAAAGGTTATCCGTCGGATTACTCCGGAAATGGTGGNGGCTTTATGTTNGATTGCCGGGGTATGCATAATCCNGGTCGTTATGCCGAATATAAGACACTCACCGGTCTTGATNGNNNGGTAGTNGATTTTCTGAAAGAAAAAGGAGAGACCGACCTTTTCTCAGAGAGAGCTTTTGAATTGGTGANGCCTACNGTNGAAAGATATGTAAAACGNGGATTCACCTCTCTTCAGATCGGTTTCGGATGCACGGGCGGTCAACATCGTTCGGTCTATTGTGCAGAAGCGGTGTCTAAAAAGCTTGCGGCAGCGTTTCCTACGGCTGTGGTGGAAGTGTGTCATAGNGAACANAGGATTGAGAAGGTTTATAACGGAAAGACAGGAGAAGGAAAATGAAAGCGATGATATTGGCCGCAGGCCTGGGCACACGATTGAAACCATGGACTCTATCTCATCCGAAGGCACTTGTGCCCGTAGGAGGNGTTGCGATGCTTGAGAGGGTNNTAAACTCTTTAAAGAAGCAAGGATTTAATGAGTTGGTGATTAATATCCATCATTTCGGCGAACAGATTGTNGAGTTCATGGAGGATAATGACTTCGGAATCAAATATGATATAAGCGATGAACGTGACAAGCTTCTCGACACAGGTGGCGGCCTTCTTGCCGCCGGTAAATATCTGTTTTCTTCCGACGACACCCCTTTCTTGGTGCACAANGTAGATATTCTGAGCAATGCCGATCTTGCGGCGCTGATGAATTTTCATNTGAGTTCCGGAAATGATGTTACGTTGCTTACGAGTGGTCGAGAGAGTTCGAGAAAGCTTATCTTCGATCAAGAGGGAAGACTGAAAGGCTGGCATAATATTTCAACCGGTGAATACAAGCCCTCCGACTATATATCTTCCGAGGGGGATGAGGAAGTGTCATTCAGCGGCATATATGTAATAGGAAAGAAAGCGATCGAAGCTTTGAGAACGTTTTCAATTGAAATAGGCAAGGATGTTTTCCCCGTCATGGATTTCTTCCTGAGTCAATGTCAGAGAGTAAGGATAGGGGAGATGTACGCCNCCGATCTNAGACTTATCGACATAGGAAAGCCCGCTTCGTTGAAGCAGGCTGATATGGGATTGTCAGGATTGACCGACATCTAAGAGTCTATCGATGAGAATAGTCATTTTCGTGACGCAGACTATTAAACTGAAATATGCAGCCTATAATAAGGAAAAGGACTGCGAGGCCACCGAGCCACCATGTAAGTGTAACTCCCGTTGTGAAGCATGAAGCGAGTAGAAGTATAAAGCCGATGGCATAAGTTAAAATGGATAATGTTTTCATAGCGTGTGTGTTTTAAATGGTTATAACTTGCATTATTTTGCCGCCGCAAGATTAAGGTAAGTAATAAGTAACAATAATTAAAAAATTAAAGGTAGATTCTATCAAACAGCGGTTTGAAGAATCTACCTTTATAACATTTCAAAGTATGAAAAGATTATTCCGACAGTGATTTTAACATATGGTTCTACAATTCCGCTTCTTTCAGTTTCTCGGCATTCTCAGCAACGATAAGCTGATCTATACACCCCTGTATATCACCATCCATAAATGCAGATAGATTGTAGATAGTATAGTTTATTCGGTGGTCGGTGATTCGGCCCTGCGGGTAATTGTAAGTTCTGATCTTTGCCGACCGGTCGCCTGTGCTTACCATTGTTTTGCGTCGGGAAGCTATATCGTCAAGATATTTCTGATGTTCCTTGTCATAAATGAAAGTTCTCAGACGNGAAAGAGCCCTNTCCTTATTTTTAGGTTGNTCGCGNGTTTCGGTACATTCTATCAGAATCTCCTCGACCACTCCTGTATTCGGATTCTTCCAGTTATANCTCAANCTGACNCCCGATTCCACTTTGTTGACATTCTGACCTCCGGCGCCNCCNGAGCGGAAAGTGTCCCATTTGATTTCGCCTTCATGAATCTCGACATCAAACTCCTCAGCCTCCGGAAGCACCGCAACGGTAGCCNCCGANGTGTGGACACGTCCCTGGGTTTCGGTCGCCGGCACNCTCTGNACNCGATGCACGCCNCTTTCATATTTCATTGTNCCATACACCCCTTCGCCCGTAAGATTGAAGACGATCTCCTTGAAACCTCCTGCNGCTCCTTCCGACACGGAAGAAACCGTAAGCTGCCATCCTTTCGACTCAGCGTATTTCTGATACATNCGGAANAGNTCGCCGGCAAACAGAGCNGCCTCATCTCCGCCGGTGCCGCCTCTTATCTCAACCACAGCGTTCTTGGCATCATCCGGGTCGGCCGGAATCAGAAGAACCTTTATCTCCTCTTCGAGTTGTGGGAGAGCCAGGGTAGCGGCCTCAAGTTCCTCGCGCGCCATCGACCGAAGTTCATCGTCATCTTCAGAGGCTATAATCTCTTTCGACTCCTTGATATTATTAAGAAGTTCGCTATATCTGTTTTTTGCTTTTATAATCTCCTCAAGGTCGTGATATTCCTTAGTGAGTTTTACATATCTTTTCTGATCTGCGATNACCGCAGGGTCCGTAATCAGAGTGGATATTTCCTCAAAACGTGCATCAAGACCGTCAAGACGTTCGAGTAGAGTTGTGTCTGCCATATAATTTAAGTAAGAGAGTGTTTGAATTTAAACCAAATTTAATCTTTAGAGAGTTTTAGAAATTTTTGATTTCATCACAAAGGATCTTTTGGGCACTTTCCCAAAGATTTCATCGGTCGCGATGCCCGCATCGCTCCCTCTTCAACTTTGGAAAATCATCCCAAAATCTNTCTTTGTGCTAAAATCATTTAAATTCAAACACTCTCTAAGTATTCGACTGCAAAATTACAAAATAAATCTAAAAAACTTGGTAAATTCTCGAATAAGCATTAACTTTGCAGACGGAAAAGGAAAAATTCCGATTCCCGAAATACAAATACGTTAATAACGGCAAGTTTATGGCAACAAAAATCAGATTACAGCGTCATGGCCGCAAAGGCTACGCTTTTTATCCTATTGTAGTCGCCGATAGCAGGGCACCACGAGATGGTAGATTTATTGAAAGGATAGGTTCTTATAATCCGAACACTAATCCTGCTACAATAAGTTTAGACTTCGACCGTGCTTTGTATTGGATAGAAGTAGGTGCGATTCCTACCGACACGGTTCGTACGCTTCTCTCAAAAGAGGGTGTTATGCTTATGAAACATCTCCGTGGAGGTGTTAAGAAAGGCGCTTTCAACGAAGAGGAGGCACAGCGTCGTTTCGATGCCTGGAAAGCAGACCGCACTAAGGTTGCTGATGCTGCAAAGGCTAAGAAGGATGCAAAGGCTGCAGATGAAGCAAAAGCTAAGCTTGAAGCGGAGAAAGAGAAAAACCGCATTAAAGGTGAGGCTGTAGCTAAGAAGAAAGCAGAAAAACTCGCAGCAGAAGAGGCTGCCGCTAAGGAAGCTCTCGCTGAGGAGGTTAATGCAGATGCACCTGCAGCAGAAGCAGCTGAGTAAGAAATTTCTTATTCATTCAATAAAAAATCCGTCGATTGATAAAATCGACGGATTTTTTATTATGTAGTGTTTTTCAGGTTTTGTTATCGTTTCAATGTTTTATGCATAGAGACTTTTTAATATCTTATGCGTAGTGAGCCCTGTTTTTGCTTTAAGACAGTATAATTCCTTTCATTGCGGAGCTTTATGTGGCGGGAGCCTCCGAGCTTCTGCCACAACATGACGCCGTCATCATCAAGACTCCTGTCATATCATGGTTTCGATAGATAGACCCCACAAAACAAAAAAAGGATTGCTATAAGCAATCCTTGAAGTAGTCGATCCGGGACTCGAACCCGAGTCTCCACCGTGAGAGGGTGGCGTGCTAACCGCTACACTAATCGACCATAACGGTTTATTTTAATTTGGTAGTCGATCCGGGACTCGAACCCGAGTCTCCACCGTGAGAGGGTGGCGTGCTAACCGCTACACTAATCGACCATTTTCGGTTACACAATGTTTTCCGTTTTGCTCTGCAAAGTTAGAAATTTATTTTTAATTATGCAAGCTTTTTGAGAAATTTTTAATAGAAAGAAGAATTAAATTTAATTATCATATAATTTATAACTTTATAATAAAATTATTTATTATTTTTGCACAAATCATCTATTTATGACCGATGCTTTGAAAAGCGCGGTGGCTTAACTAACGAATTATTCATAACCATGAAAAAATTTTTTTCATCTTTGATGTGTACCGCCTTGGTGGCAGGTGCATTTGCATCATCATCCTTTAGTGTCGGTGCTGCTGAGAACAATGCAGATTCTCCGACATTATATATCCGAGGAGAAATGAATGACTGGGGGGTAAAGAACGAATACGCGTTCTCTTGTGAAAATAACACCTATACAATTCATCTTGAGAGTCTTAAGGGTCAATTCAAGATTTCTGATGCGGATTGGAATATAGAATATGGCGCTTTCCCCGATGAGCCTTCCGAGATTAGCGGTCCGACTGTAATCAACGGAGTGAAAAAAGGGGGCAATTACCGGGCTAACTCCCTTAACGATGTTGTTATTTCGTTTACATACCAGCCGGAAAATCCCACATATGCGGTATTCACAATTTCTGTTAACGGAGTGGAGCCGGAAAGGCCTGTGGAGCCTGTGGAGCCGGTTATAGGTTCGGGTACTCTGCCTTTATTATACATAAATGTATATGATGCAGATGGAAAGCTCAATAATGAGATAATTTCCAAAGATCTTGATCACAAGAATTATTTCTCCGGAGAATATTGGCTTGATACCAACGGGTGTGAATGGCTTGAGGCTCTGGGGGCAGAATCAATCGGGAGTAAGGATGAGCCACTTCCCCTTGAGATTAAGGCACGTGGAAACTGGACTCGAAGAGGATTCTCAAAGAAACCGTTTAAGCTTAAACTCGGGAAGAAACAGTCGCTCCTTGGTCTGACCAAGAGTAAACATTTTGCCATTCTTGCCCATGCAGATGATTTCTATGGTTACATGCGTAATTTCACCGGATTCAATCTCGGAAAAAGAATAGGGCTTCCCTGGACACCATGGCAACAGCCTGTTGAGGTAATAATCAATGGNGACTACCGTGGTCTCTATTTCCTCACAGAATCTATTAGAGTGGATTCCGACAGGGTCAACATTCAGGAGCTTGAAGATAATGCGACAGATCCTTCTGTTATAAGTGGTGGCTATCTGATCGAATTGGATAATTATGATGAGGAAAATCAGATCAGAATGGAGGAGAAAGGGCAAGCCCCCGGATTCAAGGATGTTTTGCGTATCACTTTCGATACTCCGGAAGAATATTCCGATCTTCAGCGCCAATTTGTTACAGAGCAGTTCACCGCCATGAACGATGCAATAGGAGCCAACTCCGATAATCTATGGAGTTATATGGATCTCGATGACGCAGCCCGCTATTATATAGTTGAGGAGATAATATCGCACACCGAAGCCTATCACGGATCAACCTATATGTTTCGCGATAGAGGTGAAAACCAGAAATGGCATTTCTCTCCATTATGGGATTGTGGAAACGCTTTCAACGGGCCGGTTGATAACTATTTCACCAATACTGTAACTTGGGGAAACACGTGGATTGCGTCCATGCGGATGAATCAGAAGTTTATGGATAAGGTAAGGGAGACATGGAAATGGTTCATGTCGCAGAAATATGCCGGAATAGAAGATGATCTTACTGAATATTGCAATCATCTTAAAGAGGCTGCTCTTGCCGATTACAAACGCTGGAACAATCAGCCCGTTCCTGCCGATGGGCAGTCGGTGGTAGATAATAGAGATATGCACCAGCGGCTTGCCGATGTTAAATATAAGCTTCAGGCAAAGACCTCGTGGCTTAGTCAGCAATTCGGTCAATATGATGATGCATTATATGCCGAGCCTGAGCGCGACACGACAGAGGCCGCTCCATTACCGGAATATATCACTACCGACATATCTGAAATTAAATCTGCTTTAGCCGATGGAGAGGGGATAGATATATATACGCTTCAGGGAATGCGCGTAGAAAAACCTGTGGCCGGTTCCCTTTACATTGTAAGGAAGAACGGAAAGACTATTAAAGTGCTTGGTAAATAAGCATATGACAGAAGAGCTTACCCAACATTAGTTTTATTATATATATCGGCCTGCCCCTATTACCCTGGGGGCAGGCTATTTTATAATTAAGAACCATGACATTTCTTGTGGGTTGTTAATGTTGAATAAATTAAAAAAAAGATGTATATTTGCAAAGAAGTCGTTGAAACGATAGAAACATGACCACTGCACGTGAGGTGACAGCTGAACGAAATCAAACATCAAAACATATTTTCAAATGGCAGAACAAGTAAAAGAGTATCTTAACGACAAAGCATGGGCGCGTTGGTTAGCGCTGGTATTGCTTGCCATGGCCATGTTCTTTGGCTATATATTTATGGACGTGCTTTCACCATTGCAGTCGGCATTGCAGGTGACAAAAGGATGGACTCCGGATGCATACGGTCATTTTGCCGGGTCAGAGACTTTCCTTAACGTATTTGTTTTCTTCCTTATCTTCGCCGGAATAATCCTCGACAAGATGGGAGTGCGTTTCACAGCGATTCTTTCGGGTGCCGTAATGTTCGTGGGAGCGTTTATCAATTACTTCGCTCTTACAGAAACATTCGCACAGAGCGGTCTGCAGACCTTCTTCACCGAAAATCTTAATTTCACCGGTTTCTGGGGCGACATCACACCATTTTTCAAAGGGATGCCCGCTTCCGCCAAATGTTCTGCCATCGGTTTCATGATATTCGGCTGCGGTGTTGAGATGGCCGGTATCACTGTTTCCCGCGGCATCGTAAAATGGTTTGCAGGAAAAGAGATGGCGCTTGCGATGGGTGTGGAGATGGCGCTTGCCCGTGTGGGTGTTGCAGTGGTCTTCGTCGGTTCTCCTCTTATCGCGCGGGTCGGACAATCTTGGATTGTGGAGAGATCGGTAGGTTTTGCAGTAATACTCCTGCTCATCGGTCTGATCAGTTTCATTGTCTATGCGTTCATGGATAAGAAACTTGAGAACCAGATCGGTAACACTGAAGAAAAAGATGATCCGTTCAAGATCAGCGACCTTAAATATATCCTCAGTTCAAAAGTATTCTGGGTTGTCGCAATCTTGTGCGTGCTATACTATTCGGCGATTTTCCCCTTCCAGAAATATGCTGCCAATATGCTTCAGTGCACCTTGGGAATCTCTGTTGAAGCTGCTTCGCTCACATTCGCGGTGTTCCCGCTCGGAGCGGCTGCTATCACGCCGTTCCTTGGCAATTTCCTTGACCGTAAAGGTAAAGGCGCGACAATGCTTATTTTCGGTGCGTTGCTCATGATCGTTTGTCATCTCACATTCGCTATCGGTCTTCCCGCCTTACGCGGCGCCGATCTTGAGAAGACAACAGACGACACGATAATAACAGCTTCAGTAAAAGAGATGAATCCATCTTCCGGCAAAGAAGCAATCGAGACAGAGGTTGTTTTCCGTCCTGTTCATCTATATAACAAAGAGGTGGCGCAGACATTATCCGGAAAAGCTGTAGGGGAGACTGTAAAGATCAATATTGCGGAAGCTTTTACAGATGCTGAACATCCCGAAGACGCTGAGAAAAGAGCTGATGGAATTGTCAATCTCCTTAACAGTCAGGTCGACTTCCAACAGGCCTCTGCTCTTACAAGCGACTTCGAAGTGACGGTTAAGAGAATCCAGCAGCCGGCCAACTGGCTTGGAATGACTGTTGCTTTCCTTGCGATTATCATTCTCGGAATCTCATTCTCTCTCGTGCCCGCCTCTCTCTGGCCTTCCGTTCCCAAGCTTGTCGATGGGAAGTTGCTTGGTTCGGCATATGCCGTTATCTTCTGGATACAGAATATAGGTCTTTATGCTTTCCCGATGATTATAGGTGCCGTGCTTATGGCAGCCAACCGTGGAGTGGAGAATCCATTGAGCTATAATTATACATGGCCGATGCTTCTCTTCGCCCTGCTTGGGGTTCTGGCATTAATCTTCGGATTGATTCTTAAAGCGATCGATGCTAAGAAACACTATGGTCTTGAACTCCCCAACATCAAGAGTGAAGATGCAAAGGTAGAGTTCGACGGTATGGAATAAATAATAAGAATAGAATCCATGTTTCCCGATATTAATCCGACAGGAAACATGGATTCTTTATAAGAGTCCATCCAATAAAATCTGTTAATGCCAGGGTCGCAGATGTGCCTTGGATATCGCTATGCAGATTCAGGCGCATAGCGGGCTATGCAACTGAATCAAAGAGCGATAGACAAGG
>JAAVEA010000009.1 GCA_014801535.1 Bacteroides sp.
AGCTGTGTTGTCCGGTATGACCTTTTACTTTATACGCGATAATTCTTTATCAAAAATATACTCATTTTGTTGGATCGGGTTATCGGTATTCGGAATTATTGGAACTTTCATAACATACGATTCTGTATATTGCGAAACAGACAAGTACATTATGAAGGAGCCGTCGGATATTATAGGTTTCGACAGTGCCATTCTTTATGAGAAGAAAGGGCTATTGGAGGTGGAAAAATGGCGATATAAGTTTGTACGTCCAAAGTCCATGATCCCGATTGATTCATTAGGGGCGATTGTGATTTACGGAGATTTCGACAATGGAGAAACGTCTGAAGAAGGAGTGGCAGTTTTACCTCTCGATGATTCGTTTGATGGAGAGAAAGCTAAACAATATGCATTAAACCATAACATTGAGTATGGAGAATAACGGGATAAGACAACCGATGAATAAACGACAGCGATTCATCAGATTCATGCGTATTGTAGCTGTAACCTTGGTAACGCTATGGTTGCTCGTATTGATGATTGCTTCGACGGACACAGATGATCTTTGGTTCTCGCTGATGATAGTCTCGGCATTGGTGATATTCTTTGTAACTATTCCCATCACCGGATTCTGGCTATATTCATTTATAAAGGCTGTCAGACGTCGAACCAAAACAGATAAAATATTGCTCTGGTTTCATATAGTCGATTTGCTGATGTGCGGTGCCGTGGTTTACTTCGCCAATCAGCCGACGCACAAATGCGATGCCTTTATCATGGCTCAATATTGCCGTGGTGAGAATGCCTTTTGGATGAGGAACACCGTAGCACAATATAAGAATATGCTGCCCGACAGTACCGAGCTGTATGTAGAAATTAAGAATGGTACGGTTCCACAATCCGATATTCTAAGTGAGCGGGATATGAAGGAACTTAAACGGCTTTTAGAAGATTTCTGCGGCTGTATAGGCATAGATGTCAACAACTATTCAAATTCCAGTTATTCAAGATTGTTATTCCGACGTATCGGAATGGGAATGTACTCGTTCAGGTTTTACGACCATCCTTTGTCGCTTGAACAACAAGACAGTCTGAACTTAAAGGAAAATCTGATTGTCTTTAACGATTCCACTGTTTTTGAGTATGGCAGTGGTGCATTCGGGTCGCTGGATTTCCCCGGTAAGGAGGAGTTTCTTGAGAAATTTTGTAAAATGACAAACTCATGACAACAATGGATAATTCAATCGTTCCGCCTCCATATATCCCCAAGCAACACGTTGTATTTCGATGCAAGGTGGATAATAGGATGTACAAATGGCCTATAATAATGTGGTGCATATTTGATGTAATCATTTTTATCGCAGCTCCAACTATCTTATGGGGATTGTTTGCCGTGCTTTGGAGCGCGGCCCCACTCTTGGCAGTAGTGCTTTTGGCACGATATATATGGGGTAATGTCACTTATGTCATAGATGATAATGTATTACGCATATCAACACCTTTGAAGTCATTGGCCATCAATATTGATGGCATCAAGAAAATCCGGCGTGGAAAATTCTGGGTTGAAAGCCGCCGAAATTACTCGGCGGCCTACATCAAGCTCCGCATCATCTACGACAGAAGCAACTATGTCTATATATCGCCTGAAGATGAGGAATCATTCGTTAACACGCTGCAAGCCATCAATCCCAATATCGAATATAGCAGCGAACGAGGCTTGAAATCGTAAGCAATATGAGCGAAATGCGATGAATAAATAGAATAATCATCGTTAATGTCTGATTTTCACGCCAAATGGGACATTTGTCTCATTTAAAGTCAATTCTTCTTTGTAATTTTGCGAAATTACAGATAATAGACACATGAAATTGCTAAGAGGTTTATTCTACCAGTATTATTGGTGGCAGATGAGACAGGGACAAGATGTATTCTTCGTTCCTCTGTTGGCATTGTTGTGTGTTCTATGTCCAATTTTTGGAATATTAGGTTTTGTAATGATTTTGTCTGATGTTACAGATATTATTGATTTGAAGAAATATGATGTGAAAATATTAATTTCAGCCATGTTCATTCTCGGACTCGCCGCTTTATGGTGGTTGCTTTTGCGAAAGAAACGATATAGAGCGATAATCTGCGAACATGAAGTCCATAATATTTCTGTGTATCGACGACTTGCAGTGATTTATCCAATTCTATCTGCAATACTTTTATTTATTGGACTGTATATCGGTTATCTACATAATTCTGCAACGATAACCCAATGAATATTAGCGTATGAATTACCACATCAGTAAGTTTCAGCAACAAGGATTTTTAATCCTGATGATATGCTCGGCTATAATGCTTGGCATAGGAATTTATATGTTTGTGGCTGATTTCAATTCGACAAGCATAGTAACGAGTTGGCGCTGCAATCCTTCCGAGCAAACTATATCATGGCAAACTCCGGTGTTCGGAGCAATCGTCATGCTCATATTGGGTATTCTGATCAAAATAGACAAGCCTAAATTACCGAAAATGGACATTCAAGGTAAACGCACTTTCGTGTTTGAAAATATAACGGATTATCTGAAAGAAAATGATTTCAAGAAACGAGGCCATCATTTCTTCAAAAGCAATGGTTCGATAGGATATTGTGTGAACATTCAAAATGACAAATGGAATGATGCCAATCAAACCCGCTTCACATTGAATGTCGGTATATTTACAGGTGCTTTTTGGCTGGAGCATGAAGATTACAAACACACAGGGATTGTACCCTCTTTCCCTAAGGAATATGAGTGTGCTATCCGGGAGCGAATCGGCGGATTGCTTACGGTCAAAGAGGATAAATGGTATTGCATTATATCAGGCACGGATGTCGTGAAACTATGGAGCGATATAGAGCATGATCTAACAGAATATATAATNNCGTTCTTTATCCGTTACAATACCGAATCTGATGTNATACCCAATCAATTTATCTACCGGAAAGGAGGCAAGCNATGAAATGGTTAGGCANAATAATAGCATATTCCATCGCTGTCGGCTTCGTTCTNGNTGTCGGATTGATTATTGTTGCCNCTTATNTGATGGGATATAATGCGGNGGNAANAAGAGATCNAGAGCTTGAGAACAGAGATAAAATAATCGAGCGCATAGACTCTTTCCGTGCGGCAAACGGACATTTGCCCGAATCGATGTCGGAAGTGGGCTTCAGGCAGANAGGCGNTGGAGGATNTNATTACAAAGGAATTATATTTGACTATATCAAGTTAAACAACAAAGAATACGTTGTCGAATATATCTCTGTGGATGGTGTTCTCACGCAGTATCATGANCACNGNTGGACTGAAGANCCNNATATNTGCCTGATAGAAATGCCTGTAAACGNAGACACNATAGCTGCAATAAACAGAATTTCNAAATTTGAACAGGATTACAATGTTCCTCCATTGATNGACAGCATATCCTTTAATCAGTTACGGATATGTCCGATTGGCGATTATACAGGACAACCTGATTCTATCGCATATATTCGTTATCAATACAAAGATGGCAGTGTTCGATGCGAGGGCTGGGTTGCATATTTCGATGACCCGGAAGATGATTTCAGCAACCCATTCGGCGAATGGAAATACTACGATCAGCAAGGCAACTGCTACCGTAAGTTTTGGAATTATAAGGAAAACGACAAATTGATATATGAAACTGACCGATAAATTTCAAATGAAGGATAATCAAAAATATTTATTCTTTGGTATATTAGCGTTACTGGCCCTGACAATCTTTACCGGATGTAGTAACAGAATAGATTATACTGACGGCGAGCCTGTGAAGTTCTCCGACTTGCCAAGAGAAGTACAAGACACTCTTATTTGGTGGGAAGAACATACAACCATGTCGATTGAAGATACNGNTGTTGTTGAACTGGACGATGTAATATGTTTTGAATCAGACTATGTGTTTTTACGCTCTGAGTTTGGTCCATGGATAACATCAAGAGGATTACGTCGAAACCGTGATGGTAAAGAATGGAAATTTAGTGGCAATCTGAATATTCCGAGACCGATTGTCGCTATTGGCGATACAATTTACATACCGTCAGAATATAACCTTCTTACTTATATCGAAGATAATCCTGANGCTATCTTTTTCCGTCAGGTACTAAAATAGAATGTCGTATGACAGATAGGGAATATCAGAAAATGATAGCCGATGCGAGGNGAGACGTGAGCCGTAAATATGGCTTTCGCCAAAGCTCATATATTAACTTCAAGGTTGAAGATGGCTATTTCTTTTGTTTGTATTTCTTGAATGATGTNNGGCTNACNGTCAAACCNATGTATGCCGANGACTTGTGGTGGGAGATATGGGACGCTGCCGAGAATAAAAGTGAACCTCTTAGCCTCCGCGGAACCGGAGCCTATTCTTTATCGGGCCAAGTTTTGGCAACATACGAAATACAGGAAACATTTGACCGGAATGAGCTTAGCGGTCAATTTGAACAGATATTTCAGAATGCAACTACCGAAGTTTCAAAGTTTATTGCGGATAATCCTGATCTTTTCGATATATCCACTATGGCGTCCTACCCTGAAAAGTTGCATAGATCTTCCTTTATTGCTTCAACCGTTGGTAGATGACAACGGTCTTGACATATATTTGTCTGACGGTATAAATATCATTGACAGATGCAGNACNCAATTTCCATTGTTAAACGGCTGCAACACTGCCGCGGATTTTGTCAGGATTTTNTATGAAATTATTNCAANCGATAAGTCCATACAAACCAACTTTGTGCTCCAGATGAAGATATACGAGTTGATATATGGAGTCGCTCTTTATCTCAATAATATAGATATATCCCAAGATGTATACATACAGATTTCAAATCAAATATCNGGCTGGGACANAAANATATTNAACTATTGGTACNGCGATAAAGATACAACTCTGNCAAAACTTCTTGAATTTGAANCAAACAAGCGCAGAATAGTCAAGAATGTTGTCCTTAACTCCTCCGACCCCNAAGTAATAAAGTTACCAACTTATAAATTTCTTGTATAATGAAACTCACCGATAAAGAAATAAGCAGTATGTTGGCTCAATCACCGGANGTCAGATACAGTTACTCGNTGAAAAGGATNGCGGATAACGGTTATCTATGGTATNTGTCATCTGATGACGATAGCTATATGTGNATTCAGNATGNAGACATAAGACTGTTTCCTGTGTGGCCATTTAAGGAGTATGCGGAGAAGTTTGTGTCAAGCATGAGCAACGGACATAAATGTAATTGCTCAAAATTGAATCTCGAAGAGTTTTCCGACAAACTTGTTGATTATCTTTGTGAAACGGGAATGTCAATAGGAGTTTTCCCGGTCGCTGAAAGTGACTATGGCAAAATAGTCAGCGTAAATACTTTTGCCGAAGACTTATCTGTTGAACTTGAAAATTATATATGAGACATGACAAATAAAGAGCTATTTCAGCTTGCTATTGAGCAACTAAAGACCGAGCCTTTTCTCAAAGGCTTTAAGTTCCGTAAACGTGATTCTTCTTTCATCAAACAAGAAGGGGGTTTGCGACGGCATATTGAATTAGATCATTGGAGTAAGGAGGGTGTGCTTATAGTCTATCCTATCTATATGGTTCGTTTCGATATTCTATTGAAATGGTTTGAGCCGTATAACGTCAAATCACCGCAGGACCAGCAGGATAATCCATCTATCGGATTTACCGGAAATATGCTTGGCAGGCAGTATAAGTTTACGATTTCAGAAGCTAATCTGGAGTGTGAATACTCAAAGCTATGTGGCACACTTGCCGAGTGTTCCGGCATAGTATTTCAATCATACACGTCATTGCGCGATATGTTTGAACACGAGATTATACCCATATTGGAGGGTAAGCGAGCATTACCCGATGTCGGTGCAGACTGGGCGTTTAAGTATCTTACACTAACACGTATTGAATCGCCTGAAGATTATCCGGCAGTCAAAGAATTGGTCTTGGCGCAAGTCCACAAAATGGCAGATAGACATGAGCCAAACATAATGGACTACATCTCACGGCTTGATGAGATAATCAGTGTTATGGAGCAGACTTTTCCAACAAAATAATTGCAGGCGTTATGGAAATATATGTACCGAAATATGATATGAATATTGGGTTGCAACTGTTGGCATCCGATTTTTTCGATAAAGGCATTCTATTCAAGGAAAGAAATGAATCTGAATAAAATTCTTCTAATCATAATTGTTATTTGCGCATTCATACAATGTACAAATAACAATACTTCCAATGCTGACAATCATCAAACTGATGATTGTCGGCAAATCGGAAGTATACAAGAAATCAACAATTATATTGAAAGGTTTCATATCTATAATGATACTTGCTATCTTGATTCTGCATTGTTAATCGCTAATCATTGTGGTGAAATCAAAAAAAGTAATGACTTGGTGGTTAAGAAAATATGGATATTATCCACATTGCACGAGTTCAATCAGGCAATAGATTTTGTCAATAGTTTACATATCTCATATCTAAATGAGATTGGTCCAGATTATCAAGATATCTTAATTTTAAGATTGAAAGCTATGAAGGCTATTAATGATGACAGCAATAGCAATCAAGCACAAGTATATGTAAAAGATATTCTCAATATATTATCAAAATACTGCAATTCGAGAGAGGCAGAAATCACCGACTATTTAGAATCGGTGTCATCGGACAACAGTTTACAAGGCTATGATTTCATAGCCTTAACCCAGTATTATTGTTACTATTCATTCTTATATGGCAAAGACGAATCGTTGGATAAATTAAATCAATTATCTAAAAAATATACATCAGACAATATTGTAATTGAATATATTAAAGCAGCAGTAGATAGCTTTGATATTATGCAATTCAGTGTTTTTTAACACATTTAGGCACGGATGAATAGAATTCATGAAATTTTTCATACTTTTGATTTTAGTCATCCTAAAGGTTCTGGTGGTTCTCAAGGTATCATGAAATATCCGCCAAGCAACCTAATTAAAAAAGATGCTTTGGAACTTTCCAATACTGACTTTTACCTACTAAAAAATAGTTATGTCAAATATAATACGTCGTGATAATGAAACTGACCGATAAACGATTTTGGATATTTGAGGCATTTGCCATATTGTCAACGGCTTTGACAGTCGGACTGATGGAATTGGTTGATAGATTCAGGTTGGATTCTGATGTCTTACCCATGTATATCATAATTCTTATTACATACTTAATCGGACACGCTGCGGCTTGGAAGAGCAATAAGTCTNGCNCTTGGNTAAAACTNGGANTCNCNACNTATTTNTTTTCCNNTNTNGCNTTAGCGGTCATTTTTGNAATCATATCNGTTATAGATTGGCNTGNANCAACTGAAGTATCTNACGATGTATCTGCTGANGNGNATGTAGGTTTTTCAGCNTTNGATTTAACATTGGTAATAATATTGATATGGAGTATTNTTTCATTTNTTCCNACNATGNTTACCNCNTTTNTAGNCTCANTTTGTTTTAGAGCNAAGACAACGGTGGTAACGGGTATGAAGTTAAGGAGTATTTCACTTNAATCAATTGGTGTGGATGGAATTGCCTATACCAAGAGTGAAGCTCTGAGAATAGCAGATGAGTATTACAATTCAAATATACCTATTCTTGGTGGAGACGTGTATATCTTTAATAATGGTGACATTAAGCCCACATACGACAATTGGTACTCTAATCGGAATAACTCAGAAACACCGTATGAGTATGTTGTCCGAAGTTATCAAGTTGCCTGCGACTATATCAAAAAANATCCNGANAANGCTAATATCTTTTTCAGTATCGTTAAAGGACATATAGNCGAATGAAATCTGACAGCAAAATATATCGGTTTTACTTTGGGAGGCGGGGTTGTAGATGATTGATAAGGTTTTCAAAATGTTATATAATGAAAAACAATGTCTGATTCACTTAATTATATTCTAGGAACTCTGATAGACACGCTAAATGGAAAAAATGTCCCAGAAACAATCATAAAATTTTCGAAAATTTACAGTTTGATAAGAACGGAAAGCTTGTATATATGAACACCAATCGTATGATGAACGATGGACATAGAGAAATGAGGAATAGTATGGAAGTCTGTTTAGGAGTTGCTTTAATCTTTTTAGGGTTAGCCATTATGGTTTGGACTTATCGGAGAGCAAGTAAAGTAGAGAACAAATTTTCTGTTACATACTTTATGATTATCTCTGGATATGGTGCAGGATTTGGTTCAATTGCAATTGGAGCTAACATACTTTGCACTCTATAGCTAAAAGGTATGAATTCCTTACCCTCATTTTATTAAAGATGTTGATATTAGGAGAATATCTATCAGCAAATTATTATATTTTGAGGCTTAGTCCCGGAAAGGCGAGTCTGTGATTAGCCGACAAGGAACTAAGGCGGTCTATCACTGTCTTGCCTCGTGGACTGTTGACAAACGAAGCGTGGCGCAACGGCTCTAAAAAGAAAAGTATGGGGAGGGAGTTAAGAACACGGAGTGACTGGAGGCTTACCAGGTACAGCGAAGCCTGCGGAGCAACCTGCAAAAGCCGGCAGTCACTCGGTGTTTAGCCCTCACGGAAATCCTTACAAGCGTCAACCTGTCATTCCTTATTGTGGATAGAATACACGCCATATTGGAAGAACGGGGTCTTAAACAAAAGGACTTTGCCAATATGCTTGGTAAGAAAGAGTCTGAAATCAGTAAATGGATGAGAGGTACTCACAATTTTACTATTGATACTATATCATCAATAGAGAAAGTGCTGGGGGAGGCTATTCTTCAGATTGCTGAGACGAATAGAGAAGTATTGAATATTCACAACAGAATTATTATACCTGTAAGGGTATAATATAAGATAAGTTCAAATATTTTATACCCTTTAAGGTGTAAATTGGAATAATTTTATTATCTTTACACCCTAAAAGGTATAATATGACTAAATTGGCAAAATATATAAAGGCTAAGCGCAAGGAATTTGGGCTTACACAGGTTGATCTATCTCAGAAATCCGGGGTAGGACTCCGCTTCGTGCGTGAAATGGAGCAGGGAAAGGAAACCCTCCGGCTGGATAAAGTTAACCAAGTTCTTGCACTATTTGGTGCTGAAATGACTCCAGTGAAACTTTCTGAGGTATGAAACAAGCTAAGGTATTTATCAGTAATACTCTTGCAGGAATACTGACCGAAGATGAGGTAGGGTATGAGTTCATGTATCTACCGGAGTATTTAGCATCTGATTCGGCTATACCCGTCAGTCTGACCTTGCCTCTGTCGGATAAACCGTACAGAGACAAATTCCTGTTTCCGTTCTTTGATGGACTTATTCCTGAAGGATGGCTGCTTGATATAGCAGAACAGAGTTGGAAAATATCAGCGCGCGACCGCTTCTCGTTACTTTTGGCTTGCTGTAAAGACTGTATCGGGAACGTAAGTGTAATTCCTATAGAAGAAAGTGAGGTAACAAATGTGTAAATGTCTATACTGCTACAAGCCGTTAAAAGATGGTGAGGTTGACTATCACAAGGGATGCGCCAAAAAGATTTTTGAATCAACGGTTATGCCGGAATTACCTTACACACGGAATAACATTAAGGAGTTAGCACGTGAAATTGTTACGGCAAGCACGACGGTAACCGGTGTACAGGCAAAATTGTCGCTTGACATTGCTCGTGGTGAAAAAAACGAACGTCAGCGATTCACCATTGTCGGGCTGTGGGGACGCTTTATACTTAAACCTCAGACCGATCGTTTTGTCAATCTTCCCGAAAACGAAGATTTGACAATGCACTTGGCAGAGATAGCCGGAATAAAGACTGTACCGCACTCTCTGATACGATTTGCCGATGGTTAACTTTGTTACATCACACGCCGTGTTGATCGAACAAAAAAGGGTGATAAAATCGCAATGGAAGATATGTGCCAGCTTTCAGAGCGACTGACCGAGGATAAGTACAAAGGCTCATACGAACGTATTGCAAAGTTGATAAAGAAACATTCATCAGCTCCAATGCTGGATGTCATCAACTTCTGGGAGATTGTTGTCTTCTCTTGGCTTATAGGTAATGCGGACATGCACCTGAAGAACTTCTCTCTGTTTAAGCCGACCGATAATTATATGCTTACACCGGCATACGACCTGTTATCAACTTCAATTGTGATGCCCGAAGACGATGAAGAACTGGCTTTAACGTTAAACGGTAAGAAGAAAAAGATAAAAAGAGAGGACTTTGAAAAAGCCATGTCTGATAGCGGAATGGATGAAAAGTCAATCGCCAACCTGTTCAAAAAATTTGAATGGGCTTATCCCAAATGGATTGAAATGATTGTCCAATCCTTCCTGCCGGAGGAACAACAAGGCTTATATCGTGAGCAGATTGAAAGAATGGCGGTTAAACTCGGAATAGTCAACACTTGACCGAGAAATATTTAAAATGAACCCTCGGACTTGTGAGGCTCACGGAAATTTTGTAACTTTATAATTCTGTATATAAACAACGTGTATGACAACATACCTGAAGTATTCCGAAGATTTTTTAATAACAAAAGAATGGACTCCGGGGAGTTGGGTCAATATTGAGACTCCGACGCCGGATGAATTGGCGAATTTGAAAGCCAAATTCGGACTACCCGAGGATTTTTTGAACGATTTATCTGATATTGACGAACGTCCGCGTGTGGAGCACAACGACGGATGGGATTGCATCGTTTTGCGTATTCCCGTCAGGGACAATGATATGCCATTTGTTACCATTCCGCTGGGAGTGATGATTAAAGATGAGTATATTGTAACGGCGTGCTTATACCGAAATACTCTTATTTCTGATTTCATTGAGCACACGCAAAAGCGTCATACAACTATCAGCAGTTCGTCGGATTTCATTCTCCGGTTGTTGAAAAGCTCTGCATATTGGTATATTCGCTATCTGAAGGATGTAAAAAACATCGTAGCCGATGCTGAGGTGGACTTAAAGAAAAGCATCCGCAATGAAGATTTGCTCAAACTCATGAATCTGCAAAAAACCTTCGTAATCTTTGCAACATCCATCAGTGGCAATAACATACTTCTTGAGCGCATCAACAGGCTTTACAGGGACGAGCTCGACAAAGGCTTGCTTGAAGACGTCAGTATCGAACTACGACAGGCTGATTCGACCGTAACGATTGCTACTCAGATGCTTGACCGAACGATGGATACATACGCTTCTGTAATATCTAATAACGTAAATGCTATTATGAAGCGTCTTACCAGTATCTCGCTAATACTTATGATACCTACGTTGATTGCCAGTTTCTATGGAATGAACGTGGATGTGGGCATCTCGATGGACAACCATTGGGCTTTTGCCTGTATCGTTGGTGCCGGCTTCATATTGGCTGCTATAACGTGTCTATGGTTGCGTAAAATCAGGTGGTTGTAATCAAATATGCGATTTTGCTCAATATTTA
>JAAVEA010000010.1 GCA_014801535.1 Bacteroides sp.
GTGATTTATCCAACTCTTAAAGTGCTTGAACATAGCACAGAGTCTTTCATTGTCAGATTCTCAGAAGCCGTGGGCTGAGGGTTTTAAGTCCGTTGAGCATCGCTTCCTTAGGGCGAGTTGTTGTCGGACTGGCGGGGCATACCGCCATCATAACGGCTTATTCAAGTATAACAGGGGATTGATACCCTTTTTCATAGTAAAGTTGCAACACAATCGGGCACTGCATCGTCAAGAGCATCATTCCGTACTAATCAATGTATAATTTAATGTGTCGGACGATGGCATTGCCGTCTCTTGTTACCTAAAGATACGAAAAAATTTTCATATCTGCAAATTCTACGCAAAAATTCACATTTCTATTGCCATTGCGTTCCTCTAAGAATATTCCTTTGAACCGTATGGATGCAGCAAAGTCAAAGAGCTGAAAGGGTCTGTTGGCTGATTATCGCCAACAATCGCATCAGCTTGTGGACACGCATAACCTTTCGGACCTCTTTNTGAGGTCTGGNGCATTCTGCGTAGTACATCCCAATTTTATATATACCGTCACGGCAGAGCATAATATCANTAAAGTCATNTTTATGACAGACTGAAAACTCCGCNNTGGTTACANGNGATGTCACCANNATTTCATAACTCAAAATTAGTTCAAAAGGTTCATCCGAAACAAATTTTTTCGGCCAATGTCCGCNTTTGTCCGTAAAGGGTCCGGTTAATTCTGCATAATGTCCAGTATTACCTACATCAGAAAATTTCGGCACTCCAAATTCAGAATATGCTTATAATCCTCCAAATCTATACTTTTTGACCCACTTTTGGAGGATTATAACGATGTTCTCAGGTCACTCCACACTAAATTTTGCTGTGGATTTAATCTATCTTTTATTCTATCGTTTAATCTATCAACTATGACTCAATAAATCTTGGTGTCCATTGCTTTCATTATGCTTTTATTCCAACTATCTTGCAAGTTAGTGATAAAATCCTCCTAAAAAGCGCTATAATCCCCCAAATCTATGGTTTTTGACCTAGATTTGGGGGATTATAGCATAGTTTTATCTCTGTTAAATTAGAAAAATAACACTTCCTAAGTAAACCCAAGAAGTGTTAAACTCATATTTATGTAATTGTACTTCGATGACGACTATTTTAATAATTTACTTATTTGAGGTTTCATTCTTAACTGCTCTCTTCGCGAACTCAACGAAATTCACAGAAGGGATCATCACCGGGGCATACCCAGCCTGCATTGTTAAAATAGATAGAAAACTCCTCAAGTANGGGAATGCAATTGCAGGTGCATTAATTGCAGGGAATGGTCCATTCTTAAAATCTTCCGTAATCACGGAATCGATTTCAAAGAAAAAACGCATTTCTGTTTTTACATTAAAACCTTCCTGACTAAAGGATACTTTAAATCCTATTCCAAAGATGTTTTTCTCATCGTCTGGATATAACTGCCCAACTTCCAAACTTAAGTCATTTGAAGCCATATCCATATGGTTATCTTGTTCAGATGCCTGCAAACAAAGGTCTACAACCCGATAATCAAGAAGTTTAATTTTCATTATGCAGCTAAATTATAGTTGTTATCACTATTTATTTCAAACTCTTTAGGTAACGCATCAGATGTCTGATAGGAAATATCCTCGTATATTCCATTGACAATTACACGTTCTTGTAACTCAGTCAATGAGTTTTGGAGAACCCAAGAACGCAGAATTCCAAACTCTGCATTGCGGATTATTCCAGCATCACGATCTGCCTTTATCCGTTCTTCCATCCAAAGACTGAGACTTTCCACNCTTTCAGATTCCAAAGCATCATCAAGCATTTTATTTAATTCATTTATGTCTATCATATCTAATCTTTTAATTGGAATTCTTTAATACAATTTATGTTATATACAGCCGCTTGAATGCGNTTTCTAACGGGTATAGGGAGAATTTCCGATGGTCCCTGTGGTATATCACATGCGAGTAAAACATCAATTTTTTCTTTCCACTTAGCACGTGTATTTAAATACTCACAAATATCCACTTGCGTAGGTTTTTTCCCTGTTAGTTTAACAATTGTCTTGGCAGTTCGTTCAAGAGCTGATATAAAAAACTGATAATGTTCCTTGTTAAAAACCGTATCTAAAACGTTGTCGGAAATAATTGTAGCAGAATAAATTTGATATCTGTTATTTTTCGATTTTATTCCCCAACGAATAGCATCAACTTCATCAACCCAAAAATAGTATGCCGTTCCGAACCATGCATCCTTCCTTTCACAAAGAATTGGCTGGTTCAGAACAGTGCCTCTATTTTCTTGTGTATGAAACATAAGTTGGTTCATATTGAGGTACANTTTTATTTCAAGTTGCAAAATTAGTACAATTTTTCCGAGTCACCAAAAGTTTTTCTGTTTTTTGTTGGAAAGTTGTAGGGTTATCTTCTTCATCCCCCTATACTAAAGTATAGGGGGATGAAGAAGATAACCCTTGTTGCGTCAAGCAACCTTCTGATTGTCAACATATTACCATACATCACTCTCTTTCTTCGACATGGAGGCGATTTCATCGGCTATCTCTTCGGAGGATAGCTTGATGTAGTCCATGAAGGTCTTTTGTGTCTTGTGTCCGCTGACGTGCATCATCTGGAGGATGGTGTACTTGTGGCTCAGATACATATTCGTAATTCCTGTGCGTCTGGCAGTGTGGCTTGTCACGCAGTCATAACGTGGAACGATTACATTGCCATTAAGGTCTGTTTCCGGGGCGATGTTGTCGCGGCGCATTGCATCCTTCTGTTTCATCGTCAGTTTGGTCTGCACTTTTTCTTTCAGTGACGGCACAGTCTCCGATAAATCTTTAAGGATGTTCTTTATGTANCGGTTCAAGACCTGTTCATTGGCTTTAGGCACGTTATAGTTGTATTTCTCAAAGAGAGCAATGAGATTGTCATTGAGAATGGGGATTGTTACCTCAGTCTTTGTCTTCTGCTGAACGAGGNGAATTATCCTCGTCCCTTTACGGGTGGTCTCAAAATGGTCTTCGTTTAGATTGTTGTAATCACTGACACGCTGACAGGTATAGCAACCAATGAGAAAAACATCACGGATATGATCGTTCTTCCCTGTTAACGGCATTTCATACAAAGCTTGCAGTTCGGCTTCAGTCAAATAGATTTCCACCGCCTTGTCGCGGTCNTCTATCTTATTCTTCACAATCAGCGATGCCGCACGTTGATTATCATGCACACCGTCGACAAACGCTGCGTTGATAAGAGCCTTCAGATTTGTCAGATGTTTGTTGACAACCTTAGGCATATANCCNTGATTNCGNAGATAATTGATATANCGCGCNACAAAAGCNCNNTTNATNTCNGNCCATTCNAACTGNTGCANNGGNTCGAANCCTTCATAAACTCCNATGTAGCTTTTCCATGCCTTACAGGATCCGGCGGAATAATCGGCACTGCCGATTTTGCGCGCACCGCTTTTGATGTCATCGACAAACTGAACGAGGAATGACCAGATAAGACGATTCTTCTCATCCTCCTTGCGTTTCTTTTCCTCGGCTTTCAATCGTGCCTTTTCTCTCGCTGCCTCACGTTTCGCCAATGCTTTCCTTTCGGCTTCGGCAGCTTCCTCTTTTGCCTTGCGCTCTGCCTCAACTTTTTCAGGCTCGGANATNTAACGAATATCCATNTCAAGAGCCTCGCGGTCNAAGTTNACTTTCGCNAGNTGCGTCTTGACNATNCCTTCAATCTGNGTNAGNTTGGCNTGAAGNTGGNAATTCTTTTTCTGATGNGCNAGCCANGCACGTGGCGATGCNNTAGCTTTCAGCCATTCNGANACCTCCACTTGNAGAAGCGTTGAAATGAGNACATCCACCTTNCGGGTATGNATGCGGATAAAGAGGGTTGCAGTATCTTTCTTCAAGTCCTTGTTNCGGACATGAAACGGGGTCANTTTCTTTGGAGAGGATGTTGNTGTCATATTTNGANGTNGCTAAAAATTTGAACAGTGACNTTCACAGTTATTCACANTCAGTCACTTTGGTTCTGCAAATATAACAACTCAAACCGCTATTTTGCAAATTGGGTCACCACGCAGGTCACCACGTTTTGCGAACAAATATGAAAACTCAAAAATTCAGCAAATTTCATATTGCATTATTTTTCAGCATTTTACGTTCGCTTCATTTTCATCATCATTCGCCCTCATTCACAAACTCAGGTTCTAGTGGCACCACAGTAAAAATCGCTAATAATCTAATTTACAGATTATTAGCGATTTTTCATTCAACCCAAATCGGGCGAGTTCCCTATAAAGTTACCTATAACACCACCCTCTAAATCCAACTGAACGGCACTCAACCAACCTAAATAAATCGAAATTGAATTCTTTAACATTTTTTAATATAATGATGAAATATACTCTCCACCTAAAGAATGCTCCAATAACAGATGAAGAATTAAAATCTGACGTAATTAGAGTGGCAAATCTTGTTGCTCCAGAGCCATTGTCAAGTAAGAAATATAATGAGTTAGGTAAATATAATAGTGATACAGTCTCTCGGCGTTTTGGAAATAGGAGGTGGAATGATGCATTGACTGCTCTTGGATTGAAATTAGCGCAGGTTTTCCATTCTGAAAAGGATCTATTTGATAATATCGGCAATGTGTGGTTAGCAAAAATGGAGCAACCCGTAAGAAGAGATATGGATGAACACCCTTCTTCAAAGATTTCTTCGGGGGCATATTTACGAAAATACGGCAAATGGAATATTGCTCTACAGAAGTTTATAGAGTATATTGAAAATGATGGTGAAATTACTTTACCCGAATCAGGTACAAATTCTGCGGTACGACATTGGACTCCAAGAATTCCGAATAATCGACTGAAAGTAAAGGTTCTCATGCGAGATGGCAATCATTGTAAGGTGTGTGGGGTAAAATGTGATGAGGGTCTGCATAAGCTTCACTTTGATCATATAATACCATGGTCACAAGGAGGAGAGACAACTTATGAAAATCTCAGAGTACTTTGTAAAGCTTGTAATGAAGCTTTAGGAAATTCCAATGAAACTATTTAATAATACTAAGATATTATGAAACTTGAATTCTCAAATTTTATTCCTTTTGATAGTTTTCCTGATGGAACTGACATTGACACAGGTGAGCAGGGTTATAACTCTGGACTTGAAAAAGGAGGTATATATTTAGCATTTGCGGGTGTTAAGAGTGATCAATATTTTCAGCCAAAGAGATTACTATATATCGGTAAAGCTGAGGATAGAACGAATTGCTTGGGCAAACGAATAAATGAACATGGACAGCCACAGACATATCAACGTGAAAGTGACCATGCGCGTTGGCGTCGAGAACAGAGATTAAATCCGAATGAGGTGATTGGTTATTGCTATGCAGTTGTTGATGACATGACTAATCTTGCCGACATAGAATATAAACTAATATATAAACCAACCTCCATGTAATTCCAAGGGGAAAGAGAATGACTGTCCTTCCTCCTCTTGTCCTCCAATAACGCTAAAATTTCCACATGAATTTGCCGCTACACAGCAACTAAATGGATATGATAATACATTGGATGCGTGGCTATCACAAATACGTAGCGACAAATAATCTAATAAGCGAGATGTTAGTTCCATAGGTTTGTATTCCTTTGTTATTAATATTAATGTTGGCTGCATGATTATGGAGATAATCTAAACAAGAGTGAACCATTCAGCCGTTCAAATGGTTTTGTAAATCGTGGGGCAATGGAGACCTGCGATTTACAATGATTTTTGATGAAGATACAACCCCGTACTATAAAGCACGAGAAGTTTAAGGAACTTGTCAAGGAGTGGCTTGACACACACCGTGGAAGTGAACTTTATATCTGACGGCACACCCTTGTTAGCATAGATAACGGCATACACCTTGATGCCACCTTTCTTCTTCCCTGTCTTTGGATGACGGCCAACGCCCTTGAAAAGAAGATTGGAGAACAGAGTTATGGTCGTGGAGTCGATAATCTGAAGCCGCTTCATCCATTTAGGAGTCGTGCGACGCCGGCTGCCCGAAGAAAGGACATGATGGTAAGGGGCATAAAATCGCAGAACTTTTACACTGACATCGGGAATATCTGTACTCTGAAGCCCAAAATATGCTTATAATCCCCCAAATCTACCTCTTTTTACCCACTTTTGGGGGATTATAACGAGATTTTCTCAAATATTTTTATTAACTTTGCTTCTGAAATCAGACATATTCCAAATGATAATAGGCAGAAAACCAGAACAAAAGGAACTGTTAGAGGCTGCAAACTCGGAATATTCCAAGTTTGTAGCTGTATATGGGCGTAGGCGTGTAGGAAAGACATTCCTTATTCGGGAGACGTTTAACTACTCCTTTACCTTTCAACATACCGGATTGGCACGCGGAAAAATGAAAGATCAGCTGCTGAACTTTCGCGCTTCTTTACAGACAGCTTCCGGGAAGAAATATACTCAGTTCAAAAACTGGTATGAAGCTTTTTTCGCTTTGGAAGAATGGCTTGGATCATTGCCTAAGGGGAAGAAGATTATTTTCTTCGATGAACTTCCGTGGATGGATACCCCACGTTCCAACTTCATATCCGGATTGGAACACTTTTGGAATAGCTGGGCATCTGCAAGAAAAGACATTCTCCTTATTACCTGTGGATCGGCAACCTCTTGGATTGTAAACAAACTCATTAAAAATCATGGTGGGCTACACAATCGTCTGACAAACAAGATTCTGCTTCAACCGTTTACTTTGGCTGAATGTGAACAATACTCAGAAGCTAATAACTTAGGATTAAGCCGTTATCAGATAGTGGAAAACTATATGATAATGGGTGGTATCCCATTTTATTGGAGTTTGCTCAAAAGAGAGTTAAGTATGGCGCAAAATATTGATGCATTGTTCTTTAATCAGGATGCAGAAGGACTTAGTCATGAATATGACCAGTTATATTCATCACTCTTCAATAATCCAGAGCCATACATGAATGTTGTCACAGCACTTGCTAAGAAAAACAAAGGTCTTACTCGTGATGAAGTGGCTAAGGCAAGTGGAATAAAATCCAGTGGAGATTTAACTCGTTACCTTAACGAATTGGAGTGGTGTGGTTTTATAAGAAAATATAATTGTATTGGTAAACAATCAAAGGATTCTTTATACCAGCTTATTGACAACTTCACGCTGTTCTATTTTCAATATATGAAAGGAAATAAAAACAATGATTTTCATTTTTGGACTAACAATATCGATTCTTCTTTGCATAGAGCATGGAGTGGATTGGCCTTTGAAAGAGTTTGTCTTCAACATATAGCTCAAATCAAGGAAGCTCTAGGTATATCTGGTGTTCTATCTAATGTCTATAGCTGGCGAACAGAGGCGGATGAAGATAAAGGTATCGACAAAACTCAAATAGATCTGCTGATTGACCGTAATGATGGAGTGATAAACCTGTGCGAGATGAAATTCTCCGCCCAAGAGTATGCCATCACCGAGGACGAAGAAATGAAACTCCGCCGCCGTCGTGGCAACTTCATCGAAGCCACCCAGACCAAAAAGGCTGTTCACATTACGCTTGTCACGCCTTACGAACTCAGACATAATTCTCACTCTGCAATCGCACAAAATATAATTACTTTAAGTAATCTCTTTTAATGGACACTATATGTCAGTTAGAAAATTGCTTAGTGATTTGAAGGTAGCATTTGTTTTCAAGTTAACAACAAGAAAATGGCGCCCAAATATTCAATGTCTCAGAATCTCTTATTCTAAAATACTTACAAAAATTTCGGATTACCAAAGTGCGTTAATGTGTCACACACCGCCCTATTTTCATATGCGCTCGTTTCAGGCATCCGAATTTTATAGAATTATTGTAACTAATAAATTTTTGTGTATGTAATTACTTTCAACAGACCATTGAAACGTAACTATTATAAAAATTTAGTGATTGTATGGAACACAAATTTTATAGAGGAAAGGCATTTGTAGTCGGTAACGATCATTACGATCAGGTGAAACCAGATCTTGACAATGCAGTGAATGATGCACGAGGTATTTATGAGGCATTTAAGCAATTAGGATTCATGATGATGCCTGAAGCGTATGATATAGATACGGATCGATTTGATAAACTATTCCATTTATTCAAATGCGATCTTAAAAATTATGAAGTAGGAGTACTCTATTTTTCAGGACACGGAATTGAAATTGACGGCAAAAATTACCTTATAATGCGCAATACTCCGATAGGAGAACTTGCGAAAAGTACAGTTCGGTATTCTATTGATTTACAGGAGTGCCTTAAGGAATTACATGATACTAACTGTAAAATGATCATCGTAATTATTGATGCCTGTCGAGATAATCCATTTGAAGGTAAAGAACGTGGTTGGGGTTCTGTCAATTTAGCACCAGTATTTGCACCCAAGGGAACATTGATTGCGTACTCTACTTCTCCAGGAGAGAAGGCCGATGATTTTGGTATGGACGGACACAGCGTTTATACAGGCGCTCTCCTTAAGCATTTAAAAGAAGAAGGTCTTGAAATAGAAACTTTTTTTAAGAAAGTTCGTTCTACTGTAAATGCAATGACAAGTGGTAAAAAAACAAGTTGGGAACATACCTCTCTCATTGGCTCCTTTTCATTTAACAGTGGGAAAATGATTCATGTAGAGGATATAGGTTATGATGTTATGGTTCTGAGAGATAGAGAATATGTTTTAACCGATGATAAGATAGATCAAATTATACGTAAATTGAAAATTTACTGTTGGTATGATCAGGAAAAAGGAGTGGAAGATTTTAAAAAGATTCGACCACAAGACTTTAATAAGAATCAACTTTTTATTATCGGTAGAAATTTGCTCCAAGCTGCGGTCGGCAACTCATATGCAGCCAAAGATGTGATTCTTGATAGTGACTTTCTGGAAGCATATAGTTTGAATGAAGAAAACCATCTTTTGAATGGTATTTTGTTTGAAATTTATTTCAACAATAATGGTCTTTTTCGTTACAAAAATTTTAAATCAGATTTTTTAGATGAGTTAATGAAATTTTCAGAAATAGAAAAACTTAAGAGCTCTTTTAGATTTATTCATAAGGTTCTACAAAGATTTTCTTCATTTCTTATTTTTATTCCAAATGTGACGCCCACACAAGTTTCCATTAATATCAAACTAACCAAAGAATCTGTCAATGGGTTATTTCATGAGCCAGTAGAGATGCTGGTTGCAAAAACGATATCATTTGACGGGTATGAATTATTAGCTGAAGAGGATGACAGCGATGTATTTCCATTCGACACGATTAATGAAATCGGTGTGATGGAACTGAAAAGTAGATTATGTGAGTTTTATGCCATTCCATCCACATATCTTAATTTGATATATAATGATACTCCCGTAAGAAATTTGTTATGGATAGGACGAAAATTCAAACGTAATTTCAGAAACGGCTAATAATAGGGCATTAAAAGGATCAAGACAGGGCTGAGATTATTCAGTGGCACAACTTTTTTGACTACCACATATCGCTCTCTTTCTTCGACATCGACGCGATTTCATCTGCTATCTCTTCGGAGGATAGCTT
The DNA here is from genome assembly GCA_014801535.1 of Bacteroides sp. GTDB lineage: Bacteria > Bacteroidota > Bacteroidia > Bacteroidales > Muribaculaceae > Lepagella. Next base: position 9,627 of record JAAVEA010000010.1, read on the forward strand.
GATGTAGTCCATGAAGGTCTTTTGGGTCTTGTGGCCGCTTACGTGCATCATCTGGACGATGGTAAATTTGTGAGATAGGTACATGTTGGTTATACCACTGCGACGGGCGGTATGGGTGGTAACACAATCGTAACGGGGCATCAGGACTTCGCCTTTGTCGTTGCGCTCTACTTCCATTTCGCTAAGCCCCTCCTTTTTCTTTTGCTTCATCGTCAGTTTGGTGGGAACTTTTCCGAAAAAATTGCGACTAACTTTGTAAAGAGATACAGATGATGAATAATTCTGACTATAATAAATCATTTACAGCAATGGTCGGGAGACATGAAAAGATAATTTTCAGTGTCTGTTTCTTTTATGCCACAAATGAAGTATCATTTGATGACATCAGGCAAGAGGTCTTGATTTCGTTGTACAAGGTACAGATGGAGATACAGCAATTTTAGGCATGAGAGTTCTGAATCAACTTGGGTAGATAAGGTGTGTATCTCAGTTATTTTTACCGAATCATTGTCATTAGTCACCAAACAAGTGTCGTTTACCCACAGAACTAAACTTTTACTTTCTCTGATGTCTTATTTATAGTAACTGATAACTGATAACGAAAATGAGAATCAAGAATTTAATAAGTGGCATTACCGTTGGTTTATGCCTTGTTTCTTTAAGCATTCCGTTGGCTGGTTGCGCCCAGAAATCTGATAAACAATCAACGGAAAACACTATGAGCAACGATTCAAGCATGAAGCGCGGTGAAGGACGACCCGGAGGGCCTCAATTAGGCACTCCCGGAGGAGGTCCGGTTATCGACAAGACCGGAGACGAGACATTACAAGCTATGATTAAGGATGAACTGCCCTTCTTCAAGCAAATGGAATACACAGATTCCGAGACCGGAAAATCAATGAAGTATAATCTGTATTCTCCCAAAACACTCGAAGAAGGAAAGACTTATCCGCTTGTTTTATTCATGGCAGACGCAAGTACGCCCGGCACAGATATTACTCGGCCGTTAAC
>JAAVEA010000011.1 GCA_014801535.1 Bacteroides sp.
GCATATCGCCCATCTTTATTCGTTATCACATTAAGATTTACACCATGCATAGACTCCGGCTGGCAATCACCATTGACACATTCATCAAGAGACTTGTTGCCTATACTATCAGCCGCATATTTCAATACACCCGAAAAATCGAAATATTCTGGTAGCTCAGTCGTGCAGTAGAAATTATTGCTCATCAACGCATCAAGCGCATCCTTTCCAGAAAGCTCAATGATGCGTATTGACTTCTCTGATTTATCTTCGTCCTTGCAGTAGTCCATGTTTAGTGCTTTAATTGTTTAAGGAAGGCTTTCAACGTGATGGTAGTAATTCCTAATGCCTTGCATTTCAGTTGAAGGCCATTGTCAGAAGTCATCATAATTGGATTTTCATCCTTGTACTTTAGTGCAACCGATAGAATCAGATTATCGGGAGAACGCTTGTCATAATCTGCTGGCAAAAGAGACGCATCGGCAGTCTCAAAGATAATCTTTCGGCTATTCTCACGATTAAGCAATCGGAGAGCTGTCTCCGCATTCTTTTTCTCCTGTTTCGATCTTATCTTCATCTTATCAAGCTCATCAATTACCTTGGCCGATAAAATAATGGGGTATTGAGCATCAATCTTGTTCAATATTTCCGGATAGTTGATGAAGATATTCGTGTCTATGATATAGTAATTCTTCTTTGCCGGCTGTATCTCAACTTTCTTTTTCTCAAATCGAGAAAGATCTATTTTCCCCACGACTTTGACTCCAATACCACTTGAAGTCACTTTTATATCTTCTGGGACTTCAGAAACTAACCGTTCAGGTGCTGGAATAGATGCATGTGGAACTGTGTCATTTGAAGTATTAGCACACATTGATAAGAATATTGATACTTTCTCGGGAACACTATGCAACTTGTCAAGCGGAATGTCACTCAAAATAAGGGTCGTAGTGCGGGAACGGCTGGTTGATACATTGAAGCGTCTCACATCCAAGGCAAATGAATGTTTCCATGCTGGGAGATACATTATGGTATAATCTACAGTCATACCCTGAATTCTATCCACAGTCTCTATTGTGAGGTTTTTAAGAGCATCTGTTGTTTGGAAATTCTTCTGTAGTTCCTTTACTGTATCTCTGAATGGTGCAATAATTGCAACCTCAGCCTCAGGATTGTACTTTTTGAAGTCGGAGAGTATATCTTCAATGATTCGAAGTGCGGTATCCGAACATAACTGATTTCTCATATCATTGGTATCCTTATATAGTACACCACCAGCAGGTAACACGTACTCACTGTGCATATTTGAGAAATCAGGCCTGTTTCTGTTCACTGACGATAATCTGTTATCATAGAATAAGCCTGTCAACATAGCACTTGCTGTAGTCAGACGATGTGACGTGATGATACGGTATGCTTTTGTTTCTGTACCTAATGCAAATGATGACATGCCTTCCACCTGTGCTAAGGCATTGAACAACTTGTATTGAGGTTTATCCAAAGACTTGACTATTGGAGGCAACTGCATAGGATCACCCACTATCAGACACTTCTTTCCCAAAGATTTGAATGCGACTAATGCCGACAAGAATACTTGAGATGCTTCTTCTATAACCACAAGGTCGTAGGAAGGAACTCCATAAGTATCTACATTCTTCTGATTATATGCGCCTGACAAAATATAGTTCGTAGCACACAACAATTCTCCATTAGGGGCAAGCAAGCCCTTTGCTACATTTTTAAGAGATGGAGCAAGTCTACGTTCATCGGCAGATATGTTCGTTTTTGAAATCTTTCCCACTTTTAAAGCTTCAGACAAAGGAGCTTGTAGAATCAGTTCAATCAAACCTTTGTTTGCCATGGTCGTTGCACATACAGACTTACCAGCTTTCAAATACTCTGCGATGACAGTTGCAATGACATAACTCTTACCAGTACCCGGAGGACCTTGTAATATGCAACAGTCATTACTGCCTAGTGTATTTAATATAGTTTCTGCTATTGCATTAGGTTTATCGGCCTCAAAGCACAATTCTTCCGGATGCCAATCATCGTATGATATCCTTGGCTCAAGCAACAATTCTTCGTTATCAGGAAACAAATCCATATAACGTTTCAGGTTTAGAAAGTAATCAATTGGTGGGAATGGGTCATATATTACCACCGTCAAATTCTTGCCTTTAGACAAAGCCTCATTCAATAGATTGAATAATGTTAACGATATGCTTGAACACTCTACGTATTCATATCCATCATTTGAAAATAAGAAGAATAGCGGAAGTAAATCAGAACTGACAGTATGCATCGTCCCATCTGTCTTGAATTCACCCAATGTACATTTCCATTCTTTAATCTGAGTTCCGTATGTGGAAAACGCATTCTTTTTGACTGCAACGAATGACTTTGGCACCTTCAAGCGTGGGGCATATCCTTTGGGAAACTTTAATATGATGTGCCCCTTTTCTGGAATTGTTCTATCTACATAGCCCATTGTCACACCTCCCTGCTGTATAAGTTGTGCTATCGGTGTATTGACTATGGTCTTCTGTTCAATCTCCATTTGTCGGAGCTGATCAGAGAAAAACCATTGATAATATTCTATTTTTTTGTCCATAGAGCCTTAAACTTATAATTCATCAATAGAATCAACTTGGTCTGGATCATCCAATAATGGGGTAAATACTGAATTATATATGGCATTTGAAGCTACTCGAATCATTGTATATGCTGTTCCTGTGGCACCATCGAGTACGCCACTATACAAGGTCTTCACAACATCTACTTTCTCTTCACCTGTCAGTTTGATGAGAATGTCATCTTCGTGAACCCACTTTAGTATATCTTCTATCGAGCATAGATACATAAAGTCTTTAGCACGTTTTCCAAGATAAACACAAACAATGCATCTACCGCTTGCGACCTTATTCCATATAGAAGGGGAGATATACACAATCCCATACTTGGCACTACACTTATGGATGTATTTGCCTGATAACAAATTATGTTCCATCCTATTTGACTTGACGAATTCCTCAAAATCCTCTTTTGGCTCATAGCCATAATCAACAAGATTCTGATACAACCGCATCTGTGCCAAGTAGTTAGTATCAGCAATTTCTTCTGCTGACATATTAGAGCCGAGCAAAGTATTCAGTTGCTCGATTTCTATCGGCTCTGCATCACCTTCAGACAAACAACGCGCAACACCTTTGGACTTGAAACGTTCAATGTCATCTGTTGTCCATTCTCTTGGTTCGTTGTTATTGTGCGAGCTAGAATAGTTTTGCGGGTCACGAGGCTGTCTTGGCTTTTGCATTGGGACATTGTTTGCTCTTGGTCTCTGTGGAGTAGTTGAAGAACTGCCAGCCTTTGTCCTTGCTTGAGGCCCGTCATAAGATGTACCCAAATTATCAGAAGCATCAATATCTTCACCAGCCTGAGCAGAAGTTAACTGGGTGTCCGTTCTTTCTGGTTGTGGAGAACGAGGTACTTTTAGCGTTTGATGGTTTGTCGGTCTGAAATCTGTTTGGGGGGCACTATTAGTCTCTATAACTGCATGTTTTGTTGTGAGACCCTCACGTGTATGAGCATTCACATTAGAACCATTGCGCCAATAGCCATTTACCCAATATCCATTGCGATAGTGACCACGTACCCAAGTGCCATTACGATAGTGTTCACATACAGTTTCTATTACTTCATCATTGTATCTGTAGTACATTTTTGTGACGTTACAGAAGTCATCTATATCAAGGTCTTCATTCGACTTTTCGATAGCTTCACGTTCATTGTCATCATTGAACTCTTCTTCACGCAGATAATCGATTTCATTATTAAGTTCTTTCTCTCTTTCAGAGTTTTCTCTGCCATTGCTTTCTGTTGATATACTATCCTTAAGATTGTCATCCTCAGGCGCATCTGTATGACCCGTAAATATATGACGCTTATCCTCATCTACGATATCTGTATCATCAGCTTCTATCCCATTAAGTTCTCTTTTAATTCCAGGAATCAATATATCGAGTTCAGTCTTAAAGGCATCGTCAAGCATAAGGGTGTTGTTTGCTTGAACAAGTTCTATCGCGCTTTCACGACTATCCATCACGGTTTCAACGAAGTCCTTGTCAGCTTCAATTCCAAGATACTCAATAAAATTCTCTACAAATGGTTTGTATACTCGTTTCTCGTCTAATGACTTGACAAAGTAGAAATCTGCCGATCCTTTTTCGTGATAAAATTTCTTTAAGTTTTGGCAAATTTTCTCATACTTTTGATATCTAATAGATATTGCTGTGCAGCACCACAACTCGAGTGCGTCTATAAACTCGCAGTATTTTTGATAGCGTGATCTCCAGTTCTCCGCATCTTCATACCCTGCAAGTACCAATGCGTAGAGTCTTAAGGTTTTCTTATAAACCTCGTTCTTTGAAACCTGACCGATTTTGTCTACTATTAAATCTTTAGGCTCAATAGTTGTTATCTGAAGTATGTTACACGCATTTTTGAAAGATATAGAACCGGCAGGAAGGTAATCCTTATTGATGATTTGTGGTAGGTTGCCAAAGTACTGCTCCAATTTCTTATCGTTATAGGACAAAGCATATAATTCGGTTATTGGCTTGTCTTCATTTTTGGTATTCTTCCACTTCGCAGATTCATCTGCTCTATATTCGATAACGTTTAACTTATATTTCTCATCGTAAGTTTCTATCATCCACTGCAAGATCTGAGCTCTTCTTTCTTGGCCGGCAATGCTGAAAAGAGCATACAATGAATCACAGAAAGATAGTCGTAAATTTGAAGGCTTATTTAATAACAAACCAAACAAAGTACGTTCTTCTTCCTTGTCATACACAATATTGGGCAGTTCTTTTAGAGGTAATTTATTTTCCCAATCATCTACATGTTTATTTACGTATGAAGATATATCAAGAGAGTATAGCTCTCCAGGCTTTTTCATACAATCCTTGGTAGGAATACAGGCAATTGAGTCAAACTCCCTGTCTTCAATCAGTTTTTTGACGCCACTAATGTCAGCATCTCGTTTAATTAGATACTGGCTCCAGAAATATATTGAGAAATCTCTGTTTGATAAATTTTTAATATCATATTTTTCAAAATCACAATGAATTTTAAAGACTCTATTGAGCATTTTCCATATATCATTCGTACATTCATGTAAATACGAATTAGATATATAATCATAGTCGAGACCATATTTCTCAAAATCACAAAATGGTTTGTATAAACTACCTTCTGTCATTTCTGAAACGTCAGTAAACTCATCGTCGGAATCCAAGAAGAGTATATTAGAAATTTGGTCAAACTCTTTGAGACTATCTTTATCTGCAATATACATTGCTGCAAGCTCATCCACAAACCGGAAGTGTATGGAACGAAGTAGTTCTTCATTATTATCATCATCTTGAATTTCAAGATAACGGTCAATCTTAACCTTTTGCCACTCCGTGAGTTTGGTGATTTTTACACCTTCTATTTTGTCCAATATATCGAGAATGAGTTTTCTTTCGTCTGCAGTAGCAAACGAAGCCTGATTTGGAATATCTATATATTTGAAAGGCTCTTCCTTTTCACTGTCAACATAAATAATTTCTGATAGACAATAGAAATCTCCATTATGAGCCTTGACACGAAGATCTTGGAGTTTAGAAATTAACTTTCCCTCGTAATGCTCATCCAATTTCAAACGATGTTTTGCAATCGTAGCAGGCAGTTTAGGATCGTCCGTCTCTGATAGTCTATTATCAATTGTGTCAATCAGAATTTCTACCATCTCAAATCGTACGCCCATCTTTACCCAGAAATCTTTCCAGGAATCAACGTTGTCTTTCTCAGCAATATATTCACTGCTGACAAATGAGGCATCTGGATGGTAGTGCCTTACTATATTCTCTAATCCTCCTCCTTCGATATAGTTATCTGAAAGGTAGATGGTATCATCGGAATCTACATATTTCTTTTTTGTAAGATAGACAGGCAGGACAGGGAAATTTACTAGGGTCTTATCAGCAAGTTTACTCCCTTTAACCCATCTCCAAAAGTTTATATTGTTTTCCTTGTCTTCGATTGTTGAATAAAAAGCATCCGTATTGTCAGCCAGCCAATTTATGAAGTCAGTCACAGTAAACTGTTCATTTCCCAGTCGTGTTTTCCAATACTCTTCATTCTCCTCTATGTGATAATCTGGATCAATAATGTCAAGGTCGGAAAATTCAACCAGTCCCATAGATGCAAGATCACGTGCACTTTTGCTTAATATATGATGCCCATCAGATCTGTTACTAGCATCATCATTACCATAAAGATAAACCTTTGCCCCCTTCATTACTTCCTTTTGTTTATCTGTAAGGTCTGCAAGACGGTCAATAATGAAGGTATGAAACGCTACGCTAGCATCCTTGGAATCTATAGTGTCATTAATATTGTCAAGTTCCTCAGTTATGACATCGTTGAAGAAGTTTGGGAAATCATACTTCTTCGCTTTGATAGCCTGTATGGCCTTTGATTCTCCGTATTTGCTTGTACACATGTTCACTGTGTCAGCTGGGAACCATTCAGAATCAAGTATCTCCTTCAATTCAGAGTCATAAGCATAAATGTATGCTGAATCAGACACTATATCATAAAAGCCATTCTCTTCTGAATCGCCAATAAATACAAAGGATGCTAATTTATCCGCATCCTTCTCTTTATCGAATACTAGATTGTAGTTTGAATCGAGGTAGTAGATGAAGTCGAGGTTCTTAGCTCCATCGCTATCATTACTTCCGCTAGTATTCGATATGATAGAACTGATATTTGGACGTACAATATCTTTGTAGAACTTATCCGCATCAAGCTCTTCGACATAGAAAGCCTTTTTAAGGAAAGCCTTTACTATCTCTTCATCATTATCAACTTTGAGATAATCCGAATCAAGACAATACATCCAGTCTTGATTCAACCAACCTTTTTGTGAGTATTCATCGAAATATACAGAAGGGAAATATATATGGTCTTCGTAAAGTACAAATGTATCGTCACCATCGCAATCAAAAGAATTGAGTACATAGTCTCGTAATGAGCCATTGCCAAATAAAGATTCGTGTTCGTAACAGAACTTTACAAATGCCAAACTAGTAACTTTGTCTACCTGCTGAGATTCATTTATATCGTCATGATACTTATCAGACTGAATAATATCATTTACTATGACTTCATCAGAATAGTCCAATACTCCAGCATTCTCTTTGAAATAATCAAGAGTAGCTTTATCGTATTTTGGAGAAATAAATGAGAACGCAATCGAAGACAACCACGATGCACTGCATGTTTTCTTTCCTTCTGAAGAAGAGATGAAAATGAATTTATCATTGAAATCGTCTTCAATAGTCTCTTCTGTGTCATCATTGAAAAATGGCAGACTACAGAGGTTGTCTGGAATAATATTCTTCTTTGCCAGATACCTATAAAAATGGAACGAGGTTGCCCATTCCTTCAAAGCTTTAACGGTCTCATCCCAGTTGTCGCTTAACAAAGTGTCGGTTATAAAACTTTCAGAATCATATTCAGCAAACTGACCGTCAATGATTTTGTTCCACTTCTCATTATCCTTGAAAAATTCACGGGTCTTGAACGACAGATAGCACAAATGCGAACTGAAAGCTGATAAATCTTTCAATTCTTCATCAATATCATAATATAAATCACTTGCTGAGAAAAGTTTTCCACATTCCTCTTCTATGAATATGGATTCATCAAAGTAATCTTCCAGAAAATCATTTTCCAGAAGAAAGTTCAAGAATCTATTATTGTTGTCTTGATCTTTAAGCCACTCTTTAAAATCTTCATTAACTACCAGCTTCTTGAGAGTTTCCTTATCAAAAATTTGTTCTCTCTCTGCATATCTGTTGAGGAAAGAATTGAAGTTCTTATCCTTACGGAGTATGGGATGGGGAAGATAAAAATCTTCCAAGCAAGCGAATTTCTGGAACTCATCGTCCGTCATAATTCCAAACGTAGAGAGTCCAGTCTTGTCTTGAATGACAGTTTTGACTGGTGCGATTCCTCGACGTAAGGGTACAATCGACTCCGTGTTAATACAGCTATCAAATGCATTTTCAAATCGTGTTAAGAATGAGACATAGTCCCTATGTTCTATCTTACACTTTTTGAAATCCGGGATTAATGAGAAAACAGATCCTAAATGGTACTGTCTTGATTTGAGCAGATCCTTAATCCATATGAAAAGCTTTGAGCCGGCAATCGCCGCGATTTCTTCATTAAAGTTTGTCTCAGCTTCATCAATAAGTTTTACCTCAGTCTCAATATCGTTTCGGTCCCCCTTTGGAATCATGTCTGTGTTTATGAGAAATGGAAGACCCCATGAGGCTTTCGTTGGAAGATAACAGTAAAGCGTAGCGTCCTCAACTGGCTTAATCATTGCACCAGCATGTTTGCATGCAAATGAAATCTTTGTGCAATTAAAGTCCTTATATTTTTCAGGTATACGACTATTGCCTTTTTCTATAGTTTCATTAATAAGCGATTGCAAACGAGGGGTAATTTCACTCTCGTAATCATTAACTATCCATTCGTCACTGTTACGATAACAAACTCGTTCTTCTTGTTCGTTAATAAAGACTCGAACAGAGTTAATATTCGGAATAAACAATATAATATTAGAGTCTGAGAATATGTCACGGAAAAGATTCTCATAAGAATTGTGCCCTATATGTAATATTCTTTGACTGTCCGGACGTAATGCAATTTTGACCTGAAACATTGGGTCTGCATTATCGAAGATAGAATTCACTTCCGGAGAGACCTCATTATGATCTGTCCATATAGGGAGAATCTGGAATGGTGCATCTTGACGTTTGATTTTTCCGCCACGTTTCTTTTCTGGGGTCTCTCCTTGGTCAAAACGAAAAGAATACTCTCCAGTTCTCAGATATACGTAGTGATTGTTTAAGAAAACGGTCTTAAAACCAATTCCCTTATATCCAATTGCCTTCTTGTTTGCAACTTTTTCTTTCTCGTTAATACCGCAAATACCGGATATGTTTCTGACATTGAATTTGTCTCCCGAATGCAGAATAAGTAGATAATGATCTGTGATGTGAAATTCAACATCTACCATTTTTCCCTCAACAGGATAATCATTCGCATTTTGCAAAAGTTCATAAACAAACGTTGATTCGCGTGCACTCAACTGTTTACTCAACGTATCAAGAAAATTAGCAGCGGAACCAAAGTTTTTGGACTTATCGCTATGTCGATCCTCAAAAAGCTTATCTATAAACCATTTGGGTGTGATAGTTTGTGGAGCATGTCTAGGATCAAGGTATATCTCATATGGATTGCTTGGATCCTTATGAGATAATTTCCAGGTAAATCGGTAATAGTTGTCTACTTCGAGATTTCTCTGAGGATATTTAAGCCATAGCGAGATAGGTCTCTTATTCGTGATGTATGGAGGAATACGATCAAAATTAGTTTTTCTAAGATCATCAATGAGGTATCCTTCTGATACCGAATCACGATGATAGAATCCTATAAACTCGCAATTATCAACACCCCATAATTCGAACAAGTCCTCATTAGTTAACTCTCCTTCTGTTGATTCAATAGGACGTGATTGTATTGGAGCGGCGTCACTCCTGAGAGTTTTTGGGGATAATGAGAAGTTTATCTGTGAAGGTGATTTACGAACGACCTCCTTAACTCGACATTTAAATGTACATTCACCCTCCGGAATATCATGTGCAGATGTTGGAACATTGATATAGGAACCAATCACGTTTGTTGGTTCTCCATTAATTTTTATTGAGTGAATGTGACCTTTGAAATAATCTGCAAACTTATCACTCTTTATCTCAGTTGAAAAGATTCCTTCAAATATTGTAGATGAAAAAAAGTCTCGAATCTCATCATCAGAAGCTTTACTCATCTGAGACTTATTCTTAAAGAAAGCCATAGCTAAAACTACAATTTATATAAGACTTGATGTTATAAGTTCCCGAGAATCAACTCCGATAATTCTTGAAATCTCATTTAGTGTATACAAATCCGGTTGGGAGGTGTTGGTGCACCATTTGGAGACGGTGACCGGATCTTTGCCTAATTGCTCGGCGAGCCATTTGCCGGTGTGGCCGGTTTCCGCTAATACAGCTTTTATTCTATTTAGTTTTTGACGTTCTGTTTTTGTCTCCATTGAATAATAAATTAAATTTGAACGCAAATTTAGCTTATATTAGAGTATCTTACAAATTTGTCAGTATGTTTTTGAGCATAAAGAGGTCATCCTAAGGCTTTAATCTACAGAATTTGATTTGTTTCCTATGAAACGAGATAGTCGTTTCATAGGAAACAATTCTTTGAGTGAATGTTGTTACCTATTTCCGAATGGGGCGCAGTGGCAGCGGGCGAGGGAGTTATCGACGTCGGCTTGGGTGTACCAGTATTTGTCTCCGTGACGGGAATAACCGAGGAGACCGTTGTCGCGGAGACGTTTCAGATAGCGGTCTTTTACGCCGAGGAGAGCCATCAGTGCTTTGTTGTCGTAGATACGGTTTGCATCTTCTAGCGGAGATGAAAGAACTTCTACTTTCTCAATAAGATAGAGAAGCATTGCGTGGAGTTGTGTGTCATGTTGAGGATTGTTTGCGTGAGTCATTCAGATTTGAGGAATGGTGTTGAAAATGGTCGGCAACATTTGCCACAACGCCGGAACAACTGTCACGGTGAGTAATACATCCATCAATATGGATGTGGAGACGTTCTGATGGCTAAGTACAGAAGCAACCAAACATCAGAATGTATACTATAATAGGCAAGTAAACAAATTTTCGGCGGAGTAACTGTCTGAAAATAGGCAAGTTTATTTTGCGGTAAAAGGACAGAAAAAGCGATTGACAAGTTTATCTAAACGCTTGTCAATCGCTTGTATTTTAATTATTTAAGGCGTAGATTGTGCCTAATTTTGGCTTAATACTCCTCTTCGTTGAAGAACACTACTATATTTGATAATCAATTATTTAACAGTCTATGCATTACATTTGGAGCAACAAACCGGACTATTTGAAACTATCTGAGGCAATAGAATAACATTGGGCCAAACAAACTCTCCGACAAAGATATCACTTAGAGGAGTACCTAATTCTTAGATAGATATCTTTCCTCGATTCTCTTGAGAAAAAATAGAATTTATTTCAAGAACATAGTTGACAATTCAAAATATTTTTGTAATTTTGTCGCATATAAACCAACTACTAAAAAATGAAAGCAAAAGACCTATTCGCAAAGAGACTTAAACAAGCCCGGCAAAAGGCAGGCTTGTCAATGGACGCTCTTTCCGCTAAAACCGGGAAGGAGGTCTCTAAACAAACAATATCCAAATATGAAGCAGGCAAAACAATGGCAGGTAGCGCAATTTTGATTAAGCTTTCCCAAGCATTAAGTGTGCCGGTAGATTATTTTTTCAGACCATACACTTTTAATATTTCTGAGATCGAAATATCATTCAGGAAGAAAACCTGTGTCAAGGCAAAAGATCAGACATTATTAAAAATTAAGATTCAAGATAAAGTGGAACGATTTATCGAGATAGAAACTATTCTTGGAAATAAATATAGTAAGCTTGAAGTTAACGTTCCTACTCATATATCCTTACCCATCCAGATGATAATACTTGCCAAAGAAGTGAGACGGGCATGGGGAATTGGTATTTCGCCTATTCCAAGTGTAAAGAATATTCTTATGGATCATAGTATCAAAGTATTTGAAATTGATGGTCCGGAAGGATTTGACGGAATCAGTGGATATGCAAGTGATGATATTCCTTTGATGGTCATAAATACAAATATACAAAACACGGAACGACGTCGTTTCACGCAGATGCATGAATTGGCTCACCTGCTTGCCAATGCTTCATTTGATAAAGCCTTGTCAAATCATGATAAAGAGAAATTATGTGATGCTTTTGCCTCTGAAATGCTCCTTCCCTCAGAAGTCATAGAAAAAGAATTTGGCAGCAAGTCCAAGATATCAGTACAGGAACTAAAAAAGATACAAAAAGTATATGGGATCTCTATTGATGCAATAGCCTACTCATTTAAACGTCTGGGTATCTTCAATGAAAATCGCCATAGAAGTTTCTGCATAAAGAAAAATATGGATCCCAAATTTAAAGCATGGGTAGAAACGTCGAGATATATCGAGCCATTGTCAACAAAAGATTACGATGACGAATTCTATGAGGGATTAGTCTATAGTGCCGTATCTCAAGAACTAATTTCTGTATCGAAGGCTGCTCAACTGCTAAATACATCAGTAACGGAAGTAGAATCTAAATCCTATGCTTTCTGACAATATGGAAAAGAATAAAATAATAGTCAGCAAACATTGTATGGAGTATTCAGACATAATATTTTCTTTAAGGAATAGCTATGACTTGATTACCACCGATTTATCAGCGAAAGACAGTATGTGTATCTATCCTGAATATATTAGGGTCATAAGTTTCTCAGCTGACGATATGCAACAATTCGTTACATTCTTTCATACTAACAATTCACTACAGAAAATTGGCTTATCAGAAAGTAGCTTATTGTTTCTGGCAAAATCCCGAAATATCAGAGTTGCAATTATGGATAAAATTACCCAGGAAGTCTGTGATAAACTTGGTATTAAGACAATCAAGATTGAGCAAAGAAAAACTGATATATCAGAACCAATGATACTTAATACGGATACTCGAACATCCAGATTAAGTGTATTTAGAATTGCCGCTTGTCTATAAAAATAAATATTTGAAAAATAAGTAAGAGAGGAGGTAAAAAATGATCTAATGATACCAAAAAATGATGCCCCACTCTCTGCCAAGAATGAGGCATCCTAAGAGTTCGTTATCCCTTGCAGAAACGGGATACGAGGGTTTTACTGCCGCAAAATTACGAATATAATTCGTGATACGCAATGCTCGTACCCGTATTTCTGCAAGGATTGTAGTTAATCTTTCAAAAATTTTTATATGGAAGATACCATTTTCAATCCCGATTTCATCGACGGATCGGAAGGGGCAACGAATGAAGTCCCCTCTCCAAAAAAGAAGAAACACCGAAGCGCCGGCTACCGTACCGGTGACTTAGTTCTGAATAAACAAGACATTCTGGAACATGTGGAATTCCTCATGGTTCCCGGTCAACTCCCAATTCCAGTAGTAAAACGCGTCGATTCTTTCGGATTACCTGCACAGGCTCTCCTCTTCAGCAAGGTCATCAACAAAGCGACTAAGGACTTGATGGTAGTGTTCTACGAATGCGACATCAATTTCGCGCGAGTTCTTCACAACCCCAAACGTTATGTTGAACCTCTTAAGAAGTTCACCTGCGTAGTCGGCCCAGACTTTTCTCAAAAGATTGGCATGAACGAGTTTGTGTGCTACTACAACAACTGGTGGAACAAGGCACTGACGGCGTTCTATCAGTCACAGGGCGTTTTCATGATTCCCAACGTCACATGGTCAGACCCCGCAAGCTATGCTTACGCCTTCATGGGGTTACCCAAGCACTCGGTAATTGCAATTAATTGCACAGGCATAAAGGGGAATCATGCTGCAATGTATTTGTGGCGCAAAGGTTATGAAGAGGCTCTGCGTGTGCTTGAACCTATTCTCATTATTCGTTATGGGGACAAAATGCCGGGCGAACGTGAGGATATCAGTGTCTATTACGAGAATATCAACCTTAAAAATCTTCGCAATGGGCGCAAACGGATCTCATGCTAACAGTAGTCTGGAGTCAGAGCTTGGACGTAACTGGAAAACCACTGGATCAATAGGAGAAATTCAGATTGTCCAGAAGAAGAATTCTAAGGATTCTGTCAAACTTCCAGAAGAAAGTCATTCTCCCAATCGTATTTATGCTTGCTTTAACAAAAAAGGTGACGATGTACAAGCTATAGCAAAATATGGTCCAGATGGGAAAAAGATCTGGGAAATACATACGCGTGACCATAATGGACTTGGAGAACACTATCATCCTTGCAAAGACGGACACGCACAAATGAAAATTAATAAGAATGGCTTTCCTGAGAGTGTTGCTTATTCACTAGACGCAGAAAAGAAGGCGATTCTCGAAAAAGTTAGAAACTATGGAAGATGAAAATTTTATTACAAAAGAGAACGACCCTCGAAACTATGTGGGTTACGATCTCTTTGGATATCCTTTCAATAGCAAATACCCTCCCAATAAAGAAAAATATGGAGAGTCCTTTGAGGGCTATTCTTGCAAGGCTCTCGGTGTCCTCCTATACGATTATTGTATAGCAGGGTATGATGTTGAGTTAACCTACAAAGGAAAAACTTTCTATTTACTTAACGCTGGAGAAGGTATTGTCTCCGATAGCCACTTTACAGAGCGAAAGGAAGTTTACGATAGCCCTATGGCTCTTATCGAGAACTTCAAGATTGACGGCAAAACGCTCCTTGAACTGGCTCCTGAAATTGAAGACATAGAACCTGTCTAAAAAGCCATGATTCCCATATGTTTCCTCCGTAATATTCCTCCTCTACGTAAAATAGGAATATTCCGGAGGATATTTATACGCGTAGAATTTTAGCGAAATTAATAGCTCAATAATTAGGGTTATCATCAAATTTGGACAAACAAACCGCACCAACTAAGGCTATAAAATACCAATGGCCAAACAAAAATACTTTTGCTTGACCATTGATTATTAGTTGATTGTACGAAATTATCGCCTTAATACTCCTCTTCGTTGAAGAAGAAGTCATCTTTGGAGGGATAGTCGGGCCAGATGTCCTCGATACTTTCGTAGATCTCGCCTTCATCCTCTATCTCATGGAGATTCTCAATAACTTCCATCGGGGCTCCGCTGCGCATGGCGAAATCAATCAACTCCTCTTTTGTAGCGGGCCAAGGTGCGTCTTCAAGCTTTGACGCAAGTTCAAGTGTCCAATACATATCTTTCTATTTTTTGTTTTCTATAATATTCAGCCTTGAAATGACTGTTCCTAATCTATTCTCTCTTATGAACCCAATTTTCGCTCTGCTAAATGAGTTCCCGTTTAATTCCAATAAATATCTCCGGGATATCAACCCTCAACCCTGATGCCATACAACTTCGTTCACACCACGCATGAAGTTGATGTAGCGTGCGGCGATGAAGAGATAATCGGAAAGTCGGTTTATATAAGCTGTAACCTGAGGATCCACATATTCCTCTTCGGCCAGATCTATTATTCGACGTTCGGCCCTTCGGCATACAACCCTTGCAAGATGAGCCTTCGATGCCAACTCACTTCCTCCGGGCAATACAAACGCATTGATCTTGGGTGTCTGTTCGTCAAGGGCATCGATCCAGCCTTCAAGCTGGTTCATTTTCGTCTCCGTAAGACTCTTGCATGAAGGTGTCTCTCCCGGAGCCGGCTGAGTGGCAAGATAAGCCCCGATATTGAACAGTTCGTTCTGAATCTCTCTCACCTGACCCTGCAACTCATTGTCGGCACGTATATCTGAAGCAACCGCCCCAAGATAAGACGACAACTCATCGATAGTGCCGTATGCCTCCAGACGACGGCTATTCTTCTTTGCGCGTGCGCCTCCGACGAGCGAGGTCGTTCCGTCATCTCCGGTGCGCGTGTATAAAGAACTCTTCATAATTTATCTTTTTATAAGCAACCCGGGCAAATATCCCGGAAATGATTATTTCACCCCTGAGCCAATTGCAGCACAATATAGAGGTTGAATTTATGTTATATTCTTAAATTTGTAACGTCTGACTCCCGATATTGTTGCATATATCATATCATACTTATCAGATTTTTTTATTAGATTTGTAATTGAGTTCATTTTTAGAGTCCATCCAATAAAATCTGTTAATGCCAGGGTCGCAGATGTGCCTTGGATATCGCTATGCAGATTCAGTTGCATAGCGGGCTATGCAACTGAATCAAAGAGCGATAGACAAGGTGCAGCTGCGAGACGGATGGTATCTTTAAATTATTAGAATTATTCAAATTTATTAAAATGTTAGTTTTTCCTATAAAATAGTTACCTTATGCCCGGCGCTTTCCGGCTCAAATATCCTTTTTCATCAGTCGCAACGCANAGGTTGCTCCTTCTGAAAAAGAATATTTTAGCTCGAAAATCGCCGCCCTGGCATTTTAACATATTTTATTGGATGGACTCTTACACGTCTACTTTAAACAACTTTCTTGGATATTTTTCAAATTGGTTGTATATTTGCAAACAAACACCTCTATTTCTTTCACCATGCTATTTCTGAATGAGAAAGAAATTTTAATGACTTTAAAAGATTGAAAATGAAAAATATATTAATAACCGGAGGTGCCGGTTTTATCGGTTCCCACGTGGTCCGGCTTTTCGTAAACAAATATCCGGAGTACAATATAGTCAATCTCGACAAACTGACTTACGCAGGGAATCTTGCCAATCTGAAGGATATTGAAGATAAGCCCAACTATAAGTTTGTTAAAGCGGATATCGCTGATATTGAAGAGATGAGAAGAGTGATTCGTGAAAACAAAATCACAGGAATAATTCATCTTGCAGCNGAGAGTCATGTGGANAGATCNATAAAAGATCCTTTCACATTTGCCCGTACAAATGTTATGGGAACTTTGTCTCTGCTTCAGGCTGCCCGTGAATATTGGGAAGAATTGCCTGAAGGATATGAAGGGAAACTTTTCTACCACATNTCCACCGATGAGGTGTATGGTGCNCTTGAGCTNACCGANCCTGAAGGNATAGANTCNCCTTTCACTACAAAAGCCTCTTCCGATCATCATCATGCCTATGGAAAAGACTTTTTCCTCGAAACAACAAAATATAACCCTCACTCCCCCTATTCAGCGTCAAAAGCATCGAGCGATCATTTCGTACGTGCCTATCACGACACTTACGGAATGCCTACTCTGGTGACAAACTGTTCCAACAATTACGGNCCCTACCAATTCCCCGAAAAGCTCATTCCATTATTCATCAATAATATCCGCAAACGTAAACCTTTGCCCGTATATGGAAAAGGAGAGAATGTTCGCGACTGGCTGTTTGTTGAAGATCATGCGCGTGCNATAGATCTCATCTTCCATAACGGTAAAGTTGCCGACACATATAATATAGGAGGTTTCAACGAATGGAAAAACATTGATATCATAAAGGTGATTATCAAAACAGTAGATCGTCTNCTTGGNAATAANGAAGGCGAGTCGCTNGATCTGATCACTTACGTAACCGATCGTAAAGGTCACGACATGCGTTATGCAATCGACTCCCGTAAACTCCAGAAGGAACTCGGATGGGAACCTTCGCTGCAGTTTGAAGAAGGGATTGAGCGAACNGTAAAATGGTATCTCGACAATCAGGAATGGATGGATAATGTCACTTCCGGTGATTACCAGAAGTATTACGAGAATATGTATAATAACNGTTAAATCACANCACCATGAAAGGTATAGTTCTCGCCGGCGGTTCAGGAACCCGTCTTTATCCTATTACAAAAGGAGTGAGCAAGCAATTACTCCCCATCTACGACAAGCCGATGGTATACTACCCCATCTCCACTCTTATGCTTGCCGGCATTCGTGATATACTACTTATATCTACTCCGCAAGATCTTCCNGGATTCAAAAGACTTCTTGGCGACGGATCCGATTTCGGTGTAAAACTCAGTTATGCGGAACAGCCGTCGCCCGATGGTCTGGCGCAGGCTTTCATCATAGGCCGTGATTTTATTGGTGATGATTCAGCCTGTCTCGTATTGGGAGACAACATATTCCATGGAGCCGGTTTCTCTAAAATTCTTCAGGAGGCAGTTTCCAGTGCNGAAAAAGATAAAAANGCCACAGTGTTCGGNTATTGGGTTGATGATCCGGAAAGATATGGTGTTGCCGAGTTCGATTCAAACGGCAACTGTCTTTCAATNGAGGAGAAACCTGAAAAGCCTAAGAGCAACTATGCTGTCGTAGGATTATATTTCTATCCTAATAAAGTGGTTGATGTGGCGGCATCAATAAAACCNTCTGCTCGCGGAGAACTTGANATCACTACCNTAAATCAAGAATTTCTTAAGGATGGTGAACTGAAGGTGCAAACNCTTCCAAGAGGATTTGCNTGGCTCGACACCGGCACGCACGACTCTCTTGCAGAGGCATCCATTTATGTGGAGGTTCTTGAAAAACGTCAGGGACTTAAAATAGGTTGCCTTGAAGGAATTGCCTACCGNCAGGGATGGATATCCAAGGANAAGCTTCAGGAAGTTGCATTGCCAATGATAAAAAATGAATATGGCAANTATCTGATTAAAGTGGTTGAGGAACTGGACCGCACCGGACTCAACAATCTCGATTAAAGTATAATGATAGTCGTGTAGGAGTCCATCCCCAGATAGACAAAANAAGNAAGATAGGCGAAGTAAGCATTAAATTGCTTTTCGCCTATCTTGCTTATTTAGCCTATCAAGCCTTTCTTGCTTATTTATCTTATCAAGCCTATCTTGANAGTTCGTTACNTATAAATTTATATTCAGTTCGATAGAAGGAATAAGGGTCCATGGACTGAGATATGANCCATTGAGCGATATGCGAAGGGAATTGCCATCCTCATAATACCATTGATTGCGGTTTCCATATGCNTACCACTCTCCCGGAGCCGACATAATTACACGGAAAGGNGTNCCATATCTGCCTGTTTCGGGCCATATATATTGCATATAGTAACATCCATTGCGATAAAATCTTACAGCATACTGACCGGGNGCTACCATCCAGACATTGTCATATCTTCCCCCTCTTATCGCGTGATTCACCATATAGCCTAATCTTGGAGGATGATNACGATGCGAACCCANTCCAGGAGGAGTCACAGAAGAGCCATGTCCCCAGCCCGGTCTATTATNACCCGGTTTACCGGGAGTTCCACCGGGACGATGATGAGGGTTTCCCGGCTTTATAGGTGGATTATTATGATTTCCTCCGGGACGNTTACCGGAATTGCCGTTCCAATATCCNCCGTTATGGTGGTTTCCTTGTCCTTTATCATTCCCCTTTTTATCATTTTTATTGTTACCGGGACGGTTGTTACCCGTGGTACCATTCCCGGGACGNCCGCTTCCACCCGGACGANTGTTACCGGTTGTTTTTTCCGTTTTGTTCTGTCCTCTATGGTAGTTGGTGCGTGTCTGTGAAGACANATTAAACGGAAGAACTAAAAATGTGGAGAGAATTATAGGTAAGATATATTTTTTCATAGTCATAACATTTTTACGAAACAGTTCAAACAATTTCTTATTTACTTATATGACTCNTGACNTTCCAAAGAGTTTAATCNTTATACAAATCTTTTTTACTCTCATCTTTTTTGTGTAAATTTGTAAGTAAGTATTCANAATTAAATGATAAGTAGCACAAATAAAATAGTCAATGGATTTGGGAATGGGCGGACNCACCTTGGGTACGTCCCTACATCGAGCCNNNAGCATTAATTATTTTATGAATGATACTTGGTAAGTATTGATTTAATCTTTTTCTATCATTTGCGNCTTATAATATAAATTAATTGTGAACACTTATTTACAGATTTAAATCCAGAACAATAACAAAATATGACTCTTCCCCAAGATCCCTTCATGCTTATGAGCATGGTCAATATGAAGCTTCGCGATGAATACTCTTCGCTCGAAGACTTCTGCAAATCAAACGATATAAATGAAGATTCCCTGAAATCTACGCTTTTNTCGGCAGGTTTCGAATATCTTCCTGAAATAAATCAGTTCAGATAGGCCAATGAATATTGAAATTATCAATCTTCCCCGCTTCACAGATCCGCGTGGAAACCTTTCAGTNGTNGAACAGAATATCAATGTTCCATTCGATATAAAGAGGGTGTTTTTCACCTATGACGTGCCGGGAGGTGAAAGCCGNGCCGACCATGCGAANAAAACACTTATCGAATTTATTGTGGCGGTGAGCGGAAGNTTCACTGTGGCTCTTGACGACGGNATAGAGAAAAAGAAAGTCTTNCTCAACAAACCATATCAGGGATTGCTTGTAAATCCTATGATNTGGCGGAAACTTGAAGATTTCTCTTCAGGAGCTGTCGCACTGGTGATATGTTCTGACTTCTATAACGAAGACGATTACATCCGCGATTATGATGATTATCTTAAAGCAGTAAAACAAACGTATTTTTTATCCANGTAGTTGCCAATAATTAATGAACGATAAAAGAAGTTATTATTGAGTTGGGCGCGGAGAGAAGAAGCATTGCAAGCTATGCGACTGAATCTCTTGAATTAAGGCAAATTGTAGGGACGCACCCCGGTGCGTCCACTTAATTCAAGTATAATATTCACTAACTGCGGACGCATCGTGATGCGTCCCTACNGTGATTCTCAATATTTTCTGACAGTGATAGTCGCTGAATAGTTACTATTTCCAACTACTTTGCTAACATATCAATAAATTATTACTTATATGAACGCTATTTCATTTNTTGATCTAAAAAAAATAAACAAGTCTTTTCAACCGGCTCTTGACGAGGCGATAAGACGCACGGTTCATTCCGGTTGGTATCTTCTTGGAGAAGAGGTTAGACAGTTTGAAAATGAATATGCGTCTTATATAGGCACAAACCACTGCNTGAGCTGTGCCAACGGACTCGATGCCCTGACTCTTATTTTCANAGCCTACATCGAACTTGGAATAATGAAACCGGGCGACGAAGTAATCGTGCAGGCCGACACATATATCGCCACATATCTTGCGATCACCGAATGCGGGCTGGTTCCTGTAGGAATTGATGCCGATCCGGTTACCCTTCAGATTGATCCGTCAAAATTAAAAGCAGCATTGACAGAGAAGACCCGTGCTGTAGCAATCGTGCATCTATATGGCCGGTGCGCTTATAATGAAGAAATNGCCAATTTCTGCCGTGAAAACAATTTGAAACTTATCGAGGACAACGCCCAGGCTGCAGGCGCCTTATATAATGGCGACAAAAGAACGGGNNCACTTGGAGATGCCGCAGGCCACAGTTTCTACCCCGGAAANAATCTCGGAGCATTAGGAGATGGAGGTGCTGTNACTACCAATGATAAAGAACTNGCCGGAATCATACGCACTCTTGCTTTTTATGGATCGGAGAAAAAATATATCTTCGATTATTGCGGACGCAATTCACGTCTCGACGAAATTCAGGCTGCAGCTCTGAGAGTAAAACTTCCCCGACTTGACGAAGATAATGAACGCCGCCGCGAGATAGCCCGAAAATATCAGAAGGGCATCGTAAATTCTGCCATAACACTCCCCTATNCTGATAATGACAAGGCGGCTGAAAACAATGTTTTTCATCTTTTCCCAATACTTNTAAGCGAACGAGACAAAGCTCAAAAAATCCTTTCTCAGCATGGAATACAGACTTTGATTCATTATCCCGTGCCTCCCCATATGCAAAAATGCTACAACGGAATAATTCCGATGCGTTTCCCNCTCCCTGTCACNGAATATATAGCTTCACATGAACTGTCACTCCCCATTTCTCCAGTTATGACAGACGAAGAAGTTGAGAGAGTGATTACGACGTTAAACCATGCAGTTTAAAATTTGTTAACATTATTATAAGAATCTGTTTAAATTTTGTCGAAACATTTCTTATCCGTTTAATATGCCATGATTTCAAGAATCATTAGCACGTTAATTTAAGCAGTTTCCAAGATTCCATTATTTCAGGATTCCATAATAATGTNAATATGAAAAAAACACTTTATCCGATATTGCTTGCTGCATCGGCTTCCATAGCAGGACATGCGGAGACTCGTAATCTAACTGATATTCATACCGATTCTCTTATTAAATCGGAGAAGATAATTTATTTCGGAAAAGGAGATGAACCATCTCAGGATACTTCAGTCAACCTTATCCGTAAATTTTATGAAGATCAGTTCCGCCATTTTCAAGATCCTGCGGCTCCTTATTTTCTCTTTATGTCGAAAGACAATACATTGGCTATGGGTATGGGTGGCTGCGTAAGAATGAGAGGATATTACGACTGGGGAGGCTCAATTCCTTCCCCCGGATTCGCACCCTATCTGATTCCCATGACTGACAATCCGTTGAGAGAAAAATATTTCGGAACCACCCCGGCTGGAACATCTCTGTTCTTCAGAGTAATAGGAGTCAATAAAAAATTAGGTGACTACCAACTCTATATTGAGGCCAATTTCAATGGTTATCAGGCGCGCGATTTTCATCTGAAAAAAGCATACGGAGTGATAAACGACTGGACCATCGGCTACGCCAACTCCACCTTCAGCGACCCCTCAGCTCTTCCTCCTGCCGTGGATGCTTCAGGTCCGAATGCCAAGATGAGTGCAACCAATGTGCTGGTGAGATGGATGCATACCTTTAATAAGAAACATTGGACCATTGCTGCTTCTGTTGAAACTCCCTCTGATAAGGTTCAGCAGATTGCCGAGGAAACTGCGAAAGTGGAGCAATATGTTCCGGATGTTGCCGTCTTCGGTCAGTATGCCTGGGGCGAATCAAACCATCTGAGACTTGCCGCGATATACCGTTCGCTCTCATATCGTGATCTTATATCCGAACAGAATCATTATAAACCGGGCTGGGGTGTACAGCTGTCTGGCGTATGGCATCCGGCNTATCCTGTCACACTTTACGGTGCTGTAAATTCCGGCTACGGATATGGAAGTCTTGGGGGTGACTGGCTGATGGGCGACTATGATCTTGTTGCAGATCCGGCCCAGAAAGGCAAACTTTATGCTCCATTCTGTATCGGAGGATATTTTGCAGCACAGTATAATTTCACTCATAATATATTTGCAAGCGCCACTTTCGGTGCAACTCGCTATAATCCTTACAAGGGTGCTGAACCAACAGAGTATAAGGAGGGTATGTATATTGCAGCAAACGTATTCTGGTATCTTACTCCGCGAATATCATGTGCAGCTGAGTTCAATCTCGGACGCAGAATGAACCATGACGGTGAGTCAAGATGGGCTCGCAGAGTCGGAGCTTTAGTTCAATTCAGCTTCTGAGTATGGGTCGTGAGATAGTACGGCTACTTCGTAAGTAGTTGCTAAACGTATATCGATCAATTATTAGTAACGATTTAATTATCAAATTAACAAATAAATTTATTATCTTATGAAAAGCACATTTAGAGGAGCGGTTGCTAAACTATGGTGGTTTCCGCTGATTACAGGCCTCCTTTCCATAGGCCTCGGTATCTGGTGTCTATGTTCACCTGAGAGTTCGTTAACACTTTTAGCCTACGTTTTCACGGCTATTATGCTGTTGGCAGGCATAATGAATATCACCTACGCCATAATAAACACCGCACCCCATNCNGGATGGGGCTGGAGCCTTGCATTAGGTNTGATGGAGGTGATTCTCGCTTTCTGGTTATATTCCCTCCCCGATGCAACGCTTGTAACCGCTTTCATATACGGAGTCGGTATATACCTGGTTGTGATAGCTATCAATGCGATATGCCAGTCTTTCATGCTATATTCCCACTTNGGGGCTATTACCGCGCTATTGCTCGTNTTCCTTATNTCNACACTTGTNTTTGCCTTTATATTCCTTGCCGGTCCAATAGCGGGAGGAATAGCCGTATGGCTTTACATCGGCATCTCTTTCATTACGTTCGGNTGCTATCGTATTGCCCTCGCCGTAAAAATGAAAAAGATCAANCGCAGATTAGGACTTTAAGGCTACATCCTCTAAAATTTCCTGTCTACACATAACAAAAAATAAGACGGCTGCCGAGGCATCCGTCTTATTTTTTACAATCTATCGGAGAAATCCGACGAANTTATTTTATCGTTACCTTATAGCTCTTTGANCCCTTCTTCACGATATATATACCGGGAACATTAAGTNTTGAAATCTTAACACCCTGAAGTGTATAATANTCTACAACTGCTTCATCTTCCATTATATCCGTGATTCCGGTTACGGCTGATGTTGAGAGATCGAAAGTTCGTTTTTCGGACCAAGCGCTTTCGCTGAAGGCACTTGCATCGCGGGGAACGGCCTTAATTCGATAATCATATACACCACCTTCCAACAATCCTGTCAAAGTATGGCTCGTGCCCTCGATACCTGTGATTGTAATCACACCACCCGNAGCGCGAGTATTCTCTCCTTCATTCAATTCTCCGCTATAAATATCGACTGAATGAAGATAAATACGCTTCTTTGAAGCCTCGCTGGAGATTCTNACATACATCNGCGCCTCGGGATTACCGGAAAGTATCACAGTATAATCCTTATAAGATCCCGTAAGAGGAATCTCAACCTCATCAAGCGTATCGAAAGAGGCATCAAGAACCTCAACCACGGCCTTACTATTATCCGAGCTATAATACTTCGCATTGAGTTTTACGGAAACCTTACCGTCTTCACCACCGGNAAATACCGGAGAAGTGACACAACCGATCTGCTTAGCAGACCCCAGACGGATAGAGTTGTCCTCTATCGCCCCGTAACCGTCAATCTCCCAACCATGTGAATCATCATCGAAAACAGTTGAGCTGATAAGCTCGGGAGCGTCATAATCTGAATGTTCTCTAACTTCAAGTGTGAATGTGGCATCATTTTCAAGACCGCTCTCCCAATTGATAGTGGCTGATGTGGTCGATTCAATCGTATGATCGGCAAGAACAGGAGTGGAAAGTTTCGCCGCNCTACCNTTCATCACCCAGAAGGAGATGGTTCCGTCAGAATTTACAGTAATCTCCGTAACCGGCTTTCCAAGCTTGCCNCCTGAAGTAAGAGTCTGTGCCGGAGATGAAGAATCAGTAAACTCATTGTTTCCTTTNTAAGGCCAGAGATCTCCCACTAAATCGGCCTCATTAATAAAATACTGATATTCGCCATAATAATACTCACGATCCATTTTCAGAGTGCCGTCGGATGGCACGGGGGTCATATATTGTGTTGAGACATTCACTTTATTGGTATCCCAAGCACTCTTATTATATGTCACATGATAGATGAAGAGACCCTCAGCAGACATATATTTGTCCCAGCCCTGCTGCTTTCGGTTTTCAAGTATAAAATACTCGTTCTTATCTTTGGGATTGGTCAACTTAACAGCCTTATCCGTCTCGATGTTCTTCAAATTGAATACAGGGAGTGTATAGAAAGTATTCTCCACACCTTCTTCCGTTTCAATCCAGCCCATGAATTCCTTCTCATATGCGCTGTAACCTATAGGCGTATATCCATCGTTATTATAGGAACCGCTATCCATAAGCGACCATGGACCCATACCGAAATTCACATAATTCACATCATAGAAATCAGGCAATCCGAGACAATGGGAAAATTCATGACAGAAAGTTCCGATGCCATCAATCTTACTTAGATTTGAGCCGTTCAGCTCATTGAACACCGCAAACTTGTCAACCTTTGTTTTATCAAGGAACAACGATCTTCCATAATCCGAACCCTCCAATTCCCATTGACANGGCCACACCGAATTTTCCGCATCACTTGCATAAGAAGAGGCTTCTCCGTCACCGGCATAGAGAACTATCAGNACATCGCATTCNCCATCGCCATCATTATCATATTTAGAGAAATCAACTTCTCCGTCAAGGGCAAGAGCTCCNTCAGCAACCATCCTACCCACACCCTTGTCATTGCCGTAATAATCGTTTCCTCCATACGAAGATCGGTTGTTGGCCAGGGTTACCGGACCATACACATCAAACTGAGGAGTGTATTTTCCATTTGACTGGTCGGTAAAATAACCGAGTGCGCTGACCGAACCGTTATCAAAGAAATCCTTAAATGTAGCCAGTGGATCGGAATCCTTAAATTTCTTATCCTTATATTCCACAAGCAGAATAGGAACACGGGGTGAACCGGTATTCGGCACCTGTGTCTCGGCTGCCGCACGCGTGCCAACCTTATTTGCCTTACGTCTGTCTATTACATTCCGGCGACTTTTCACAAGAGTTTCCAGCGAGAGAGCGGAACCCTCCTTAGATAGGAAATCTTTTTCGGCTCCATCTCTTTTTTCAGGATTGTGTGCCTTGATTTTGGAAATTCCCTCCGATGTCTGATAATAAAAGTCTCCGTGAGCATCGCGTGTCACTGTAAGGCCATCGGTAGTNAGATAAGTATGGAAATGCTCATCTCCAACAAGCCTTACTGAAATCTCTGATCCGTCACTCTGTCGAAATGTGCGCAGCCCTTTCTTCGCAGGGACAGCCATCACCCCAAACACTGAAGTGGATATCAGAGTTGTCAATAGTATTTTTTTAAGATTCATGATGATTTATATTGAATTTGAAAAGTTCGTATCATTTCCGAAAAACAAAAATAATACTTCATTATCTTAATTCAAAAAATATCATCGAAATTTCTATAATTTTCTTTAATTTTTTAATATTTTACAAATTNTCACAGGATGTACTCCTTATTTATTCATCCTTCTTCTTTTCACTGCCGGATGCCGACGTTAAAGTCTCNGCCCATACAGGCTGATGTTCTATCACAATCTTTTTATAATACGCCGTCAGAAGTGTGGTCAGAGGAAGAGCAATCACCATTCCGAGTATACCAAGCAAAGTACCCCATATCGACAGTGAGAGAAGAATCACTGCCGGATTCAGACCCAGAGATTTTCCCATGATCTTAGGAGTGAGGATATAATCGCAGATCGATTGTGAAACTACATAGACAAGTCCGCATTCACCGAGCATGGTCCAGAAATCCACTCCACCATCAAGTGATGTGATGAAACAGATTATCGCTACCGGAATAAGTGTAATATATTGGAAATATGGAATCATATATAAAATACCTACCAATATACCCATCATTATCGACATAGGTAGCCCTACGATGGTGAATCCTATACAATAGAACACCGCCGCACATGAGGCGATAAGGAGCTGACCTCTGAAATATTCATTCATGCTGACTTTTATATCNTGAGCAATCCTGAACACAGTGGCCTTATATTTTTCGGGCACAAGCATGCGGAATCCCGAACCCAGTTTATGATAATCTATCAGGATAAATATAAGATAAACAAACGTCAGCAACCATTCAAGCGAATGCATGAGAAAGTCTATCGATCCTGATACGATTGTCTCTCCTCTGTCAAGCCAGGTGTTCCATTTTCCACTTTCTATATCGGAGACGATGCCCCGCAGATCAAGCCGACGTTCAATTATATCGCTAAAACTTTCCGGAAGCATCGGAATTCTAACGTTGCGAGCCTGATAACGGTCAATCATAGCACCCAATTCATGCACTTCACTCTCCATAAGTGGTGTAAGGAAATAAACCAGAGCTACGGTTACAACTGTCACATCAACTAATGTTACGGCAACGGCCCATCCCCTGCGTTTAGAACCTAACAGCCGTTGGTTAAATTCTACGAACGGCTCCATTATGTAGGCTATAAGACATGCGAGACAGAATGGGAGAAGCACATTCTTTAGTATACCCAAAAGCCAGATCACAGCCGCTATTATGGCAAGTGTAATCAGNAAACGCACGAATCTGTCAAATGTGAAAGGCTTCATAGTGNAGTTATCATTTTCAAANANTATATTGGATGTAATCTAAGCTAATGAGCGCANCCTCGTATCATAAAGATTAAAAGAAAAAGGAGGGNAGCTGTGGCAAATCCGAAAAAAAACGAGCGAACCGAGAAATCTTTATGATTATTTTTATTAANACCTTGCTCGGNTGGCTCNNAAGAAGAATTGGCATCATCAGNTATTGCCAATTCCGTNGGTTCTTCAGTAGANNCCTCAACCTCTTCGNAATTATTCCCGCCTGCCTCTTCTTCCATTTTAGAAACGGCATCATCAGTAATAACAGAATCAGGAGTTGCAGGTTCAGTTTCCTGATTATTCTCCTCTTCTTTATTTTCTATTTGGTTATTTTCTACCGGAACATCATTTTCCGTCGTCTCTTCATCATCCGACCTCTCATCGGAAGATTCTTCATTTTCCTGCTGTTCCACCTTTATCTTTTCTCTTTCAGCTTCAATGGCTTTTTCCCGCTGAAGCTGTCGGTGGAGNGTTAGTTCCGGCAGATAAATTCTCGGTAAGCTCGCTTCCACACGAACCGGATTATCGGTAAGAAGAATCAGACCGAAGTTGTCATACTGCGGCTTATATCCGGTCGACAATATTATTTCCAGTTCATAAATATCTTCATAATTCACATATCCGATACGTGAACTATGCATCGGGTTTATTTCGTTCCCCTTTTCATTACATTTTACATTTTCTTTCTCCTCGAGAAACTCTCTCTGAAAAATATCAGACAACATATCCTCAAAGGCCTCAGGCGTGGTAAAGGCCTCGGGATGATCATACATGNTGACTAATTCTTCAGCTGCCGATACAAGCTCGGATGCAGTTATGACCGTTCCCTGCGGAATGAAGAGCCAAATAGTCTCCCAGGATTTTTTCGCCACGGTTTCTAAAAATCTCCTTTTCGCGGCACAGAGAAACATCCCCCCTTTCACAAATTTCATAAAAAGNAGAACCGTGTCATAATCATTCTTTCTGACACCGGCTTCTGACAGTATCCTGATGAAATTACCTCTGAAATTTGAAGCTAAATTCCATTTTCCACCATTTATGGCAGGGAAACTNAGACTCTCCGGAGAGATATATTTCAATCCTATTCTGCTCATTCCTCACCAGTGGTGATAGCTTTAGACGCCGGCTCTGTCACATTAACAGACGGCGATGCAACTGGTTCGTTTTCTCGAATATCCTTGCGATTTTCAGTAGTTTTCTCTATGTTCTCTTTAGGACTATCCTCTTTTTTTATTTCGGTTTTATTTACATTTACCTTTGTTCCCTCTTTCTTTACCACACTGTTCGCTGCATTGGCCGCCGGCTGTTTCTGAGCCGGTTCGGAAGATGCAAACGAACCGTCACCCTGTTTCAGGAAATTCATGATTTTATTGGCCACACTCGAAGAGTACGCATTAAACACATTCACGCAGAATACAATATCTGTTATTCCGTTGTCACGCACATATTTCTTCATATTCCGTGTGAAGTATCTGAAATCAACGATATGAATCTCATCGAAAGAATAGAAGAGATAGCCGGGCAGAGCGTTTCCATAACTGTCCTTAATAACCATCAGCTTTCTCCCGGTTTTAGCCCCGGTCTTAACGCNGGTAAGTTTCTGGTCGCCTCCCATGAATGTTGAGTAGGCTGCGCCGCTACCGTCATGATATTTTACGAAATAGGAACTTTCAATAGGCTTTCTTTCTCTTGTCACCTTATAGTCCTTATTCACATCATAGATCCAATATGTTGTGGTGTAGTCGATGCCGTTAGGGGTATAATACACAAAATCCTCAGGTGCTTTCTTCACGGCAATGTCATTGGAATAGCCATACATCGAACCCACAAAGTCATGAATCACATTCTTTGTATACGATGATAACGGTTTAAAAGGAACTCCGGCGGTGGCTGCAAATTCCTTGGCAGCGTAATAAGCTCCTAAGGGAGCCCAATGATGATCGGTGCGGAGATATATATCTTCTTCCACATGGTCAGCCAACGCATTATAGGCGTTAACTCCTCTTGCCCCGTTTTCAAGTCTGGAGTATATATTCTTTATGAAAGGTTGCTGAGGTTTTGTCACACTCTTTGCTTTATCGGGAGTATAGAACTCGGATGAAAGCGGAATCACCATTGCATATACTTTCACCCCCGGCATCTCTTTCTGATATTCGCTCACCGCACGTGCAAATTCCACACCTCCGCTTGCCGAGCCTCCGAAGGCATTCAGCGCCCTGACATTCGGACCGCTCCCCACAATGATTATACCCGATCCCCCTATCTTGGCATTCTCATCTGCATTGATATGATTCTCGTATTCCTCAAGTTCGGCAGGAGTTGCATCAGGAGCCGGAGCAGGTTTGTCGGTTACGTTGCTTTCCCCTTTATGAAAAGAAATAGTTTCCTCTTCATCGGAAAAGGAAAAGCGTATAAGGTCGCGTATCTTCATACTTGCCGACATAAATTCATCTCTGAACGGTTCCGTATCGCTGAACCAGTCGGAAAGTTCTTTCGCATAACTGGCATCCGCAAGTTTTTCCTTGGTAAATTCAGGAAATTCCGCCAGATCTCGCTTTTCAAGTTCTGAATATCGGCTGCGGGGCAGAAACAGTATTACTCCTGTCAACGCCACGAAGGCAACCGATACAATCCATATATATAATTTCGCCGGTGTCATTTTTTAAAATCTGGTATAAATAAAGGCATTGTTGGTTGCTCCCACGAGAAGAGCCACACATAAAACAAGAATTATTACCGAAGCCAATCCTTTAAGTGCGGCATCAATATAGTTCCCTCCTGAGGAGTGCTGAGGAAGAATGTGCATGAAGGCTGTCTCAATCCATCTGCGTAGGGGAATACAGAAAACAAGAGCTACAACCCAAAGCCAGAAATTGTCGGTAAGCGCTGTTTCCTCAACAATGGAGAATGTGAGTTCCCTTTGTCCGAATGCCGAACTGAACCATAATTTCATCTTATCGAAATTATCGAAATAGAATATTCCCCATCCTATCACAACAATAACAAGAGCATAGATATGCATGATG
Organism: Bacteroides sp.; assembly: GCA_014801535.1. Taxonomy (GTDB): domain Bacteria; phylum Bacteroidota; class Bacteroidia; order Bacteroidales; family Muribaculaceae; genus Lepagella. The sequence continues at coordinate 30,651 of JAAVEA010000011.1, forward strand.
AAAGAGGGAATCCAACGTCTGACCTTAAAAATCGCATATTTTTCAATCACGAGTATAAGTCCGAAATAAAGTCCCCATAAAATGAAGTTCCAGCTTGCTCCGTGCCACATTCCTGTAAGAAACCATACCGTCAGAAGGTTGAGCATCTGATGTCTGCGGTTTCCTCCCATCGGTATATATGTATAATCTCTGAAGAAAGAGCCCAGGGAGATATGCCAGCGTCTCCAGAAATCCGTAACGGAGTTGCAGCAATAGGGATGATTGAAGTTTTCGTTGAAATGGAATCCCATTGCGCGACCCATACCGATAGCCATATCCGAATAGCCTGAAAAATCAAAATATATCTGCAACGCAAATGCAAACATCCCAATCCACGCTCCCCATACGGAAAGATTCTCCACGCCATCGGCAAGAAACTGCGTGGCGATTTCGGAAAGCATGTTGGCAAGAATCACCTTCTTTCCAAGACCGATGAAAAATCTATATGAGCCCTCCATGAAATCGTTGGCAGTTATATGACGGTGATGTATCTCGTGCGCCACTGTGCCATATCTAACGATAGGGCCTGCGATAAGCTGAGGAAACATGGAGATATATAGAAGGAGATCGAGAAAGTTTTTCTGTGCGGGCGAATCCTTGCGATATACATCTACAAGATATGATATCGACTGAAAGATATAAAAACTTATACCTATTGGCAGAGCAAGTCGGGGGGCTCCAAGATCAATCCCTAAAGATCGCAGCGTATCGTTGAAGAAACCAAGATATTTAAAAGTGCCGAGAATGGCCAGATCCAATATAAGACCGGTCACAAGCCAGAATTTTCTCGCTTTTTTGGCTTTTGAAATGGCAAGTCCGCATATATAATTGAATATTACGCAGATTATCATCAGGAATACATAAACCGGTTCTCCCCATGAATAAAAGAAGAGCGAGAAAATAACAAGTGCGATGTTACGAGCCCTGAAACCGGGATACTGATAACCTGATTTCTCGGGATCTTCATCAAACAGGATCGTGCCTTCTTTCTCTCGGAACAGGACTTTCTTGTCAAGCCATGCAGCAAACAGATAAAGAAGCACGAAGGCCGGTAGAAAGACAAAAATAAAAAATAGATCTGAAAAAACCATCTTAATTTACATTGATGTGCTGAAGTAGCTCGTACTACTTTATTTTCCAACTTTTTTGACCTGCAAAGTTAACACTTCTCCATCACTATACAAAATTAATCATCCGCTTAGTGAGCATTCATTGTTAAAATGATAATTTTTTGTTAAAGTCAAGTATATTTTATTAATTTATTTGTTATAATTTTGTAAATTTCAACATGACGCTACAAAAGAAGTTTAAACAGCTTCTACATTTTATAAATGTCATTCAGGAAATAATTAATGATATTGGCTTGATGTAGGAACGCACCCAAGGTGTGTCCGACCATTCCCAAATACATTAACTATTTTTGTTTGCGCTACTTAAAATAAATAATTTAGATAAATGGAAATTATAGAGAATAAAGAATTTGGCGGCGAACGACCGCTTTTCGCAACCCACGACCTCAAACTAATCAACGTTACAATACATGCCGGCGAATCAGCATTGAAGGAATGTTCCGACATCGAAGCGGTAGGATGCCGTTTTGAAGGGAAGTATCCTTTCTGGCATGTTGACAGATTTATCATACGCGATTCCATATTCACCGAAGGCGCCCGTGCGGCCCTATGGTATTCCACCGGGCTTCAGATGACCGACACTCTTGTAGAGGCGCCCAAGATGTTTCGCGAAATGTCGGGAATCATCCTCGATAAGGTCAGGATTCCTGACGCACAGGAAACCTTGTGGCATTGCCGTAATATTTCACTGCATAAGGTTGAAGTGGATCATGCCGATTATATCTTCATGCATTGCGATAATATTGAGATCGACGACTATCATCAGAATGGAAACTATTCTTTCCAATATTGCAAGAATGTAGTGATCCGCAACGCCACGATAAATTCAAAAGATGCTTTCTGGAACACAGAGAATGTAACCGTTATCGATTCCGAACTCAACGGAGAATATCTCGGATGGCATTCAAAGAATCTGCACCTGATTAATTGTAAGATTTCGGGTACACAGCCCCTCTGCTATTGTGATAATCTTATCATGGAAAACTGCACTATGGCTGAGGATTGTGATCTCGCTTTCGAGGAAAGCAAGCTACAGGCAGATGTTGATTCCGTAATCACTTCTGTCAAAAATCCCACATCAGGTGTGATTGAAGCCAAGGGATATGGAGAAATCATCATCGACAAGAATGTTAAACAGCCGGCCGACTGCAGGATTATTGTAAAATAGAATTATAATATGAATAGAAGTTGGTTTGATGAAACGCCCGAACGAAGAGGTTCGGGATGTATGAAATGGGATGAGGCTCCCGACCCCGATGTTATCCCATTATGGGTGGCGGATATGGATTTCAAGACTGCGCCAAATGTGATCCGTGCTCTTGAAAAAAGAGTGGAACATGGTGTGTTCGGATATACTCTGCTCGATGATTCATATTATCATTCGCTCACGGAATGGTTCGCCTCACGGCATGATTATTTCTTTGAGCGTGATGCTGTTATCGCAGTTCCTGGAGTTGTGCCCGCCATCTCTGCTATAATAAAGGCTCTCTCTCCTGAGGGAAGCGGTGTGATTGTCCAGACCCCGGTATATAACTGTTTCTTCTCCTCGATCCGTAACAACGGGTGCAAGGTTGTGGAGGCTCCCTTACAGAGAGTTGACCATGAAGACGGCACTTTCTCCTACCTTATGGATTTTGAAGCATTGGAAAAAGCCGCTTCACGCGAGGATGTGCATCTGATGCTTCTCTGCAATCCACACAATCCGGCCGGTCGACTCTGGAGACGCGATGAGCTTGAAAAAGTAGCTGTAATATGCAGAAAAAACAATGTGATTGTTGTCAGCGACGAGATTCACTGCGAACTCACACAGCCGGGCGATGAATATTATCCGTATGGAAAGATAGACGATAAAGCCATTATATGTCTTAGTCCGTCTAAAGCGTTCAATACGGCCGGACTTCAGATCGCCAATATCATAACCCCTTCCGATGATATCAAGGAAAAAATTGACAGGGCGGTGAATATCAATGAGGTCTGCGATGTCAATCCGTTTGGTCCGGTAGCTCTGAAAGCGGCCTATTCTGAAGATGGATATGAATGGCTCTGCGCTCTTCGGGAATATCTCTGGGCTAATTACGATCTTCTGTCAGGACGTTTCCGCGATGAACTTCCTCAATGTCCCGTGGGCAGGCTGGAGGCCACCTATCTCCCTTGGGTGGATGTTAGGGCGCTTGACATATCGGCTGAAGAAATTGAAAACCGTCTGCTCAAAGAAGCGAAAGTGTGGGTGAACTGTAGTGAAATGTATGGTGACCAGGGATATATACGAATTAATATAGCCACATCACGTTCTCGGCTTGAAGAGGGATTGAACCGTCTCATTGACTGGCTTAAAAAAGAATTAAACGGCAAGTAATTTGAATATAGATTTAATATCATCAGGTAAACCGCTAAGTTTCCGTCAGCGTCTGTCGCTGACGGCAAGTCTTGCATGGCCCGCTATTATCGCGCAGTTATCGAGCATACTCATGCAGTATATCGACGCAGCTATGGTGGGTAGACTTGGTGCGGATCCCTCGGCAGCCGTCGGATTAGTCTCCACGAGCCTATGGCTTTTCTGGGGGGTATGTTCGGCAGCCACAGTTGGATTCTCAGTTCAGATTGCTCATCGTATCGGAGCGGCAGACCACGAATCAGCGAAAGATATTTTTCGACAGGGAATTACCGGATCTTTTATTTTCGGCTTAATCATCGGACTCATAGGTCTTGCTATTGCAAAACCGCTGCCTCATTGGCTTGGAGGCACGGAAGAGGTATGCCCTGATTCCTCTCTTTATTTTGCTGTCTTTGTGGCTGCACTTCCTCTGCTTACACTTAATTATTTAGGAAGCGGTGCGCTGAGGGCAGCCGGAAATATGGTTGTAGCGGGAGGATTGAATGTGATGATGTGTGCGCTTGATGTTGTATTCAACCTCTTCCTTATTTTTCCCACACGCACAGTATCCGTGCTTGATTTCGAATTCACTCTTCCCGGAGCCGGATTAGGGGTATTGGGAGCGGCACTTGGAACGGTAGCGGCCGAAACTGTAACAGCAGCTTCAATATTATGGTATGCTCTTACGAAAGAAAAGAGACTTGCTTTCCTGGGAAAGAAGTTTAGGGATTCAGCTGCCGGGGTGAAAAGAATCGCAGTGGAAAAAGGTGGTTTAATCAAACGATGGTTCCCTTCCGGCAACGTTCTTCACAATGCGCTCAGGGTAGCTGCTCCAATGACTCTTGAACATGCAGTGATCTGTGGTGCTCAGATAATGATAACCGTCATTGTGGCGCCTCTCGGCGTTTTTGCAATTGCCGCTAACTCATTCGCAGTGACAGCTGAAGCGCTTTGTTACATGCCGGGGTATGGAATAGCGGATGCTGCCACCACACTCACCGGACAAAGCTATGGAGCCGGAAGAAAAGATCTTGCAAGGAAATTCGGATGGCTTACAGTCAGTTCGGGAATGATAATCATGGGTGTAATGGGAGTCGCCCTTTGGTTATGGTCACCCGATGTTATGGCTCTGCTTACCCCCGTAAAACAGATTCAGGAAATGGGAGCTTCCTCTCTGCGCATAGAGGCATGGGCCGAACCGATGTTCGCCGCTGCCATAGTGGGTTACGGTGTAATGGTAGGCGTGGGCGATACGGTCATCCCCGCTATAATGAACTTTTCAAGCATATGGCTGGTGCGTGTGCCGCTGGCTGCCATACTTGCCGGGACAATGGGACTTAGCGGCGTCTGGCTGGCTATGTGTATCGAGCTTTCCTTCCGAGGTGTTATTTTCCTGTGGCGACTGGCCTCCGGAGCTTGGCTGAAACATGGTTTGAAAACCGATAAGAAAGAAAATGCTGCGATAGCGGAAGAAGAGATAGAGGAAGCAGAGATAGAGGAAGCAGAGAGCGCAAATTAAGATTTGCGCTCTATATATTCAACCAGCCATTCACCTATCTCTTTAGTGCCATATTTCTTTCCTCCTTCAATCTGTATTTCAGGTGTGCGGACATTGGCATCAAGCGAAGCGTTCACAGCTTCTCTTATCAAGGATCCCTCCTCTTTGAGGTCGAAATATTCAAAAAGCATCGCCACAGAAAGCACCTGCGCCAAAGGATTTGCTATATTCAGCCCTTTGGCCTGCGGCCAGGATCCATGAATCGGTTCAAAAACAGGAGTGCTCTCACCCGTAGAAGCAGAAGGAAGCAAACCCATAGATCCGCTGATCACCGACCCCTCGTCGGTAAGTATATCCCCGAATGTGTTTTCAGTCACCATCACATCAAAGAATGTAGGCTCCTGGATCATTCGCATGGCGGCATTGTCAACATACATGTAATCCGTCTTCACCTCCGGATATGAAACCTCCATCTCCTGAGCGATCTTTCTCCACAATCGGCTTGAAGCAAGCACATTTGCTTTGTCTACCACAGTAAGATGTCTGCGCCTTTTCATTGCATACTCAAAACCAACTTTCAATATACGCTCTATTTCAGGCCGTGTATAATAGTTTGTATCATAGGCCTTTTCATCATCTTCATACTTTTCTCCGAAATACATACCTCCCGTAAGTTCACGGATGCAGATAAAATCCGCTCCCTCCACAAGTTCTGCTCTTAAAGGCGATTTATGTATCAGACAGCTGAAAGTCTGCACCGGACGTATATTTGCATACAAACCAAGCTTCTTACGCATGGCAAGCAAACCCTGTTCGGGTCTAACTTTTGCCGTAGGGTCATTATCAAACTTAGGATCGCCCACAGCTGAAAAAAGCACCGCATCCGCATTTCGGCATATCTCATAAGTGGCTTCAGGAAACGGATCCCCAACCTTTTCTATAGCATCCGCTCCGCAGATGGCATATTCATAACTCACATTATGCCCGAATTTCTCACAGACTGCCGTCATCACATCAACACCGACAGCCGAAATCTCAGGGCCTATTCCATCGCCCGGAAGAACCGCAATTCTAAAATTCATATAGTTTTCTTTTTATATCTGTTTAATTCCTCAATTCCATCCAATGCGCCCCTGCCCTTATCTGACTTTCCATCAGATTGAGCATCTTTACAGTGGCCTTTATGGCCGACTCTGTCTGATCAGCGTCAAGACCGCGTGTCCGGTATGTCTTCTCTTCCCATATCCATGTAATGCTGGTCTGCACAAGAGCATCAGTGCGTCCTCCCGGAGGGATAGTTACGGCATAGTTTGAGAGATGAGGGAAGCCTCGGTCAAGCTTTTCTCTATAAATCTTTTTCACTGCTCTGACAATGGCATCAAATTGACCGCTCCCCGAGGCACTCTCCTCAAAAATCTTCCCATTGATACTCAATTTTATCGATGCATGGGGTTCAAGGCCGAAGGCTGTGCTGACCATGTAGCTTACGAGTGTTACTTTTTCTTCATAAGCCTCATTATTCAGCACATCAGCCACTATGTAAGGGAGGTCTTCCTGCGTCACCACCTCTTTTTTGTCACCAAGCTCAATTATACGTTGCGTCACAGCTTTTGCTTCCTCTACGGAAAGTTCAAGCCCGAGTTCTTCAAGGTTACGGAGAATATTCGCCTTACCGCTGTTCTTCCCAAGAGCGTACTCTCTTTTTCGTCCGAAGCGCTCCGGAAGGAGATCATTATAATATAGTTTGGCTTTATTGTCGCCGTCGGCATGTACGCCCGCCACCTGTGTGAACACACACTCTCCCGTAATGGGACGGTTAGGAGGAATAGGGATACCGGAATAATTCTCCACAAGCCGGCTGACATCGTTGAGCTTGCTCTCCACTATTCCCGTCCGTGCGTTAAACTGATCTTTGAGAATTGCCTGCACACTGGCAAGTGGCGCATTACCGGCTCGTTCGCCAAGACCGTTTACAGCAGTGTGAATACCCCTGCATCCGCCCAATACCGCTGCCAGAACATTAGAAATAGCAAGGTCATAGTCATTATGGGCATGGAAGTCGAAATGAAACGCCGGATACCTCTTCACCATCTTTCTGATGAATAGCAGAAGCTCCAAAGGATTCAGTATGCCGAGAGTGTCGGAAAGCATAAAGCGCTTTATTCCGCAATCCTGAAGAGCGTCTATCATGGCATAAACATAGTCGGGTGAATTTTTCACTCCGTTGCTCCAGTCTTCAAGATAGACATTCACATCTATTCCCATTTCATGAGCCATGGAAATATTTCGTCTCACATCTTCAAAATGCTCCTCAGGCGTTTTTTTCAGCTGGTTCTCACAATGATTTCTCGAACCCTTGCAGAGTAGATTTATATTCCGGCAACCACATTCGGCTAACCATTGAAGCGATATACCGTCGTCTACAAAACCTAACACCTCCACCCTATCAAGATAACCGGCTTTAGAAGCCCATCGGCAAATACGGCTTACAGCCTCTTTCTCACCTTCAGAAACGCGCGCCGACGCAACCTCGATCCGGTCTACATTAAGATCCTGCAACAAGGCGCGTGCAATCATCAGTTTTTCCTGAGGCACAAAACTGACACCGCTTGTCTGTTCCCCATCACGCAGGGTGGTGTCCATTATCTCTATTTCCTTTGAATAGCTCATAACACTGCTTTCTCGAACAACTCCGTTTTTCCCTTATTTTCAAGCAGAAAATCAATGTCGTCGAGAGCATTCATCAGACAATATTTCTTATATCCGTTAATTTCAAATTTCTCGCTCCTGCCTGTCGCCAAATTTGTCACGGTTTGATTCGGAAGATCCACTTCAACCTCCATGGCCGGATTCGCTTTTATGGATTTAAAAAGCTCGGCCAAGAAATCTTCCGTTACAACAACAGGTAAAACGAAGTTGTTGAGCTCATTATTCTTATGTATATCGGCGAAGAAACTGCTTATCACCACGCGGAAACCATATCCGGCGATTGCCCATGCTGCATGTTCGCGACTTGATCCGCTACCGAAGTTTTTTCCGGCCACAAGAATCTCTCCCGAATAGTCGGGATTGTTAAGCACGAAATCTTTGTTTACACTCCCGTCGGGATTATAACGCCAGTCACGGAAAAGATTCTCTCCGAAAAAGCTCTCCTCGCGTGTAGTTGCCTTCAGGAACCGCGCCGGAATAATCTGATCGGTATCAACATTCTCAAGTGGCAGAGGCACACAGCGGCTTCTTATTATATCGAATTTCTGTTTCATAGGATATTTTCTTTTGAAAATTTTAACACTACCCTCAGAGTGTCCTCGGATCTGTGATTTTACCCGTAACCGCTGCTGCTGCAGCAGTGAGCGGACTGGCAAGGATTGTTCTCGCTCCCGGACCCTGACGGCCCTCAAAATTTCGGTTTGATGTCGACACAGCCAATTTTCCGGCCGGAATCTTATCATCGTTCATTGCCAGACAAGCCGAACAACCCGGCTGACGGATCTCAAATCCGGCCCTTTCAAAAAATTTGTCGAGCCCTTCTTTTTTAAGTTCCTCATATACCATCCATGAGCCTGGCACCAGCCAAGCAGTCACGTCTGGATGTTTTTTGCGACCATTTACAATTGAGGCGAAAGCATAGAAGTCTTCGATACGACCATTGGTGCAAGCGCCAAGAAACACATAATCTACAGGTGTGCCAAGCAATTCCTGTCCCGGTTTGAAACCCATATAATCCAGACTCTTAAGAAACGATTCGCGACCCTCTTCAGCAATAATATCCGCTTCAGGTATGCGGTCTGTTATTCCTATCCCCATTCCGGGATTGGTGCCGTAAGTCACCATCGGTTCTATATCCTCAGCATGAAAAGTGAGTTCTTTATCAAACACGGCGTCATCACCACTCCTGAGCGTCTTCCAATACTCTACGGCTTTTTCCCATTCCTCCCCTTTTGGAGAGTATTCGCGACCTTTCAGATATTCGAACGTCTTTTCATCAGGAGCTACGAATCCTCCTCGCGCACCCATTTCAATCGAAAGATTACACAAAGTGAGTCTCCCTTCCATAGAAAGATCACGCACAGCCTCTCCGGCATATTCCACAAAATAGCCGGTTGCGCCTGAAGTGGTAAGTTTCGACATAAGATAGAGAGCCATATCCTTTGCGGTCACCCCATCTCCGAGTTTCCCTTCAATATTGATACGCATTGATTTCGGTTTCTGCTGAAGAATGCACTGCGAGGCCATCACCATCTCTACTTCAGATGTCCCGATACCGAAAGCAACTGCTCCCATCGCACCATGAGTAGAGGTGTGGGAATCTCCGCAGACAATCGTCATACCGGGCAACGACAAACCACGCTCCGGACCGACGACATGGATGATTCCGTTTTTGGGATGAAGCATCCCGAAATGCTCGAGCCCGAACTCTTCTGCATTTCTCTCAAGAGTCTCTACCTGTTCGCGGCTAACGGCATCTTCAATAGGCTTATCCTGATCGTGAGTGGGAGTATTATGATCGGGCATACAGAAAATTTTTTCCGGCCTGAAACATTTTATACCTCTTTTGCGCAGCCCCTCGAAAGCCTGGGGAGAAGTCACCTCATGACAATAGAGCCTGTCGATATATAATTGGGTGGGGCCATCGGTTACATTCTGAACCACATGAGCATCCCATATCTTGTCGAATAATGTATTCATTATTTATTAAATTTATTGATGCAGTCAATATATGCCTCAACCGAGGCCGCCACAATATCCGTGTTGGCTCCAAAACCGTAATAAACATGTCCGTCATGTTCCACCTGCATATGAACCTTACCCACATCGTCGCTCCCTTTGTTGATCGCCTGTATGGTAAATTCCTTGAGAGTCATCTTCCGGTTGATAATCTTTTTAAGAGCCTTGATCGCTGCATCAACAGGACCGTTTCCACTTGCGGAATCCTCAAAACTCTCTCCTGCTATATTAAGTCCGAGACTTGCCACAGACCGAACACCGACACCGCTCGTTACCTGAAGATATTCCAGTTTTATACGATGGTTCTGCGTACGATCCGCACCGGCCAGAAGAAGTATGTCATCATCGTTTATATCCTTTTTCTTATCGGCGAGCTTAAGGAAATCCTGATAGATTTTATCAAGTTTCTCCTGATCAAGTTCTATGCCCAGGGCAGTCAGCCTACTTTTTAGCGCCGCACGTCCGCTTCTTGCCGTCAGCACGATAGAATTGTCGTCGATTCCGACATCATGAGGATCAATAATCTCATAGGTTTGCACATTCTTCAGCACACCATCCTGATGTATTCCTGAAGAATGGGCAAACGCATTGCGGCCTACAATCGCCTTGTTGGGTTGCACCGGCATGTTCATCAATGACGATACCATACGGCTCGCAGGGTATATTTTCTGAGTGTTGATATTGGTATCGATCTCAATATCCTTATGACATTTGATTATCATGGCGATTTCTTCGAGCGAGGTATTACCTGCCCGTTCGCCTATGCCGTTGATTGTCACCTCCACCTGACGGGCTCCGTTGAGCACACCGGCCATTGTGTTGGCAGTCGCCATTCCAAGGTCATTATGGCAATGGGTTGAGATGATAGCTTTGTCTATGCCGTTGACATTTTCCATCAGATACCTTATCTTCTCTCCATATTCTGTGGGGAGACAATAACCTGTGGTGTCGGGAATATTGACAACCGTCGCGCCTGCCTTGATCACAGCTTCCACAACTCGTGCAAGATATTCATTATCCGTACGACCGGCATCTTCCGCATAAAACTCTACATCCTCTACGAAGCGTTTCGCATATTTAACACATGCAATGGCACGTTCAAGAATCTCTTCACGAGTTGAATTGAATTTATATCTGATGTGGGAATCGGAGGTTCCGATACCGGTATGTATCCTCTTTCTCTTGGCATACTTCAAGGCCTCGGCCGCCACCTCTATATCTTTCTCCACAGCACGGGTAAGGGCACAGATAGTGGGCCATGTAACGGCTTTTGAAATCTCTATTACAGAATTGAAATCTCCGGGACTCGAAACCGGAAAACCTGCCTCTATCACATCCACTCCCAATGCCTCCAACTGACGCGCAACCTGTATCTTCTCCACAGTGTTGAGCTGACATCCCGGCACCTGCTCGCCATCACGGAGCGTAGTGTCGAAAATATACAATCTATCATTCATGAACTTTACCTGTTTTTATCCTGATTCACAGGTAAGATTAAAGCACGGCACACAAGATTATTGTATGGACTATTAATCAGAGTTGCAACAGCAATACATACAGACCTAAAGCAAATGCAATGCAGGGAATCTTACCTTAATATAAATGAGTGAAACTGCTTCACTCGGAAAGAATATGCAAATATAACTATTATTTCTATTATTCAAAAGTTATTTGTCATATTTTTGTCAATATAATATTTTTTCTTTCATTTTGTTCATAAATATACATCGGACGCACCATGGTGCGTCCCTATTAACCTGCCTTATAAAATCAACACACCGTAGGGACGCACCACGGTGCGTCCGACATTATCCGCTACTAAATATATTATAATGGATATTCCTCAAAGGCGTAAAGTATCGTCGAGAGATACCTCTCTCCCGTGTCGGGAAGAAGCGCCACAATCATCTTGCCCTCATTCTCCGGTTTCTTAGCTTCACGAATCGCTGCTGCCAAAGCAGCTCCCGATGAAATACCGACAAGCAATCCCTCTTTCCGGGCAAGCATACGCGATGCGCGTATGGCATCATCATCTGTAATTTTAACCACTTCATCCACCACATCCGGATGGTAATTGCCCGGAACGAATCCGGCTCCGATCCCTTGAATCTTATGCGGTCCGGCTTGCTCACCTGACAACACGGCAGATGTGGCCGGCTCCACTCCGACGGTCCTTATAGCCGGATTATGAGCTTTTAATGCCTCTGACACACCACTGAGAGTTCCACCGGTTCCAACCCCTGCCACAAATATGTCAACCCGACCTTCAGTATCTCTCCATATCTCTTCACCCGTTGTGCGGCGGTGCGCCTCGGGATTTGCCGGATTCTCAAACTGCTGCAATATCACCGCTCCCGGGGTCTCACCCCTGAGCTGTTCGGCCTTCGCAATCGCACCTTTCATCCCTTCACTTCCAGGAGTAAGAACCAATGTCGCTCCGAGTGCCTTAAGAAGATTCTGGCGCTCAACACTCATAGTTTCGGGCATTGTAAGAATAAGTTTGTAACCCTTTACTGAGGCAACCCAGGCAAGCCCGATTCCCGTGTTTCCGCTGGTCGGTTCGATGATTACACCGCCGGGCTTCAGTTCACCTTTCTTCTCAGCATCCTCTATCATTGCGAACGCGATACGGTCTTTAACGCTTCCACCGGGATTAAAATACTCAAGCTTTACTATCACACGAGCCTTTAAATTCTCGCTTTCCTCTATACGTTTCACCTCAAGCAAAGGTGTATTACCGATCAGCTCAGTCAGACTATCACAGATTTTTTTCATAAATATGTTTATTTTTTAAACTAAGTGAGTGTTCAAAATTAATTTATACTATATGCCGGCTTATTTTTCAGGTGATTCAGGTGCGGAGCGAAAGAGATTTGAATACTTACTTATAACATATGAAAGCTAATAAAGGTTAAGGCTCCAGCCACTAAATAAAAAAGTGCATCGGAAATCCGATGCACTCCTCTTCTCATACTATTAACTTTATTTACTTAATATGAATTTTTGTCGATTTCTTACCCTTGACAACAATATATATGCCGGGGCCGGGATTGGTTACACGTACACCCTGAAGGTTGTAGAGTTCTGCCGGGGCATTCTCATCTGAGAATATCGAGCCTACACCTGAAGTGTTGCAAGCATGGTTGGAAGCCGAATGACTATGATCGCCGGTGCAAACATACATCTGATTGTGAACAGGAGAGATATCATCTGTCTGCATTCCGTTTCCGTTATGGAAGATAACACCGGTTGTTCCTTCGGGAAGTGAATAGTAGTAGTGGCCGCAACTGTTCTTCTGTGCCGCAACACCGGGCCAGCTTGTAGCATTTGCGCCGCCCCAGTAATGAACCATTACAGAACCCCAGTTTGTAGAGCTGTTGTCGTAGTAGACCACTAAATTACCCTCAGGCTCATCGTTGCCTCCGCCTCCAAGGCTCTTGGTAAAGGTAACATTTCCGTTTCTTACAGTGCCTTCACTATTTGTTGCAGACCAGCTCACTGTCACCTGATCACCGTCGAGCATGCCTTCACCGAGGGTGAACTCAGCGGTATTAGTGAAATTCTTCTGCGCACCGTTGCCTATCTTATACCATGCTGAAACAGCATTCTTGGCAGTAGCCGTGACTGTGATAATCTCCTCAGAGAATCTACCGCCATTGGGTGAGAACGTAACAGAAGCCTGAGGTGTGGTCACTACATTATCAATCTTGGTAGCCGTTTTTCCACCGTCATATTCATAATAAACATCAGAATCAATTCCGGTGATATCACCTGTCTGTTCTCCGTTATTGTTGAAGATAACGTTAACAGTATCGTGATTGTCTACTGTAAATCCATAGAATGTATCATCACCAACCTGAACGGCATCCCCTGAGCTGATTGCTTTGCCCGGCCATGCTCCGAAAACCATGTCGTTTGCGCCGCCCTCGGTGCTCCAACCATATATGTTTCCACCATTGGGTGCCTTGACATAGATAGTAATGACAGCATTCGGATCAACCTTCTTATAAGTTACAGAACCGGTTTTCTCCTGACCTTCTTCATTAACAGCACCCCAGTTAACAGTGACGGTTTCTCCATAATTCATGCCGTTGCCGACAGTGAAAGTGCTTGTGCGGTTAGATGGAGAAAGATTTACTCGGCTCTTGCCTGCAACCTGATACCATCCGCTTACGGAAGCTTCAGAAAGAGTTACAGTCACATTCTGAGTATCGGTCTTGAAAGCGCCACCGTTGGGTGAGAAGCTTACGGAAGCGATCGCGGGACCTACTGCATCATCATTCGTATAATACTGAGTGGTACCCGAGTCGGTAAAGCTAACTGAACCACCATGAGCAACCGGAGAAGTGGAATATATGAACTTACCATCTTCACCAACCTTACCTCCGGTCCAGTCTTTTACAAGCACACGAAGCTGACCCTGAGTCTTGGGGGCAGTAACTTTGATTGTTCCGCCTCCCTGATATGTCTGACCTGTTACCAGATCAGTATATGTTCCGGCAGGAACATTTGAGAAAGTTGCTCCGCCATTTACGGCAACAAGTGCGTAAGAATCTTTATATGCACGTTTGAAAGCCCAGCCACCGTCTGCTGAACATCCGTCCCAGGTATACTGTCCCTTACGCAGTGCGGGCACGGCTGCGCGGATAAGATTCAATCGGCGGATATGCTGTGCGAGATCGGCATTAAGTGTCTTGGCAACATTCCCGTCCGCCGTATACTTACCGAAATCAGTTGCAGTTACAGAACCTTTAAGGTATTCACCAAAATAAGCTCGGCCAGAATTCATCAATGCAAGCTCCGGACCCTTATCAATAGTCACACCTTTCTGAAATTCAACTTCCGAACCGTAATATATACAGGGAATTCCACGGAAACTGAACATCATCGAAAGATTTTCAGCCCATTGGGATGTACCACCGGAAAAACGGGTGCCATCGCTCGGACCAGGACCGTAGTCGTGAGAGTCAACATAAACCACATTCCAAGAGGCATCGTTGTAGTAATGATCACCCTCTTTGGCGATTCTAACCGCTTCGCCTACATTATTATAGTTATAATGCATCGGGAAGTCAATGATATTAAACCCTGATGCCTGAGAATAATCGGGTTCGTGCCATTGACCGTTCTTCATGAATACATTGTCTGAATTATGGGTTGTGCCCGGATCTTTGGTACAGGTCAACATATTTCCTAATGGAGCAGCTCCCTCCGGAACAACCTGATTAGCCCACCAGTCGGCCGTATAACTCTTCCATTCTTCAACCAATGCCGGATCGGATTTCCATGTATAGTAGCAGCTTGACAGAGCCTGATCCCCATGATAGATCACCTGAGAATATCGTGCGCAGCACTCACCGAACATATAGAAAGGAGTCGCTCCTTTATTCAAACGGTTTTTCTTGCCATCGGCCGATTCGGAAATTTCGATAAATTTGGGAATGAAGGCCGAGTTGAAGGTAAGTGGTGCGATATGCCCGGTGGTATCAATACGGAAGCCGTCGACACCCATCTTTATGAATTTTCCATAACATTCCAGAAGATAGTCCACAACGGCCGGATTCTCTGTATTGAGGTCAACACAGTCTCCGGCTATCTGACCCCACCAGCGTGTACGGTCATCCCAGTCCCAGGCGTTGGCCACATGATGCCAGTAGTTTTTGGAGTCATGGTTATTCCCATCTCCATTCTTCAAATATTTAAAGCGCGTAGGATATTGTTCTAAGTTAGGATCAAGATCCCAGTAAGACTGTCCGCCGAGTTTCTCTTCGTCGGGAATCATACAAGCTGTTATATCTGCCTGATTCTTAATATTCTGATCACGCTCGAACAGTTTGCAGAATTTAGCCTCTCCGAAGTTACCGGTATGCTGCAACACGATGTCAAGAATAATCTTGATTCCCTTATCGTGAGCAGCTTTAATAAGGTCTTCAAATTTCACATCCTTCTCACATCCCCATTCCGTACGGCTCTCATAGCGGAGATCGACGTTGGAGAAGTCCATTGCGTGATAACCATGATAGTCAAAGCCCGATGCATTCTGAACAATCGGGGTGATCCATATCGCCGTGAAACCGAGAGCCTTGATATAATCCAATTTCTCGATAAGACCGGCGAAGTCTCCTCGCCACACAGGGTCATTATTTTTAATCTGATCTGCCTGACCATCCCATGAAAGAACATTGTTCATTGGGTCTCCGTCATAGAATCGGGTGGTCATAGCGAAATAAATCGTTTCATCGCGGAAATCCGTGCGGTTTGCCTCAAAATTCGCGTCTGCATAACTTGCAAACGGAGATAGAGCACAACTTCCGAGAACCGCCGCTGCGATCCATTTACTGTAAAGCTGCATAAGTTGTTGTTTTAATTTAGATAAGCCTAATCCCTAAACGGTTTTCAAATCAGCAGATATCAGATAATATCATAAGCCTTTTTCAAAACCTGCTTAGCGCGGATTTTTAATTATATTCGGACGCAAAATTAATGCGATTAATATTATATTTAATGATAAATATCTATGTTTTACAACATGTTTCTTAAACATACTTCCTACAATATACTGATAATCTGTTTATTAGAAAAGTATTTAGCTTTTATTCATTTTTTTAATTATTATTCAATTTTAAACATATACTGAAAATTTATAACTTTGCGCTGAATTAAATTTGTTTTAGGTAGTGGCTGTCAAGAATTATCGATCGAATTCATTCGCTTGAAGTTTTAACTTTCTGACATCATATAATTTTATTGCAGCCGCTTAAATCTTAATAATACTTAGGCTTAACAAAAATTTATGAACCATTTACGCAAAATGCTTTGCGGCGCCACGATTGCTTCTTCGGCAATGGCATCGTTAGCTGCCACTTTCGTAGGCGACCGTACCGACTTCCGCGATGAGACAATCTACTTCGCGATGACCACCCGTTTCTATGATGGTGACCCCGACAATAACGTATATTGCTGGGATGGAGTTAACAACATTAACGACCCTGAATGGCGTGGCGACTTTCAGGGATTGATTGATAAACTCGATTATATCAAGGCTCTCGGCTTCACGGCAGTATGGATCACCCCTGTTGTGGAAAATGCCTCCGGTCTTGACTATCATGGTTATCACGCAATGGACTTCGGCAAAATCGATCATCGCTATGTAAAGAAATCGGCCACAGCCGAGGATGCTGATGTAGCGTTCAAAACACTTATTGACGAGGTTCATAAGCGCGATATGAAACTTATTCTCGACATCGTGATCCAGCATACGGGTAATTTCGGTGAGACGCATCTTGCCCCGATGTTCAAGAAAGATTACACCAAGGATCTGGCAAACATAGAGGAGTCGATGATTCCTCTCACCAAGAGCACAGGCGGTGTGCTTCCCGATAATTACGCACAGCTTCAGCCTGCAGCTCAATATGCCGCCCGACTGGACAATATGAAAAACACCGACTGGAACAATAACGATGTCCACAACTACTATCACCATAAAGCATGGTTTGACTGGGATGACCCTTCACGCTGGTGGGGACAGATTGCCGGTGACTGCGTTGACCTCAACACCGAGCATCCGGGAGTTTCACAGTATATCGTAGATTGCTATTCCCGTCTGATAAAGATGGGTCTCGACGGTTTCCGTATCGATACTGCCGGCCATATTCCACGCTTGGCTTTCAACAACAACTTCATTCCCCAGTTCATTGCCGCTTCCGAAACGCCGGAGGCAAAGAAGAACCGTGGCAACAACCCCTTCTTCATGTATGGGGAGGTTTGCGCCCGCTCTATGGAAGTTATCTACCGAGGCGAGAATTATAACTGCTCCCCTTGCTACTACACATGGAAAGAGAGCAAGAACTATCCATGGGATAATGATCCCAAATCTTGGGATTCAGTAGTGGCTATACCAACACAGACCGAGGGTTCGCAGGATTATGAGACAGTGAGCGGTCATACAAACTGGGAATCGTGCCACCAATCAGCTAAAGACGATCTTGGCCATGCATCATCTATATTGAAGAAGAGCAACAACCACAAGCTTAACGGTAATGAATATCACGCGCCCGACCATTCCCAACATTCGGGTCTGAATGTGATCGACTTTGCCATGCACTGGAACTTCAACTCTGCAACTGGAGCTTACGGCGTGCGCAATCAAGATGATCTCTACAATGACGCTACCTATAATGTGGTTTATGTGGATTCTCACGACTACGCACCCGACAGCAACTACCGTTTCAAGGGCGACCAGGGCACATGGGCGGAGAATCTTTCACTGATGTTCACTTTCCGTGGCATTCCTTGTCTCTATTATGGCTCTGAAGTTGAGTTCCAGAAAGGAAAAGATATCGACAAAGGTGCGATTCTCGCTCTAAAGGAAACCGGACGAGCTTATTTCGGAGGTTATATCGAAGGAGATGTTCAGGGTCTGACCGACTTTGCGGAATACACCGGAGCTACAGGTAACATGGCCTCTACCCTCTCTTATCCTCTTGCGCTCCATATACAGCGTCTTAACAAGATTCGTGCTGCTGTTCCGGCACTCCGCAAAGGACAGTACAGCAACGATGGCTGCTCGGGCAAGATGGCTTTCAAACGTCGTTACACTGATGATAAGGTTGACTCATACGCGCTCGTTACGATTTCCGGTGACGCAACTTTCACCGGAGTGCTCAACGGCCGTTATGTGGATGCAATCACAGGCGATGTGCAGAATGTGACCGACGGCAAGCTTACAGCAAAATGCTCTGGTAAGGGTAATATTCGCGTGTATGTGCTCGACACTGACAAGACCAAGGCACCGGGCAAGGTGGGCGAAGATGGGAAATATCTATATGCAACCTCCTCTGTTGCCGGCAACTGGGTAGAATGGCCCAATGAGACAATGCCAGATGAAACCTGGACTGAGAAACCTAACGCCGGCGGTGGCGGCGGTGGCAATTCCGGGCCCATTGAAGAACCTGAAAATCCTATTGCGCCTGCAATGGCTGAAGGCGAGCAGGCTGTGTTCTTCGAGGCTGACAATGGATGGAAAGGTGTGAACGTTTATGTATGGGACGGCGCCAAGAAATATGCCGGTGCATGGTCCGGAACTGCAATGACCTACCTTGGTAACCATATCTATAAGTGGACTTATACCGGCGATGGTAAGATTCCCGATACTGCCGGAGTGATATTCTGCTCAGGCGGTGCCCAGACTGCCGACCTCGTCTGGAAGAATGGCGGTTACTATACATTCTCCGGTTATCAGAAGACTATCGAAGGTGCCGGTGAAATTCCTGATGAACCCATTGTAGAACCCGAACCCGGACAACCTGTAACCTACACTGCATATTTCGATAACAGTTCTTCAAACTGGAGCAGTATCAAGGCATGGGTATGGGATGCCAACAACGGCGACAAGAACTACACAGGCGGCACATGGCCGGGTCAGGAGATAAGCTTCGACAATGCGTCCGGATATCATAAATTCAGCTGCACCGTTGAAGATGCAAATCCCAAAATGATGATTATCTTCAACAACGGTTCGGATCAGACCGCGAACCTTGATTTCGTAAACAACGGTATTTACACAGCTTCCGGTTACACCGGAAACACTTATGGTGTTTCAAATGTAAATGATATCGATTTCTCAGATGTAAAGGTAGGCGTATCCAATGGCCGACTCCAGATTCTGTCAGATCGAACAATGACAATGACTGTGAATCGAGTTGACGGTATGACATTCAATGTAACCGTAAACGAAGGAATCACTTCTATTGAACTCCCCAAGGGTTTATATATCGTAGCAGGAAAGAAAATAATTCTTTAATTAGAAGAACATAAAAAGAATAGGGTCACGGTTTGTCGTGGCCCTATTCTTTTTATGATCATCCGGAATTCTTTTATTTCGCCGCCTCGTGGGTGCATGTGACGACCCTACAAAGAAGTTGGTATATTTAATTTTCTGAGCGCCTCTTCAAGTGAAGCCCCCTTTTCAAGTGCAAGTTTTGAACGCAAACGCCATCTCGCCTGCTTCACCGATTCGGGTCTTATTCCCATAGTAGAAGCTATCATTTTATTATCCATTCCTGTCACTATGTATGAGGCTAATCTCACATCAGGCTCCGTGATGGCCGAATTCTTTTCTTTAAGACGCCTTGCAAAATCGGGATGAACCGTGGAAAAAGAATCTATAAACGACTCGCGTTCCGAACTCCTCACTTTATGGGTATGTATCGCATTTGCTATCTCACGCTGCTGCAACAGCGCTCCATTCCCTTCGTTCATCTCTCCTACAGCCTTCCCTACCGATGAAAGAACACGGTCGGTCTCGTCCATCGCTATTCGTGTGGCAACAAGTTTTCTTGCAATCTTATCCTTTTCTTCTTTAATTACCTTACTCTGTTTATGAAGACGTTTAATTCTCTTGCGTACGATCCATCCTACTGTTACCAGTAGAAGTAAAAGCACAAAACCGGTGCATACAAGTCTGAGCTGCCATCTGCTTTTTGCCAATTCAGCCTCAAGTCTTCGCATTACCACCATTCGGTCTGTCTCGACATCCTTTATTTTATCCGGTTCATTAGCAATTCCGATCTCGTCTGTTAATTCCACGGCTTCTATCAGCGACCTGTAAGCCTTCAAAGTGTCACCCTGGGCCGAGAGCGCATCAGCCTGAGCATAAAGCGCCACTGCGTAATCATTGGCATTCTCATCTGCCAATGCTTTGTCCACAGCAAATTGCGCGTGCCTCACCGCCCCGGCAATATCTCCATCATTGAGCAGAGCGTTAGACATGAATGTCTCGATAAGCGAACTGCTGTTTTCACCTTTCAACATATATAACGAATCAAGTGCCTCCCTTACGTGCCCATCTATGTAAAGATTATGGAGCACATTCTCCATCATAACCGAATCTTCCCTGATGATAGGATCACGGCGCATCTCCTCCAGTATTTTTACCCCTTTCACTGTATCACGGAGGATTATGGAGGCTGTGGCAAGATTCATGCGGTTGAACGATGCAATCTTATCAAGTCCATTAGCTTTGAAAATCGAATCAGCCTCTTCATATAAAGCTATAGCTCTGCCCGGATCTCGCACATTCTTCATCAGATTCCCCAGACTGACAAGAGTCGCGGCTGTCATTATATCGTCTCCTTTCATCCGGAAATATTCAAGAAGTCCTTTGATGCGCGCATACTCGTCAACACCTTTTTTCTCCCCGTCGGGCGCGAGTTCAAGTATACGGTTATACAGATAAGGACTGGCAGATGAATCCACTTTAGTCAGGAGTTGGTCAATTCCTTCTTCATATCTTTCCTGTTCTCCCGTGTAGAGAAAGTAACGGGTCTCCAGAAATGATATCCTGTCGGCGATTACAGCCTCAGTTCCCGAGTCGCGGCTTATCTTTTTCAGAGAATCTATACTTGTTTTTATCTCCTCTGCCGAATCGCGCATATAGAACATTCTGTCGATTTTCTGAGTCAGCGAATCAATGCCCTCATTGACCGATGGCCAACGGAAGGGAGAGCTGTCGGAGGGATTCGAACAAGATGAAAGAAAAAGAGATAATGCCAGTGTCGACAATAACACTAAAATAAGATTTGTCCGGATGGAAATATGCTTTTTCATAACTCAAAATTAGAAACATTCTGAGTTTTACACAAGACGACTTAGGGTTATTGCACGACGAAAATCCTCAAATAGACTTAAAATAGACTCTATTTTCAATAGACCCGAATAGACTCTCTTTATGATAAATAAAATATAAAAGACTATTAAGAGTCTATTTGAGGAATTGACGCTTTCATATCTCTTTCCGACTGAAATCTTTCACCTACCTTTGCAGAACCTTTTTTACATCGCGTAGCTAACTAAATAAATTCATAAATGGGTCTGTAAGCCATAACATCATTTTTTGCATGAGAAAAATTTCTTTTATGATCGCACTTGTATTTTTTGTATTCAATGCATCCGGCATGATCTACAAATGCGATAAATTTGACACGACAAAACAGACGTGCCGGCTGATCGGCTGGAGCGGAACCCAACCCACTTCAGGCAAACTTCGTCTCCCGGCCTCCTACACTCACACCGATGGCGTAACCTACCTCATCACTGCCGTCGAAGAACATGCTCTTGACAATCTGACCGATGTCACAGAGATAACTATCCCGGCAAAATACACGCGGATTGGAAATGTAAAGGATATATATACCGTCAGTGCGACGACGGTCAATTTCAACAACTGCCCCAACCTGAAACTTTTCAAAGTTGAGGATGGCTCAACCATCTTCGAAGCCTCAACCGACGGCGCTCTTTACACTAAAAAGAAAAAAGCCCTGCTGAATGTTCCGGCAAGATATGAAACAATCACCGGCTCTTTCATCCTCCCCGATGAATGCAAGTATGTAAGCCGTGACGCTTTTGCCGGCAACACCACAATCAAAACTCTCGGATTGGCCAAAAATGTTGAAATATTTGATAACGGCGGTTTGAACCGCATGGAAAAACTCAAGGAGTTTCAACTTATATCTGCCTCCGAAACCAATCTTTCCCTGAAATCCGGGATGCTTATATATCAGCAAAGGGTTGTTGCCATGGCTCCACATTCCGGCCAGATTGTGGCAACTGTGCCGGAGAGTGTGAATGAGATATCTCCTTACGCATTCTATAATGTTCAGTCGCTCACCACCCTCACTCTTCCCTATTCGCTGAAAAAGATTGGCAACAATGCTTTCGCACTTTCCGGGCTTCACTCCCTTACCATCCCCTCCGGGGTTGAACAATATGGGAAAGAGATGGTGGCAAAATGTCCCGACCTTGAAATGGTAAAGTTTGAAAGCAAGTTGCCTATGATCTCAGACAGGTTTGCCCAAAACTGTCCGAAACTCACTAAAATTGAATCGCCCTATCCGATTGTGAAAGTTGGAGAGTCTGCATTTAAGAACTGCCGTGAACTGAAAACGTTCCCATTCCGCGGTGAGACCGTATTTAGCGAGGATTCATCTTTCTATAATTCGGGCATTGAAAAGGTAATATTCGAGGAGTCGCAGATAACCGATCAATTCGCAGGAGAAAACCTTTTTGCATACTGTAGGAATCTCACGGAGATCGACTTCTCCCACCTGATAATGGAATATGTGGATGCAGATATAGCTATCGGGCCCGGATATGCGGCGAATTGCCTGCAGCTTAAGAAGGTTAAATTCGGAGATTACGCCGGGTTCTGGCATTACAACACATCCGACCGCCCCACTCCTCCGGCTTTCGGCTATTCCTGCGTGGTTGATACCATTTACCTATCCACAACAAGCACTGTTGTAAGCCCTCAGTTCATATATTCCACTTATAACGGGAAGCAACATTACACGCCTAAAGTGTATGCCACAACAACCAAGAACTACGGTTATGTAAATGTGCCCAACTCCCTGCCTATCGGCAATATGTTCTCTGCCGGGAACGGGGCCACTGTCGCTCCGTTAATATATCTCGACGCCTACATTGTTGCCTCTCCCTCCTGGCCTGATTATATTGATTATGTTGTGCCTGATGCAACCTACTTCATTCCGGGCGGAACCTCTCACAACTATACCCTTGCCACAAAGAAGGGGAATAAGGTTTATGAGATGTTCGGCATCTCCTTCACCAAAACTTCTCAAAACGGGATAAAGGTTAAAGTGACTCCCTATTTCAACGAAGGTGTTGAAGCATTTCCCAAGGTAACTGACTTTGCGGCCATATTCAATGATGAAAGAACTGTATATGCAGGTGAAGATGGGATTATGGAGTCGCCTCTCTCATTGGGTTCCATCTCAAAGATGAGGTTATCATATAAGGTTGACGGTAATTATTTCCTTACCGATTACCCAAGCTCACACTGGCTGTCAACAGGAATTGTAATGACCGAAGATGAGACAGCCGCTAAAATGGAAGGGCAAAGCATCCTCTTCCCTACTACATCAACATATCAGGTTTATTCTACCGATGGAAAGCTCCTTTTGTCGGGAACAGGTGAGCAGGCCGACCTTTCCATCCTCTCCTCAGGAATGGTTATTCTAAAATATTCCTCTTCTGACAACCATTCCGAGACACTTAAAATAAGATTATAAAGATTTCAAAAAGAAAAAATACTTAACTATGAAGAAAAGCTTATTGCTATTCGTGGCAGCCGCATTGGCTGCATTCCCATCCTATGCACAAGTCAAAGAAGGCGATGTGGTAAATCTGACCGACAACATGCTCGGTGATGTTTTCGTAGTGGTCGAAAAAACCGCTTACGTAACGGTTTATGCCAACCCTGATGCTTTACCCGCCGATGCCTTGGAGATTAAGGACTCTTACTCTATCGACGGTTATGTTTACGAACCGTTAGCCATCAAGCAAAGTGGTTTCCGTGGTTGCGAAGATTTGACCTCGGTGAAGGTGTGCGGAGCAATCACCACCATACCGAGCTATGCTTTTGCCGACTGTAAGAAACTTCGCACTTTCACAGAAGCCAAATCGGGAAGCATCGAACTTATCGGTAATGGCGCGTTCTATAAAACCTACGCTCTCACAGAGATTAATTTGCCAAAATGCAAGACTGTTGTGGACTATGCTTTCAATCTCTCAGGCGTCAAAAAAGTAAACATGCCAGAAATTCAATATCTTTATGACGGGGCTTTTTACGGATGTTCAAACCTTTCAGAGTTTACCGGAGGTGAATACCTAAGGGAAGTCGGAGGGGTGGCTTTCTGCAATGCAGGTCCTATTACCCAGCTCACTCTCGGACCCAATCTTACCAAAATAGGTAGTACAGCCTTCGGTTATATGTCGGCTCTGAAGGAGATTGTTATCCCTGAAAGTGTAGTGACAATTGGCACTGATGCTTTCAGAGGATTACCTTTGGAACGCGTTTTCATTCTGGCTCCTAATTTTATGGATTATTGCGACAAGTCTAAACTCTTATGTCATCAGGCTCTCAAAGAGATATACTGTCCCGAAAGTCTCTCCGCTGACATAAAGGATTATATTGCCACTGGATCCGAGGAGAATAGACCCGAGTTTTTGGCTAAGGATGCGATTATAAAGCCGTTGTCGGATATAGTGGAGGTTAAGGAGACATCCACTCCCGACTATTTCTCCGCCATTGATAAGATTGACGGTGTATCTTTCATAACCCTTTTCGATCCTGCAACAGGCAATTCAATCCCTAACATCGGTGCAGGTTATCATATCACCGAAAATCAGGTTGGACTCCGCTATTGGGTTGATAAACTCAATCTCCTTAAATATGTAACAAATGTGGAGCGTCCTTCAGGAATTGAAAACGTAGAGACCACCCCCTCGGAAAACGCAAACAATCCCGTTTATTACGATCTCACTGGCCGTAAGGTAGAGAATCCCGTCAACGGTATATTCATCGTAAAAGAGAATGGCAAAACAAGAAAAGTTATATTATAAGTATTCATAAATTTTTTCATTAGAGCCAGAAGAGGAGACCGATTTTATCGATCTCCTCTTCTTTCATTTATTGTTTGTATTATTCAATCACATTTCAGAGGATCACCTTGCGGTCAGCGATGATGTAGATTCCGGTTGAGGGAAGTTCTATCACGTTGCGTCCCGCGTTGAGGCGAATCACGCGAACCAGGCTTCCGTCTGCCTTGTAAAGATTCTCAGTGCGAGCCTCGGGTGAATAAACCACCATTGCGTTACCCTCTTTCACAACCATGAGTTCAGTCACATTCATATCTGCCTCGTTGATTCCGGTCGGGATAAACTCTGTGCCGGGAAGGTTGGTCACAATCTCATTAACCTTGGCGGGAGAAGTAGCGAAGATTGTGAAGGGAGCCACATTCACCTCGCCGTTCTCATTCTCGGCCTCTGCAGGGAGGAAAGCGGATGCAGTGCTATCGAGAAGATAGGTGTCGTCGGCCTGATGAGTGCTTGAGGAATATGTTGCATGGAGAGAGAAATCCTTGCCGTCTACGCGAATTTCAGAAGGAGTAGCCGGCACCTTGATGTCGCTTGCTGCGAAAATTGTCTTACCGGCGTTTTCGGTGCGGACAATGTAAGGAACATTGGCTTTCATGTTGTCAACACTCTGAAGTGCTTCTCCATTCTCAGGAAGAGTGTAGATGAGATTGCCGTTCACATATTCAGCTCCATCCTCTGCGAGAGTGATTGCCATGTCATTGTTCGTTGCGTCGGTGATAGTCTCAACATCGAAGGGAACCACCATTGCTGTCCAGTTGTCGGTTTCAGCTTCGAGAGAAACCACCGCTCCATCTTCAAGAGTGAAGGCGTAAGGGATTGCCAAAGCGTAACCCTGAACGAAAGTAATGTCGGTATTGGCGCTGTATATGCGTCCCTGACGTGTAACAACTGATCCATCGGGTTCGGTCTCTGTGATCTCGTCAGACTTGGTGCGGAGATAGTTGGCTGCGGCTGCAGGGATTTCAACACCTTCGTCAAGGACTACGATACAGTTGGGGTTAAGGCCGTTGAAAGCTTTTGAGCTTAGTGAACCCGCTTTTCTATGGCTCTTGCGGCGAGCTTCGCTCTTAGGATCTGAAGAGGCTGCAAGCAGAGTGATGGTGGTCAGATTGTCGCATCCGGCGAATGCACCATCGCCTATTGAAGAAACTCCTGTGAGAGTGATGGTTTCGAGTGAACTGCAATCTTTGAACGCTCCTGCGCCGATTGAGCTTACTGTGGCCGGTATATCAATGCTCTGGAGATTCTCGCATCCTTCGAACATATTCGCACTTACCTCCTCTATTTCGGGAAGAACCACTGTGGTGAGAGCTGTCATTCCTGAGAATGCCTCCGAGGGAAGTTCTCCTTCAAAACCTGAGAGATCGAGACTTTCAAGGTTGGGGAAGCATTCCTTAACCTGTGCGAGGTCATCGGTGTTCATTTCTCCTTCCAGAGCGATTGTGGTGATCGCTGCTGCCTCCTCTGGCTTGATTGCCGCGAGATCTTCAGAATTGAGTGTTGCGCCTTCGGTCGGAACCGCGAAGATATCGATGTTCTTATTGTTGGAAGCCACAGCAACTGTGTAGAAACCGTCGGCATCGGCTGTGAGCTCTTCGTTACCCGACATTACACGGGCCTCAAGACCGTCATTGTGCTCTGTTGCAAAGTTTACCTTGAAACGAACTGTGGCGTTATCCGCAACTTCGCGAACCACCGGGTTCATTGCGTTTGTATTGTCAAAGCTGCTTCCTTCTTCTGAAACCTCCACTTCGCAGATTGCAAAGTTAGAGGAGGTGGTATTGAAATTCACATCGTAAGTATAAACCACTTCTATCTGATGGTTGCCCGCGAGTTCGGGGTTCTTAGCAGGATTGTGGAATATAACGGGGATTGATCCGTCGGCAGCGAGTTGAATCTCTTTACCGTTGTCATATACCTTGCAATTTCCTTTTGGATTTACGAGCGTCAGCTTTCCTTCTGTTGAGATTGTTTCGAGCGCAACATTTTCACCGAGGAAGGAAGCGATCGCGGTTACGTCTGTTCCCTCTGCAGCCTTCACAAGAGAAGGATCAAAGTTCACGCTATATACCGGGTTTTCAGAGAGTATGTTGTACTTATAAGCTACCCAAGGATTACCGCTCTCCATATTACTATACGGTGTTTTGTAAACGCTCAGATATTCTTCAGGAACAATCAGAGTTATATCGGATGCATTCGGCTTACCATCAATCCAGAATCCAAGATCATAAAGTTCCGTTGAGCCATCGTGTATGTTCATATTTGAGTTGATACCATTTGCATAGGATCCATAAGGATCAAAGAATGATACAACCTGACGTCCGTTGATTACCGATGGTGCACACGGCAGATATATCTTTTTAAGGGATGTGCATCCGGAGAATGCCTTTCTGTCAATTGCAAATCCCTTTCTTTCAGAACCACCTGCGTAGTAACCAACTACTCGTTTTTCTGCAGTAAGCGATGTGGGAAGCGTAATTTCTTTAAGATTTCTGCAGTTTGTAAAGGCTCCTTCTCCAATTTGAGTCACAGAGTTGGGGAGAATGATTTCCTCAACTACCGGAATCACCGCCTGCACAGATGATGGATTGTAAAGCATGTTGGAAGGGATGAAGTTGGAGAAGCCGTCATATTTGTCGGTTGGAGAAATTACATTTGCTACGATGGTTACTTCGGAAAGATCGAGTTTTTTGATTGTCTTCGCTGCAAAATCCTGGCTGAACGCGCGAGATAAGTCTCTTCCGTATATCTCACCTTTTACCACTACTGTAGGCATTACTGTCTCAGCTGTTACAGCCTTGTAGAGTTCACCGGGCTGTACGTTATAGGTGACACTTCCTGATTCCTTGGGATCATAAACATTGGCCTCGAAGTTCATGTCTTCCATTGCTACGAAATTGTAGTTAACCGATGCCTGTCCATGAAGAACCTCCACACCATTCACTTTGAGATCCACGCGATGTGATGCGCTGTTGGGAACGATTTTCAGTGTCATGTCGCGACCGCGGACTGCTGTTGAAGTCAACCCGGAGACTGCGGCTCCCTTCACATCAGAAATGTTGATGTTATAAACAGGAGTCATATTGTTGAGAGCAGGAAGGGCATCTACAATGTCGGCTGTAGCACCTTTAACAAGATTCCAGTTCTTTTTATTGAAAGATGTAGCTATACGGATCTGATTCCCTTCACGGACATTGGAATCGCTCACCTTGCAGTTCACATTAAGCTTATGGCTTTCGCCCGGACCTGCCGACCATACATTCACAGGTGAGATAAACTCCTTTATGTTACCGTCTTTGTCTGTAAGCACTGCGCCCCAGTAAGCCTGATCGTAACCCTTGGGGATATTGAGGGCGTTAAGACGGATTGTGAATTCCTGACCGGGAATCACATTCACGGCATCACTGAACATTCCTACAGAACCGTTCTTATCGGTCAGCGACCATACTGATTTCTGGGCATCTACAGCAGTGGGAGCCGCAAGGTCAAAGTGGATGATGGTGTTGTCGGCGAGGGTCACATTGTAATTACCGTCGGCATCGGGGGTGAGACGGGTTGAGTTGGCATAAACCGTCATCATATTGTCGTTGTCAGCTATGTGACTTGCCTTGAATGAGACACTGCTTCCTTTCTCCATTGAACCGGTCTGAGCCGTTGTCTCAAACTTAACTTCGTTGTTTTCCATAACCGCAAAGAGCACATCGTTTTTCACTTCAGGTTTGTCGACGATTACATTTGCGATTGTGTTCCAGTTTTCAGCTTTCTTATAATTGTTTACGGCACGTTCACTGGGCACATGAAGGGTGACGAGATCTGTCTTTACGCCTGAGAGAACACACCAGTTGATAAATTCAGCGTTCTCACGGCCTACATAGATGTCACGCAATGCCGTGCAGGCTACGAAGATATTATATTCATATTTGCTTACTCCTGCCGGAATGTTGATTGATGTGATTCCACTCTGCGCAAAGCAAGCATTGTTGAAGCGGTTCACTGAGCCGGGGAGGATAACTTCCTTGAGAGATCCTTTTCCACGGAACGCATCGCGGGGGATAGCGTTAGCCTGATCAGACCCGCTTGCTGAAATGCGGACTCCTGAGATGTCGAGACGACGGAGATTCATCGAGCTTTTCATGAATGCGAAGTCACGGGCATCAATGTTACCGAAGAGGGTGAGATCCTTGATTGTTCCGGTTTCCGATTCAGGGATTATTGCGGAGAGTGTTCCGGGAGTGCCTACCCAAACACTTCTTTTTTCCTTAACTTCAGATGCTTTCTGAACGAGAATGGTTATCTCCTGATTCTCACGCACATTATTGATTGTATATCTGCCTGAGTTGGCAACAAGAGTTATGCCGTTGGCCTTTACTGTCACTACATCTTCCGCAGCGTTAGCTGGTGTGACTTTAAATGTGTAGTCCCAACCGCGGATCACGCTCTGCTCCCCTTCTACTGATACACCGCTTACAGCAGGAAGTGTTACCATGAAGGATGCCGGAGAAGTAGTATTGGGATCAAGTTCGTTAAGTGTGAGAAGTTCACCTGCCACCGGAAGCCATACATTCTGACCATCTTCCTGAGTGACGATACGGATACGGTCTTTTGAGTCTACAGATGTTCCGGAAGGAAGGGCGCAGTTGTTAAAATCCTTATAACCTGTCGGAAGATAACCCATTGAAACCATCGAGAGAGCTGCCGGAGAAGACAGGAGTGCTTTCACCGCACCGTTTTCGTTACAGAGAGCAACCGCGATTTTTCCGTTGAAGTCTGCATGAGCGAGATTTTTCAGATTACCTACTCTCACCTTGAAGTTACGGCCTGAAGCGAAATCTGTAAGATCCGATCCGATACCTGCCTGATTTCCATCGGCGGTAATATGAATAGGTGACCATGCTGCCACCGTTCCTGTTGCCGGCTTTATATTATATATGATGGTGTTGAGATTGTTGTAGTTGTGAGTGCGGCTTACTGTCGGATTCAGAAGTGTGCTGAGGAAGTAACCGTCGGCGGAACCACCCCAACCCCAGTTGAAATGGAGATAGTCGCCCTGATAGCCGTCGCAGACGAAAGCGTGACCGGCTGTCACATCCTGTCCGCAATAAAGAACCGGACGTCCGGCATCGATTTCATCTTTTACGAGGTTATCCCATGCCTGTTGTGTGGCAACCTCAGAGCGTTTCTTATATGACACACCCGGATCATAACCGAAATAGGTGGAGAGTGCTCCCGGAACACGCACCTCATATGCGCTCGAGCCGGACATTGCATATTGAGTGTCGATACTCTTTGAAGCATGATACATAAGGGTTGCTACCGCATCGCCCTCCTCTGCGGAATATCCTGAACGGTAGTTATCCATTCTCATATTATCCCAGTCGTAAGATGTGGCGAAGTCCACCCCTCCGAACGAACCGGTGCCGGCCGCAGGATAATTATGATACTTCATGATTGTGGCCATTGCCGTTCCCACGCAACCAACCAGAGGTTTGCCGGGAATCATTGCATTGAAGGGGCCTTCCTGGCTCCACTGGGGAGTGTTGAGCCTTTTTTCAGCCGCACGCTCGCCGGCCTTGCGTGCCACCTTGCGTAATTCGGTAACCGACTGATTGCTCTGAAGCGAGGGAGCCGCTTTAATTTCACGCTCGATGCCGGTGAGCATCCATTTCATTCCGTCGGGCATATTCTTCGCAGGATATGAACCCTCAAATGAGTAACCTACCACGGGAGTTGTGGTGGTCTCGCCTGAAATCATTACGAATCCGCCGTTGTCGGCAACATTGAAAACGTAGTAGAGCGGATTTGACTCCGTGCCGGCGATGAATACCGGTTCGAGTGTAACATCACCCGAGAGGTTGCCGCTTCTTGCTCTTACAAACTCAGTAGCTAACGTCTGCGCTTCAGTGAGTGAGACTTTTTCGGAGTAAGAGTAGATGGATGTTCCCAGAAGAATTGAGGGGATTGCGATCCAGCTAAAGTGTCTGATCATAGCTTTTGTAGAATTAATGAAATTTAGAATTATGGAATAAATTTTAACACTGTTTGACATATAAAATCAAAAAACAGAGAAATTGTTCTGGATTTGGGTTAAAATTTTTCAAAAAATTTGATTTTTTCTTTTCATTAATTCTTAACTAATTTATTATCAGCTACTTTTTATTTTTAATCTATTAGGGTAATCTATTACATCATATACAAAATACTTACAATTTATTTACATTATTTCAGTAATTACCTAAAAATACGAAAATCGCGACCTTTAACTTGTTAATTAATTTAACATCTTATTGTTAATTAATTTAACACAATTTGCCTATATACTGCGCGAGGGTTGTATCATCTAATAGCCTCTAAGTTCCCGCTCTGCAGAACACTCATTTTGACAATCTGAAAATCTCTCGACGCTGCCTGAAATTTTTTCTAAGACATTCGCTGTAAAGCCACGGCTCGGCACCATGGTAATCCCCTACATTGAGAATATCGAGAATATTAGGCAGAGAACTACCATCATAACCCTCCACAACAAGCACTTTTGATTCGGGATGGAGGGTTACCGTAATCGAATCATTAAGCAATGTAGACGTATTGTCAGTCTTCCAGTTCACCGGATTAATGCACATCACATTCGGTTCGCTTACCACAGGCTTGATATATTTCACATCAGATACAGAGTTATAACATATCACCACACCGGTATCCAAGGAATCTCTTGCTCCCACGATATAAGGATGATCCGCTACATCATCGGGCGTCACTTTATATCCCAGAACATATGCGGCGATCATTCTTTTACGGGTTGACTCATCCATAACTTTAAGGAGTTCGACCACTGATTTGCCACCCTGGCTGAATCCGGCAAGAAAGAATGGGCGGTTATGGTTTTTCTCTTCTATAAATCTCTGAAAAGAATTCCTTACATCCTCAAAACTCACATCTCCATATCGACGGTTGATTGTGTCTTCATTAAGTGTGGCCCATGAGTCGAGTGTGATATGTCGGTAATATGGAGAATAGAAATTATTACCATCGGCCATATATTCCGCAACACCATTCATCTCTATAGCCATGTCCGCACGATGATCGGCACGTGACGGATCAGCATAATGGCATATAAGGTTGTCTGAAGTGATCCAGTCGTATTCCCAAGTGGAAGGGATATAGAATACATCCGCACCATTTCCCGTGGAATCATTCAGGATTTCGTTCCACATAATAGTGTCGGAATAATCAGGTGCGACAGGAACATACGTCTTCTCCCCTATAGAATCTAAATAACTATTTTCATGACATCCGGAGCTGATCACCACTCCGGCGGTAAAAAACATTGCAAGAACACTCTTCATGTAAATATGTGAATTTGATTACAAAAATAACCAAATACTCTCATTTAAACTAATGCCGGGACATTCTTTCTGTAAACCTACTCATTTAAAAATTTGTTAAAAATACATATGATTCCACATCTCTTTCCTCTTATCTCTTCAAATCCCAACACTAAACGCTATTAACCAACTGCTTATAAAAATATTTTATGGCCCTTATTGAGTATATTTTCAATATTTTAAGGAATAATCCGGTAATCCCGATTTTCCTGACCATAGGTCTTGGTTTCTCGATCGGACAGCTGAAGTATAAGTCATTCTCTCTCGGTCCGGTGGCCGCAACCCTTATTATTGGTGTAATCATCGGACAGATCGGAATTGAGATCTCTCCAACTGTCAGAGTAATATTTTTCATGCTTTTCCTATTCAGCATAGGATATAGCGTGGGACCACAGTTTTTTCGTTCGCTCAAGGGGAGTGGCCTGAAACAGGTTGGCTTCGCAGTGCTCGAAGCAATAGTGTGCGCCACGACCGTAATTGTCGCTGCAAAAATAATGGGATATGACACAGGCACCGCATGTGGACTCTTTGCCGGATCTCAGACAGCATCTGCCTCACTGGGAGTCACAGTCGATACCATCCGTTCGATGACGATGCCGGAAGAAGCGAAAAAAGCCATAACCGACATGATACCCGCCTGCTATGCCGTAACCTACATTTTCGGAACGATCGGCTCGGCATGGATTCTTTCCAATATCGGCCCCTGGCTTCTTGGAGGGATGAAGAAGGTGAAAGAGGAGACAGCACAGATCGAATCGAAGATGGACGACGGAGAGTTCACCCCCGACGATGGAATGATCGATGCAAACCGACCCGTCGCTTTCCGGGCATATCGTGCTGATTCGGATATTTTCAATGAACCTCGATCTGTGCAATATGTGGAAAATCTTTTTGCTCAGAAAAATGTGCGTCTGTTTATCGAACGTCTCAGGCTTAATGGAAAATTGCATGACCCTAAACCGGATCTAATTATAAAGCGAGGAGATACAATCGTGTTGAGCGGTCGCCGTGAGGTGATAGTTGATGAGGCATCCGTTATCGGATCCGAAGTAGCAGATATGGAACTCCTGAGCTTTGGAGCGGAAAATCTGCCGGTGACCGTATCTAAAAAAGGGGCTGCAGGAATGACGTTCGGGGAAATACGTAAACAATCTTTCATGAATGGAGTCATCATTAAAAGCATGACACGTAACGGCGTGAGTCTTCCGGCCCGATCTAAAACAGAGATACAGCGTGGAGATGTGCTCACACTTGTAGGTCTCCCGAGTAAGGTGGCGGTGGCTGTTGACAATATAGGTTACGCTGACAGACAGACTGAAGCTACCGATATGGTTTTCCTCGGAATCGGCATTGCATTAGGTTGCTTCATCGGTGCCCTGTCGTTTATGATTGACGGTATACCCGTATCGCTGAGCACAAGTGGAGGTGCCCTATTCTCAGGTCTCTTCTTCGGTTGGCTGCGCACAAGGAAACCCACTTGTGGTTATATTCCTTCGCAGGTTTCGTGGCTGTTCGATAAATTAGGGTTGAATATGTTCATAGCTGTTATCGGTCTTTCCTCCGGACCTTCATTTATAAGCGGCATCGCTAATGTTGGGATCAGTCTATTTATCGTTGGAATAATTTGCACCATCATTCCGCTTGTAATCATGACACTTGTAGGACATAAGATTTTCAAATTCGGACGTGCCGAGACACTCGGATGTGTGGCCGGCAGCCGTTGCGGTGTAGCTTCCATAGGCGCTATTCAGGATGCCTTGGGGAGCAATCTTCCGGCAATCGGCTATACGGTGACTTATGCAGTGGCCAATTTCGTGCTTGTCTTCTCCAGCATTCTTGTAATAGTTTTCATATAATGGAGAGTATCGGGCACGATTAAAACAAAATAAGATACTTTATAGATTCTTAAACGATTCAATAGCACGCAGGATTGTTTTAACTATGAAAGCCGATGATGAATCACATCGGAATATCGGCATTTAGAATTTAAAACAATTTGTACTATGGAAAAGCAGAAAAAATCTTATTACGTCAACATGGTTGAAGCCAATGTTAAAGACAATGGCAAGATTAAAATGGATGAAGTCCTTAACTTCAATTTCGGCGGTCATCACGACATAGCCGCAATGGTAGAAAAAGCTAAATCCCTCGGATTTGCAAAGGATAAGCATGCCAAGGAGTTTGTTCTTGCCATGCGCTTCATGCATCATGTAATCAAGAAGAATTCCGACAATGCTCTTTTCGCGGAATTCGGCCCTCAATTCGAGGCATTCAAGAAGAGCCTAAAGGCTCAAGTCGGATGCAATTGTGAAGAAAAGTAACTGTAAGCATCAATAACTTAACATAGCTGAATTTAATAAGGAGGCTGTTTAATAATTGAACTGCACCCCGAAAGTTGAACATAAAACTTCTGGAGTGCAGCTCAATTGTTAGACAGCCTTATCTTTTTATTGTATCGGAATTTTGATTATAAGCCTTAGCCACACACTTCCATTCACCGTCAAGCTTTAGAAGCAGAAGGAAATCGGTGAAGTCAATGCGTCCTCCCCAACCTTCCTCAAGCACACGGACCACGGCAACCGTCTCTTCTACGGCAAGCACATCGACTCGTGCCTTAAAATTCTCCCCGGCTCCTACAGTATCCACATTATGATAGAACTGATCGATGGATCCATGTTCCAACTCTCCGTCAAGAATTCCGAACAATACAGCATCTGCTGTAAATAATTCCTTTGCATGAGAACTGTCTCCTTCTGCAACACTTTTCACAAACTTCATAGCCGCCTCTTCTACAGCGGCATATTCCTTGATTTTATCTCTCATTTCAATAAATATTAATTTCCTTTGGCAAAATTAGGATAAGAATCACTTTAAAACAAGTAGCGAAAAATTTTTCGGGTATAGAAAAGTTTTTCGGTAGAAGCTGTTTCGACAATTTCGCATGATTAAGATTATTATTAAATTTGCAAAAAGAATTTATTTATGGCTTACGAAAAAAAGATACCGGTCGACCTTGATTGTCCGCTTCGTTTGACAATGAGTCTAATAGAATCAAAATGGAAATCATGCATCCTCGATGAATTGCGTTCCGGGAAACCCATGCGGCCAAATGAGATCCATAAATGTCTCCCCGAGGCAGCCCCTCGCGTTCTCGACCTGCAGATGAAGGAGATGGTTACTGATGGCCTGATCAGTAAGACAATCTATCCCGAATTACCTCCACGCTCGGAATATTTGATAACGGATCTCGGAAAGTCTCTTCTTCCTATAATTGATGCCATGCTGAAATGGGGAGAAGAACATTACGATATTTTCTTAAAGAAATATAAAAGGAATTCTTAGGCGTACTCAACATTAAACCTGAATTTGATTCAAATCAAGACAGCATAATCTCTATGGCAATCAACAATCTTAAAGGATATTTATTAGCCGCAGTGGCAGCGGCCGCATACGGCACGAATCCGGCCTTCGCAATCCCACTCTACGACCATGGCATGAATCCTAATTCGGTATTGCTGTTCAGGTATCTAATCGGGCTGCCGATTCTTGCATGCATCATGAAAGCACGCAGATTATCTTTCAAACTAAGCAAAGATGAAATTCTTAAAGTAATTATTTTGGGATTTCTTATGGCTCTTTCTTCACTTACCTTATTCGAGAGCTATAAATATATGAATTCCGGAATTGCCTCCACCCTTCTCTTCGTTTACCCTATTATGGTGGCGGTATTGATGATATTTCTCTTTCACGAGAAATTTAAGATTTCCATAGGCCTATGTCTGATAATAATGAGCGTAGGTCTCTTTTTCCTGATGAATCCTCAGGGCACCGATTCTCTGAGCCTCACCGGAATCCTGCTTGTAATGGTATCGGCAGGAACCTACGCCATATATATTATTCTGGTGAATGTTTCAAAAACAATTAAGGAGATCCCTACAACTAAACTATTGTTTTACGTGCTCGGTGCAGGCACCTTTTTCTATATATGCCTTATTCCTTTGGGCTTTGAACTCACATTACCATCAAATAATTCTGACTGGTGGTCGCTCACGGCACTCGCAATTATTCCAACTGTAATCTCATTGGCATGTACCACAAGAGCGATACAGCTTATCGGATCAACGCCCACTGCTATTTTCGGGGCTCTCGAACCGGTTTCGGCTGTTATACTAAGTGTCACGATACTCGGTCAGTCAATCACGACGAGAGATATAATCGGAGGTGTGCTTATCATAATTGCAACCACAATTGTAGTTGCCGACAATTCGGTAGACAAGATAATTCTACATGTACGCAAGATGTTCCCCCGTCATGCAAAAAATAAATAGCGAAACGAAATGAATTGTATTGATATGTTTTCACTTAAAGGTAAAGTAGCTCTTGTAACCGGAGGAGTTTATGGAATAGGATTTGCCATTGCCAAAGCTCTTCACGGAGCCGGAGCAAAGATTGTTTATAACTGCCATACACAAGAATCTATGCAAACCGGCATTGCCAATTATAAGGAAGCCGGTATCGAAGCCAAAGGGTATATGTGCGACGTTACGGATGAAGAAGCCGTAAAGCGGATGGTGAATGATATAGAGAACTCCATCGGTTCTATTGATATACTTGTAAATAATGCCGGTATAATCAAGCGTGTGCCGATGCATGAAATGGAAACCGACGATTTCCGCCAAGTGATCGACATTGATCTTGTGGCTCCCTTTATATGTGCAAAGGCTGTAATCCCCTCGATGATAAAGAAAGGACACGGCAAGATTATAAACATCTGCTCCATGATGAGCGAACTCGGAAGGGAAACGGTTTCTGCATATGCCGCGGCCAAAGGCGGTCTCAAAATGCTTACCCGAAATATCTGTGCGGAATATGGAGGATATAATATACAATGTAACGGTATCGGTCCCGGATATATAGCAACACCCCAGACCGCTCCCCTTCGGGAACCTCAGCCGGATGGAAGCAGGCATCCTTTCGACCGGTTCATCATTGCCAAGACTCCGGCCGCACGGTGGGGCACACCCGAAGATCTCGCCGGCCCGGCGGTTTTCCTTGCCTCCGATGCTTCCAATTTTGTAAACGGACAGATACTGTATGTAGATGGAGGCATTCTGGCTTACATCGGAAAGACCGCCAATGATACCGATTCCATTTTAACGTAACAGGCAATATAGCCTTATACCCTCGGTCTTAATCTATACTATTTTATATAATTTGCGCTAATCATCTCTCATTAAGATAATTAGCGCAAATTCTGCGGAAAGACAGGGAAAAATTTCATCTCTTTGCTATGACAATTCGATTTGGTTACTAATGAATTAGATTTATTTTTTACTTAATTTATATTGATCGAAGTCTATATCATGTCTATCGATTCAGACAATCCCGCCTGTCGCAATAGAATCTTTATAAGACGC
This sequence comes from Bacteroides sp., assembly GCA_014801535.1. Classification (GTDB taxonomy): domain Bacteria; phylum Bacteroidota; class Bacteroidia; order Bacteroidales; family Muribaculaceae; genus Lepagella. The sequence goes on from JAAVEA010000011.1 coordinate 68,672, forward strand.
TCCTTTTCTTCGATTATGCGTTCTTTATCTTTTAGAACCTGTTCAATGCTTTCCAAATTTGATCCAACATTTACAGTCGCATCTCCGGTTACCGACTGATTGTTAATCTCCCCTATCGTATATTTCTCACTGGTCCAATCATCGAAAAAATAACCAGGAGATACGCCAATCGCAAAACATATTTTTTCTAAAGTTGCCGGATCAAAAGTTTCTTTATTCATTAATTGAGAAAAGTATGCAGGGCTAAGTCCTATTTTCTCAGCTATCTCCTTTTTTACCAGTCGCTTCTCTTCAATAATTCTATATATTGTCCTGCCAAAATTCTTCATTGCAATGTTAATATTAGTTAATTATAATGTAGTTAACGCTATATTAATTTAGTTTTTACTAACTTTGTCTATGTAAATATAACATTTAATTTCCAATTATAAAAATGGCTATTAAAGGAAATACACGATATGCAAATAATCTTATTCTCATCTCTTATCTTGATTCTCTCGAATCTCCAAAGAGAAGAGCCATGTCAATACTTATAAGGGATGCATGCATGATTCCATATTATAAATACACTAATTGGATAAAGTGTAAGACTGCGTTAGAACCACTCTACTGTAAGAAAATAGAAGAGGTTACCGGTAAGAAAATGTTTAACCTCATTTGATTTAATTCCCTATGTCTTATTATTTAAAATCTGATATCGATAAGGTTAAAAATGTGGCCAGACTCGAAGACTTCGTGCCGGGCGATATTAAGAGAGTTTCTAACCGACTGATGGGAAAATGCCCCGAATGTGGAGCTGACAAGTTGCAGATCACTGACAACTCCAAATATTGCAACATACATTGCTTCAAGTGCGGATTCTCAAAGTCGGGAGTGTTTAACGTGGTTCAATACTTCGAGAATATCGACTTCCCTCAGTCCGTTAAGTTCGTGGCCGACCGATACTCTATCCAAATCGAAACGGAACAAGAGCATCGCAAGCGGCTCATGAAGGACAAGGAGGTATCCATGGAAGATTCCTTCTGTATGCAGCAGCTCAGAGGTTCCGGGCTTACGCTTGAGGATGTCACAGCCAAGGTGCGCACTCCGGACGGTAAGGACTGGATGTATGTGCAGACTTTCCGCCGGGGTACGATGGATCCGTATGGCAAAACATCTTCTGATGAGGATGATATGCTGATATATTATTACAACCTTTACGGTTCCCCTATGAAGGTTGCGACTCGTGGAGCTGCCGGAGGTCTGCGCGATTATGTCCGCGTCAGGTGGGCTCTCCCGGAAGCTCACAAGAACAAGGAGGGAAAGCCGGCGAAGTATGGAACTATCAGAGGCGCCACCGCAAGATTCTATTTCCCCGGGAAAATTCTTGAGGCATTCGCTGAAAAAACCGAGATCCCTACCCTAATTATTCAGGAGGGCGAGAAAAAGGCGGAGAAGGCATGCAAACACGGTGTCTGGTCTATCGGCATCCAAGGAATATACAACATCGGAAATAAGGAGGAGGGTCTTATCTCGGATCTTCAGTATCTCGTCAAGGATTGCAAGATAAAAAGGATCGTGCTCATGTTTGATTCCGACTGGAACGATCTCTCATGCAATATTCAGCCAGGAGACGCTATCGATATGCGCCCAGGATCTTTCGCCCGGGCTGCAATCAAATTCCGGGATTATGTCGGGACTCTCAATTATGCAGGACTTAATGTTGATATTTACTTCGGACATATCAACGACAACGAAGCCGGGAATAAAGGGATCGATGATCTCCTCTGCAATACCCTCAGAGGGAAGGAGGAGCTTCTTGCCGAAGATATTTACAATACCATGGGATCGGTGCAGGGTGTAGGGGAATATGTGTCCATACACAAGATATCGGTTCTCTCGGATATCCAGATAATGAATTTCTGGGATCTCCGCGATAAGGACAAGTTCTTCAGAATTCATGCCGACAGGCTGAAGGATCTCGACCGCGTGATGTTCGGCCGGGTGCTTTACGTCAAGAACGATAAGGGGATTTTCGAGAAATCAACGATGGCCGGATGCGAGAAGGATTTCTGGCACGTCTCCTACAATGACAAAAACAAAAAGGAAGTGGAGTTCTATGCCATGGACGCGGTCTCTTTCGTCGGTGCTAACGGTTTCGCAAGGGTGATGGCTCCGGAGCTCGGCGAAAATAAATTCGGTTTCGCCCGTATCGAGAAGGGGATTGCAAGAATGGTAGCCGATTTTGAAATCCGCGATTTCGTCTGGGATTTCATCTGCATGAACTGTAAGGATAAGGATGTGCTCTATTATATCTTCGACCGCCTCGGATCCCTGATGGGTCTCGATAAGCTCGAGCGCATGAAGAAAACGAAGATTGTTGAATTCTATGATCCCGACTCTCAGAACATGTATTACATGAACGGACAGGTCCGTATAACATCAGAGAATATCGAGCACGGCCCCATGTCGCAGATTATATGGGAATCAAACCGGATAGGACGCGACTTCAAGAGGATCCCGATTTTCAAAAGTATAGATCGTTTCGATAACGACCGTTTCAGGGTAGTCTCGACAAAAGAGGGCGACAGCTGCGAGTTCCTGCAGTTCCTGATAAACACCTCTAACTTCTGGAGGGATAAGCAGCCGGAGGAACTCACGCAGGAGGAGAAGGATATAATCTACCGCAATCTCGTAAACAAGATCACGGCTATCGGCTATCTCCTGACTGACTACCGTTTCACCACCGAGGAGAAGGCGATAATCGCCATGGACGGCAAGATGTCGGAGGTCGGCAAGTCTAACGGACGCTCAGGAAAATCACTTATCGGAAGGGCTATCTACAATATGACCGAACAGGCGTTCATCGATGGGAAGGCTCTTTCCGGTTCGGATGAATATATGTTCTCAGACGTTACCCCGAGAACGCGCAATATATTCTTCGACGATGTTAAGCCTCACTTCAATTTCACAAGGCTCTTCTCTGCTCTGACCGGGCCGCTTATGGTCAATCCAAAGACGATGGCCCGGTTCAAGATCGATTACGAGAATGTGCCCAAAATGTATGTCACCACCAACCATGCGATTGACGATGACTCGAATTCGGCAAAGGATCGAATGGTGATGATGATCTTCTCCGACTGGTACTCTATCGACTATAAGCCGATTCAGGAATTCGGGCATCCATTCTTCTCCGGTTGGGATGACACACAGTGGAATCTCTTTGATAATCTAATGGCGGAGTGCGTCATGTATTATCTCCGTTCCCGGGAACTCGGTTGGACTGATCCCGGATGCGGTGTGGTTCACCCGCCGGAATCGAGCGCGGAACTCCGCCAGCTCCGCCAGAAGATGGGCGAGGTATTCCTTCAGTGGGCGGAACTCTATTATGGCGAGGATTCCGGACATCTCAACGAACGAATTAATGTAAACAATATATATTCCAATTTCTGCGAGGATTGTCCGGGACAGCAGAAGTTTGTCTCCAAGCATTCTTTCCGGGAGAAAATACAGGCGTTCTGCAAGTTTGCAGGACTCCATTTCAATCCTCATAAGAAACACAAGGAGACAAAGGATTCTTTCTCTCAGTGGCGGCAGGTCAACAGATCCGGTATTTTTATCGGCGAACGCGACAGTTCCGGAGGAGTGATCTATTTCACTGTGGCCAATGATGATTTCGCTTTGAAAACATGTTTGTAAAACTTTAATATGATTGATTATGGAACAAGAATTTTTTGACTCGGCTCAACTGAAAGCCCATCAGGTTCTATTGGACCTTAGAAGGGATGGCGTTGCTTTGGGTGAGTTATCGATGATTGCAATGTTTATTGCTTTAAACGCGACTTTCAATCTTGCCAAATTACGAAATGAAAGCATACTTGTTGCTGCGAAAGAATTCACAAAAGCCTTTGAGGCTTTTGCAAGGCATGCAGATTCCGGTAATATTTTAGATATTAAAATTTAATCTCATGCCACACATCAGGAATCCTTTTGAGTCACTTCGCATCCCCGGCATCGTCGGCAAGGTGGCCTCAACCTACAACCCAAGGACTATCTGCCAGCGTGGCGGCGACTCGGTCTCCGTTATCGAGGCTGAGATTGCCCCCGGCAAATATGGCTTCGGGTACTGCGTGATATTCAACGGATCGAAACGCCAGCTCATACCGGGAGAAGGCCAGGGATGGTTCCGGTCAGCAAACGACGCCCTGCTATATGCTCTCGGATACGTCAGGGTACGTTCGGAGAACCTCCCTCCTGACTTCATTTACTCTATCGACGTGGCTATCTCGAAGCTCCGGAACATACCGCTCTTCGACCTCTGATCATACCTGTATTCTTTCTTTTGCCGGTGATGGTGGCTCCCGCTGCTGTCGCCGGCTTTTTTTAGATACCGGTCTTCAGGTATTTTTCGAGCTATCTTCAGGTATTCTTAAAAAAAACCATCGATACAACCCCTTTTATTAAAAGGGTAAATATCCCTAATTTACATGCAAAGTTAGCTATTTCCTTCAATATTTCAAAGAAATTTAATCGCTAACTTATTGATTTTTTTCACCTTACGATTTTTCATCCAGTCTCCCGCTCCCCCGTTCCCCCTTTAATTTAATATATCGGAACTGTGCAGTTGTGCGCCAGATCCGGGAAACAGCGGATCCGGAGGAAATTTCAAATTTTGGCGCACAGTTTTCTATATCCATTTATTTGTATATTTATTCTTTTTTAAATTTTTCTTCCTTACGCGTAAGGAGACAAACCGCTGTACAATTGTACGGAACGGAATTTACATTTGTAAATCAACACATTACACCGTACAATTTTTATTTTTAAAATTGTACGGTGCCTGTTCGTACTGTACGGTTGTACGCCGTACAATTTTCCGAACAGCAATTGTGCGCTCCAAAATATTGTAAAACAATGATTTGCGCGATTCCGTACAATTGTACAACTACATACGCACCCGGTAGAGCGATAAAATATAAAAAACATAGCCCCCTTGCATGGGTCAGTCTTTTTGCAAAATATATTGTCTATTGATTTTTATATCAACTCTTTATGAAATTTTGCAGAAGATTTATTATATTTGTGTTACAATTTCGATCAGTCATATATAACTCCTAATATCATTGTTTAATGCCACAGATTACTCTCTCTATACCCTGCGACCAATACCTTGCGCAATGGTACATCCACGACACCGGAGGCGCTTCCCCTGTAAAACTCCGTAAGAACTCCCCCGAACAGCACCTCCTGAGATGTATCCTCTCATCTAAGAATACCGCTCAGGTGCCGGATCTTAACATCAGACCGGAAGGATCTTCTCTCGAAATAATAATCCCATACTTCAAAGGGATGCCTCCCGAAATCTACAATCGACTCTCCGAGCGAGGTCAGAAGGTTTTCATCGATACGCTCCGCAAACGTTTCGATCTTCAGCTCTTTCAGGATCTCGCTCCGGTTCTTAACGCAGTGGAGCGTCGGGACGAGCTTATCTGGGCGTGGATGGAAGCTCACGGTATCGAGCCGGAGGAGAAGAACTGGTTCGCCGTCGAAAAACGACTCAAGCGCATGATCGACCGCCTCAATACCAAAATCCGTGTCCGCAATTACCGCGCCCTGAAAAAATCACAAAAAAATATGTGATTTCAGATACATTTTTTTAACCATGTAACGCTTGTAACATTTCTAAAAATGGAACAGATATCTATCCCGGGGCTGCGTCGGGTGGCAGCCATCTCTTTTGAAGCTCTCCCTCAGGATATCCGCAGAATGAGGATCTCAGGAATGACAGCCCACGTGGCTGCCGTTCCTCTGATGATGGATATTTTCGGCGACTCGCTGATCGAATGGTCAATCGATGCCGAGCAGAAAAGATCCTGCTCCCTCTCATTCTCCTCTTTAAGGACTTTACCGAACGGCTTTAATGCCTTCATCGCAGAGGACCGGATGGGCCACCGCTGGCTGATCGGTGCAGCCGAACCCCCATTTCCTAAGGTCACGGCCAACGCATCTTCCGGAAAGGACTCCTCGGATAAAAGGGCTATCGACTATAAGATAGAATGGGAAGGAACGCCGATCGTATGCAATTTTTTATTCCCTAACGAACCGGCCATGCAGTTGATCTGAGCCTGTTTATTTTGTTGTTTTAATGGGAGGGTGCCATTGGTTACCCTCCCTATTGTCTTTTATATTCAGATATTCCGGTGATATTTTTGCACTGTTCTTCCTCAATCACTACTACTACTGACCAATGGAATATCATCTTAGACTCAAAGGATTCGTCGGCGACTGGGATTTCGATGCCGACTATACTCAATACATTCTCGACAAATACAAGGGACAGCCTGTAAATGTCATCATCGACTCTCTCGGTGGCCGCGTTTACACCGCCCTCTCAATCTCCGCGGCCTTCAAGGTTCACGGAGATGTACATGTGCATTATGTCGCTGCAAACGCTTCAGCAGCCACTATCGCTTCGCTCGGCGCAAAACATGTCTCGATCGATTCCGACGGATGGTATCTCGTTCATAAATGCTCCTCTTTCTTCTTCGACTTCGCGCAGCTCAACGCTGATGAACTCGATAAGCGCATCGAGGATCTACAGAAACAGAAGGATCAGCTCGACCGTATAGATAAACTCGTGGCTGCCGCATACGCCCGCCGCTGCAAGAAATCTCCGGAGGAAATGCTGAAGCTCATGGAGGGATCCCCATGGTTATCCGCGCAGGAGGCTCTCGAATGGGGCTTCGTCGATGAGATCACGGACTTTGACGACGACCCGGCGCCGGTTATCGATTCGGTTACCGCCGCCTACTGTGCGCAAAACGGCATCGCGCTTCCTGACGCGCTCAAGGCTGCCGTCGAGGAATCCGCCGAGGAGTCCCTCCTGAGTAGGATAGTGGCATCCGTTAAATCCGCTTTTCATTCTAACAAAAATATTTCTATGGACAAAAACCAACCCAACGATCCCGACAACAAACAGCTTCCGGAAAACAAAACGTCAGCGGGACTCCCGCCCTCCGAACAGCAGCCGGAAAACAATGAGTCTGCCAAACCTGAAGAGCCTACTGACAAGGCAGATCAGCAGCACACTATCGACGCTCTTCAGGAGCAGGTCAAGGAGCTCAAACGTCAGAACTCGGAGCTTCAGGCCAAACTCGACAAAGCCCCGGCTGACTCCCACAAGCAGATTGTCGAGGAGAAACAGCAGAGAAAATCCTTCTCTACAAACCTCTCGAAATCAGCTCGCGATCTTCTCGACTCCATATCATAATTCAATCTCTCCTACTCTCTCCTCTCTTCTATCTCCTATCTCCTATCTCCTATCTATCTTTCTTTCTGATAACTTACAAATTTTATTTCACTATTCATGGGAAAAGTTAACTACACCGAAGAGGATTTCCAGAAGGCTGCCATATCTTTCAAAAACGATCTCGTGGCAATCCCGGTTCTCTCTCTTAAGGATACCACCAAATTCATGACCGTAGTCACCGGCGTCCGCTATGAGGAGCTGGTAGGCACGAAATCCACCAATGCCAGGTTCCGTCCCGCCGGCTCCAAGAAGGAGGCCGACCAGGTGGATCTGAACCTCAATCTCCGCGCTCTCAAAACTTATCTCGGGGATCTTACCGCTGAGTTCGATCCCAACACAGCGATCACTCTCCTTCTCGGCCACCGTGCCTCTCAGGCTTCGGGCGAGGATCTGAAGGATGTTCCTTCTGCAAAGGAGGTACTCGCTCTCATTGCCAAGGATGCCGCCGAGGATCTCGTATATGTGATCTGGTTCGGCAAGCGCGACCCTAACAGCGCGGATCCCTTCGCCCTGTTCGACGGTTTCGATACGATAACTCTTCAGGAGATCGAGGCCGGAACTATATCTGAAGAGAACCGAAACCTTCTCGAGATCGAGGAGACTATCACTGTCGATAATATTCTCCGTGTCACCGAGAAGATCATTGACTTCATGGATCCGAAGCTCCGCAAGCAGGAATGTTTCCTTTATTGTCCGCAGTGGTTCGCCGATCTCTATAACCGCGCCTACAAGAAGGAGTCGGCCGGTATCTCATACAATGACAAATTCGAACAGGCTTACGTCGAGGGCTCCAACAAGAAGCTGACTCTCGCCCCAATGGAGGGGAAGGAGGGCTCGGAGTTCCTCCATATCGCCCCCAAGAACATAATGCTTTTCGGCTGCGACCAGGAGTCGGACGAGGAGAATGTAAAGGTCAAGGAGTATGCCCCGCGCGTACTTACCTTCCTGATGAATCTTTTCCTCGGGGCACAGTTCCGCTCCGTGCATTCCTCACAGCTCTGTGTCGTGCGTCACAACACACGCGTGGCTGCAAAGGAGGATCCTGAACAGGATAACAAAGGTCAGGATGATGTGGCCGGACTGCAGGTTCAGGGGCCGGATGATGTGGCCGGCGAGTAATTTCTGAATCATTAACTTACCAACCATTTCTATTATGTCTAAAGATGCTTGCTCTATAGCGCAGCAGTCGCTCGACTGGTGCGAGGGTACGCCGGAGCCCGCCGGTATCCGCCGGACCTCTTATTATACAGCTTTCTCTAATCTCGTGAAATACCCCCGTCTCCCCGTTGATCATCGCGGTCGTCCAACCTCTTCTGTCCTCAAGGGTGAGTTCGTGATGAAGGGCGACGCCGTGTTCCACAAGATCGTTTTCCTTCCGGAAAAATCCACTTTCACTTCCGAGACGCAGGGGGAATACCCTTCGCAGTCGCAGCTCGATAAGCTCACGCTCCTGCATCCCGGTGTAGGCCCTGAGGCCGTGATGGCTCAGGTATCGATCAACAACACCAAGAATGTATTCCTCTTCCAGGACAAGAAGGGCCGCTGGCGTATGGTCGGACATCCCGATTATGACGATATGAAGAATTCTGTCGCTCAGGATCTCGGCCAGGGTTCCGCCGGAACTACCTCTACCACTATCTCTGTCGAGGCTCCGAATCTCGTCTCAGCTCCTTTCTTCTCCGGTACGATCACAACCGATGAGGGCGAGATCGATCTTACCTCAGATCTTATTCAGGTGGATATGGATCCGGAGGATGCCCAGCCCTGATCATGATTCTCGATCCCGCTGATTTCGATTTCCCGGATATCCCCGATATCGATATCTCCGATATATCCCTCCCTGATATCGGGGAGCCGGGAAACAACGGTATCAGGAGTTTTCAGGAGACGGAACGCCACAAGGCATGGAACGAGGATGCCGCCGACGTGGCGCGCTGCGATTTCGCTTCGGGCCGCGCACAGCTCATTCTCCGGGGTTCCTTCCGTTCGATATCACTTTGGCGTCGTTCCCTGAAGGGTGCCTCTCTCAAGGAGATCAAGGAGTCCGGCGAGATGATCCCTTTCTTCATCGACAACATGGCTCAGTTCATCGCCTCCGTTATCGGGGATGCGCTCGATCCGGATCAGTTCGCGGTAGTCGCTCCTCCGAAACGTCGCCACAAGATCCGCAATTTCGCCGCTCTCGTAGCTGAAGGTATCGCCCGTGAGCTCGGGCTGAAGTTCTATGACGATTTCGCGCTATGCTCCTCCCGTCACAGGGTGGGCGCCGTGTTCACACACGCTTTCGTGCCGGAACAGAAAAATATAATCGTCTTCGATGATATCGTCACTACAGGCTCAACGCTGATCTCGATGAAGAATCTCCTCGATTCCTTAGGTAAGAATTCTATCATGTTCACCGCAATCCTTAACAAAAAATGATATGTCCGATTTCTCATCTCTGATAAGATCCTATCTCCGCTCTGATCCCGCCGACCGCGACCTGTCAAAGGGCGCGCTCCTCCTGCTGCGTATCCATGGCAACGAATTCCGTTACAACGCCATGATCCGCAATCTTCAGGCTAACGCACAGCAGATCGAGGACGAGCTTAAGGATTACCTCCGGCGCCGTGACTCGATCCCATCCAAGGAGGAAGCCCTGCAGATCCGGAAGGAGGCACAGGCTTTGATAGATGCCAAGGGAAAACGTCAGCCGGACTCCGGCTCTGCCGTGGCGGGAGCCTCCGAGCTTCCGCAAGTCAGCGGACGCGATTTCAAGGCCGGAAAACGGACTGATCATGACTCGCTCCCGGAGCATATTCAGCTGATCTTCGAGCAGAACATGGCGCTCAAACGCAGAATGAGCCAGTATCACCTCGAGATCCGCAACCTCCTGAAATCATCCAAGGATTGCGCATCCGCCGATCTCAAGACTCTCGTGACACTCCTCAAGGAAGCGGATATCACATATCGCAAAAACTGGAAAACTTACGACAGATATGGCAGTCAAGGATAAGTCATTGCTCCACTCGCTCGATGAATTCCCGCAGCAGGTTCTTCTGACCAACAGGCTGCAGGTGGCCGATATACTCGAACATATCCTCGATTGGACAGGCCCGGCCGACCTTTGGCAAACCACCTTCTCTGTCTCCGAAGAGTTCCTCCGGCGCATGTTCTACATCCGTCAGCGCGGAAAGATCATCTCCGCCAATGTGATCCTCGATTACAAGGGTGGCCAGAAGACTCTCAAGCTATGGCATTTCATTGAATCCGTGTTCGACTCCTCTTTCATGGCCGACAATCACTCCAAGATCATTCTCGCAAAAGGAAGAAGTTCCGGAAGGGTCGTATCGGTCATAACATCCCAGAACCTCACACGAGGCAACCGCTTCGAATCTTCAATCCTAACTACCGAACGCGATATCTTCTCATCTCTGCTCAAGGAATGGGAGGAGATAGCCGGCAGAAAATCAATCCCGCTCGATGAACTACTCAGATCAGCAGCTGACAACCATTCAGAAATTGGCTTCGGTTTACCTCACGGTATCTGATATCGCTGCAATGTTGGAAGTCGCTCCGGATATCCTCCGTGATGACATCCGCGATAAGTCACACCCCGCCTCAATCGCCTACCGCAAAGGGAAACTGCACACGAAGCTCGCCCTGCACTCGCAGGAGGTGAAACTCGCTTCGATCGGTTCCCCGCTCGCTCTTGAGAACGCCCGTCGCAATCTTCTCGACATGGAGGATGATGAATAAAATATAGCTTATGTATGACAGTGGACTGGAGGCATGCAGACTCGACCTCTACACCTCCGAAGATGAATTGATGAAGAAATACCCGCAGCCGGTCGCCCAGAAAGTGATCCGTTGCCGCGCCATGCACCAGTGGATGCTCGCCAATCCGGCATCCAAGGATGCGCATTTCATCTCCGAGGATATATCCAGACATGGGATATCGAAGCCTACAGCATACTCAGATCTCGCTATCGTCAAGGCGCTCCTCCCGATGCTCGACAAATCAACGCGGGAATTCCACCGATGGAGATTCAACGAGATGATCCTGAAAACATTCGACATGGCAGAGAAACGCAAGGATGCGCGAACAATGGAACGAGCCGTCGCAACCTACGCCAAATTCAACACCGTCGATAAGGAGGAGCAGATGGAAATCCCGATTGACAAGCTCATCCCGCAGCCCTTCATCGCTACCGACGATCCCTCGGTACTCGGTATTAAACCGATCCCGAATCTCCGGGAACGCCAGCGCGCACTCATCGAGAAATATTCAAAGGAAACCGCCGACATCGAAGATATTTCATTCGAGGAGATCGACCTTCAGGAATCCCGCTTCTTCTCCGATGATGCCTAAAAATTAATAAATAGTCAGCCGGATACCGGCAAAAATCATGAATCCATCAGTAGAACTCATACCGAACGCCTGCGCTTCAGCAATCTTCACACCGGACACTTCCCGTGTCTTCAGGGAGGACTGCGACATCACACCAAAGGTGATAGATGATCAACGCTCCTACATCCCCTGGGGAGCTGACAACGAGATGCCATACAATATCCTCAAGCTCATTGAGGATGATGAAACGGTCTCCACATGCAACATCTTCAACGCCGAAATATGCTATGGAGCAGGACTCAGATACAATACCTCCAAGCTCGAATCTGTCACATCCAAGTCCAGGACGGATATGGCTGATCAAATCAATGATTTCACCGACTGCAATTCAATCGAGGAGATGTATATGGGGCAATGCTTCGACATCAAAACCTTCGGATTCTCTGTCGCCGTCATCATCCTCAATGAAAAAGGAGACAGAATAGTCTCAGTAGCACGCCGAGAGGCAATGTACTGCCGATTCTCTCCTATCGACTCGGAAGGGAGAATCCGGTATGTGCATTACGCCAACTGGAGAAAATCATCTTCACCGGAGTCTATAGAGACTATCGAGCTCCTGGACCGACGCGATCCTTTCAATGATCTTAAAGATCGTATCTGGCGCGGAACGAAATGCAAAAAGTTCGCTGTTCTCGCGAAGCTCCCTACAGTGGATTCTACATACTACCCTATCCCTTATTATGCGTCGCTTTTCCGCGGATCTTGGTATCGTATCAAAAGGGATATCGGGATTGCAAAACACTCGAAGCTCAGGAATACCGCCCCCATCCGATATCATATCGAGATAGCCGATAAATACTGGGAAAATCTCTTTCAGGCGGAGAAAATCACCGACCCTAAAAAGAAACAGGACCGCGTGGCTCAGGCCAAGGCGGAGATCCTCGACTTCCTCTCGGGCGTAGAGAACTCCGGGAAAGCCTGGTTCTCGCAATATTACGTCACCCCCGACGGCCGTGAGATGCACGATGTCAAGATCAACAAGATAGACAACTCGAAGGAGGGGGGCGACTGGGAATCTGACATTCAGGAAGCGGTCAATATGATCTGCTTCGTGATGCGCATACACTCGAACCTCGTAGGTTCGGTGCCCGGGAAATCGCAATCGAATAATTCCGGATCCGACAAAAGGGAGCTGTATACCATCTCCCAGGCCTCCCAGAAGATGTACCGCGACGCGATCTTCCGCCCCCACAAATTGATCATCCGGTTCAACGGTTGGAAGGGTGCTTTCCCGGAATGTCCATTCATTCAGCTCACAACTCTCGACAAACACCGCGACGCCAAGGAAACAACTGTTAAATGAAATGATCATGCAGGACAAGGACAATATAAACAAAATGTCAGCGGGACTCCCGCACGGCTGGGATGCCGGTCTATATTTCAAGGGCCTCCATGCCCGGAACAAACTCGCCCGCACTCTCGGTTTCTCATTCGGATCATGCTCCGGACTGCAAGGATTCTACGACGCACTGGCACAGGCCGGTTCTTCGCCAAACTTCATCGCCGTCGATGACTCCTCCGAAGGATACACGGCACTGCACAATTCTCCTTTCGTTCGCACTGTCAAGACTATATTCTTCACGATGAAACACAAAGCCGGGGACATGAATGCAAGAAAATACGCAATGGCCCTGATGCGCGAAATATTCCGACAATTCATGTCGGCTCTAATACGTGAGAAAGTAAAGCTCGAAGAAAACAACATCTCGATCGACCCACGGATCCAGTTCAACGAAATAGAATCCTATTTTTTCACCGGCGCCGCATGTGCTTACTTCCAGATAGCCGTCGATATCCCGCAGGATCTCCGCTTCAACCCCTCAGAATGGACAGACGATGAATAACAGCAAGCCAACCGAACAGGACAGGATAGACTCAAGACGAAAATTCGTCAGCGCATTTAACGCTACCATGGTCAAGATCTGGACCGAGCGCATAACGCTCCTTAAGGTCTTCGACACAGGAGGATTATATCATTCGGTAGGAACATTAACTTTACCGCATACTCCTAAAATGAATTCAGATGTTTCAGATTTTACTCTGACAGAAGAATTCAGCACTCACGGACTCTGGCAGAACTACGGCGTCGGACGAGAGACTCCGCGCGGTAATCCCGGAGACATCGGACGCCCAAAGGTAAGGAAGAAAAAGCCCTGGTTCGACCGCAAATACTTCGGATCAGTTCTCAATCTCCGCGACTTCATGGCAGACTCATTCTGCCAGCAGTACATGGCCATGTTCTCCAACGCCTTCTCCGACCGGACGCTCCGCGCACAGGCAACATTATAAAAGAATTTATAAGTTACCTCCGATAACTCCAATAATTCAGATAACTCCAATAACTCCGATAAAGAAAACAATGCGACATCTCAAACAGGAATTCGACAAGCTCTCCATACGCGAGATCATCGTTTACACAATCGCAGCACTCGGACAGATCGCAATGATCGTCCTCGTATTCCTCGGAATGTACCTCGAACCAAAAGGAGAGATACACTCATCCGTACTCACATGCTACGGCCTCGAATGCGGATTCACCACCGCACTGCTCGGAATCTCACAACACTACTCCGCAGAATTGAGAAACTTCAAATCAAATATCACAACCCTATTGAAAGATACAGCCAATGAATCCAACACTTAAACGAGGCTCGAAAGGATCCCAGGTAATCACACTCCAGAAAAAACTGTCACTCAATCCCGACGGGATCTTCGGACCGCTCACAGAAGAAGCCGTAAAGCAATTCCAGAAATCAAAAGGCCTCACGGCCGACGGAATCGTAGGTCCCCTCACATGGGCAGCCCTCGGTGTGGCCGCCGCAGCCCGCCAAATAGATGAGATAATCATCCATTACACAGCCACTCCCCAAGGAGAGGAATTCTCAAACGCACAGATAAAAGCTTCACATCTCGCCAGAGGATTCTCCGACATCGGATATCACTGGGTCATCGGCCTCGACGGAGAAATCCGCCAAGGACGATCCGAAGCCATCGCCGGAGCACACTGCACCGGCCACAACACACGCTCCATCGGAATATGCTACGTCGGCGGATGTCCACCCAGATCCGTCAAAGGATGGCAGAATATCGGCATCGACACAAGAACCGAACCACAGAAAAAAGCCCTCCTCTCACTCATACGTCAGATCAAGACAAAATATCCCCGCGCCACAGTTCACGGACACAACGAATTTGCCAACAAACCATGCCCCGGATTCGACGCACAAAAAGAATACGCTTCGCTATGAGAAAGTTCATCGCCCTGATCGCCATTCTGATCCTGCTGCTCGCCTCGGCCTGCAGCAGGACAATCTACATCCCCACCGAACATCTCGAAGTGCGGACCGATACTCTCCGGCTCTCCTCCGTGAGCTCTGACACGGTATATTTACACGACAAAGTGTTCGTGGCCATGAAAGGGGATACTGTATTCATCCGCAAGAATCATTACCGAACGAAGATAAGCGTTATCCATGATACCGTATATCGCACACGCAACGACACAGTACGCATCTCCGAGCCCTCAAAGGCACTCGCAAAAGCCGTGGCATCCCAAGCCTCGAAAGATAAATCAATCGCTCTACCGGTAGTTTCCATCTTATTGATACTGGCACTGGGATTATCACTCTATCTCCTCTATCTCCTATATCGCCTGAAAAACAAATAGTCTGCGGGACTCCCGCCCGGACCCCGCCCCGTGAAGAAATGAACAGAATCTACTTCAACGACGTACAGCGCCGCGTACAGCTCATCGGTGCCAGAACATCAGTTATCGTAGCCGGACGACGAACCGGAAAGACCGACTCCATCGCATCCCCCTTCCTGCTCCGGAACTTCCAGAGAATGCCCGGATCAGGAAACGGCATCGTAGTCCCCACATTCAAGCACGGCCTTACCAACACCATCCCCGGAATGCTCGCCGCATGGGAACGCTGGGGATATCACGAAGGGATACACTGGGTCATAGGAAACAAAGCCCCCAAACACTTCAAAAAGCCGTTGATCGACCCGAAGGAGAATCAGCACATCCTCCGTTTCGTCAACGGCTCTTTCGCATACATCCTCTCTCAGGACCGCGCATACTCCGCAAACTCACTGACACTCTCATCACTGCTCATCGACGAAGCACGATTCATAGACTACGCAAAACTCAAACACGAAACACTCCCCGCACTGGGCGGCATCAAATCACACTTCGGAAACAGATCCTGCTGGAACTCAATGATGATCCTCTCCGACATGCCGCAGACGCAGAAAGGCTCATGGTTCCTCCATTACCGCGAGGATATGGATCCGGAACTCATCGCAGTCATCGAGGCATCGATATATGAGGAGTGGAAGATCCGGCAGCGCCTCGAACAGCTCGAGGCAAAGGGAATACGCCCCCCGGAATATCTCAAGAAATACCGCCGGGAGATCAACCGTCGCCTGAACCAGCTCCGGTCCCAGGCAGTCTATTACAAGGAATATTCCTCGATCGAGAATCTTCAGCTGCTCGGAGAGAACTACATCCGGCAGATGAAACGCGACCTAACCCCAAAGACCTTCCAGACATCGATACTCTGCATCCGTCTCGGTATCGCCAAGGATGGGTTCTACTCCTCGATGCGCGAATCACATAAATATGACGCCTCCGATCTATCATACCTCGATGAAGTCTTCTTCCAGTCCGACTGGCACGACCGCGACACGATACACGACCACATCGATCACTGCGCGGCAGACGCCGACCTGCTCCCTGACAGCCCTATCTGCATCGGCATGGACTACAACGCCAACATCAACTGGATCGTCGCAGGACAGCCCGACCGCGCCAACCGCAGGCTGAACGTTATAAAATCATTCTACACAAAATATGAACGAAAGCTCCCCGAACTCGTCGATGATTTCTGCCGATACTACAGGATGCACCGCAACAAAAGGGTGGTCTATTATTACGATACCACCGCCATAGGATCAAACTATGCCGTAAACGACATCGACTTCCATAAAGTAGTGCGCGACCGCTTCATCCGCAACGGCTGGACAGTCGACGACGTTTACCTCGGGCCTCCGATGAAGCACCACGAGAAATATCTCCTAATCAACCACGGCTTCGCCGGACACAACACGCTCACTCCATACTTCAACCGGCAGAATAACGAAGATCTCATACTCGCCATCCAATCAGCCGAGATTGAAAGAGGAAGGAACGGTTTCCGAAAAGACAAAACCGGAGAGAAACTGCACGAAACCGAAGAAAACCGACTCGAGCTCCGCACCGACGGCACCGACGCCTTCGACACTCTCTACATCGGATGCGAACGATTCCCCCGCTCCGGCTCGTCCGTCAGCTTCATAGGCGGCATAGCATGATCCTGTCTTTTCAGATTGACAACAACAGATTTAAATTCGCAACAGTAAAAACATAAAAATACCAGCCGGATCCCGGCCATGCATAATATGACACAAGAAGAATCCCTACGAACACTAATCCAAGATCTCAACAACGAACAGGCACGAGAATCAGTCCATCCGGCACGCCTCGCCGGCATCTGCAATGCCCTGCTCGAACTTACGGTCTGCGCATTCGATTCGCTTCAGAAGGACCTGTCACAGCTCGTTCTCGGAACAGAAGGCGATTCCAAGGACAACGCGATCCTCAAGGATCTCAGACAGGATATAGCCGCTCTTCAGGCCGAGACCACCAAATTCCGCGATATCTTCTTCCCCAATCTTTATGATCGGATCTCCGGTATTTCAGACGATATTACCGCAAGCGAATCGACGCTCAGTCAGCGCATCGACGGCATAGGGCAGTCACTCATCAGTCTCGAAGAACGTTCACAGATGTCGCTCTGTGATTCTGACGACATCATCGTCACAAACACAGGCGATGAGGATTTCCTTCTCATCACCGATCAGGCGAAAAACAATATAATTGACTCTGCAGTCAACAAAGCATCGGGAACCCTCGCATCGAAGCAACAGCTCGAACAACTGAAAACGCAGTTTTCCAACACAATCACACGCATCGACGATCTTGAGAAGGTAGACAACTACTCAAAACAAGAGATCGATAATCTCTTAAACACACTGCGTACTACCCACAAGAAAGACACTGCCTCCATACAGAGCGATGTCGCAGATCTGACCAATAACGTGGGTGAGCTCATACCAACTGTCATCACCGTTGACGACTGGTTGCAGATCATCTCCGTGGAATTCGCCGGAACTCCGGTATCGCTCGACTCACGCACTTCCCTCGATTCTCAGCCGCACATCTTCAGGTATATTCCGCCATTCATGATTTTCTCATCTTCAACAGCCCTTCCCGCATGGGTCAAGCTGAGAAAATGGATATCCAGGCTCTCGGAAAATATCCTTCCCGTAGCCCCTCTCATGATTAAATCCGGCGACACCGAACCAACATACGGCCACGTCATGCTTTATCCAATCTCATACGACAACCAGACCAAGACCCTCCGTTTCTCCCCCATCTTCGACGCAGGACACGGAGTGTGGTTTGATCCCGTCATCGAGCTGCTTGAAGGTGATTCATTCTATCTCAAGTTCCTCCCGAGGACTCTATCCCTGAAAATGCTTCTCAAACTCCAGACATATGTTAGTATCGACCTATACAAAGGGGACAACGAATCCGACCCGTTGAAATTCAGACAATATCCATGCAACATCAGAATAACATACAAGAACGACATAATTGAACAGCTGCTCACAAGTGCATCAGCATTCAGAATCCATTCCGAAAACAGGAATCCGGAAAGGTCGCAGCTCACAGTCCCGGTAAACGAGATCGTATACGACACCAAAGCCCCCTTCCTCCCGCAACGCATAATCGCCGACAGAATCTTCTTTTCATTAGGTCCTCTGTTCTTTGTCACCGAATTCCATAACGATGAGGAAAACGGAGTCCGGGTAGCTGAAATAGAATGGTACAACAATTAATATCCTTCAATCGGTATGTCAGAAAATCAGAATATACAATCCGGCTCAATCATAGCCCTGAGCTCACTTCAGCCATTCGTAATCACATCAGGCGAACCTGAAATGAGAGTATGGCTCTATCGCATCGATCCCTTCACCGGAGTCAAGCCCCTGCTCTTCTCCTCCGTTCTCTCGCTCTCCCCTGACCGGACAGGCGCCGATGCATACCGCACCACATTCCGCGTCGACGACATCGTCTCTGTCGTAATGAGGACACACAGGCTGACATTCGCCGATTTCATATTTGAATGCTCGCAGGTCTCGGAAGAGAATCCGGACTATACATGCAGCTTCTCCGTACTCCACGATCTCATCCCGGCCGGAAAAGATCCCGGATCGATGAGATTCCTGACCGACTTCCCGTCCAGGACAATGAACCGCAACGCCAGGATCACCGTCAGTGTCTTCTCCATGAACGATTTCAGGTTCACCGCAAAGATCTTGCTGACCGACGGATCTCAAATCAACGCCATGCGATACTCATTCACTGCCGCAGCATCTCCATACACACATATATATGAGATAACGGCCGATCTCGCTGAGCTTGCCGGAAAAGCCATGACGGAAGCCGGAACCAAGGCCGCAGCAGTCATCTTCTCAATCACCGACCAATCAGGAGACACAGCAGATCAGATGAAGATATGGCTCACAGATCAGACACCGGCCGCCGAACTCGATTACACGAATCAATATCTCATAGCGGACCGCATCCATAGCTTCGGATCATGGACGCAGAAAGCCGTCACGAAATCCTCCGTAGCCAATGTCGACGGACAACGGATCCCATACGACATAGAGCCCGACAATGAGATCACCGTAACAACCGGGCCTCTCGATTCCATGACCGCACTACGGCTCGCCGCCCTCGGGCAAGCCGATCCGGCGGTCACAATCCGGCTCTTCGCCGGCGCAGCCCAAATCACGCGCACCGGAATAATCACGGCATCAGAAATAGAGATCTCTCCCGATCAGAAAGAGATGTCCAGACTCAAGCTCACGATCGATCCCGGGAAAAGGCCGTCATCGCTCACACCGGCACAATCCAGATTCACCGATCACTTCACCAGCCAGTTCAATTAACGCCATGGACTCGATACACATATCCCAGGCCAGAAAGATAATGCAATCCAACCGCCCATTCTCCCTGAGCTTCCTCACCGCCCAGGGAGAATGCCGCCACATCGACAAAGCGATATCACTCAAACCCGACTACGACACAGGCACACGCACCATCAAATGCTGGCCATCCAACCAGATCCGGCGCATCCGCGACTGCCTCATAACACAAATCAACGACATCGACGTCTACATCTGATCCACGTCCGCATCTGATCCACGTCTGCATCTGATTTAAAAGAGAAAATCCCTCCGATAATTCCGATAATTCCAATCCCTCTGATAATTCCAATAACTCCGATAACTCCAATAACTCCGATAACTCCAATAATTCAGATAACTCCAATCCCTCCGATAACTCCAATCCCTCCGATAACTCCGATAACTCCGATAAAGAAACAAGCAATGAAAATAATCCCCAACACAATCTGCGAAGGAATAGGCGAGACTCCCTTGGAAGTCCGTATCGAGCCTTGGATGCAGGAAGCCCGGCAATGGTTCTGCCGCGAAATATCGCCGGAAGAGCTGCTCTCCGAACAGATGCTCCCTTCCGCCGATACAATCATCCAATGCCGCGCCCTGTGGAACGCAGCCCCCGCCCTCGACGTAACGCTGCATCCAAACGGCCTCGCCGTAGTAAACACCGACTCCCTCGTCCCGGCATCAGCCGAACGATCAGCCGAATTCCGCAAATCCATCATGAAACTCATGATGGACACCATCACCAATCTCCTCCCACAGCTACACAAAATTCCAGGATGGAGCAAATCAAATCCCGCCATCAAGATATGGCGCGCCACAGTATACCGCACCCCGCAAGACATATGCACCGCAGCCCTGCTCCCATACGAATGGGACTCGATCCACACAGCCGTCGCAACAATCAGTAGCATCGAAGACAACAACGCAGCAACAGTATGGTCTCCCGAAATGCTCGCCGTAATCAGAAACTTCGATTACGGCAACGACGACCTCATGCGCACACGAATCATCCTCCAGCTCAGGAACTGCATCCGCACAGCAGTATCCTCCATCATACAAGGCATACACATGGCAGCCTCCGCATCCACGATACAACGCCTTGACAACAAAATAGCTCACGCAATCGAACAATACATAAACATCTGCCGTGACAACCCCGACATCTGCCACGCATGGCATCATTCAAAAACAGCCCGTCTATACAACCCCACCCCCTTCCGCAACAAAAAAGACTCATCCGCCTACTTCTTTTAAGCCCCGATCCGATATGACACCACCAACAATAAACATCACCATCCCCCGCGCATGGTCCGAGCTCACACCCCGTCAGGCCCGCTGGCTCCTCCGCTTCCTCACACGCCCCGTACATCACACCGATCCACGCGCCATCGCCCTCCTGCGATTCACAGGCATCCGCATAATCGGCCCGGTATTGTCTGCGGGACTCCCGCCCGGACCCCGGCCCGACTACCTAATCTCCCTACCCACACAGCAGCGCAGCCGATATCTGAAGAGAAGGAAAAAAGAACTCATCATCATCACACCCGAAGAATTCGCCATCATGCTCCGAGAGCTCGACTGGATCCTGCGCCCACTCAACGCCCCATGGCGCCCCGACAAGATAGCAGGAAGGAAAGCCCGCCCCGCATTCCTCGACACAATCCCCTTCGGTTACTACCTCGCAATCGACAACCACTACGCCCGCCTCCTGATGCAAAAACAGAACGTCAGCGGGACCCACGCCGCCATCGACGCAATGGCCGAACTCCTGCTCCATCCCGCCCCATGGTGGCGCCGGCTCCTCCGGCTCGACCGCCTCACAGACGCCGACCGCCACGCAATCCTCCTCTGGTACGCAGCAGTCAAAGTAAAGAACATCCTCATCTACCCCGACTTCTACCGCCCCGCCGGCGACGACAGCACACTTGCCCCCGACAACGACCGAGCCATCACCCCCGCCCGGCTACGCGCAGTCATGGACGCACAGATCCGCGCCCTCACCAAAGGAGACATCACAAAAGAGCGCCGGATCATGGAAATGCCAATGCAACGCGCCATGGTCGAACTCAACGCCCTCGCAAAAGAATACGCCCAACTGCACGAAAAAAAGAAATAAAATTATTAACTTTGCAAACGGTTACAAACAGATGATTTTTTTGTATTCATAGTAAAAGGTTTAAGATAATCCGTCATTATTTAAGTTGAAAGCATGTTACAGTCAAGATTCTCCTAAATAATGGAAAACGCCGGCCATCCGTGAGGACAGCCGGCTTTTTTTATTGTCCCCGTCTGGGGCCTCCGGCACAGAAACCGGGGCAAGATATTTGCATATTCCGCTCCGGAAGAAGGTGCAAAATATCCGCAAAATAGGGCGGACGGGGGGTATGCTTTCGCGCAATTAAAGTAATTTTCACAAAGTGTCATGTTAATTGCTTGAAAATGTCATGATTACGAATTGAAGCCTTTACTTTCTGAAATTTCAGGCAATTATCTTAGCTTAAACCGGTATTATTTCTTTTGGAAATCAACCGTTTCTAAAAATGCTCCAATCAAACCAATTTGTAATGCTCTCGGAATCGACGTAGAACCACAGCGACAAAAGATTTTTGATGGGACATCTTCAGTAAATGTTTGTAGAAAATTGTGTCTTTTCTTTTGGCTGCCATATTCCATACTTTTGCACTAAAAAACAATGGCCACCAAGAAAAGCGATTTTTAATGACTATGATGGGTTTGTAGAGAAATTCAAACAAAAAAAAACTACCGATGACTGTTACACCCCGGAGCCGGTCTATCAGGCCGTCCGGGAATGGGTAAACGATAATATCCTTCCGCTCGACGGCATAGAGGTGGTGCGCCCTTTCTGGCCCGGGGGAGATTATGAATCGTTCGATTATCCGGAGAACTGTGTGGTGATCGACAACCCGCCTTTCTCAATTCTGGCAAAGATAAGACGGTTCTATCATGAACGGAACATCCGTTATTTCCTTTTCGCTCCCACACTTGTAATGGCGAACTCTGCAAAAGAACTGGATTCAACCTTCATTATCTGCGGTTCATCCATAGTATATGAGAACGGCGCGAAAGTGAACACATCTTTTATCACCAATCTTGATTGCGGAGATCTCAGGGTATGGGTTGCGGGCGGTCTTTCAAAGAAAATTGAAGAGGTGCAGAAAGTGCAAATGGCTCTGCAATCGGTCAACCTTCCCTCTTATGAATATCCTGACTGTGTTATCTCTCCGGCTATTATTCAAAAGGTTTCAAAACAGGGTATTGAATTGAAGATAAAGAAACAGGAATGCAGCGCAATCACCTCTCTTGATAGTCAGAAAGGGAGTGGAAAGGCTCTGTTCGGTGGCGGATGGTTGATATCGGAGAGAGCGGCAGCGGAGAGAGCGGCAGCTGTTGAAAAGATCGTGTGGCCATTAAGTGAGAGGGAGAAGAAGATAATAAAATCCCTCGGATAATATCAGGGCGCATCGGTTTCCGTTGCGCCCTTTTTATTTCACCATTATTTTATTAATTTTGCATAGTGAGAATGATATAATTATATGAAGTTATGAAACTTAAAGATTCCTTTGCATATACCGGTCGTTTTCCTATATTTAGGGATAGAATAGTTTCCAAGGTATTGCTCTCTTCTGATAATCCTAATTGTCCACGATCTACATTTGTAAAAGCATTCTGGGATACCGGTGCATCAATGTGTATCGTTACGGAAGAGGTTGCTAAATTTCTTAACTTAAAGCCAACTGGTACAATGCAGTTGAGAGGTGCTTTTAATTCTCGTAAAGAATGCACTATGTCAACCGCTCGGATCTGTATTGTTTTGGGAGCTTTTCAAATTCCTATTGACGTCGCAATTGATTCAATCGGATCTTCAGAAAAAGATTGCGATATAGTCCTCGGACTAAACTTTATAATGAAAGGTGATTTTGCTTTTACCCATGATGGTGAACAACCAGTTTTTTCATTCTGTTATCCTCCCCTCGGGCACCCAATTGATTTTACAACTATTGCACCTAAAATACACTCTGATCCAATATGTAATACAGTTCTGAATTCAGATCCTGATGAATCCGCTGAATATAGACTTCAGAAAGTTATAATAGATGATTTGATGGAAAATAAAGAATAGATGTTCCTCTCCAGAATTCAAATGGATTTTGGAGAGATTTTTAGTTCACCATTATTTTATTAATTTTGCACTCGGATTATTTAACTAAACCTTTTTGATATGAAAAAACTAATATTTACATTGTGTGCTGTGATGGCTGTCGTGATGTCGTCTTCGATTTTGGCCCAGTCACCCCGTATCATTACGAACAAAAATGCTTACCGACAAAGAACTGTAACTCCATATGATAGTACCTATAATATCTCTGGAAGAAATGTTCAAAATTTGGTTGGTCAATCAATAGTTTTTCTTCCAGATGAAAGGGCTGAGAGGGAAGGAGACTACGGGGTGATGATGATTTATTTAGAAGATGATGATGTAGAATCACCCCCTTTGACATCAAAAAATATGTATTATCCAACTGATAGGAACATATCTCCTGTTACGAAATACTCTGTCTTGGAAGGAAAGGTCTTTACTATTATCGATTATTTCCCACCCAAATCTTTATCAGATGAGCCGGAATTGATTTTAATTAATCCTGATGATGGGAGAAAAATGTCTATGTGTAATCAAAGCTTCAGACAATTAAAAGATTTACCTATTATTGTTTCTGGTTATTATGAGAAGAAAAAAGAGGGAGAGATAAATAAATTTTATCTACTTAACAATGGGAAATACGTAATTAGAATAAGTGACGGTGCTCATGTTAATAATATACCAGGCGATGTATTGGAATGTGTTGATATAAGTTTTGACAGCATTAAAAATGTTTTACTTATTCTTTCTGATCAGGAAGGAACACTGTATTCTTTATTGCAATGGAGAGCCAGTAGCGATCTATTTGATGTCGAAAGGTCAGATTCTTTGGGAAAATATGACATAACACCATCTACCCCTCGAAAACTTAGTGAACCATTCTTGGTAAAAAAATATGGAGCATCTTTAGCTGAAAAAATTTTAAATGGGGATATTGAAATAGGTTTTGATGAAGATATGTGCCGTGCAGCGTGGGGTTGGCCAAATAAAAGAAATACTACAAAAACCAAATATGGCACTTCTGAGCAATGGGTATATGATAATGGATACCTGTATTTTGAGAATGGAATTTTAACAACCATTCAAAAATAATTTTTAGAATACATTTTCCATTATAAAATTGCATAATTCAATGTATTTTTGTAATTTTGTGATGCTACAACAAATGATTGTATTCAATCCCGCAGGGCGCGGTTAATGCTCGATATATTAGCGGGCTTTTTTTATGCCCGGGAAAATTGGCATCAGGCAATGGCCGGATGTCAGACATACATGACAGCCTACGGCTGCCGATCCGAACTTATTATATGCTCCTTCGGGATTGTATCATTTGTTGTAGCAACGGATCGGCAGCCGTTATTTTTATCTGCCTGCTACAACAAATGATACAAGTATGAAAGCAATTTCAGCAAAGGTTCCCGCGAGCCTCAGAATCGCGAAGATCGCACATGAAATGGCGATGTGTCTCTCCCATCACAGAATAGAACTCGGAATAACAGGAGCCGCAGCAGCATATATCGGCTGCATCATATCGGCCGACTTGATGATGTATGCCGGAGCGGTGCTCGCTCTCCTGAGTGTCAAACCAATAGAAAAGAAAGGAGGTAGGAAATGATAAATCTCATGACTTTCGCATATCAGATGGATTATATTGAAATCCATAAGAACAAGCGCCTGAGCGCAATCTATAACGCTCTCGACTCGATAGGTGGCTATTATTCCCGAGAGCAGCAGGAATTGATCGTGAATGTGATAAAGGATTTCATCCGGGAGGTAAACTGTAAATTCCCTTTTGAGCATCCCCTGTCGATGAAATATGTGGAGAATGCCGTATATAATTCCATGCACTGTATCTATATTTTCCCAAAAGGTAACAAAGATCCGAAAAAGAACTATATCTTTAAATTATGGTTTTTCAAAAAGGAGAATAAATATTTCTCGATGTCGCTTCTGAATCACATGAAGCATAAAGCTAAAATCTCAAACGTTGAAACGAAAGGAGGTGAGAAATGAAAGAATTGAATAATCCCAATCCTAATGAGTATAGCATCGAAGGAACACATCTCAATGCTGTATTCTCGATGGAGCCGGGGGCTCAATACGGAGATGTCAATGATGCTTTTGCAATCGAGGCAGATCTTCCCAATATCAAGGGAGGGATTATATGCTTCGAATCTTTCGAGCAGCTCGAAGAGTTCTCTGAACATCTTTCCCAATATGTCGAAAAGTGCCGGAGAAAAAGAAAATAATGTCCATATCTTAAATTTTATATATAACGTCAGGAAGGGATCGCAGCGATGCGCTCCCTTTTCTGTCTTTTAACAGGTTATCAACTCTTTTTATCTTTGCCATATATCACTTTACTTAACTTTAATGGCAAGGAATTATACATCTACTTCTACTGTTAATCTTCAGGTTAATGCGAAACAGGCCTCACAGATGCTTGACAAGCTGAAGAAAGATACAGCAAATCTCGAAAAACAATTCAAAAAAGCTGAAGCTGCCGGCGATAAGGTGGCCATGAAAAAACTCCGTCAGTCGATCAAGGAGAATGAGAAACTGATGAGGATGCTCACGACGGAAACAGCCCAGGCTGCCGACGTTCTGAAACGTCTTGACAATGCTTCCCCTAAAGAGCTGAAACGCACTCTTAAACAGCTGCAAAACCAGCTGAACGGTATGCAGAGAGGAACTGAAGCATGGAAAAAGCAGGTGGAGCAGATCCGTAGGGTTAGAAGCGAGATTGATAGGATGAACAGTTCTATCTCTCAATCGAAATCATTCTGGCAAAAATGCAAGGATGAAATTGCTTCGGTACAAAATATAGTCATGGGTGTTGTCGCATCTATAACAGGATTGATAGCTGCCGGAAGGAAAGTAGTCTCTGAATATACAAAAATGGATGAGGCTCTGACTGATACACGTAAATTTACTGGTATGACAGCAGATGGTGTCCGTGAACTTAATCAAACATTTATGGAAATGGACACAAGAACTGCCAGAGATAAACTTAATGAATTGGCGCAGGAGGGTGGGCGCCTCGGAAAAAATACACAGGAATCTGTGATGGGTTATGTCAAAGGCGCCGATGTCTTGAATGTGGCTCTCTCGGATCTCGGAGAGGGAGCAACTCAATCTATTGCCAAGCTCTCGAATATTTTCAAAATAGAAGATCAATACGGAACCTACAATTCCATGCTTAAAGTGGGTTCCGTTATAAACGTGCTGTCTCAAAACTGTACAGCCTCAAAACCTTATCTTGTCGAGTTCGCAAATCGTCTCGCAGGTGTAGGTGCACAGGCTAATCTCTCTCTGCAGAACATAATAGGCTTCGGTGCCGTGCTCGATTCAAACGCGCAGGCTCTTGAGGCTTCCGCAACTGCCGTGGGTCAGGTGCTGACACGTATGTATCAGGAGCGGGCCAAATATGCCAAGGTCGCCGGAATGGATGTTAAGAAATTTACAGATACGCTTAACACTGACGCCAACCAGGCACTTATTATGTTTCTTGAACATCTTAGTAAGGCGAAGGATCTTTCCGTTCTTTCTCCTATGTTCAAGGATATGGGGGAAAACGGGGCGCGTGTGATCACGGCGCTATCTACTCTCGCTAAACATATTGATGAAGTTAAGTCTCAACAGTTGGCTGCGAACCAGGCTTTCGATGAAGGAACCTCCGTGCTCAATGAGTATAATATGTTTAATAATACGGCTCAGGCATCTCTTGATAAAGCACAGAAAAGGGTGAAGGAGATCGCTATTGAATTGGGGGAGAAACTCTATCCTATAATGTCGCATATCTATACTTCATCCGGAGTGTTCCTGAGATTGCTCAGCCAAATAATTACGACACTGATTAATAATAAAAATGCAGTTGCATCTCTCGCTTTTGCAATTGCCGGCTATACTCTGGCCGTAACTGCTGCTGCGATAAAAACAAAAGCTCTGGCTGCCTTTCACATGGCTCATGCTACAGCCATGTCGATTGAAAAGGGTGTGTTGCTGTTGCTCTCCGCAGGTTATAATCTTTTCGCCGGCAATGTGACAAGGGCGCGGGCCTCCATGAGATTATTCAATGCAACGATGGCTGCAAATCCTATCGGCCTTGTAGCCGCTGCCTTAACTGCTCTGATTCCTCTTATAATTAAACTTTGTTCGCATACAGATACTTATATCGACAAGGCGAATAAGGTTATCGAGAATACTAAGAAAATCTCTGAATCCGTAGTGAAAGAACAGAGGGAGCTGGGTATCCTTATTGGCAAGCTCAAAGGGGCTGAGAAAGGGTCTGAAGATTACAAGAAGATTAAGGACCAGTTGATATCACAATATGGACGTTATCTTTCAGGACTGATCGACGAGAAAGGGGAAATCATCGATCTTGCGAAAGCATACGATGTTTTATCTCAAGCTATCGACCGCGCAAATAGACTAAGGAATATTCGAACCGCAAAGGATGAGCTCGACCAGCAATATGACAAGGATCAAACGAGTAATATCAACAATCTTCAGGCTGCTCTCGAGAATTACGGAGCGGATCCTCAGACAGTAGGTGAGATTGTGCTGAAGGTATCTCAAGCTGTAGGTGCCGGCAAACCTATTCCTACTGATGTGGTGAAACAGATTGAGGATATCACAAAGAATGGCAAGCCACTACATTCTGATAGTGGTAGCGGACTTAATTTCTTTAGCAGATGGGTGGCTCAGCATACAAATATTCCGGGGGTCAAACACGTTACATCTCCAACAGATTATCTGACTAAAATCAATCAAGACCAAAAGGATCACGACAAAGCTAATTCAACTCTTGATAAAGTTGAACTCGGTATTAATCCGACTAAGAATATAACATCCGATGATCTTTTAAAATCATATTATGCTCTTGATAAAATAGTAAAAGGGAATGCAACTGATTACGCTTCTGTTCCGAATTACTATATCCCGGATGATGTGCCTACTGCATATTTCGGTGATGTGTATGAAAAGGATGATAAAAAGAGACGGCATGCCGCCGCCGTTTCGAGATCTGCCGGCACGGGAAAATATGTTCTTTTATCTTCGAAGACTCCGGATCCTCAAAATCCTTTGACATCTATAGACTTTACAAAACCGGGTATCAATATAGACATACAGGCCCCGGATCTTACCAAACGGAATAAGACTTCCGGTGAAAGTACTGTTGTTGCACTCTCTCCGGCAGAAGCAACTACAATACAAAAACATGTGGCTGAGGAGTTGAGATTGCGTGGTGTGGCTTTTGGAAACAACCAGCAACAGGAGTCTAATAATGATTCTGGAACTGTCGATAGCTATTCTTCTCATGTCCTGGATGAAAAGGAAAGGAAGAAAAGAGAGGCTGCTGACAGAAAGGCTGCCGCCGAGGCCAGACGTCAGGCAATAAAGGAGAAACAGGAATTTAAGGATGCTTTGAAACAGATAAAGGCTCAACGAGATAAGGATGAGATAGAGGCTAAGTCTCTTAGAATGGAGGGTGAGATTGACTATCGTCAATATTTCG
Source organism: Bacteroides sp. (assembly GCA_014801535.1). Lineage (GTDB taxonomy): Bacteria > Bacteroidota > Bacteroidia > Bacteroidales > Muribaculaceae > Lepagella. Next base: position 98,109 of record JAAVEA010000011.1, read on the forward strand.
AGCTGATGAGAGAGGCTGAGTGGGATTGGTTTCTCGCCACAAAGCAGCTTTATGAGAAACATCATCTCGAGGATGATGCCGATTATATCGCTTTGCTTGAGAAAGATCTTGACGCTGAGAAAAAATATAATGATCAGCGATTGGCTCTCGATAAGGAGGCCACTGAGCGCATCGCCAAAATGAAGGAACAGGAGGCAAAAGCGAAATTCGCCAGCATTAGAAATCCTTCCATGGCTGATGAGCTTCGTCTGAAGGAAGAAATCCTATCCATAAATTTTAACAAACTCATGGATCTCCAGCAGATGTATGACCGTGGTTCAAAAGAATGGGAGAATTACGAGATGCAGATACAGGATCTTCTTTCCGCAGATATGATGGATAAAAAGAAAACTTTGGTTGCCAAGGCTGCGGAATATCAGAAGGAGTTCGACAAGCTCTCCGTGGCCGAGAAGTATAAGCTCGAGCGAGAGGCCCTGAAAACTCTCTATGATATGAAATTTATCAAAGAGGATGAATACCGCCGTTGGCTCGATGCCCTCAACAAGAAGGAGAAGAAGGAGCGAAAGGAGGAGAAGGATGCCCTCCCTGGATCCTCGAAAAATAAATCTCCTAAAGAGAGCGCCAAAAGCGCTCAGAAAAAATACAATGAGGAGAAGAAAAAACTTGATGACGCTCTCGCAAAGGGTGTCATTGACGAAAAGGAATATGCTTCAAAACTTGCCGTGATAAAGAGTGAGTTGTATGAGGCTCTTATATCTCCATTGAAGGAATCAAAATCTGAGTGGGTTTCCCTGATCTCTTCAATGACCGATGCATGGATGGATTTTGCAAACGCTCTGAAAGATCCGGATGGTGATCTGCTCGATGGTCTGACAAAAGGTCTTGAGGCTTCCGTGGCCGTAATGTCGGCCGTGATGTCGCAGATCACGGAATTCACCAAGGCGGAGATGCAGATCCAGACGGCTGCGATCGAGAAGCGATATGACCGCGAAATCGCTTTTGCAGAGGGTAATTCTTACATGACTAAAAAGTTAGAGAAGAAGAAACAGGAGGAGATTGCACAGATTAAGGAGGATGCGGCCAACAAGGAGTTTTCGATGCAGGTAATCATGGCGATCGCCCAGACGGCCACAAATGCCCTGAACGCTTACGGTTCGGCTGCGGCAATCCCTGTTGTGGGGCATGTGCTCGCCCCGATCGCAGCTGCAACTGCTGTGGCCGCCGGTCTGGTGCAGGTGGCGGCCATCAAGAAACAGAAGGAGGCTGCCGCTGCCACGGGCTACTCCAAGGGTGGTTTCACTCGTCCGGGCGATGTGGATGAGCCGGCGGGGGTGGTCCATGCCGGCGAATGGGTGGCTTCGCAGAAGCTCGTGAAGTCGCCGGTGGCTCGCCCTATCATCGATATGCTCGAGTATGCGCAACGCACAAACCGCATCGGTTCACTCTCCATGGAGGATGTGTCGCGCTCGATATCGGCCCCTATGATGCTCGCTTATTCAAAGCAGGAGCCGGAAATGATTCAGGTGGCCGCACCGTCTCCTGATCCCGGATCTCGGGCAGAATTCGGTTTGTCGCAAGGTGATCTGGCTTCCTCTATCGATAGGCTCAACCGACGGCTCGATACGCCTATCGTGGCTGTGAGCACTGTGGCCGGTGAGTTCGGCAGCAAGCAGGCGCAGGAGAGATATGACCGTATGATTAGAAATAAATCTCGTAGAAAAAGATCCTGATTATGTTGCAGATTTATATTGAAGGTCGCTCTATCGACCTTCCCTCTGATATAGCTTTCGATTATTCGGCGGAAAACCGCCTGATCACTCAGGCCGACGGCTATTCTCTCGGCATTGATATCCCTCTTGTGGATTCTCCGGTTAATTCGGAGGTGTTCGGTATGATCTGGAGAATGGACGCCGATATTTATTCTATCCGCTTCAATGCGCAGCTGATCACGCCTCAGCTGCAGCTCTCGGGAGTGGTGATGGTGGTGGGTGTGTCGGAGTCGCACGTTACGATCCAGTTCCTTGAGGGTCGATCTCAGCAAAATTCCGAGCTATCTTTTGAGGAGTCTTACATCAATGAGTTGACGCTTGGCTATACTCACCTTCCGGCCTCGAGACGCTCCGTGTCGGTGGATGATGCCAGACTCCTTTACGGTGAGCTGTGTTCCGACGGACAGCCGGCCGATGCCGTGGCTCTCCCATGGGTGATCAAAGACTCCGGGGAGATGGTGCATAACGCCGTGGCTCTTAAAAACAATACCCTGGAGTGGGAGCCACAGTGGTATTACTCGAATTGTCCGGAGCGAATGGCGCATAATCCAACACAGGAGAACCTGAGCTATATGCCTTATCTCCTTACAGTGGCCATACGTATAGCCCGGGCAATGGGATACAGATATGAGTTCGCTCAGTGGAGAAACGATCCTGTGAAACGTAATCTTCTTGTGTGCAATACGATTCCGGCATCTCTGAGGCTCCTTGATTTCTCATGGGTGCTCCCGCACTGGACGGTGAATGAGTTTTTTGAGAATATCGAGATGATTCTTGAGGGTGAGTTCGACATCGACCATCTCACCAAAACAATATCGTTCCGCACCACTGCCTCCATACTCTCAGGCATAGATCCGGAGGTAGTGCGTGACGTGGTGGATGAATTCGAGGTCGAAGTGGATATCGACGATGATCTTTTCAAATCTGAAACGCAGCTCACAAAGAATATCGGCTATGCGGACAATTCTTCGCGGTTCTGGCCGATGCAGTCTTGCGATTGGTTCATTCGCCGAAGGGCTAAGGAGGTGACTAATTACGACAGTGAGGCGGGAACACGGGCGGATCCCGGTTCCGGATGGGCCGACAACACATCATATCCTGACATGATCAAGGATCAGACCAGGTTTTTCAGATATGATCGCCTTGACGATATGGTGGCCGAATTGCGCCGTTATAAATATTCGGCAACATACAAGGGGTATCCTTATGACGCGCTGTTCTATGCCGCCGACGTTAGGTCTTATTTTATTCTTCACTCCGAGGATCTGGTTGTGGTTAATTCCGATTTCGATGACGCTCACCCGGGCGACCGGGAAGCTTACGATCTGATCGGCGACAAGTCATATTACCTCTACAATCTAATGCCGGTGAATGATTTCGGAGATTATATAGTCCAGGACTCCGACGAGGCGGACCGTGTGGAGCTGAAAACGGTGCCGGTGCCGGTAGACATGATCGGCACGGACTCGCACGCTGTGTTCCTCCCTTATTCGGCCGACGAGAATCTTGAGGATTCTTCGTCAATCCCGATAGATCCCGATGATTCATCCACGTGGCGGCAGCCGGCGCCTTACCGTGAATTGAGCTCGGGCGATCAGGCACGGCATGAATATTACGACAAGCTTTATCTCGGATATTGGACCGGAGGTATCGATTGGAGAAATCAGATCCCGATCACTTCAAACGTGCATGTATATTCCGATTTCGGGGTGTATGTGACAAAGGCAAAGACTATGAGGCTCAATCATTCTTTCGACCGGGGAATCTCTTCACTGAAATCGATAAATGAGCGCCGGCTTTATAAAATATCTTTCCTCTCGGACTCTCTTCCAAATCCGAGGGCGGAATTCCTGATCAGAGGGAAAAGGTATATCTGCAAGCGTCTGCAGATATCCTTCTCCTCTGCCGGAATGTCGAGTCTGATACAGGGTGAGTTCTACCGGCTGTAGTTACTCAAGGGCCCCCTTGAAATTCTGTGTCTCGGGGTGTACGGTAGTGGTTGCCCCAAGATATTTGTTTGTCGTTGCTATGTCGGTGTGCCGGGCCTGATCGCGGGCTATCACTACGCCGGCACTGTTGGCAAGGTCGCGGATACCGGTATCCTTCAGGCTGTAGAACTGGTATTCGTCACCCCAGCCGAGATGCGTGCGCATCCGGACCCATCGCTTATTGAAGATGTCGGCATCCACTTTCTTCCCCGAGGGAATGAAGTTTTTACCGAACAGGTGGTGCGTGCCGGGATATCCGAAGATCTTCAGGTCGAGCATGAGCCTTATCAATGTGTCATTCAGACCTACATATCCATCGCGTTTGTTCTTGCTGAACTTCGCGCTTATGAACACCTTCTGCTCCTTTATCCGGATATCGTCGATGCGGATGTTGCTCAGCTCTGTTGGCCGGATGAATGTGTAATATTCGAAGAGGCAGGCCAGAAGGAAATGCTTGTCATACTCGAGGAGATGCGCATAAAGAGCCTTCATCATCTCTTTGCTCAATGGCTGCCTCTTCTTAGGATCCTCATGCAGCTTAGGAATCCCTTCTGCCGGATTCTCATTGATATATTTCCGCCCGATCATCCACTCCGACAGGGAGCTTAGCCAACCCTTGTAATTGTTCCTGGTTCTCGCTCCGGCATCGCGGTCCAGAAGGATATGGTCGAGAAATTCCAGAACGAAAGTCTTGTCAAACTCGTAGGCATATTTGATAGGACGGTAACGGGAATTGTTGTATTCCCGAAAAACATTTACCCTGGACCGGTAATTCTCCTGCGTGCGTTCCCGGCATGTTTTTTCTACATACTCGGTGTATCGGTCAAGGATTTCCGAGATCTCGGTAAACTGCCTGTCGGTCGATGCGTCGCACCATGGGTTCCAACCGCTCCGGAGCTTGGCTGTCAATGTAGCAATTAGTAAATCTGCATGTAGCTTTCTCTCTTTCTTTGTCTTGTATTTGTCGAGATGATATTTCTTCCGTCTCATTGCTCCGAGAGCCGGATCGTAACAGCGGAAATCGACATAAACCTTCTTCCCTTTGTCATGGTATACCGGTAGCATATATCCTAATACATCTGCATCAGTATTGCGTTGTTTGGAGGACAAATTTTTATTAGCCATATCTTAAATTTTCTATCGAAAATTATGACATAGCCTAAGATTATAATTTTTTTTGCGTCTCTTGCGAGTCTATGACTCTCTTACAAAATCCGCGACAACTGCCTAATACAAGGTTAGTTATCGCGGATAATTGCGGAAAGACAGGGATTCGAACCCTGGGTACCCGTAAGGGTACAACGGTTTTCGAGACCGTCCCGTTCGACCACTCCGGCATCTTTCCCCGGTCGTTTTTGATAGCCTACAAAATTACAACATTTTTATAATATCTTCCAAATTATTTGCTACTTTTTTTATCATTTTTCGTTATATTTGTATGGAGATTTCAAATGTCGCATGAATCAATTGAATATCTCGTTTTATTTTACATTCGCATTCTATCATAACCTTTAATCTATATCTTTATGGAAGATAAAAGAATTATCCCCCCTTCCGAGCTTATAATAAATGAGGATGGCTCGGCTTTTCATATACATCTCACCCCTGATCAATTGCGGGATAAAATAATTTTCGTGGGCGATCCGGGTCGTGTGGATATGGTGGCTTCTTATTTCGATACTATCGACTATAATGTCACTTCAAGGGAATTTCACGCTATTGGCGGAACTTATAAAGGGAAACCTTTAATGGTGATTTCTCACGGTATCGGATCCGACAATATCGAAATCGTTGTTACCGAACTTGACGCTCTTGCAAACATTGATTTCAAGACGCGTACCGTTAAACCGGAACACCGCACTCTTGAGATTGTAAGGGTCGGCACTTCCGGCTCTCTACAGGATGACTTACATATAGGTGACTTCGTTATCGCCGAGAAAGGAACCGGTACGGACGGAATACTTAATTTCTATGCCGACCGCAACGAAGTCTGCGACCTTGAATTTGAGAAACTGTTCTGTATTCACACCGACTGGGATCCCACTTGGGCTGCACCATATACGGTTGATGCCGATCCCGATCTCGTGGATAGAATAGGACGTGATGATATGGTCAGAGGTTACACTATCTCTGCTGTAGGTTTCTATGCTCCTCAGGGAAGAATGGTTCGACTTCCACTCGCCGACCCCAATCTAAATGAAAAGATTGAAAGTTTCCGCTACCGTGGACGCCCTGTAACCAATTTTGAGATGGAATCGGGATGTCTGCAAGGTATGGCCAAGATGCTCGGACATAAGGCCATGACCGTCTGCTGCATTATTGCCGAACGACGTGCAAACAATGCAAATACCGACTACAAACCCAAGGTTAGGAAACTTATTGAAACCGTGCTCGATCGTTTCTAAGCAAAAAGTGTACAAAGAAGACAAAATATATAAGAAGGAGATGGTTAACCATCTCCTTCTTATATTGCTTATATTGTCTGAAGCTACGCCAGTGTATATCTATTTCCCGGAAGACGCACCACTATACCGTCAAATTCCATTTCGGTAAGGGTCGAATTGAGCACCGGAATATGTATCTTCGTTTTCTGATACAGACCGTCGACAGATAAAGGAGCGGAAGAGAATTTTAGAATCTCATATATTTCATGCGCCTCGCCTTGAAGTTCGGGAAAAAGATTACGCTGTTTAGGTTTTACAGCCACGCCCGCCGGACGCCACCCCATTAACTCTATCACATCTGCCACAGATGAAACCAAACTCCCCTTCTGTTTTCTTATCAGAAGATTACACCCTTCGCTCATCGGGTCGGATATACGACCCGGCACCGCTCCTACTTCTCTAGAATATGAAAATGCCATGTTGGCCGTACTCATTGCTCCTCCTTTTATCGGCGATTCCACCACAAGAGTCAACTCGCTAAGGCCGGCCACAATCCTGTTACGCTCCAGAAAGCGTTTCTGAAAGGGTGTAGTACCGGATGGATATTCCGTCACAATCGATCCTCCGCTCTTCACTATCCTTCTTGCCAGATCTCGATGCGCGGCAGGGTAAATTGTATCAAGTCCATGTGCCACTACTGCCACCGTAGGGAGCCCATTCTCCAAGGCTCCTTTGTGAGCAAGGCTGTCTATTCCATATGCCAAACCGGAAACGATAACAATATCCGGAAAATATTCGGCTAGAGCTTTAATGAATGTCTCACAGAAAGAGACGGCGTATGCGGTGTTGCGTCGGGTGCCTACTATATTCATGATATGCTCGGCATCAAGATCCGTTTCCCCCAATTGATATAACACTACCGGCGCATCTCCGGTCTCACTGAGCAACATCGGATAATCATCATCTCCAAGATAATATACACGTATGCCGTGACGCTCAACAAACTCCATCTCCTTGCGCGCCCGGAACAAGGCTTCTTCCCTGCGAACTTTATCAAGCTTCAATGAAGGCATACCGAGAGAGTCGGAAAGTCGGGATGTGCTGCTCTCAAAAAAATCATGCAACGTAACTCCTGCCTCCTCTATCCTTCTCACTACATCGGCATTCACTCCCGGTGTGAAAGACATTGCTATCTTCAATATGGTGGCTTCTCGGTCGTTCATCATATATATTTGCTGAACACAGCCGCCAATTCATCGCCACGCGACAGTTTGCCGTCTTTAAGCACAACCACAGTCACAACCCCTTCGGCACAAATCTCGCCGTCACTTCTTATTATATCCTGATGAAACACAAATCTCGGCCCTTTTCTTTCTAAGCGCAGACAAGAGATAAAACTGTCTCCCCCTCGAAGAGAGGTCTTATATTCCACCTCTATCTTACGCACCACCGCATCTATGCCCCGGTTATGCATCTCAATGAAAGACAAGCCCGCATCCTTACAGAAACGATGACGGGTATGTTCCATATAATGAAGGTAATTGGCATTGTTGACTATCTGTTCGCAGTCAAGCTCATAATCTCTCACCTCCATATCCATTATGAAGCAATATCTTCGATTCTTATCCTTGATTATTCTCATTACATTCTTTTTTGCTTATCCTTTTCACTGCTTCGGAAAAAGATATATGGTTATCAAAAGCATCCAACGGAAGATATAGAAAGCCTGCCTTGGGTGCGAGCAATGGAAACACCACATAATCCTTTCCTACCGAATAATTGCCGAAACAGGAGAAAGGGTAATCATACCGGCGCCATTCCTCCTGTGGCTCATTCTCTTCATCAGCCTCCTCATTCTCACCCCCTTTTATCTTTAGAAAAAGAGAAAGCATGTCGCTCCCTATCTCAACACGATGATCAAGCACATTCAGGAAATTCTCTCCTCTCATACCGTAATTATAATAAAGAATGAGAAGTAGGGCCGGAGCTATAAGGCAGACCAGAAGGAGCGCGAGGATAAATATACGGTAATCCACAGTGAATCCGAGAATCATGGCAGTGAAAAAGAGAAAGAATCCTCCGAAAAGCCATGACTGACCATGCCGTTCGAGCAGAAGCATGGCAAACCGTTTTTTATCCGCCTTGAAAATATCCGTCCTTATCATTGATTTGATTTATCTCCGGTTGCCGAATCATTTCCATCGCGCAGATCAATTTCATTCAGATAAGTCTGATGGTTCTCCTCTATGGCTTTCTGAGCATATCCTGTGCCCGATTCGTTATATAGTTTTGACAGGTCGATATACATCTTCTTACCTTTTGAGGTGAACACCTCTCCTCTCTTTTTCACAGCCTCGTCTCCAAGACGGCTGTGACCGTTAGGCAGAGTTCCCCTCAAACCTTCGTCCACTCCATCCTTATCGCATCTTACGGCCCGTATTCTCGAAACGGGAGGATATCCGATACCTGTCCACATGATATACTGCTTCTTCACCAGTTCGGGATCAATAATTTCACCGGGAGCTAAAGGTTTGCATCCCTCAATGGCTATAGTGGCCGTTGATTTGTAACGCGGAATAAAATCATCATCAAGGAGCGACCGCTCGCCTGTAAAGGTGAAATCTTTCTTTTTCCCGTCATGATAAAAAGTGCGGCTTATATTCTCGGTGAGGAGTTCGGGGGTTATCTCACGCTTTTCGGCGAATGGGGTCAGAAGACATTCCGCATTTGCCTCCCTTACATATCCATAGCCTTCCTTTGGACGTCCGGAATGACTGTAGTTTGTGCGGACCAACATCCCGTCGGGGGCATCCTTCAGATCGTAACGAATGAAAGAATGGTTATTGGTCTCGAAATATGCTCCGTTTCCATAAGCGTCGATCACTCCGAAATTGGCTTCCACTCCCATCGGACGCGGAAGTGTATCGAGAAGATGTGCAAAATCATCGACCGTGCGGCAGCTGCGGAGGGCTTTTGTCATCACATAACCTTCCTTATCCATTTTTTTGGCAGGCACCTTATCATCCTTTATATTGTAGGAAGCCGTATTCATAACTGCGAATCCCGCATCATTCATCCCCATCCATGCCTCGCTAAGACCCATATCGGCGGCGTTATACAGGGCTACATAGGAGAATTGTCCGTCTTTACCTTCAACATATTCCACCTTATTGTCTTTAGTGCTTGTGTCGCGATGTTTCCACAATATAGGACGTCCGTATGGATTTAGATCCGCGCTTATTATGGCCGATGTGCAAGCAAATAACTTTATCCCTTGGCCGATAAAAGATAGAAATAAAGCCGTGATAAATATGATATTTTTCAGTCTGATCATCTTATTTACAAATACAGAGGGAAACAACCTTGTTTCCCTCTGTAAAATTATGAAATATTTCGTTTACTGCAAAATATAACTTCGCTAAATCAGGACTCCTTGTCAGTCAAGTTTATGAATCACAAGACCCGAGCGCAACTTGGGTTCGAACCATGTGGTCTTGGGAGGCATGATGTTACCGGTGTCGGCGATATTCATCAGCTGATCCATCGTTACGGGATAAAGAGCAAGTGCCATTGCCATCTCACCGCTATCGACCCTGCGTTTGAGTTCTCCAAGACCACGGATACCACCAACGAAGTCGATTCTCTTATCGCTTCTTAAATCGTGAATACCCAGAATGTCGCGGAGAATGAGATCGGAAGATACGGTCACATCGAGAACTCCAATGGGATCCTGATCATTGAACGTGCCCTCTTTCGCGGTGAGAGAATACCAGCGGCCGTCGAGATAGAGTGAGAAGTTATGCAGACCCTGGGGCTGATAAATCTCGGTTCCTTTATCTTCAACCACGAAATTTTCTTCAAGTTTTTTAAGGAATTCGGCAGGAGTCAGTCCGTTAAGATCTTTCACCACGCGGTTATAGTCTATGATGCGGAGATGAGAAGATGGGAAAGCAACCGCCATGAAATAGTTATATTCCTCATCCCCTTTATGATCGGGATTGCCGGCGGCCTTTTCAGCTCCTACCAGTGCGGCTGCAGCCGAACGGTGATGACCGTCAGCTATATAGAGATTGGGAATTTTTTCAAACTCTTCCGTCACTTTCGCAATAGTCTCAGGGTCGTCTATCACCCAAAGAGTATGTCCGAACCCATCGGGAGCGACAAAATTATATTCCGGCTCCTTTGCTGAGACTTCGCGGATAATCTTTTCAAGTTCCTCATTGTCGGGGAATGCGAAGAACACCGGCTCGATATTGGCGTTGTTGCAACGCACGTGTTTCATGCGGTCTTCTTCCTTATCCCTGCGGGTAAGCTCATGTTTCTTTATGCGTCCCTCCATATAGTCGGGCACCCATGCCGCAACAACAAAACCATATTGAGTGCGGCCATCCATTGTCTGGGCATAGATATAATAATTCTCGCCGCCATCCTGAACAAGCCATCCCTCTTCCTGGAATTTCTTGAAATTCTCTACCGCCTTGTCATAACAAGCGGGATCGTGCTCATCGAATCCGGGTTCAAAATCAATCTCCGGTTTGATTATATGATAAAGACTCTTGGCGTTACCCTCAGCCTCCTTGCGGGCCTCTTCCGAGTTCAGAACGTCATAAGGACGTGAAGCTACTTCTTCCACAAGATGTTTCGGAGGGCGAACACCCTTGAATGGTTTAACTTTTGCCATGGTATAAATAAGGTTAGATATTAAGTATTTAAGTGTTTAATTATTCAAATCCCTTGACTCTCTTCTGAGTTTACGCGAACACGAACTGCAAAGCCCATAGATATTTGTAGAGATGAAAGACGCCTTGAATTGTCTGAATTTCATCTTTTCGAAATATTCATTGAAGCCCTCATCGCGCACCTCTCGCACTTTCCCGCAGTTCATGCAGATCAGATGAAGATGTCGGTCATCGGAAAGCTCATATGCCGCCTGATTCTCGTTGAGATAATGTTTACGCAAAATGTTGCATTCACATAGAAGCTCAACCGTGTTATACACTGTGGCCCGACAGACCCTATATTCCGATTCTATGTCGCGATATAGCTCGTCGATGTCGAAATGAACGCGCTGTTCAAACACCTTGTCGAGTATTGCAAAGCGCTCCGGAGTCTGTCGCATTTTCTTCGACTTTATAAACTCCGCGAAACGTTTCCGAAGATGTTCCTTCATTTCCGTATCGACCGCTGATCTCATATTAATGGCAAATTTAATCACCAATTATCAATTTTCCAAATTGGGATAAATTTTTTTTGAGAGGGAAACAGTTTATTAGAAATATTTTTTTAATTTTGTGAAACGAACTTTAACCCGGGCTCCTTTACATTCAAAACAGAGTGTGAGACAAGCCGCCCGTTTTTTGAACAATCTAATACTATACCTTCGAATCTTATCATGAAATTCAATACCGCCACAGGCCAGAAATATTTACTGCTTCTTGCTCATCTCGGAGCTTTGATCACGGTCATTGCCTGGGGATCATCTTTTCTCAGTACCAAGATTCTAATGGAAGACGGAGGGTTCACTCCCGTTGAGATGTATGTCTACCGCTTCGCCGCGGCCTACTTTCTTCTGCTCATCTTCACATGGCGTAAAATAATGTCTGATTCATGGCGAGATGAAATCACACTTGCACTTTGCGGCATATGCGCCGGATCTTTATATTTTATCACGGAGAACTACGCCTTGCGTCTGACCACCACAGGCAACGTATCCCTATTGGCCTCGATCTCCCCTATTTTCACCACCTTTTTAGTTGCGCTGATGTTCAAGCAAAGAATTCAGGCCGGGGTTCTGATCGGCTCGGTTGTGGCTTTCGCCGGTGTCGGATGCATTATCTTCAGTCATGGTGCGTCAATGGAGCTGCATCCGGAAGGCGATCTTCTCGCATTGACAGCCGCGTTCTGCTGGGCTATATATACAGTGGCTATAAAACGGATAATTCCCAATTACACCTCTCTCTTTATCACTCGCAAACTATTCTTCTACGGTGTGATAACGGCTCTTCCTCTGCTGCTCCTACAGCAGGAACCGCTGCACCTTGCCGAGCTCATCGACCTTAACAATCCACGTTATCTCATGAACTTCATTTTCCTTGTGGTGATGTGTTCTTTGGTAGCGTATCTCGTATGGAACGAGGCTATGAAATATTTAGGACCTGTCACGGCAAACAATTATCTCTATATGCAGCCGCTCGTTACAATGATCGCAGCATATTTCGTTTTGGGTGAAAATATATATCTGCTCGGATATATAGGTTGCGTGCTGATTATCGGTGGACTCATCATCTCCGATAAATGGAAAATATCGGTCTCTCCCAACAAAAGGTAAGGATCAACTCATCGAGCCTGCTGCCTCATGAATTTCTAAACTCCTTAGGCGACATTCCGGTGTATTTCTTGAAATACTTGCCGAAGAAAGATTGCGACGGGAAATTGAGTTCATCAGCGATTTGCTGTATATTGAGGTTAGTTGACTTAAGAAGCACCTTGGCTTCAAGAATCACAAAACGCTCTATCCATTCCACCGCAGTGAATCCGGTCTGACTCTTTATGGTTCTCGACAGATGTTTAGGCGTTATCTCAAGCTGAGAGGCATAAAAATCAAGGAAACGCTCCTTCTTATAATTCTCCTGAACAAGCGAAAGAAATTTATTCGCCATTCTCCCCTTATTGGTCGTGATCTCATTTATGAAAGGCTCGTAACATTTATAAAGCGAACCGAACACATATGAAGCCACCTCGAAAACCAGTGCCTGTCCACCATACGGATTGTCACGGTCGGCCAGAATTGAATTAAGCCGGCTCACGAATGAATCCACGCTCCCCGCTATTTCGGAGGGAACCGGCACCCATACATGACGATTCATCACCGAATACAGAGGGGTATCCGACAGAAGAAGGAAAAGATTCTCCTCAAACCTTTTCGACATGACTATCACGGCCGCTTCAAAATCCGAACTTATGAGAGAGGGCATAAGAAACTGCGACCGACGTATAGACACAAATGCCGGTCCTTTTATTTTATGGGAGATCAGGCTTATCTCCGCATGACATGTTCCGCTCTTTACGAAGATCCAGGTATTGGCTGCAAACTTCACAGGCTCGGTGAGCGACTGGAGCATCGCTGCGCTAACATTGTCGATCACCCAGAAATCCTGGTCAAGAATCGCATCGAGAGTTTGAGGCAAATCTATGTTATATTTAAATCTTGTACTCATCATTTTAATGATTTTCAAACAGTTGTCAAATCATAAGCGAAAAAAACGTCACACGAATCTTCTTTTTTGGAAAATGAAATTTCCTCTAAGACATGTCAAAATTAGAAAAAATTTCATTCCCTACATTATCATATATGATTTTTTTTGCCGATATTTGCAGATGAATTCATTATTGAACTCATTTCACCTTCATAGGGGATAAAAAATGAGTTCTTTACTCCTTCTCAGAATAAGTAGCTCAAAATATTAATACCCATAAACTATCCGATATCCGACCTAAAGAATGGAAAGAACAAAATACAGTTACGACCAGGTTTACGATGCTGCCCTTGAATACTTCAAAGGTGACGAACTTGCCGCCCGTGTATGGTCAAGCAAGTACTCACTGAAAGATTCCGACGGTAATTTCTATGAGCTTACTCCCGATGACATGCATCACCGCATAGCGGGCGAAATTGCAAGAATTGAATCGAAATATCCCTCCCCCATGAGCGAGGAAGAGGTTTTTGAACTGCTCCGTAGATTCCGTTACATTGTGCCTCAGGGAAGTCCGATGGCAGGAATAGGAAATACCTATCAGGTTGGATCGCTGTCCAATTGCTTCGTTATCGGCCTTGACGGACATCCGGATTCATATGGCGGCATAATCCGTATTGACGAAGAGCAGGTGCAGCTTATGAAACGACGTGGCGGCGTGGGGCACGATCTGTCGCATATCCGTCCTAAAGGGAGTGCGGTTAAAAACTCAGCACTTACTTCTACCGGTCTTGTTCCGTTCATGGAACGCTATAGCAACAGCACTCGCGAAGTGGCACAAGACGGCCGACGCGGGGCACTGATGATGACTGTAAGTATAAAGCATCCTGATGCCGAAAGTTTCATAGATGCGAAAATGACGGAAGGGAAAGTCACCGGGGCAAACGTTTCAGTGAAAATTGACGATGAGTTCATGGAATGCGCCCTCTCGGGAAAACCTTATCGTCAGCAATTCCCGGTGACAGCCACCGAGCCATCCTTTGTCACAGAGACCGATGCCTCGTCCTTATGGAAGAAAATCGTGCATAACGCATGGAAGAGTGCAGAGCCCGGGGTATTGTTCTGGGACACGATCAGACGTGAGTCGGTGCCTGACTGCTATTCAGATTTAGGGTTTGAGACAGTCTCCACTAATCCATGCGGTGAGATTCCTTTATGCCCCTACGATAGCTGCCGCCTTGTGGCGATTAATCTATACAGCTATGTTAAAAAACCGTTCACTCCCGAAGCGGAATTCGATTTTGATCTTTTTCATGAACACGCTGCAAAAGCACAGCGCATAATGGACGACATCATCGATCTTGAGATGGAAAAGATCGATACCATAATTAAGAAGATCGAGGCAGATCCCGAGACAGATGAAGTGAAATCCACGGAACTGAATCTCTGGAAAAAGATACGCTCCAAAACGCTAAAAGGACGACGCACCGGCTGTGGAACCACAGGTGAAGGCGATATGCTCGCTGCTATGGGTCTTCGTTACGGCACACCTGAAGCAACGGCATTCTCAGTGAAAGTGCACCGTGAGCTTGCCCTCGCCTATTACCGCGGCTCTGTGGAACTGGCCGAGCAAAGGGGAGCGTTTGAAGTTTACGATGCCGAAAGAGAGAAAAACAATCCATATATCCTCCGACTCCGTGAGAGCGACCCTGCTCTATACGACAGAATGGTGAAAAGCGGTCGGCGCAACATCGCATGCCTCACAATAGCTCCTACAGGCACCACCTCAATCATGACGCAGACATCTTCAGGAATCGAACCGGTATTCATGCCCGTTTACCGACGCAAGCGCAAAGTGAATCCGAATGATGAGAACGTAAAGGTTGATTTTATAGATGAAGTGGGCGATTCTTTCGAGGAATATATTGTGTATCACCATAAATTCCTCGAATGGATGAAAATCAACGGCATCGAACCTAAAAAGAATATGTCGGCCGACGAGATCGAGGAGCTCGTGAAGCGTTCCCCCTATTACAAAGCCACCAGCAACGATGTAAACTGGATGGAAAAAGTAAGAATGCAGGGAGAAGTGCAAAAATGGGTTGATCATTCGATCAGCGTGACAATAAATCTTCCCAATGACGTGACGGAAGAGCTTGTCGGCAATCTCTATGTAGAAGCATGGAAAGCAGGGTGCAAAGGGTGTACGGTATACCGCGACGGATCGCGTAACAATGTTTTGGAATCGGTAAAGAATAAGCCCGACCATCATCATCCGTCCACTCACGAACACCTCGTGAAACGTCCGCGCGAACTTGAAGCCGATGTGGTGAGATTTCAGAACAACAAGGAAAAATGGATCGCTTTCGTGGGTCTTGTCGGAGGGAAACCCTATGAGATTTTCACCGGTCTGGTTGACGATGAGGATGGTATTTTCTGTCCCAAGAGTGTAAACCACGGAACAATTATCAAAACTGTTGATCCCGACGGCAAAAAACGATATGATTTCCAGTTCGTAAACAAACGCGGTTATAAAACCACAATAGAGGGTCTTTCCGAGAAATTCAACCCTGAATTCTGGAACTATGCGAAACTGATTTCTGGGGTGCTCCGCTACGGAATGCCGATAGATCAGGTGCTGAAGCTGGTAGGCACTCTCGAACTCGACTCGACCAACATCAACACTTGGAAAAACGGCGTGGAGAGAGCCTTGAAAAAATATCTCCCCAACGGCACTGAGGCAAAAGGGCAGAAATGCCCTAAATGCGGAGCCGAGACCCTTATTTATCAGGAGGGCTGTCTGATATGCACCACTTGCGGCAGCTCCAAGTGTGGATAATCAATGTTAAACTTTCAATCTAAAATAAAATATTCTTACATGAAAATTTCTTTTGTAATCAACTACCACACCGAATGGGGTGAGTCGGTCTATCTTTGCGGGAATATACCCGAACTCGGAGGAGGCGACATTCACGCAGCGGTGGAAATGACACTCGTGAGTCCCGACACATGGGAACTCGGTCTTGAACTCGACCACGATCCCGGTGATTTCGACTATTCATTCATTGTAAAGGCTCCTGATCAGGCTTGGAAATTCGAGTGGGGGAAACCACACCGATTCATTTCCGGAGAAAATATAGAGAACTATGCCATCTTTGACGCATGGCATTCTCTGCCTCACGATAAACCGTTCTTCTCTTCAGCGTTTGTCGACGGTATGCTTCGCCGCCCCTACCGTGATCAGCCGCTCAAAGCCCTTCCCGGAACAATATGCTTCCGCATAGAGGCCCCGATGATCGGACCCGACGAATGTCTGGCCATTTCAGGGGAAGGGAAAGCTCTCGGAAACTGGGATCCCGCTAAGGCCGTAAAAATGAACGATGCCAACTTCCCTCGTTGGGAAGTGAATATCCCTATGGACGGAGTGAAATCTCCTTTCGAATATAAATTCCTTATCGTCAATAAAAATGACGACAGTGTTGTAGGGTGGGAGAATAACTCCAACCGCATCTACGGCATTCCCGACACTTCCGGCAAGGATCAGGTAGTGGTTGAGGGAGGTAGTTTCGCCAATCCCAAAGAGAATTGGAAAGGTGCCGGAACAGCCATTCCGGTATTCTCAATCCGTTCGGAGGAAGATTTCGGTATAGGTGATTTCGTCGATATTAAAAAATTGGTTGACTGGTGCGTGGTGACAGGACAGAAAATTCTTCAGGTTCTTCCTGTAAACGACACTATGATGACCAAAACATGGCTCGATTCATATCCTTACAAATCAAACTCTACATTCGCACTTCATCCTCAGTATATCCGTCTGGAAGAGGTTGGCACACTCAAAGATGAAAGCCGCCGCGAATATTACCGTAACCTTGGACGCGAACTTAATTCACTCTCTGAAATTGACTATGAGCGCGTGAACAACGGCAAACAGGAATATCTTCGTGAAATTTTCGCTGAAACCGGAGCAAACACACGTCGCACCAAAGCATATAAAGAATTCATAGAGAAAAACTCCTACTGGTTGAAACCTTATGCTGTATGGAGTGTGCTTCGCGACATCAACAACACTCCCGACAATAATCTCTGGGGTGAATATGCCGCCTACGATAATGAGAAAGTGGATCGCTTTGCCGAAGAACACTCTGAGGAAGTGAATTTCTACTATTTCGTGCAATATCATCTTGACCGTCAGCTGCGCGATGTGCGTGATTACGCCCACAGCAAGGGGGTTGTGCTCAAAGGTGATATTCCAATCGGAATCAGCCGTTTCAGTGCCGATGCTTGGCAGACACCCGAGCTCTTCAATATGAACACACAGGCCGGCGCGCCACCAGATGATTTCTCTGTTCTCGGCCAGAACTGGGGCTTCCCCACATATAACTGGGATGAAATGTCGAAAGATGGTTTCCAGTGGTGGAAAAACCGTTTCCGCAAGATGGCTGAGTATTTCGATGCTTACCGTATCGACCACATCCTTGGCTTCTTCCGCATATGGGAGATTCCAATGGATGCCGTTCATGGCTTGTTAGGGTATTTCAATCCTGCCCTCCCCTTCTCACCCAATGAAATGCGTGAGCAATTCGATTTCTGGATTAACGTTGACATCCAGACTCATCCCCTCATTCTTGAATGGATGCTCGATGAGATGCTTGGCGAACACAAGGAAGAATTCAAGGAGCGTTTCCTCGATCATGTAGGAGGCGATCGTTTCGTGCTCAAGCAGTATATTGACACTCAGAGAAAGGTTGAGGATTTCTTTGCAAAAGAGGAGAAAAACGAGAAGAACCTACAGTTTGAGAATGTGCTTTACGGCATAATCGACAATGTGCTTTTCATTGAAGATCCTTATCACCGCGGCCACTATCATCCACGCATCTCGGCGCAATTCTCTTATCAGTACCGTATGCTTAATGATTACGAACGCTGGTGCTTCAACCGTCTTTACAACGATTTCTACTATCACCGTCACAACGATTTCTGGTATGGCAAGGCGATGTGGAAGCTTCCACCACTTCTCGATTCAAATTCCATGCTTACATGTGCTGAAGACCTCGGCATGATCCCCGATTGTGTGCCCGCTGTGATGAGTCAGCTTGAAATCCTTACTCTGGAAATCGAAAGGATGCCCAAGGATCCTTCCCTTGAGTTTGGCGATACCTGGAACTATCCCTACTATTCTGTATGCACCACTTCAACTCATGATATGGCCGGCATACGTTCATGGTGGGAATCTGATCATGATGTGGCCAACCGCTTCTTCCATCATATACTTGGAGAATGGGGTGAGGCGCCTCAATTTGCCGAACCGTGGATATGCGACAAGATTGTTGACCTGCAGCTGAAGTCTCCTTCCATGCTCTGCATCCTCCCCTTGCAGGATTGGCTCTCGACCGATGGTTCTCTCCGTCGTTCAGATCCACGTGAAGAACAGATCAACGAACCCGCCAATCCGAAGCACTACTGGCGCTACCGCATGCACCTAACTACAGATCAGCTCCTCGCCGCTGATACATTCAATTCAGCGATGCGCAATAAGATTCAGGAATCACACCGTTGATTTTCCATATAACTCTAACATAGATAATCCCGCAGAACCCATCCATAGGTCTGCGGGATTATTCATTATAAGTCTGATAAGGGCACAAAGCTCAACTTAATTCTGACCGGTTCGTTTGAGCTTGTAATTTTCACATAGTCAATCCTATAAAGGTTCATAAGGATATCCGAATATTATCATATGATACCTCTTTCCCATTAAGAGTGGCCGTGTTGGTAACCTGAGGTTTATTCCTCTTCCATTTAATGCGATGAGAAACGGATATCTCCCATGGTTCAGGATAGCCCTCGATATTAAGAGAGATAGATATGTCCTGATTATCCTCACCGTCAAATTCGCCGAAAGAGAGATAGTTTTTATTTACATCCTTTTCGTAATGGTCTCCGGATTGAGTATAGTCGGTCTTGAGACTCAATCCTGAGAAAGAAGGCATATAATGGCGTGTTTCATTCGCATCCCAATCCAATTCATATTCCTCCCCTTGGTATTTAACAACAATTTTCTTCCCGTAAAGACTACCGGTGACAGACGGAGAGAGGAGATTGGCACCATCGGTGTCTTGAATATAAATATTAACATTGACAGGATACATATCCCAAATCATCCCGTCATCTTTACAAGAAGACAACATAAGGATCGGAACCAGAAACGCAAGAATCCTCCAGCGGAAAGGGACTCTGTTAGATGAAAATTTCATAAGCATCTTTTATTTTGTCGGTTTTAAAATTAATTATATGTGACGAAATCCTATTTCCCATATCATTTTACTGTTGTCTCTCTACTTGATTCGGGATTGACTCGTCATAATCGCAACATTTAGAGTAAGTAGCTCCTAAGAATTAATGAACAGATAAAACGAAGTTATTTTTGAGTAGCTTTTGCCGCAGAATTGAAAATCGACGAGTTTCCTTTATAGGAAAACTATGACGAGTCAATAAAGGAGCATACTTACGTATGCGACTGAATGATAAGGTAAAAGATACCCAAAAGAATACGTTTTAGCGTTCAAGATTCTTTCATCTACTTAGTGAAACATATATCGATTAATTATTGGAACTACTTATTTATTAAATAATATCCATTAACTTCTCACACTCCCAAATTATCGTATCTAACTTTTATTATGTTATTTTGCAAAGATATGAAATAAAATACATATAGCAAATAAATTAATGTAAAAAAGTAAGTAGAATAATTATTTTACTTACTTTTTGCATTAATTTACAGGTTTGAATTTGCTAATGGAGTTGTGTGTGGGAATAAGCGGTCAGATTTTTTTTGAGCGAAAGAGAATAACTGTCCATGCTACCGAGTGAACGAAATAAAATAACGCTTAAAAACGACAAGAACCCAATCTGTGCCGTGCGGTATTATTCATTATTTCGTAAGTACTACACGTGCATTAAAAGTAATTCTCTTTTACTTCCCTTTTTGTGTTAAAGTTACATGTGAAACCATATAGCAACATCCATACTCAAGTTTAATGATGCGCTCCTGATCAGAAGGATTCGGTTGAATAATTATGACCATTTCATAGGGGGCTGTCTCTTTTGTATATTTTATGCTCCACCACTCCCCTGCCAACCATGAGTCGGAGCCAAAATATGGAGGTTTTCCATCCCAATCTACCCTATAATAATGTTTGTTTGGGGCAATCTCTTCTATTGCACTTATATATGATTGATCACCGCGCTCTCCATATCCTTTTACTGTTATCTCTCCTCCTGAAGGAGGTATAGTAACATTATAGTCAAAGTGTTTATGAGTATTAGGATCGAGCGTTGCACCCGTAATTTCAAGATCAACGGGATACCAGGGATGGTCTATTCCTTCTCCTCCGCAAGACTGAAGAAAAGAAATGAACGTCGTGCCAACAAGCAATTGTAAAATCAAAAAAATCTTCTTCATAATCTCTTACTTTCTTATTCCGGTAACTATCTGTGTGTTAAACTGGTAATTATCCTCTTCTCCTTCTTTCCCTCTTGTTGACTCGCTATAATCAAATCCGTTTTTAGGATCAAAAGTACTTACCAGATAATATCCATCAGATTTTCCGTCCCATCCCCAATTATATAGAGGATAATAAACTGACTCGGTTGTAGTAAAAATAACATCTCCGTTTTTATCATGTCTTCTTTTTTCTCTTTTGCGTTCTAATAATCCATGTGCCAACCACTCATGGCCTCTCTCATATACATAACTAAATTTAACCCCTAAAATATCAACTCTCGATCTATAACAATAACCTGAAACCAATACAGGAAAACCTTTTTTTAGTTCGTCAATCAGTTTTTCTGAATTAAAAACCTCGAGAACTCCTCCGGATGAATATCCCATAGACAATAGCGTGCGAGGAATGTTATCAGGTTTTGCTCCGCTTCCATCTTCATTATATGTTACATCCAAATGCTTATGCAATCCCAACTGAGCCATCAACATCGCTATCTGATCCTGTATTCCTTCAGTACAACTCGATGCTTTTATTTGGCTGGTCATTCTTTCCCAATTGAAGATATGACCATCATAAGTGGGAGGATACTGGTGAACTGACATCAACTGCGCGACAGCAGTGGCCACACAGCCGGTTAAAACTTCTTTCCCTCCATGTAATTCCTTCACTACCTTATTGTAAGGAGTCTCCTGTCCCCATTTAACTTTACAATAGGCTGCATTTTTGTAAACGATATTCTCCCAGGGGCCATAAGTATCAAACTCTTTTAAATATGGACTGATTGGAGTTTCCGGTAGAGGAGTCAGATCCTTTATCACATCATCAAGACCTTCGTAAAAACTAACCACTCCGGCATTTGTGATGTTTTCACTCTCTGGATCCAAATTGCCTTCTTCCGTGAGAACCAACAGTGATGGCAGACGGTTATCGCCCGACATCAGTGCATATCCCTGTTCATTCTCAAAATTAAAGACATACAACGATATCGAATCATTATTCCCGGAACGTGTAAGCATACTCTTCGATAGAGTATATTCATTCGATATTCTTCTTCTCCCTGAGCCTGTAGCTCTTGAAGAATGTTTATCAACCGCATCAAGAAGATTCTCAAGATCAGCTCTTGCCTCGTCTCTTCCAACGAAAGTACCTGGGTTATCAGTTCTGACAACCAATTCCATTTCACTATTGCAGGATGCTAACGATACTATCATTGCCACCACGGCAATGAAAAAAACAAGTCTCTGTTTCATAAATTTAATCTTAGGTTTAATAATCTATTTGAACTCTCACAACCAATTATAACTTAACATAACCAATATAGTTACAGCTTTCTGAAACCATCAATATTGAAACCTCTCCACTCATTGAGAAAAGAGCATCTATAAATGAAGGTTCATCTCCGTAGGTGTATACATTCCCATCTATATCCTCAATCTGATAGCATAAGATTTCCGGTTTCTGCACTGTCAGGAACTCAACTCCTTTGTCTTGAGAAATCACACATGATAACGGAGCGGAGGGAAGTCGATGTCTTATAGGTCGCCCAGGATTCTCTGGCTCAACATCAGTAATAGTCCGATGGAGACAACAGTAAATATCTGTTCCGGCAAACCCCGATGAGTAGCTATTCAAGAATGTAAATAAAACAATGAGAATTGTAACGATAGATTTCATAGAAGTATTATTAAATTACTCCAACGAAATTAAAATATCGGTATATTCTATACAAGTAATTTTGTGCGGGAAAAGTGCGGATTTTCATATACTTGGATTAATATACTTATAATAAGCGTATTAGTTTATCAACCATTTTTGTCTCCATTTTCTTATCAAAGGCTCTTTTCCCCAATGCTGTGCGACGGTAAGATATTGTACCCTTTTCTTTATTAAGTAATTTAACCATTTCCGATGGACTTATTCCGCATTTGACAAGCAATGCGACATGTCTATCATGCTCCTTCACTTTTCCACCAAGAAGTATGGTAAGATTCCTCATAAAATCCTTTGAGACATTCAATACCGCATCCTCTAAATCTTTCCAAAAAATTTTGTCTCTCTCAACAGATTCCCCTTTAGAAATAGCTTCTATTAACTTTTTATAAACAGTTGTATCACATAATTTAGAAGGAACATTGTACACATCGGATACACACTCCTGCATTGCAAGGATTTTTCTCTGTAATTTTTCCCTTAAATCTTCTTCATCCTGCAAAATCATCTCATAGTTGTCATTGTCCATATTTTTATCTTCTTTTCCTCCATTTTTTATACTCGCATCCAAGGATTTCATCTCAATAAAACCTTTTATCTGATAATTCTCTATGTGATATAATTCATCATTATCTCCTTTCTTTACTTTATTTTCGAGATGCTTTATTAGCCCAAATACTGCATGGAGCATAATAATTTGTCTCTTACTCTTAAGAACTTGATACAGATACCCAACTGTTATTACAAGAATAATTATCATTGCAACACAAAGCCACATTACAAGAGTATGTTTATCTTTCTCAGCTCTCTGACGCGCTTGGTCATGCTTCTTATAGTTATACAGCTTCTCCTGAATTATAGCTGCCTTATTAGTATTTGCCTTTATTTCCTTATCAAGGATCTGTCTATATGAGAAAATGTAATTATAAGCCGAATCTCTGTGAACATAGTTCTTGAGTTCAGAACTTAACAATAACTTGTATCCGTCTTTTTTATTAGTGGGATCTGTTCGTGCGATAAGCTTTTTGGCATAGATATACATACTATCATACTTTTCTAAACAGCCGTATATTGCAGCCATATAATGATACCCGGCGCTTAGCATAAACGTATCTACTTTTTCAATACTTGGTCGCATTAATTTTATGGCATTTTCATAGTCTCCTTTATGATATTTCACGGCTCCTAAATACATATTTATCAATGCATCCGACTTTTCGAACCTTCCTGAAAACCGCTTACCCCTTAAGAGCCATTTCTCCGCTTCATCATATTCTTTCAAATGAATATGCATTTGACCAACTATATAGTAATCATAGACTATATTGAATGTGTCTCTCAGGGCACTATCAACTCTTATCAGCTCTGACAAATATGGTAATCGCTCCTTATAAAGATGCATAATTGCTAAAATTTGCTCTAATTGCGCAAGATATTTTCCTCGCATTTCTAAACGAAATTTTTCTTTATCTCCCTCTGTCAGGTCAATTCCATCCTGATAGTATTTCATTGCCGTAGGATAATCTCCCATATCCTCATACACTCGTCCACAATAATAGATAGATTCAAGATATTCGGGACTTTTCTTATCCTTGCTGTAATAGTCTGTAATCTTTAGAATTGTTGAATCGGCTGTATGTGGAATATACATCTTATCAAGAGCCTTTATACGCATCAGATCATAGAAATTCCTATCTGATTGGGTCAAACTATTCCTGTCTATGCTATCTAAACTTGCAAGGGCATCCTTTGGAGTCTCGGATACAATATGGCTCACACGTTCAAGTCTCGGATCGCGTGACTTACAAGAGATAATACATGAAAGGACAATTATAGTGTAGATTATTCTTTTCAAAATTGAAGTAGATTATTATGTTATTTCCAACAAATTTATAAAATTTATTCCATGAAGGGGCATAATATAGTGCGGTAAAAGTGCGGAAAATANNTATTTTCCGCACTTTTACCGCACTATATTACNTATATATATTTAGTTATTAANCACTTATCCTTCCTCTTCACAGTCCGAACATTCGGTCAATTTTTTGCTCATCAAGCACACANAAAATTCGATTGCCGGTCGGAGTGAGTCCCGGATCGGGAAGGGCNAATAGTTCTCCCATGAGATGTTCCATCTCTATGGAACTGAGTTTCTGACCNCGACGTATCGCTGAAGAACGGGCCATTATTAGAGCTATACGCTCTATGATTGAATTCTCACCTACTTTCTCCTTTCCATAATTTTCAGATTCTTCAGTCACAGAATCCAGAATCCTTAACACAATATCCGCAGGATTGACATCCTTCAGCATGGACGGAACCGCCGTAATGCTCCAGCTTTCNCCACTNTCATACTCCAAGGCAAANCCCATNTTTTTAAGTTCTNCNTCAATATCACCCAATGCTGAACGTTGATTTTCATCAAGGGTGACAGTCTCGGGAAACATCACACCCTGCGAAACNACCTTCATCGCTTTTACCCTTTGTAGATANTCATTATAAAGAACTTTTACGTGAGCCCTATGCTGATCAATAATCAAGAGACCATCGTGCGACGGAGATATGATATATTTATCAGCATATTGCATACATAACGGAGCCACCTCTTTCTTTAAATCTTCATCGAACTGTATTGANGTCGGATTTGCGCGATCAACAAAATCGAGTTCCNTCCCCCTCCCATCCCTTTCGGAAGAGATACTGTTTCTGAATGATGANGCGAAAGANTGAGACGCTTCAGTGGCGGGGAATTCAGTACCCGGTTTTCCTCCAAANAATCCGGAGTTCTCCCTATGGCTTTCCTTCTTGAANCTGTCGTAGAGACTTTCCCAATTCCTATCTATCTTCTCAGGCCTGTATGTATCGGTTTTAAAGGGGTTGTAGTCGCTTCTCACATCAAGTTCGGGAGCCGATGGCAGCTCTCCCTCTTTCAAAGGACGGATAGGCAAGGCATCTGTATCGAAATCAATCGANGGNACAGCNGANAANTTTCCTAAAGCCGCTTTAATCGTGGCTGTAAGGATAGGCCATATCTGTTGCTCGTATTCAAATTTTATCTCGTTCTTTGTTGGATGGATATTGACATCGATCGTCTGAGGATCAACAGTGAATTTTATGAAATAGCATGGCTGGGTGTCAGACGCTATTAGATTCTCAAAACAGCCGAGCACACCCTTATGAAAATAAGGATGACGCATATGGCGCCCGTTTACAAAGAAAAACTGCAATGGATTTCTGCGACGAGCGAATTCAGGACGGGATATGAAACCCTCTATCTTTACAAGCGATGTATCCACATTCACCGGAAGCAATTGCATATTGATGCTNTTTTTCCAAATATCAGCTATGCGTTGCTTCAGAGTGCCGGCACGAAGATCGATCTCCCGGTTACCGGTATCAATATGAAGTCGGATCTTATTATTTATGAGAGCGAGGCGTTCAAATTCNCTCATGATATTGGATAATTCCACATTATCCGATTTCAGGAATTTACGNCGGGCAGGGACATTGAAAAAAAGNCGTTTCACTGTAAATACAGTTCCCTTCTCACACATAACCGGCTCCTGAGCCACTACCTTTGAACCCTCAATAAGCAGTCGTGTGCCCATGGGCGCCTCCTTCGTACGGGTTTTCACCTCCACTTCCGAAATGGCACATATCGATGGCAATGCCTCTCCGCGAAACCCCATTGTGGTCAGAGCAAAGAGATCGTCGGCAGATCGAATTTTAGAGGTGGCATGACGCTCGAAAGCCATTCGTGCATCTGTTTCTGTCATCCCGCATCCGTTGTCGATAACCTGAATCATTGTCTTTCCGGCATCCTTGACCACAATACGTATATCAGTCGCACCGGCATCCACGGCATTCTCCACAAGCTCCTTTATAACAGAAGCGGGTCGCTGTATCACTTCTCCTGCCGCTATCTGGTTGGCAACCGAATCGGGCAGCAATCTGATCACATCGCTCATTTTCCTATCACCTATCCTGTTTTATTCCTGTTGAAAATACTCTATAAGCTCATCGGGCACATCTCCCAATTCATCTTCCCATTTCACTCTGTCGCCATACCATTTGCGACGAGGACGCAGAAGTTCAAGCCATTTGAATCCGCGTAAGAATTTCTCATCATTCTTCTTTACCATGAATAGCGGACTGACCGTTCCTTCCACCTCAGGCCACATCTTAAGACGTTTCATCTCTTTGCCATCCATGTCGACCGTAAGGAAACTGCTTTCGGCATGTACAAGTTTGTTATAAGTGGAATCGTTCTCCATGGGCAGGAAGATAGTCTCCACGTTGCCGTTGACTATCAGATGGTCAAGCTGGCTNTCGCGCAACAGTGCTTTTATCTCCGATCCGGAAAGCTGATTATAGAAATCTTCATCTATATGCTCTATAACCATTCCTCCTACCGGAAGATGTGCCCAATCGGCCACTGAATCTATGAGGTGGACTTTAATAGTNTCACCAAAAATCTGACGTTCCTCACTCCATACCACAGGCTTACGCTGCAGATATAGCATGGAGTCATACTGGTGATAAAGTATGGTGTCAGCTATCCCCTGAAGATCACTCTTGAAGAAACGTGCCTTTCCGATCGCTTTGGCGGCATGATAATTCTTATCTACCATATAAACAGAGTCGCGCCCGAGCTTATCAATCTTGGGTCTGACACGTTCAAGAGAATCAGCAATATCCTTGAGTCTCTGACGATCTGTCTCACTCTCTTCGCTCTCTTCTACTGCTTCATCAGCCGTGTCTGCCTCATCTCCTTTTTCCTCATCCCATTCAGTCTCTTCCGAATAGTTTTCTTCAGAGATTATCGGATCGCCATATTCGATAATCTCTCCCACAGGAATCTCTTCAGGCTCCGGAAGCGGAGGAGTATCCGCAATCTCTTCCTCCTGCGCGATTGCCACAGATGATATATCTGCTGATTTAGGTGGGAAAATGGCAATATCGTCAAATCCTATCAGACGCGCAGCCTCTCCGGGACGAACCACATATGAAGGGAGCAACATAATACTTTCTACCATAATATCTACCATCTCCCCCAAAGATCCGTAAGCTTGAAGACGCTCACGTGTTTCCCGACTCCAGTTATGAGCCAGACTATCGGGCCAAACTTTCTCGGTGCGTTGGAAAGTAAGAATTGTATCAGCTCGAAGAAATAGGGTATCGGGGCGTGAATATTCGATAAGCAGCGGATAATCAGTGGCCAACGCTTCCTGAAGCAGATCATTGTATCTGCCGTATCCGCCCACAAGCTGCATCTTTCGTGCAGTATCGGTCAAAACCATTGGTCGCGGATGACGGTTGGGATTCCTGAACATATAGGCCTGACTNAGATGATTCAACTTATCATATATCAATGAGTCACCCTCGAGTGTCACCACATTTCCGGCCGAATCACGGTGAAGAATGGTGGAGCGGGCNGTNAGTGTGGCGTTATCGGTTTTTGTGTTATACCANCCCTGCGTAGTGATGATTGTATCGGTTTTACCCTCTATCAGGGTTTCTGTATTGATGTCGGCAATCGCAGTGGCGGTGTTGTATTTAAGTTCTTCCGTGTATAGACGGTAGCCGTCTTTATTATTGACAAGCACCACATCACCACGGAAGTCCGCAATCTTAGTGGATGGAGAATATTGGCCATATTGAGAAGTCAGCGTATTGACACCATCTACAAGTTTTCCTCCTACATTATACCATCCCAGATCCTGGATCACATCATAGTCAAGACTGTCTGTGGTAAGCGTAACCGAACGGTTCTTCATCACAACCTCGTTCTGCGACGGACCATTGATAAGCACGGCATGACGGGTCATGCCATCGTAGAAGAGTTTGTCGGCATATACAAAAAGCGTGTCNCCCTGCTTCATGAGAACATGACCGAANGCATCCATCGAGTTTCGCTCGGGCCAATAATATGCAGAGTCACAGAACATAAACATGCCCCCCTGACGAAACTGAACGTCTCCCTTGACAATCTGGCGTTCCTCAAAATCATGAGCCGGNCGATAAAGGGAATCCGCATTCTCCAAGAACACCTTNTCATCTTGATAGCGATTCTCCTTNGGTATGGTGGGCTGTATGGTTTTCTGCGGCTCNGGACGCTTGAAACTCTCCTTCTGTTCTTTCTTCTGTTCCTTCCCTTTCTGCTGGGCACTCACTATGGAATACATTCCCGACAATATTATAATTGCCAGGAATGTCACTATTATCTGGGGTGTTTTCCTCAACATGATTAATCAATTGACTGCGAAAGGAGGATGGACGGTCANTTCACCCAACCGTCATAGGTGAATTCACAGGCATTCCATCCNTCACCGATCTTTATATAGGTTGATTTAATCTTATTTTCAACCCAATCCTTCAGAATCTCTTTCTTATGATTTGCCTCACACATCTGTTTCAACATATTGAAATCATCGGTAAGGGTGGCCTTGTGTCCNGGGATTCTTGAGGTGAGCTTCACGAGNACAACTACATCTTTATTCTTTGTAGCATCTTTCATTATAAAAGCATCTGAAAGNTCTCCCGGCTCCATTCTCTCTATTCTACGTGCCACTTCGGGAGGCAGCTGCGACATTTCAAATCTCGAGCTGCCNGTCTGAGGATTCATCATGACACCTTTNTTGTTTTTAGTGTCTTTATCCTGCGAAACAAACATGGCAGCATCTTCAAAAGTATACTTGTNGGCAAGAATTTCCTTTCTCAATGAATCAAGACGCACACGGGCCGTCTCCAGATCTTTTTCGCTCACTTTGGGTGTCAGCAGGATATGACGGAAGTTGGCCTGGTCTCCACGTTTCTCGATAAGCTGGATGATATGATAGCCATATTCNGTCTCCACGATTCTCGAAACCTTATTGGGGTCATTAAGATTGAACGCTACATTGGCAAACTCAGGCACATAGCGTGAACGACCTGCAAACCCGAGTTCGCCACCCTGCATTGCAGAGCCATCTTCCGAATACATAATGGCAAGNGTGGAGAAGTTGGCTTCTCCCTTGTTCACACGATCAGCGTAATCACGAAGACGTGCCTTNACATCCTCAATCTCCTGNTGGGGAATNACAGGATTGATTTTAATTATCTGCGCCTCAACCTGCAAAGGAACGTAGGGGATAGAATCTTCAGGCAAGGATGAATAATATTTTCTAACGTCNTTAGGTGTGGCTTTCGCATCCTTGGTAAGCTGATTCTGCACCATATTTATTACATATTGATTGCGGATCATATCTACCATCTGNTCTTTCAAGGCGCTATACGGTTTGTTGAAATACTGNTCAACTTTCTCTTTCGACCCAAGATTATTGACAAACATCTGCATCCTTGATTCAGCCTCGCTCTGCACCTGTCCCTCACCTGCCTGTATNGTGTCGAGCTTTGCCTGATGGAGATATAGTTTNTCCACNGCAAGCTGTTCCGGTATCACACAATAAGGNTCACCCGAAACAGGTATCCCCTCTTGTCGCATCTGTGCATATTGCTCCTCTATCTCCGAACGGAATATCGGNTCATCNCCCACAATCCAGGCAACTTCATCCACCACATTCTTCTTTATAGGNGCCGCCATNACGCATATAGCTGCGAATGCAGCGGGAATTATCCAAANTTTTTTTAGATTCACTGTATCTGTTTTTAAATTATTCTACTTAAAGCGACTTNAAAGGATCATAACTCCCCTTCTTAAGTTTNCCTTCTTTCATAGCCTTGCGGTATATTGAAAGCTTGAGGTTCTTTCTATATTCCCACGCACGTCGGTCGGCGAGAATTTCCGAGATTCGGGATGTCGCGAATTCTTTTGGCATAACACTGCCGGAGGGCACGAAATCCGTTACATGCAGCATATATACCGAACCTCCATGTGAAATTTCAAAATCACGGTTCTCTTTCANAAAGAGATCNGCATCNNCTATCCTCACCGGTATCTGCCGCGCAATTTTATCCCATTCCACCCAGCGGTCNGCGAAATATTCATATCCNGTAGCCTCNCGCAANCCTCTTTTTTCAAGTTCATCTATCTCCGGTTCAGATTCCGAGGCGATCCATTTACGAATGTTTTCAAGTTCCGGTTCATGTTCCGAAGTGCGGAGATAAATACCCTTCAACANTGGTTGGTCGAGGGTCATGCTNTCGCCATATTGACGATAATACTCCTCTACCTCANTCTTATTCACTTCTGAAGGTGCATTATCACCCATTTTCCTGAGATATTCATCTACAATGAGCCTGTTCCTGTAATTTTGCGTAAGTCGGTCGATTCGCTCCAGATCAATCACATTCTCTCGTGCCACATCCTCAAGCACGCGGTTCTCTATCCAGTTGTCGATTATTCTGTTGGCCATCTCCACGCTGTCGTCAGAAGTGAGCCCATATGGTATCAATCTTCTGACATCTTCCAGAAACAGAGAGGAGTCGCCTACCGAAACGAGGAGATTTTCTGTGGATGCCGAATCCTGCGGCTTCCGCACACATCCGACGGCAATACAGATAAACAATGCCATGATCCATGTCCTTATTCCTCTCTTCATCCGGATTTCAATATATTCTGCAAATTTAATGATTTTTCCGACAATATGAAAGTATAAATAATATTACGGTGTGTCAAAATTAGAAAATCTGACACACCGTAATATTATTATCCGGATGGTGAGGGGCTGCAATTTACCCTCTCATCTTGTGGTTATCTCTTTTCAATGGGCTTAACTTTCTTCAATACNTTCTCNTTTACTGAGACGGGATATTTGGAACGAAGTTCTTTCTCCCATTCTTCCTGAAGCACNCCCTGATAGTCACTTGTGACAAGGCCACGNACATCCTGAAGTTCNTCAGGAGCACTNATTACTCTTGGATCGAGCATGAAATAAATGGTGTAACGGCTCGATGTCGGTTTAGNCNNCGGACCTCCGAACACAATGTTATCNACCATCGCATTAGAACCNTTTGTCTCAAGCACTTTTGTGATGGAAACCTCACGCGGGAACTCTTTGCGTATCGTATTGACCAATGAATCGCGCCCTATTGATGAAGCACGTTTTTTTACNAGNTCCGCCACAGAATCGTTGGAAACCTGTACGAGATANCCCTTNGCACGGGGTTCGGTCCAACGATATTTATCTCTGTTTCGTTCAAAGTAACTCTGCAGGCCCTCTTCATCTTTTGCNGCTTTATCCCAAACTTTCTTTACGCTCACTTCATAGAGTAATGAGCCGTCGACATATTCNCTGTAAAGGTTGGCATATTCAGGNTTCGAGATAAGAAGATCATTCTCTTCCGTTTCCACAAGNACATGATTGTAGTATGAATCAATCAGGTCGGAAAGCATTCTCTTTGCCGCAGCAGGATCAGAAACTTTACGNTTNCCAAGATATTTGACAAAGTCGGATACAGGATACTTCATCTTTCCTACAGAGACCAACTCACGCGAGTCTGNAGCACCCTTGACATAAAACAGCGAATCAATACCGTTNGCAGCNACATCTGCTTTAAGAATATCGGCTGTCTGCCGGTTAAGACTNCTTTTATACTTCTTGGCAAGNTTTTCNGTTTGATTGTCACGAATCATGTTGGCACGNGGATCCTGACCTGAAGATATGATCGACATAAAGCGTGGCTTCATATCTTGAACAGANGGAGCGCCTTTATGATCATGACGATAGATGATATGATACCCGAANCTTGTTTTGAAAGGCTCGCTTATCGAACCGTCAGGNATNGCNAAAGCTACCGAATCAAATTCCGCAACCATTCTTCCTCTGCCGAACCATGGNAGTTTTCCNCCCTCNCGGCCCGAACCTTTGTCATCGGAAAAACGGCGGGCAATGTCATCGAATTTCGTGGGGTCGGCCTTTACAACACGGTATAAACTGTCGATAAGGTGTTTGGCCGCAGGTTCCTTATCAGAATCACCCTGAGTCATGATAAGTATATGCGATGCGAGAACCTCTCCGCTGGCCGGTCGTTTTTTACCTCCTTTAAGTATATGGTATCCAACCGGACTTTCAACCACATCCGAGATCTCTCCTTCGGACAGGGAATATGCGGCTGTCTCAAANTCATANGGATACTGNAGNGCGGTTATNTAACCCATTTTGCCACCTTTGGTGTTTGTTCCGCGGTCNCCTGAATATTCAGCGGCGAGTTCCTCGAAGTTACCACCTCTTTTCAAGACATTCATCAAGCTGTCCGCACGCTGACGCAACACGGCATTCTGAGCGTCATCACGCGTCTTGAAGAACATTATATGCTGAGCCTCGACCTCCTGGGATGCTCTTTCATGAGCTTCTTCAAGAAGTTTGTATAGATATGTTGAATCAGCGAGATAAGGAGCGGCGAGATCATGTCGATACTGCTCCATCTCTTTCTTGAAGGTTTCCACCGTATCAAGGCCCTCGGCGCGTGCATCAGCTACCTTAAGCTTGTATAGTTTAAACAGCTCAACATAATCCTCTATGGGCTGCGGACTCATCTGCTGCTGGCTGTTTTTATGATAAAGGTATTCAAACTCCGATTTAGGGACGTCAACACCATTCACCGTCATAACTACGGCCTCTTTTGCGGCAAGGGCAAGGGCAAACGCCGAGATACCCACCCCGACAAGCATCTTAGTTTTCATATTATATTTATATTCGGACTTTTCGTTTCATTGACTCCATTTAAAAATTCCACTCATTGAAATTATCTATCCTATTCAAGTTTCAAGGGAAATTTTAAACGATTCCTATATATAAACGGCGGGATTTCCTGAAAATTGTCATTCCATGAAAATCCCGCTGTTTTTTGTCTCTCAGACTCCATCCTATAAAAATCAGTTGCCCATTTCTGAAAGGAATTTAACCCTTACAAGGCGAATCTTGTCTTCATCGGCATCTTCTCCTAATTCCTGAAAAGCCTCTTCTATATCATCTTCTTCCTGATTTCTTAAAAAATCTTCAATATCTGCAACAAGATCTTCATCCATTACCTCCTCGATGAAATAATTGATATCTATCTTGGTTCCCGATTCCACAATCGACTCCAGTTCATCAATCAATTCGGAAAACTCCAGTCCTTTCACCTCNGCAAGCTCTTCAAGGTCAATTTTCCGGTCGATTGCCTGGATAATGGATACCTTCAGNTTGTTTTTCTTAGGAACGGCACGCACACGAATATCTTCAGGACGAATTATGTCGTTNTCCTCTACATGTCGTTTGATCACCTCAAGGAAGTCTTTNCCATATCGTTTGGCNTTCCCTACTCCGACTCCGGGAATAGCGAGCAACTCCTCTTCAGTTATAGGATAGGTNGTAGCCATCGCCTCAAGCGAAGGGTCTTGAAAAATTACATAAGGAGGGAGATTGTGTNTGCGCGATTTCTCCTTACGCAAATCTTTAAGTATGGCATATAATTCGGGATCGGCCACACAAGAGGCTCCTCCGCGAATCTGTGCCTCAGTGTCTATATCGGAATAATCNCGGTCTTCAACAATCTTGAATGAAACAGGATTATCTATAAACATTTTCCCGGCCTCGGTCACCTTGAGTATTCCATAATTCTCAAGATCTCTCTCAAGATATCCTGCTATGACCGCCTGTCGCAGCANTGCGAGGCANAGACGNTCTTCATAATGCTTGAGTGCGCCGAAGAGTTCGAGAGTCTCATCGGTGTTGGTTTTCACTTCATCAGTTTTTCTACCGATAAGCAGGAAGGCAAGATATTCCTGTTTATATTTCTCACCCGAAGATAATATGAGTTCGAGAGCAAGGGCNAGCTCTTCTCCTGCTTCAATCTGTTTCTTGGGATTCATGCAGTTGTCGCAGCATCCGCAATTATCTTCGTTATATTCCTCTCCGAAATAATGAAGCAATATCCTGCGNCGACACACGGATGATTCTGCGTAACCNGCCGTTTCCAACAGTAATTGNCGTCCGATCTCCTGTTCGTTNCTCGATTTGCTCTGCATAAGCTTGTCGAGTTTCTGAAGNTCTTTTGACGAATAGAACGTGATGCATCGNCCGCCNCCTCCGTCGCGTCCGGCTCTTCCG
The DNA here is from genome assembly GCA_014801535.1 of Bacteroides sp. Lineage (GTDB taxonomy): Bacteria > Bacteroidota > Bacteroidia > Bacteroidales > Muribaculaceae > Lepagella. Next base: position 132,693 of record JAAVEA010000011.1, read on the forward strand.
GTTTCCTGNTAATAACCCTCCAGNCTCTTAGGAATGTCGTAATGAATCACAAANCTTACATCNGGTTTGTCGATNCCCATNCCAAACGCTATNGTGGCTACTATGATGTCAACTTTCTCATGCAGAAAGGCATCCTGATTCTCCGAGCGGGTGGATGCGTCCATACCGGCATGATATGGCAGACAGGATATGCCGTTGATCTTCAAGGTTTCGGCAAGCTCCTCCACCTTTTTTCTGCTTAGACAGTATATTATGCCNGAGTGGCCNGGATTGCTTTTTATATATCGGATTATATCTCGGTCCACTTCTTTNGTTTTCGGTCTTACCTCATAATACAGATTCGGACGGTTGAAGCTTGANTTGAAAACCTTAGCNCCCAGTATACCGAGATTCTTCTGGATATCGTGCTGCACTTTGGGAGTGGCTGTCGCCGTGAGGGCNATGACAGGATATTCGCCTATCTCCCCGATCATCGGTCGGATACGTCGGTATTCCGGACGGAAATCATGTCCCCATTCAGAGATACAGTGCGCCTCGTCAATTGCGAAAAATGATATGTCNATAGATTTAAGAAAATTCACATTCTCCTCTTTCGACAACGACTCGGGAGCCACGTAAAGAAGTTTCGTGATCCCTTCCCTAACATCTTTTTTTACGGCTTCCACCTCTTTTCTGGTCAACGANGAGTTAAGGAAATGCGCTATACCGTCATTCTCTCCATAATGCCGGAGAGCATCAACCTGATTCTTCATCAATGCAATCAANGGTGAGATAACAATGGCAGTGCCCTCAGACATCAGGGCCGGCAATTGGTAACATAAAGATTTACCTCCACCCGTAGGCATGAGGACGAATACATCCTCACCATTCAAGAGTGTCTGGATAATCTCTTTCTGTTGACCTTTAAACTTATCAAAGCCAAAGTATTCTTTAAGTGCTTCATGGATATCTGTTGCGGTGTTCATAACGGTTTAGATTAGCTAAAATTTCTGTTCCGCCGCTTTTGAATAGCATATTAGTACGCATTCCTCGGAGGAGAGTATGTAATACAAAGTTAAGTTTTTTATTTTAAATTATCAACAGAGAATTTAAAATTTTGGTAAAAAAAAGAAAGCTGTTGTTGCAACAGCTTTCTTTTTTATCAAATTGCTTNCTTTTTATTCAGCTTCTTCAATCTTTGTCTTCTCAAAGTGAGCTTTCTCNAGCTGACGGCTCACGTAATCGGCATCGACCACAAATTTCTTTTCAGGATTCGAGGGCATCTCNTACATCGCATCGACCATGATGGTCTCNACAATNGAACGNAGTCCGCGGGCNCCGAGTTTATATTCTATNGCNTTNTCTGCAATGAGATTAAGTGCCGATTCATCAAATTCAAGCTTAACNCCATCGAGTGCAAAAAGCTTCTTATACTGACGGGTGATTGCATTTTTAGGCTCGGTGAGAATTCTNAGCAATGCTTCCTTATCGAGTGGNTCAAGACTTGTGAGCACCGGCAGACGACCGATAATCTCNGGGATNAGACCGAAGCTTTTAAGATCCTGAGGCATCACATANTTCATAAGATTCTCACGCTGTTTCTTCATCTCCTTCCCGTCGTGGCCGAANCCNACGACATGAGTGTTAAGACGAGATGCTATCTTGCGCTCTATACCATCGAANGCNCCACCGCAAATAAAGAGNATGTTCTTTGTGTCTACGGGGATAAGTTTCTGCTCCGGATGNTTGCGGCCNCCATTAGGGGGCACAAGCACCGTGCTTCCTTCAAGAAGCTTCAACAGGCCCTGCTGCACACCCTCNCCGCTCACATCGCGTGTGATAGAGGGATTGTCGCTCTTNCGTGCAATCTTATCAATCTCGTCGATGAAGACAATACCCTTCTGGGCGCGTTCCACATCATAATCACANGCCTGAAGAAGACGGGTAAGCAGAGATTCTATATCCTCTCCCACATATCCNGCCTCTGTAAGCACGGTAGCGTCGACGATAGTGAACGGCACATCAAGAAGACGCGCGATNGTCTTTGCTAAAAGCGTTTTACCTGTTCCCGTGGGTCCTACAAGAATAATGTTGGATTTCTCAAGATCCACATCATCATCGGTCCCTTTTTCATCGTTGATACGCTTGTAGTGATTATACACGGCCACGGAGAGATATTTTTTCGCCTCTTCCTGACCGATGATATATTGATTGAGGAATTCGTGAATCTCCTTGGGCTTTGGTATGCTGGTCTTCTTGGAAGCCGCCCCCTTTTTTGAAGAATTGCGCATCTTCAGCTGTGTGTCGCGTGCCTCATCTATAAAGCCAATGCAATCGGTGCAAAGATTAAGACCGTCGAACACCTTTACAACCGGTGTAGACGCACAATCAACATTGCCACACATCGAGCACACCAATGTCTGCTTAGTAGGTGCCATTATTTCTTATTTCTGTTCTCCAAAATATTATCAATCATTCCATACTCCTTNGCCTGNGCTGCAATCATCCAGTAATCGCGGTCGGAGTCAGCCTCCACTTTCTCAAAAGGCTGNCCTGAATGAGAAGAGATAATTTTGTAGAGTTCCTCTTTCAAACGGAGAATCTCGCGGGCGGTGATCTCAATATCTGATGCCTGACCCTGNATTCCNCCCATAGGCTGGTGAATCATCACACGAGAGTGAGGCAATGCAAAGCGCTTTCCTTTCTCTCCGGCTACAAGAAGCACCGCTGCCATTGATGCGGCCATACCTGTGCAGATNGTNGAGACATCGCTGCTGATATACTGCATGGTGTCGTATATTCCGAGACCTGCATATACCGATCCGCCCGGAGAATTTATATAAAGAGAAATATCTTTCTCGGGATCGACAGAGTCAAGATAGAGCATCTGAGCCTCGATAATGTTAGAGCTCTGATCAGTGACCTGAGTACCGAGGAAGATGATGCGGTCCATCATCAGACGGGAGAAGACGTCCATCTGGGTCACATTGAGCTGACGCTCTTCAAGAATATAAGGGTTCATATAGTCGGCGGTAGGTGCAGTAACCATTCCTCCGGCTTTCTTATCGATGTATCTCGCGTATGAGTCAAGTGTGTTTGAACTCATTCCAAGATGATTCACCGCATAATTTCTAAAATCGTCTTTCTGCATTTTCAGTTTGATATTTATATATGTGTAAGTGAGCCATTCTTCCTTTCGGACGATCGGCCCACTTACTTATAACAATTTCCATGCCAATTCTATCGGGACATGGAGGCAACTTTGTTNCCTCAGTAATTACTCGGCAGCTGTTTCGTTACGGAAAAGGTCGTTGAATTCCTCAACGCTTACCTCTTTGTCGTCGGTAGTTACATTNTCACGGATCGCATCGAAGAGCTTGAGGTCGCCTGTCTGATTATAAATCTGCTGNGCGGCCTTCTTGTCTTTGAGAATATCATGAGCATAACGGTCGAGAGACTCCTCAGGAACATTCATCATGCCATACTGTGCAAGCTGCTGACGGGCAATCAGACGGGCAGTGTTAAGAGCGTCCTCTTCAGTCACCTTAACGTCAAGCTGNGAGGCNATAGCTTCTTTCACAAGCTCCCAGATAAGCTCGGGACGGACACGAACATATTCCTCTTCGATATTTTCATCATTGAGGGCTTCGTTCTGCTCTTTAAGGAATTCTTTAAGAACCTCATCGGGAAGAACGAGATCNCCCACCGCATCCATGATAGCTTTCTTNGCATCTACAGAGAAGCGATAGTTCGAGTCGTTGGCAAGAGCGCTTTCGATAAGTTCTTTAAGNGCNTTCTTATAATCNTCTTCTGTCTTTATGTCTTCACGACCGAATACAGATTTAAAGAACTCCTCACCGTTTTCTGCCGGCTTAAGAACGATAATCTCCTTGATTTCAAACTTGAAATCACCCTTGTGATTTTCTGCCTCTTCCTTGCTTACGTTAAGCATGGAGCTCAACTCGGCAGGATTGCTGTCGCAGGTGGCAGCGGGATTGAAGGTGAAAGATTCACCCACTTTCTTCCCTTCGAAAATCTTCTTCTGATCGTCATTCTTGAAATATTCGGGAGCNACGATACCGTTCTCCACTACGATACCGTCTTCTTTTACAGAACCATCTTCATTAAGCTCTGTGATAACACCCTTTACAAGAGCGGTTGCATCTACTGTGTCACCGGGTTCCTGTTTGCCGAAACGACGACGGAACTGCTTGTCCTGAGCTTCCATCATTTCGTCGGTAACCTTGATATGATAGTAGGGAACGTGAAGATCTTTGGTAACATGAGTGTCGATTTCAGGAGCCACACCTACTTTGAATTTAAGTTCAAAATCCTTGGCATCGATATCGAAATCCGCACCCTGCTGAGGAATAGGATTGCCGAGAACATGGAGTTTCTCATTCTTTATATATTCGTATAAGGCATTACCTACCTCCTTATTGATAACATCGTATTTTACCGATTTGCCATATTTCTTGTTGATAAGGCCGGCAGGAACATGACCTGCACGGAAACCGGGCTCTGAGTGTTTCTTACCGATCTCCTTAAGTTGCTTTTTAACCTTGTCTGCGTAGTCTTTCTCTTCGAGCGTGATAGTAACGATACCGTTCACGTCGTCGATTTTTGCATAATCTACTTTCATTGCTTAGATATCTTGTTTTTTATTTAAATTTCACAAGTTGATGGAGTGGAAGTTTTCTTCCACCCCATTCAAATTGCAAATTTACTAAAAATAGCCGAACTTACGACAATCATGCCGATTTATTTGCTTTTTTTAAGTTTTTAAGGGCACTTTTCGCCTCTTCAGGCACCTTCAAAGAATTTGCGGAATACTTTTACGGTATCAATATGATCAGACACACCGGCTGTCTCTCTGGCTGAATGCATGGCCCATATTGCATTTCCCATATCCACACCCGTCATGTCGAATTGCGAAGATGATATATTGCCGAGGGTGGAGCCTCCCGCTACATCCGAATGATTTACAAAATACTGACAATTCACACCGGCCTCTGTGCAGAGATTACGGAACGCAGCCGCACCGACACCGTCAGTCATATACTTACAATTCGCGTTGATCTTTACTACCGGACCTCCTCCGATAACGGGATGATTTGTCGGGTCATACTTTTCATTATAATTCGGATGCCACGCATGTGCATCGTCTGCTGAGATCATGAAGGAGTTTGCAACAGCGCGATAAATATCCTCCCTGTTTCCGGATGTAAGAAGCACAATTCTTTCCATTGTGTCGCGCAACACAGGAGAGGCAGCTCCCTGTTTTGTGCCGCTCCCGGTCTCCTCATTATCGAAAATAGCAAGAACCCTTGTTGAGGATGAAGGGCGGCCACATTCGCACAACATAGCCTCAAGGCCGGCATAAGCCATGGAGAGGTCATCGATACGGGCTGATTGGAAATATTCACCTTCCGATCCTACAATACCTGCCTTTTCAAACGGATACAGATTGAGTTCGTAATCTATTATCTCCTCAGGNAGGACAGATAAATTCTCAGCAATCATCTTTTTTACAAATCCTCCGCAACGACGGGCTTCGCAGATCTCNTCTTGAGAGAAGTAGCCTAAAACAGGCTTCATATCTTTCTGTACCGACAGAGGATTCCCTTCATTTACTCCCCTGTTGAAATGTATCGCCAGATGAGGAATCGTACAAACAGGNTTNCGCAAATCTACAAGCATTGTTTTCGGATGAAGAGCATCTTCTCCTTTAACAAGCACACGACCCGAGATGGAGAGCGGGCGGTCGAACCANGTGTAGAGAATACCTCCNCCATATTTCTCTACATTAAGCGACACCACTCCTCCGTCGCCATAGATCTCCGCATTCGGTTTGATCTTGAAACAGGGAGAGTCGCTATGGGCTGATATTATCCTGAATCCAGCTTCAGACATCGGTGCCGTGCCNACNACGAANGCAAAAATCGCNCTATCATTCTTGGTCANATAATACTTACCGTTTGCCTCAACAGTCCATTTATCACCTTGCCTGAGTTCTATGAAACCGGCCTTCTCAAGCTCGCTCTTTATGGTCTCGACAGCAAGGAAATTNCAGGTTCCCTTNTCNAGCCATTCCAATAATTTCTCAATCTGTTTCATCTATGGTATTATTTTAAGAGTGTTTTTTATTCCTCTTCTCCCAGGTCAACATTATATCTGAGATGGTTCAGGGCACGCATCACATTGCACAGCGTCTGCGACCAGTAAGCGGCAAAATTCTCCCTGCACTCCATGTAAGCTCCCTCCAGACTGTCACCTTCTGTTTCTTTCACGATGGAGATGAAGTTATATAGCGCCTGGAAAATATCGGCTACCGATTCAGATATTGATGCGGCCACAGGAGTATCACTATATTTCATATCCTCCTCAAATGTTTCCAGGAAGACATCGTGTTCACCCATAAGCATCTCAATATGGCGGCGGATACTTTCATAGTAATCCTCATCTACATATGTGGAAAAATATTCATCATTCTCTCCCAGCTCAAGCTCCGGATCAGAGAAGTCTATATATATTCTGGGGAACATGGACAATAGCTCTATAATAAACTCCCGTTTGGAATAATCAGCCGATTGTTCCACAATTCCACAATATCTCGCCGCCAGTGATGTCACTTCCATCAAGCGGGCTTTTATTCTATTTTCTTCCATTCAATTCTNTATAAACAATATCGGGCACAAGAAAACGCACATCGTGACCGCTACGCATCCTCTCCCTTATATACGTTGAGGAGATCATCATCATCGGCAGATCTTCAAGAAGCGTGACNCCNTCAGGAAAAGGGGGAGCCACCTTCGCATCAGGTCGCTGATATATTATTACTCCAAACTCGGAAATTATTTTTTCCGACTCACGCCATTGATCAAAAATTTTCCAATTGTCGGAACCGATAAGAAGTCGGAATTCATGCTCAGGATATGCCTCTTTGAGCCGGCAAAGAGTATTATATGTGAAAGAAGGGCGGGGAAGACTGAACTCAAAGTCAGATCCCACCACCCCATCGGATTCTTCTGCAACAAGACGCACAAGTTTTAGTCTTTCTTCCTCCGGCATCAATTCACTGTCTATCTTCAGAGGATTCCGGGGAGAAACCATCATCCATACCTGATCAACACATTCAAGTTGTGCCACTTCAGACGCTATCATCGCATGACCNGTATGGACAGGATTGAAACTCCCACCGAATATGGCGATTCTCATGAGTCGGCTATAATGATGAAAAATTNCTTATTAGAGACGCTGTCTTGTTCACTGCATGGTCAAGATCNTCATTAACAACCACCGTATCAAATCGNGGCGCGAAGCTCATCTCGAAATCTGCCTTGGCGAGACGNTTCTGNATCGANTCTTCGGAATCTGTGGAACGNCTGCGCAATCTTGATTCAAGCTCCTCCTTGGATGGAGGCATGACAAATATAGCCAATGCCTTNTTNCCGAAAAACTTCTTTATATTTAACGCTCCTTTAACATCGACATCCATTATAAGATTACGTCCGGCCTGCGTCACNCGGTTCACTTCCGACAACAAAGTGCCATAGCATGTGCCGGGATACACCTCTTCCCATTCCACAAATTCGCCACGCGAGGCACGTTCCTTAAATTCCTGTTCAGAAAGGAAATAATATTCCTTTCCATGCTTCTCTTCTCCTCTCGGAGAGCGACTGGTGGCTGAAATGGAAAAACCGAGTGATAAATCGGCCATTTCGATAAGGCGGTTGATGATAGTAGATTTCCCCGTGCCAGAGGGAGCGGACAAAACAATAATCTTTCCCTCTTTCATAACACGTTGAGAACCTGTTCTTTTATCTGCTCCAATTCATCTTTCATCCTCACCACTATCTTTTGCATCTCGGCCTGATTGGATTTTGAGCCGAGAGTATTGATCTCACGCCCCATCTCCTGCGCAATAAAACCAAGTTTCTTTCCTTGACCCTGACCTTTCCCTTTCTCTTCACCGTCAAGTGTCTGGAGAAAATAATCGAGGTGTGCATTGAGTCGAAGCTTTTCTTCACTTATGTCAAGTTTCTCAATATAGTAGATGAGCTCCTGTTCGAGTCTGCCCTTGTCATATTCAATTGAGGAAAGTCTTGAAAGCTGTTCCTCCAGCCTTGCTCTGATTTTAGGAACTCTCGATTCCTCATATGGTTCGATCTCGGCAAGAAGCTGACGTATATTTGATATCTTCTCACGGAAAAAGAGATAAAGTTTCTCCCCTTCCTGAGCACGGAAATCCGTCAAAGCGGCCGCAGCCTCCTCACATGCCTTCACAAAGGCATCGGCATCCACTTTCTCCATCTTTCCGGTCTCCGTTTTCATAGCATCAGGCATACGAAGAAGCAGCATGTACCAGTCAGTCGGGTCGGGAAGGTCAAGATGTGCCTTCATATTCTCCAATTGTTCGCGGTATGATGCAAGAAGAGGAATATTGATAGAAGCAGATGTCTCTACTGCAAGATTCTCGACAGAAACAGTCACATCTACCTTGCCCCGCTCAAATTCAGAAGCCATTTTATTGCGGGTCTCCACCTCAAGTTCCCTGAAAAAAGAGGGAACTCTCATTGAAAAATCAAATTGCTTGCTGTTAAGGCTCTTGATTTCAACAGTTATCTTTTTAGTAGGAGAGGATGCACATCCCCGGCCGAAGCCGGTCATTGAAAGAATCATAAAAAACTATTTAATGGACGGAATCTGTTTTTACACGCATAAGATCATGCGCCACATTGCGGTCGAGATCAAGAAGATGAATCCTGTCGTCCTTTACCACTCGGATCACAAATTCATCTTCCTTCATGTCGGCATCCGCAGAATTTCGCACGAAATCTTTATATTTCTGAAACTCTGCATTTTCATCAAAGTTGCTGTTAAGTTCATTTTTCACGGAACTCTGATCAATCACACCATAGAGATATTTCTTGTCAGCACTCCATGTTCCATCATATGAAACATCGGCATATTTAATATTAACAGGATATATAAGCCATTGTTCCTGACGCACCTTATATGTGTGGGTGAGCGTATCGAATGCAGCGTATTCCTTTACTCTCATACGCATATCNCTGTTATCTATTAGATATTCCGTAACCCATTCTCCCTGGAAATTACGTTCCATATCCTTATCCCCTTCCGGAGCTCCTTTGGAACATCCCGCAGATATGATTGCAAGAAGGATTGACACCCCGATGACACTTTCTTTCATTTTGTATTTTTCTTATAGTAGCCGATAAATATTTATTTCATAGCCTTTTTCGACTTCAAAGCAAAATTAACAAAAAAATATTTATAAATACNTTTTTTTTTTGACGTTAACACATTTTTATCTTATTTTAGCATAAAATCAAAGATTCACTACCCTTCTATTGATTTATCTGCCCCAAAAATACCTAAAACTTATATGTACACATAACACGAAAATCCATTGTAGAACTCTTTACATCAGGGAAATCCCGATAGTACGTATTTCTTATCTGATTTTTAAAGACTAATGTTCCATAAATATGTTTCCACAACTGATAATCGAACCTGACCTCCGTCACATTGAAGGAAGCCCTCGATTTATCGCCCATAACATTCAGAGTATGAAAATCCTCATCTTCCAGCACAGTCCCNTTTTTATATCCTTTCCACGTCCACAGCTGGTAATATTCATTCATTATCGAGAGCGATGCCTTACGGTGATTCCAAGTGATATTTACACCGGCTTTCAATGAAAATCCCTGACCCCAATTATAGTCTCTTTCATCTGTCCAGTAATGGTCACTGAGAATACCTCCGAGAAGAATGGCATTAGCATGTATATATCCATCGAAAATATATTTTCGTCTTTGCACATCCCTGAAAAGAAATCCTGCGCCTACAGAAGCAGGTATTCCAAGCTTGTATGGAACGCGGTTACCCAAAGTATTTATCGTATCGCTGTCATAGAAATCGAAATGCTGATATAATCCGACACTTCCGCTTGAACTCTTATGGTCAAGCACTTCGCGTGACAACAGACGTCCCTTTATCTGCAACTGATTGAGCACCGGCTGATACTTCATTGCCTGCAATTCGGCTTTTACCGTGAAATAATCGTATGGTTTGGTGGATTTGGCCTCAAACCTGTCTCCATATTCAAGATCTATCTGCAGTGACGCTCCGGGAAAAGGCTTACGCATCCTCCCCTGAAACTCCATAAGCTTGACACCCAATGAAACCTGCATTGCAAAATTAGGNGTTCCGAAGATATGGCCCGATGTGGTNCGGCGTCTCCATGCCTGACCTGTAACTATTCTGTTGATACCGCGCATCGGAGAAAGCACAAATGCGGCNGCCTCTCGTCCGAACCTCTCAAACCCNGTNGTCCTGTCGTCGAGAACTGCATCGGAAGCCCTGAAGAGTGTCTCACCTATTGCCGCTCCGCCCACCGGAGTAGCTATGATATCGTTGGTCGACGGATATTCGCATTCCATGAAAAGTTCCCACATCGCACTCCCTCCAATGGAGAAAAGCTCTGATTGCCAGAAATTATATCCATTGGCGCGCCCTGCATTGAANTAAAGATTTCCATTATATGGATGAAGGAATGTGTTTGTGCCAAGCTGGTCATTATCCCAGATAAATCCATGTCGAAAATTCTCTTTTATTGTGTTCCAGGATATATACGACCAATCTCCATGCTGAACATATCGNTCAAAGGCCCATAGTCCGANATTNAACCCCACAACCTCGGCAGAAGNTCTCCAGAAATGNTTTTTNCCGTAGTAATCAAGGTCTGTCGAATCNGGAGGCAATTGCCTTACCATATTATATTTTATAGGCATCTGCGCCATAATTCCTTTATCACTCCATATGGAAAGCAGAGCGACAACGATAAATGACAGAACCCCTATATGTTTTCTCCTTAATATACTCATGCAATATGGATTTAACAATATGGATTTAACAATATGGATTTAACAATATGGATAAACAGATTACTATACGGAAAAATAAATAAGGAAAGCGACATGTCGCTTTCCTTATAAACAATTATACGAAGAGTAGGTTTACCCTGTTGTGTATTATCTTTATTTTACACCGAGGTCGGCAAGAATCTGATCGATATGCTCTTCCGCCTTGGCCACGGTTGCCTCATAATCCTCTTTATTCTTTAAATCTTCACGCACCTCAACATAGAACTTGATCTTAGGTTCGGTTCCTGAAGGACGGATAGAGACTTTGTCACCGTTCTCAGTGAAGAACTGAAGCACGTTTGAGGTTGTGGGGAAATCCATCTTCTCAACNTTTCCTGTCTTGAGATCAGTACAGTTAAGATCAGCATAATCCTTCACACATGTCAAAGCACTTCCACCTAAGGTTTTTGGAGGATTCTCACGGAAATTCTTCATCATCGCAACGATCTCTTCCGCACCGCTCTTTCCGGGACGAACCACGCTGACACCACGTTCGCGTGAAAAACCATATTTCATGTAAACATCTACCAACACCTCATAAAGGTTCAGNCCCTGATCGGCAGCCCANGCCGCNCATTCGCANATAAGAGAGTTTGCAGAGATCGAATCCTTGTCACGCACGAATGTTTCAGCAAGGAAACCATAACTTTCCTCACCACCGCCAATATAGCGCATCGAGCCCTCCAGTTCACGCATCACGTTTGCTATCCACTTGAAACCGGTGTAGCAATCATAGCATTTCACGTTGTTGGCATCAGCGATNCGCTTGATAGTCTCAGTGGTCACGATGGTTTTCACACAATACTCATTCCCNTTAAGAAGCCCGGCTTCAACATTCTTGGTAATGATATAATANAGAAGAAGCATACAGATCTGATTGCCGTTTACAAGCTGATACTCTCCTTTCTTGTCNCGAACAACCAAACCNACGCGGTCAGCGTCGGGGTCNGAGGCGATAACAAGGCTTGCACCTGTTTCCTTCGCCTTTGCCACACCCATCGCCATTGCCTCGGAGTTTTCGGGATTAGGAGAAACAACTGTGGGGAAATTACCNCTCTGCACATCCTGCTCCTCCACATGAATCACATTCTCAAAGCCCCATTTCTTCAACGAGTCATACATAAGACGAAGTCCTGTGCCNTGAATCGGAGTGTAGACTATCTTCATATCCTTATGACGCTTATCGGCTTCCGGATCAAGAGAAAGCGTATGGATATCATTGAGATAATCCTGATCGAGCTTTTCTCCTACAACTTCTATGAGNTCGGGGTTCCCGTCAAACTTGATCTGATCTACCGAAGTGATAGCATTGACATATTCAATNGTCTTGACATCGTGGGGAGCAATCATCTGAGCGCCATCGCTCCAGTATGCTTTATAACCNTTATATTCCTTAGGATTATGGCTGGCGGTGATCATCACACCGCTCTGNCATCCGAGTTTACGGATAGCATATGAAACCTCGGGAGTGGGACAAGGACCGTCGATGAGATAAACCTTGATTCCGTTAGCTGAGAATATGTCGGCCGCTATCTTGGCAAATTTCTCGGAATTATTGCGAACGTCATGACCTATGGCCACGCTGATCTGAGGCAATTCCTTAAAACAGTCTTTAAGATAGTTGGCAAGTCCCTGGGTGGCGGAGCCTACAGTATATCTGTTCATACGGTTTGAACCGGCACCCATTATTCCGCGAAGACCGCCTGTACCGAATTCGAGATCCTTATAGAAAGANTCGATAAGTTCTGTTTTATCATCGGCATCAAGCATAGCCTTAACCTCTACACGGGTTTCCTCATCATACTGGGGACCAAGCCATTTCTGGGCTTTCTCTGTCACTGATTTCAATAACTCGTCGTTACTCATAGTAATTTCTTATTATGTTTTATAAATATTTTTTCTGATCTGAAGAAGTCATTGCTGAAAAGCACACTGCAAGTTCAGAAATAACCTGACGAACTCATTTATACTTTTTGCGACCTAATCGTTTCGTAAATGGAAGTTAACACCACAAACTGATATCAACTGCCTGAGAAAATAAGTTCAGACATCTTCTTATTTTCATAACACAAAGATAATGATTTTTGATTAAAAATATTTACATTTGTGACGAAAAACTTTTTAGACAAGTAAGAGAGTGTTCAAATAACTTCAAAGTATCTATATCAAAGTATCTATAAATGTCAAAAGTATCTTGGAAACCGGGNACAATGATCTATCCCCTTCCCGCAGCTCTGGTCACGTGTGGCGACAATCCTGATGAATGGAATCTGCTGACGGTGGCATGGCTNGGAACAATCTGNACCAANCCGGCTATGTGCTATATTTCAGTGCGTCCGGAACGACACTCCTATCCTATTCTAAAGAGATGCATGGAATTCACGATAAATCTCACCACCACCGACATGGTGCGCGCAACAGATTGGTGCGGTGTCAGGTCGGGTGCCGACTNTGATAAATGGAAGGAGTCAGGNCTCACCCCTATTCCNGGTGAAGCCGTAGCATCTCCTACAATTGAGCAATCCCCNCTCTCNATCGAATGCAGGGTGAANTCAATAACTTCGTTAGGCTCNCACGNCATGTTCATAGCCGATGTGCTGAATGTCAGAGCNGATTCGAAATATATAGACCCCGAATCNGGAGCTTTCAACCTTGAAAGTTCAGGTCTGATTGCTTACAGTCANGGAAAATATTTCACACTTGGAGAGATGGTNGGATCGTTCGGATTTTCAGTAAGAAAAAAGAGATAATTCCGCACTCTGAAACAGTCATAACCATTCATAGGTATGAACCGCGTGGATTTGACAATAACACCCTATGATTTTTACCTAAAACAGGTGATTGCGCATATTCATTTTTCATTGTAATTTTGCAATCGTAATACCAGAGTTTATTTTAGTTATTTTAGTTTTGTAATTTTTCCTCTCNATACNATCTGTTCAGGTCGTTTCCCTGAGCGTATGGGAATGAGAAAATGCCGGAATTGTGGAAGAGCAATTTTGCTCTTTCCACATTCCGCGTATATATAATGAAGTAATCTCAACTTCAATAAAATCGTTTTGATTGACAATGCATTCATGACAAGAAATATATTTATATGACAAGATATTATTCTCCCGAAGACAAGATGATCACTCTGATTGCGGAAGATTATTCTCTGATTCAGGTGATGACCCGTTTTGGAATAAGGATGGGATTTGGCGACAAGACAGTGTCGGAAGTTTGTGAAGAGGCAGGAGTGGATTGCAACACATTCCTTGCTGTGGTGAATTTTGTGGTTGAGGGGTTCACCACATTCAATAATTCAAGACCTCTATCCATCCAAAGTCTGATGCATTATCTGAAACAGAGCCACATATATTTTTTGGAATATTGTCTGCCTATGATCAGACGCAAACTACTCGATGGAATAAATCTCAACACGGGAGATGTTTCTTTCCTTATCTTGAAATTTTTCGATGAATATTACCGTGAGGTGAAGACACATATGGAATATGAAGAAAGAACCGTGTTCAATTATATTGAAGCCATGCTCAACGGCATTCGTCCTTCCGATTTCCATATAGCCACTTACAGCGATCACCATGAGCAGGTTGCAGATAAACTTGGAGAGCTCAAGAGCATCATAATCAAGTATTGCCCGGCAAATGCCGATGCCAATCTTTTGAATGATGCCCTCTACAGCATATACCGATGTGAGAGAGAGCTTGAGAATCATTGCAAGGTGGAGGATCATCTTCTTGTTCCTGAAATACTCCGCCTTGAAAAAGGTCTGGTTTCTTCCCAATCATAACAATATCATGCAGGAAAATAAGATCCATATTGCCATTGCCGAAAACGCCCCCATTGTATCGGCAGGACTAACGCACACGGTCAGCCGCCTCCCGGGACTGCCCGCCCATGTAACAGAGATAACATCGGCAGAAGAACTATACGACTTTCTCCGGACAAGCTCGACTGATCTCCTCATAATCAATCCATTTTTCAGTGACAACTTCGACCCGGCAAAAGTGCGTGCTATATGTCCGGAGATAAAAATCGCAGCAGTGGCAACCGCGCCACTTGACCGGAAGAGAAGAGAGATCTTCGATGATGTCATATCAATTGCAGACGACACCGATACAATCTGCGACAAAATCAAACGGATGGCAGTCAAACCCGATTCAATTTCAGATAATAAGGAACCTCTATCCAACCGTGAGAAAGAAATTATCACACTTGTTGTGAAAGGGATGACAAATAAGGAGATAGCCGATAAGCTTTTCTTATCAGTGCATACCGTAATAACGCATCGTCGCAATATAGCAAGGAAACTTGAAATACACTCTGCAACCGGGCTAACAATCTATGCCATTGTCAATAAGCTCGTGGACATTTCCGAATTACATCTCTGATCCTCCTCTCCCCTCTCCTGCTTCATCAAAATTATCTCAAAAAGTGTCTCGCTCTCATTTTTTTTTGCTAAATTTGCAGTTCAAGTATTCTGAATGCACGACATGAACAGCAAAAACGGCTATAACGATAATCTTTCGCAATTAGATGAAAAAAAGGCGAAAAGATTGAAAAGGAACCGCAGTATCGTGAAATGGCTTTGGATCTCCTTCCTTGGCCTTGGACTCATATTATTCTTTTTCCTTCTCCTGATTTACAATGGTGTCATAGGATATATGCCCCCCATAGAGGAGCTTGAGGATCCACATGACAAACTCGCGTCTCAAGTTTATGCATCCGATGGAAAGACAGAACTCGGCCGATATTATTTCGGCGCGGGAAACAGGGTTTATACTGATTATGATGCGGTTTCTCCATATGTAATCGACGCATTGGTGGCAACCGAAGATGTCAGATTTGAAGAACATTCCGGTATAGATTTCCGGGCTTTGGGACGAACTCTATTCAAGACCGTACTTTTAGGAGACAAATCTTCAGGAGGCGCTTCCACACTTACGCAGCAACTTGCCAAACAGCTTTACTCCACTCCTTCAAGCAACATGTTCAAACGTGCCATTCAGAAGCCGATCGAATGGATGATCGCCATCAAGCTTGAACGTTTCTACACAAAAGACGAGATAATAAACATGTATCTCAACCGCTTCGACTTCCTGAATAATGCCGTGGGTATCAAGACTGCAGCCAACGTATATTACGGTAAGGAACCTAAAGATCTGAAAGCAGAAGAAGCAGCCATGCTGATCGGGATGTTGAAAAATCCAAGCTATTACAATCCTTTGCGACACGGAGAGCGCACACTCGACCGTCGCAACACGGTGCTCGATCAGATGGTGAAGGCGGGATTTATTTCCGAAGCAGAAGCCGATTCTTTAAAAGCACTCCCTCTCGGACTTGACTATCATAAGGTGGATCATAAGGAAGGCGATGCCCCCTATCTAAGAGAAGAAATCAGACGTCTCATGACAGCAAAAAAACCTGTCAGACCGAAGCGTTCGGATTATTCCTCAACCTACGCATATAACATAGCATGGGGTAACTACAACACCGATTCCACGGCATGGGAAGAAAACCCCATGTATGGATGGATAGAGAAAAACCCCAAGCCTGACGGCACTCATTACGACCTTTATACAGATGGTCTGCGTATATACACTTCTATAGATGTCACAATGCAGCATTATGCTGAGGAAGCGATTGCCCAGCATCTCGGAGGAGTGCTCCAGCCGGCCTTCAATGCGGAGAAAAGAGGTTCCCGCAACGGACCATACTCCGGCGATACTAAAAATGCCCAGAAACTGATACAAAATGCCGTGAAACAGAGCGTGCATTACCGTCAGCTCAAGGAGGCCGGAATGTCGGAAACTGAGATTGAGAAAGTTTTCAGAACTCCCTACGAGATGGATGTTTTCGCATGGGTAAAAGAAACCAGAAATGGTGTGACACGCACTGTTCCCGGAACAAAAACCGTGAATATGTCTCCATACGATTCCGTGGTATACATGAAATCGATTTTAAGAGCGGGATTAATGAGCATGGATCCAGTGACCGGTTACGTCAAAGCTTATGTAGGAGGTCCGGACTTCGCCCATTTCCAATACGATATGGTGGCACGAGGGAAAAGACAGGTCGGTTCGACCGTGAAACCATTCCTTTACACCATTGCCATGGAAGAGGGTGATGATCCATGCACCACATATTCCACAGCACAGTTCTCCGCAGGAGGCTGGACACCGCGTGGTGGAGCCGGACACGGATTCATTACACTCCAGCAGGGTCTCACCTCCTCCAACAACCAGATTTCAGCCCGACTTGTAGATAAATTCGGGCCGCGGCAGCTTGCAAACAAACTTAGAATGTTCGGTATTTCCGGCTATATTGATGCATCATATCCCCTCTGTCTCGGAGCTGTCGACATCTCCGTGGGAAATATGGTGAGCGCATACACGGCATTCCCCGGTATGGGAGTGAGGGTTGACCCTATATTTGTCACCCGCATTGAAGACAATCAGGGGAATGTGATATATAACGCCGTGCCACACCGCACTGAAGTCATGAGCGAAAGTGCCGCTATGAAAATGATCACCATAATGCAGAGTGTCGTTGATAACGGAACAGGTCGTGGCCTGCGCGGCACTTACGGACTTTCCGTGCCTATGGGTGGAAAAACCGGAACAACCAACTCCAACTCCGATTGCTGGTTCATGGGTTATTCGCCCGACCTCGTGACAGGAGTATGGGTAGGCGGTGAGGAACGTTCGATCCACTTCAACAATATGGCATACGGACAGGGTGCAAAGGCGGCTCTTCCGATTTTCGGCCAATACATGAAGAAAGTCTATTCAAATCCCAAGCTCCCGTATAAACAGGATGCCAAGTTTGATTTCCCTGAAGGGTATCGACCTTGTGAAGGCGCTGAATATACATCTTATACTACAACAGAAGTTGTGGAAGAGGAACCTGAAGTTGTGGAAGGAGCCTTCGATTAACATTGTTTCCAGAGAAATATGGCGAAAGCACTAAAAATAAGGGATATCACTCTACGCGATGGCCAGCAGTCACTTTTTTCCTCACGATTAAGACAAGAAACAGTTGAGGAAATCCTCCCTCTTTACAAGGGAGCCGGATTCTACATCGTAGAGGTATGGGGTGGAAATATTATTGACTCTGCCATGCGCTTTCTTGACGAGTCTCCATGGGATCGTCTGCGAACCTGCTCAAGAATACTTGGTGATCAAACCCTATTGGGTGCCCTTTCCAGAGGGCGTAATCTCTTCGGGTATTCTCCCTATCCCAATTACGTGCTTGAAAGCTTTTACAAAGAGGCTGTAAAGAACGGACTTAAAGTCATAAGGCTATTCGATTCGCTTAACGACATGGATAATCTGAAGGATTCGGCTTTGATGCTCAATGAACTCGGAGTAATTCCCGATATTGCTCTTTGTTACACTGTGGATCCTGAAGAAGTGCCTCTCCCCAAACCTAAGAAAAAGGGCTTCTTCGCACGGCTTTTCGGAAGCAGCGAAGAAGTAACTGTGCCGGAAAAAATTTTCACCGATGAATATTTCGTTGCTAAAGCGAGGGAGATAGAGAAATGCGGAGCGAAAATATTCACACTAAAAGACCTGGCGGGGCTTGTGTCTCCCTCACGGTTATATTCATTGATGCCTAAGCTGAAACATGCGGTTAAAATTCCTGTTGACTATCACACCCATTGTAATGCAGGTTATGGCCTCGCCTCAACATTAACAGCTATTCTAAAAGGGGTAGATATTGTCGACACGGCAATTTGGTGGTTTGCTGGAGGCACCTCTGCACCGGCTATTGAGCTTATATGGCTATTCTGCAAGAAACTTGGCATAGAGGTGTCGGTGGACATGGAAAAAATTTCGGAAATCAGAAGTAAACTTAAAGAGGCACGTAAATCACTCTCCGATTTCGACAGATACAGAGATTCCCTGCCATTCGATTTTAATGAACTTTATATGAACATGCCTCCGGAAATAGACGCAGAATTTGATCGTGCCATAAGGGCTGCTTCAGATAATTGTGAACCGGAATTGCTTGATGCCTGCCACCGCATTGAAGAATATTTCGGATTTCCAGTCAACAACGCCGGTGTTTCCAATACGGATGTGCCGCATGGAATGTATTCCGACATTAAAGGAGAGCTTTGGATCAGAAATGTAGAAGAGATGCTTGACGCCACTATGGCACTCATTCCTAAAGTAAGACGTGATGCCGGTCTCGTACCGCTTGTATCGCCTTCAAGCCGTATAATCGGAGAGCAAGCCGTGATGCTCGCTCTCGACAGAAGAGACGGCAATCCCGACTATACTCAAAAGAGTGATCGGTTTGTAGCTCTGATCAAAGGAGAATATGGCCACACCCCTAAGGCGATCGACCCTTTCTTTCGGGAAGAGATAACAGGATCAATCGAAGAGATCCCTTATGATGTATCAACATTCAGTGAACCGGCGAATCCCGAATTACCTGAATTCGGAGGAATGAAGCTTGCTCAGAATGACGAAGAGTATCTTCTACTTGAACTCATGCCTGAATTAGCCGAAACCTTCTTGAAAAAATGCAGGGAAAAGGATTTTTCAAATAAAGCGGATTTCGATGAAAAAACAGCTTTATAATGATTCTCTTGTGTGATTCAATATTTTTTTGTAATTTTGCAAGCCATTTAGTGGGATCGCGACCTGCTAACAAAATAATTAAAGTTTAACTGCAGTAGTAAAAAAATGAAAAAAGACATTCATCCTAAGGAATACCGCGAGGTAGTATTTAAAGATATGTCGAACGATGAGGTGTTCATCACCCGTTCAACAGTTGCTTCACGTGAGACTATCGAAATCGATGGTAAAGAGTATCCTCTCGTAAAGCTTGAGATTACCTCAGCATCTCATCCTTTCTTCACCGGTAAACAGAAACTTGTTGACACTGCCGGTCGTGTGGATAAATTCCGTAGCCGTTACGGTAACCGCACAAAGAAATAAGATAAATTTCTTTTATCAATTAAAAAACGCTTCGGAATTATCCGAAGCGTTTTTTAATTGATAAGCAACTGGCGAACATATCCGCGCAAGAATGATCATTTCGACATCAATTTTGCAAGCACATTGAAAAACGAAGGATCCTCACCAACCGTGATGTTCGCTATTTTTCCTTCAGGAGACACAATCACTTTTGTAGGAAATCCCTGCACAGCATATTCCTCGTATAGTTTTTCTGCTTCAGCGCCACCGTTATAAACCTGCACCCAAGGCAATTCATATCGCTCCACTGCCTTTCGCCACGCCTCATCAGAGTCTCGACAGTCGATACCTATAATTTCAAGCTGTCCGGCATACTTGCCATAAGCTTCCTTCAATGCAGGGAATCCCTTGATACACCACGGGCACCATGCGCCCCAGAAATCAAGAATAACCCATTTCCCACGGAAATCTGACAGCGAGACATTTTTCCCCTCGAGATTTTTCAATGTGAACACAGGAGCATCCACATCGCCGCTCTGAAGAGCTTTCATGCGATTCTCCGCTTCAATAGACTTCTCTACGCGTTCTTTCTTATTCACTGCAAGAGGATAGAGCGGAGTTGTTTCCGCACTTTTGGAAAGCATAGAGAACATATCGAGATAAGGCTGTCCGTCAAGCTGTAGAAGAGCATAGACGGCTGCAGGATCTGAAGGATTTCCTTTTACATAATCAGCGAAGATAACATCATAACGGTTAGATAACTCTTCCAATTTATCTCTGTCGGGGTTATCACTACGGGAAATGGAGAAATACTCTTTCTTGATAGCATCTCCTTTAGCGTCAAGAGAAGCGATCGTTTCCATCAGAGGGGTTCCCTTTACTGTATACTCAAGAGGTTCAACTGAACTTATATCCACCGTCAGATCATCTCCGGGCATCGTAAACAAAGCAATCCCTTCTCTTTCGGAAGTGTATATTATCGACTGAGAAGCTCCTTCGGCCGGGGTTGAGAAAACGGCTTTACCATCTTTTACAATGATCGGTTGCGTAACTTCCGCCTTTCTTTCACCTCGAGGTTTAACCGCTTCCGAGATAAGTTGCGACACCACTTCATATTCCCCGGATGCACCAGCCGGAAAAACCACAGTAACATCGGCATTTGCAATGAAAGCTCCTCCCAGAAGAGAGAAGAGCGGTAAAATCATTTTTTTAATTTCCATATTCACATTATTTAACTTGCTACCTATCTTTCAGACGATTCAGCAGAAGATTGGTAAATTCATAATTTTTTATTCCCCACTTTGGAGCAACCACTTTGACGGGAGGAGCCGATGCCAGAAAGCGTTCTATTGCGATATTCCTTGGCACAATATCCACAATCTTGACACAAAGCTCGAGATAATCTTCCATCGTAAAAGGCTCAATTGTTAGATCGCCCGAAGTTATCATTTGGTGAAGAGGAGTCGATTCAATCACCTGCAAGTGGTGAAGTTTGAGTGAGTCTATAGGTAAACGACACGCTCGCTCTATATTCTTCAATATCATCGTCACCGTTTCCCCCGGAAGACCACATATCAGGTGCAATCCGACCCTTATCCCGGCATCTGCAAGCCTGATTGCAGTGTCGCATGTTTGCTCCCAGCTATGGCCTCTGTTTATAATGCGGAGAGTCTCATTGTAAGATGTCTCCGCTCCTAATTCAACAAACACGGGATATTCACGGTTCAATGCCGATAACATCGTCACAATTTCATCCGAAAAACAATCCGGTCTTGATCCGATTATAAGCCCTATAACATCTTTATCTTCGAGCGCATCCCTATAGAGCCGCTCAAGAGATGCGACATTATCCTCATCACCCGGATTCGCTCCGGAAAAAGTATTTGTAAAAGATTGGAAATAAGCCAGGAATTTCATTGACGGATACTTCCTCGAAAAGAACTTTTTTCCTGCCTCTATCTGAGATTTAATTGTTTTCGTTCCAAAACAATAAGCCGGTGTGAAGGTGGTATTGTCACAATATATACAACCACCCCTCCCAATTGTCCCATCCCGGTTAGGGCATGAGAAGCCTGCATTTACCGACAGTTTCTGCACCTTGATTCCCGGGAAAACCTCACTTATATATTCACCGTAATCTTTAAAATATGGGTTCATAATTATCCTAAATATATCTCATGAGATCTGCTACAGTGAGGAGCGCCATGGCTTCAACAACAGCCGCCCCCCTCATTGCCACACAAGGATCATGGCGACCTTTGGGTGGGATAACCACCGGCTCTCCCTGAACATTATATGAATGCAGCTCACGCATTAAGGTTGGGGTGGGCTTGAAATAAACCTTGAAGTTGACGGGCATCCCGTTGGATATGCCACCCTGCACTCCTCCGGAGTGGTTTGATGTGAAGATATATTCTCCGGGTCTGTCGGGATCCGGCAACATTCCGTCGCCACACTCTGATCCAAGTGCAGAGGCTGCCGCAAAACCGTCACCGTATTCAAAAGCCTTGGCTGCATTTATACCCATCATCGCAGCAGCAAGACGGCTGTGTAGCTTTCCAAAGACAGGTTCTCCCACTCCCACGGGTAACCCGGTGATGAGCCCTTCTACAATACCTCCCGTAGAATCTCCTGAAGAAGCAGCCTCCTCCACCGAATTAGTCTCTATGAAACGAGAACTCACCTCCACACCCATTGATGCGAGCCACTGACGGCAGAGCGCTCCCCCCACAACCCATGAAACGGTCTCTCTTGCGCTCGCTCGGCCTCCTCCGGCAAATTCATTGATACCATATTTCTTATAATATGTGTAATCGGCATGATTAGGTCGGAAGCGTCCTTGATAACCGTCGTAATCACCTGATCGCTGATCTCGATTGCGAACTATGAACCCTATCGGCGTGCCTAAAGTGATCCCCTCACTGTTGAATCCCGACAGAAATTCCACCTCATCAGGTTCCTTTCGCGGAGAAGTGAATGCTCTGCGGCCAGGAGCACGACGTGCAAGATCTTCTTTTACCTTTTCAAAATCTATCTTCACAAGGGAAGGGAATCCATCAAGAACACCACCCATTGCAGGTCCGTGACTCTCACCAAAGGTGGTGAGCCGTATATTTCTTCCAAATGTATTCATATGCCTTTATAATCCTTTATAATTATGATACGACGGTGTGTCAAAATAAATGAATTTGACACACCGTAATATATTTTTATCCGGATGAGGAGAGTACTGTAAGAATGGTTCGGATGGCCGTTATAACATACCTCGTATTGTCTATTTATCCATTGTAACGAGAAGCTCTTCATTCGTACGGGTCATTTCCATACGTTTCTTGATGAACTCCATAGCCTCCATTGAGGTCATATCGGCAAGATAGTTACGCAGAATCCACATTCTATTGAGGGTTTCCTTACTAATCAGCAGATCATCGCGACGTGTTGAGGAAGCAATAATATCAACAGCGGGAAACACTCGTTTATTCGATAATTTACGGTCAAGCTGAAGCTCCATATTACCGGTTCCCTTGAATTCCTCAAAGATTACCTCATCCATTTTAGAGGAAGTTTCGGTAAGTGCGGTAGCGATGATGGTCAGCGAGCCTCCGTTTTCAATGTTACGGGCAGCCCCGAAGAATCTCTTGGGACGCTGGAGCGCATTGGCATCCACACCACCTGAAAGAATCTTGCCCGACGCTGGTGACACAGTATTATAAGCTCGAGCCAGACGGGTGATAGAATCAAGCATGATCACTACATCATGACCGCTTTCCACAAGACGTTTAGCCTTCTCGAGAACTATCCCGGCTATCTTAACATGTCTTTCGGCAGGTTCATCGAATGTGGATGCAATCACTTCGGCATTAACGCTTCGCGCCATATCTGTCACCTCTTCCGGACGCTCATCGATCAGCAGCATTATTATATAAGTGTCGGGGTGATTCTCGGCTATTGCGTTGGCGATATCTTTAAGAAGAATCGTCTTACCTGTTTTAGGTGGTGCAACAATCAGAGCGCGCTGACCCTTTCCGATGGGAGCGAACATGTCTACCACACGAGTTGACAAATTGTTGGATCGCCCTTTTGTCAGTTCGAATTTCTCATCGGGGAATAAGGGAACAAGATGTTCAAAAGGCACTCTGTCGCGTATCACTTCAGGTGAAAGACCATTTATTGAAACAATGCGGCATAACGGAAAATATTTTTCTCCCTGACGAGGAGGACGGATTCCGCCTTCCACCACATCTCCGGTCTTCAATCCGTAATCTTTTATCTGCTGCTGAGACACGTAAATATCGTCAGGACTCCCCAGATAATTATAATCACTTGAACGCAAGAATCCATAACCATCGGGCATCACTTCCAATACACCATAAGTGGTTAGGATACCATCAAAATCGAAACTCGTCTCAGGCTGTTGCTGCTGTTGTTGCTGCTGCAACTGACGCTGCTGCTGGCGCTGTTTCTTTGTAAGATGTTTCTGCTGCTTGTTGGTGAGCTGGCGCGGCACATTAGGCTCAGCAATAATTATGGGAGAAACGGCTGCAGCTATGGCTGCTTCCTCTATCTGTTGTTTGGTGCGTCGGGTAAAGGTCTTTCCTTTCGCATTACCAAAGAATGCACCAAGAGAGGGATTCGCATCCGGTTTATGGGTAAACATAAGTTTTCTTTCCCCTCCCTTTTCTGAAACAGAGGATTCTTCGTTTTCCTGATTAACCTCCGGTTCTTTGGCAGGCTGGTCTTCAGACACACGGTTATCTGTCGGTTCGGGTTGAGGAGACACCGTTTCAACCGCCTCACTAAAGTTATTTTCCTGCGCAGTGGCTTCGTTGAAAAGATTGGGGTGTTCTTCATATGCCTGAGCCGGAACCTCAGGGGTAGTTTCCTGTTGCGGAGTCTCAGAGGAAACGGCTTCTTCGGCAACTGCCGGTTTTTCAGTTTTGGTCTTAGTTTTTCTTGTGCGTTTTTTCGGAGCCACCTCACCCTCCGGAAGTTCAGCGGCCTTGGCTTCTTCCTGAGGAGATGCCACAGGCTGCTCAGCCGATTCAGAAGATGCAGCGGCTGTCTTCTTTGATGAGCGTTTGGCACGCGGAGTTTTCTCCGTTTTTGTCTTGCTCCCTTTGGCAACCGCTTTCTTTGCCGTCGCCTCCGATTCATTGTCAATTATAAAGTATGCTATTTCCTCCTTATTATCGGACAGCTTTTTCATACCCATTGACTCGGCGATGTTTTTTAATTGGTCATCGTCCATTGCCATTAAATCTTCAAGAGTGTACATATATCTGTTTTCTTGTAGTTTCTTTTGCAATCCCGTTTCCAACCGGTCTTATAAGACCTTTCCGATTAAACCTTAGATTTTTCTGTTTAATCAGATTCTATTTTTCCGGACATATCTAAAGATTCCAAAGCAGGAAACAGAACAATTGAAAATCACGGAAACGGGAAGTATTTTGATAATAGATTGAAAAATTTTATAGTCGGTAAAACTGAATACAGTTTTCTCTACGAATTGGCCTGATGCCAATTCCCTTTTTCCAAAGGGTAATTCTTCATCGGGGAAGAATTTCGACTATTTGGGCACCGTATGAACGGTTAAAAATTATTGGTTTATCGGTGGAATGTCAGTTCGGCATTAAAAAATAAATATCACAAAGCATCTAATGCCGCTCTGAATGATACTGCAAATTTAACAATTACTTTTTTATTTTCCTAACTTTTTCTACTTTTTCTTTTAAGACGCCATATATTCTCATCAGACAAGGATATTAGATCTTTCCTCGATCTCTTGAGATTCTCCACCCATATTATTTCGTTGGTTCTGACATTTTGCGCTATTGCTATTTTTCGTTTTTCCCGCACCGTAAGACGGGTTTCTCCTATTATATCGCTTACAAGACGGCTTCCTTTCATTCCTAAAGGCTTGATTCTATCCCCATTTTCACGCGTGCGTAATTTAACATCATCCGGAGGGATAGGAATCCATAGAATACGGTTCGACCTGTCGGCTTTTATTTCATCCATCAAGGCCTGACTGTTTCGGAATTGTTCCCATTCAAATTCATCTGAAAGATCGAATCCTTCAGGAGGAATCTCCCCTTCGAGCCATTCCAGACCATCGCTGCTGAGGACAAATTCTCCCCTCGCGGTTATCCATTTAGCCCCTTTCCTTATATCAGGCTTTGTCAAGACAGTCCACATCTGCTCTACAATATCATTCGATCCTCCCTTAGAAATGACGAAACGTCGGAGATACCATTTTCCCGTATCTTTTTTCAACAGCGTTTCGTATGAAATCAGGGTATCATTAATAATATCACATGTCACTCCGTTTATACCATCCTCCTCGTCGCGCATTATTTCGGCGGTCTTATTAAGCGACCGTTTCACTCCGGGCCACTCTTTCTCTATAAGAGGAATAACTTCATTACGGATAAAATTACGTTTGTAATCTGATGTAAGATTGGAGGAATCTACTATATAATCCTGTTTCAGAGCGTCAAGATATTCCTCGATCTCACTTCTGCTTATATCAAGAAGAGGACGCACCACACGTCCGGTGTCTGGTTTCATCGCTCTCAATCCGGAAATTCCGGCGCCTCGGAAAAGATTTAGCAACAGGGTTTCGGCATTATCGTCTGAATTATGTGCTACTGCGATTCTGTCGGCATGCAGGGTCTCCATTTTTTCTTCAAAATATGCGTATCTTAGTTCGCGACATGCCATCTCGACGGAGCCTCCATTGACTCTGCGATATGACTCCACATCGAAATCCACCACATCGAGAGAGACACCCAGATCTGAACAGAGAATTTCCACAAACTTACGGTCGCGTTCACTTTCCTCTCCTCTGAGATGAAAATTACAGTGAACCACCTCCACATCTACTCCTATATTCACAAGACCACGTAGAAGTGCAACACTGTCTGCTCCTCCGCTCACTCCGGCTATTACCTTGAATATTCCGGCATGGGAAAGCGATTCGGAAATCTTACCCTCAAGCCTTTCTATTATTGTCTTATCTTTTTTTTCTTGCACCGCTATAATTATCGTTAGTAAAAAAATTCAGTTCATGATAAACAATTCAATCGGCATTTTTGTTAAATAACAAGATAAAATTATAAACTATAAACTAAAATTTCAAAATAAACAATATGGCAAAAAAATGGATATGCACCGTTTGCGGTTATATCGCTGAAGGTGAAGAAGCTCCCGAAAGATGTCCTCAGTGTAAGGCTCCTCAGTCTAAGTTCAAGGAAATGGATGTTGATTCACTTCTCAAGTTTGTAACCGAGCATGAGATAGGCGTCGCAAAAGGTTGCGATGAAGAGATGATCAAAGACCTCAACAATCATTTCATCGGAGAATGCACAGAGGTAGGTATGTATCTTGCCATGTCTCGTCAGGCAGACCGCGAAGGCTATCCCGAAGTTGCTGACGCTTTCAAGCGCTATGCATGGGAAGAGGCCGAACATGCAGCCAAGTTTGCAGAGCTTCTCGGCGATATGGTTTGGGACACAAAGACCAATCTTGAAAAACGCATGCATGCGGAGGCCGGCGCTAATGAAGACAAGATGCGCATAGCTAAAAACGCCAAGGCTGCTAACCTTGACGCTATCCACGACACCGTGCATGAGATGGCAAAAGATGAAGCCCGTCATGGTCGTGGGTTCAAAGGCCTGTACGACCGTTATTTCAGCGGAAAATAATTTTTAACCTATATTTATGATAAGCCGTGCAAATTGCACGGCTTTTTTTATGCTTTAACTCTCACATATTTTATTCTGACAAGAATTTTGACTAATTTTGCATTATGGGACGAATTTTGGCTATAGATTATGGACGGAAACGCTGTGGTGTAGCCGTTACAGACACTCTTAAGATTTCCGCTAACGGTCTCCCTACCCTCGAAACACCGCGTTTGATGGGATGGCTGAAGGACTATGTTGACAAAGAGACCGTGGAAAGAATTCTGATAGGAGAACCGAAACAAACCAACGGTCTCCCCTCAGAAAATATGAGATATATCACTCCTTTCGTCGGTAAATTGAAAAAGGAAATTCCCGATATTCCTGTCGAGATGGTTGATGAACGTTTCACTTCCGTTATTGCTCACAGGGAAATGATTGCTGCCGGATTCAAGAAATCTGATCGTCAGCGCAAGGGACTGGCAGATGAAATGTCGGCAGTGATAATTCTGACCTCATGGCTCGATGCTCATTCTTTGTAGCAAAGTTGATGCAATCGGAAAAAATCGTAAAAAATAT
Organism: Bacteroides sp.; assembly: GCA_014801535.1. Taxonomy (GTDB): domain Bacteria; phylum Bacteroidota; class Bacteroidia; order Bacteroidales; family Muribaculaceae; genus Lepagella. The sequence continues at coordinate 160,812 of JAAVEA010000011.1, forward strand.
TTACAAATGATACAACCTATATATATTTACGGCCATCCTGTTCTTAGAAAAGAGGCCGAAGACATTGAGCCCGATTATCCGGGCCTTCAGAAACTCATCTCCGACATGTGGGAGACAATGTATAATGCTGATGGTGTAGGCCTGGCAGCCCCGCAGATAGGGAAAGCCATCGCCGTCATTGTTATCGACGGCAGCGTATTGGCCGATACATTCCCCGAGTGTGCGGATTCAAAGATGGTGATAATCAATCCTGAGCTGGAGGTGATCGAAGACCAGCCGGAAGTGGCTCGCGCGGAAGGATGTCTGTCTCTACCGGGGCTTTCCGAAGATGTCAAGAGAATTGAACATATCCGTCTCAATTGGCTTGACGAAAATTTTGTGGAGCATGAACGTGAATTCCGTGGTTTCCTTGCAAGGATAATCCAACATGAGGTGGACCACCTTATAGGCACCGTGTATACCGACCATGTAACTTCAATTCGCAAACAGCTCATTCGCAACAAGCTTAACAACCTTGCCAAAGGGAAGGTGAAATGCGATTATCGCACAGTTCATAATTAAACGACAGAATCCATAACTCAATAAAAATGGCAGACGATAAAAAAGTAATATTCTCTATGGTGGGAGTAAGTAAAATTATCCCCCCACAGCGACAGATTCTAAAGAATATCTACCTCTCTTTTTTCTATGGAGCAAAGATCGGCATTATCGGTCTTAATGGATCGGGAAAGTCAACTCTCCTTAAAATAATAGCAGGTATTGATAAAAGCTATCAGGGGAATGTGGTTTTCTCCCCGGGTTATAGCGTGGGCTATCTCGAACAGGAACCGAAGCTCGATCCTGAAAAGACAGTCCTCGAAGTAGTGCGCGAGGGTGCGCAGCATGTTTTTGACCTCCTTAAAGAATATGACGAGGTGAACGAAGCTTTCGCAGATCCCGATGTATTGGAGAATCCCGACAAAATGGATGCTCTGATTGCACGTCAGGCAGAGATTCAGGATAAACTCGATGCGTGTGACGCGTGGAATATTGACAACAAGCTCGAACGCGCTATGGATGCTCTCCGCTGTCCGCCAGATGATAAAAAGATCGCGGTGCTTTCAGGAGGAGAAAGACGCCGTGTAGCTCTCTGCCGTCTGCTGCTTCAGCAGCCCGACATACTTCTGCTTGATGAGCCTACCAACCATCTTGATGCGGAATCGATCGACTGGCTCGAACAGCATCTCCAGCAATATCCGGGCACGGTGATTGCCGTGACACACGACCGTTACTTCCTTGACCATGTGGCGGGATGGATTCTCGAACTCGATCGTGGCGAGGGGATTCCATGGAAAGGGAATTATTCCTCTTGGCTCGACCAGAAAACAAAACGCATGGCTCAGGAGGAGAAGCAGGCAAGCAAGCGCCGCAAGACTCTTGAACGTGAGTTGGAATGGGTGCGCATGGCTCCCAAGGCCCGTCAGGCAAAAGGTAAGGCCCGTCTCTCAAGCTACGATCGCCTTATGAACGAAGACCAGAAGGAACGTGAAGAGAAACTTGAGATCTTCATCCCCAATGGCCCGCGCCTGGGAAACAAGGTTATTGAAGCCGAGCATCTTGCCAAAGCCTATGATGATAAAGTGCTCTTCAACGACCTTAATTTCACACTTCCCCCGAATGGTATCGTGGGAGTGATAGGCCCCAACGGTGCCGGTAAGACCACTCTTTTCCGCCTCATTATGGCTCAGGAGAAGCAGGATGCCGGTGAATTCCATGTAGGAGATACGGTGAAAGTCGCATATGTTGACCAGAATCACAAGGATCTTGACCCTGAAAAGAGTGTCTATGAGGTGATCTCTCAAGGAGTTGAATCTTTCAGAATGGGCGGTCGAGATATGAATGCCCGTGCCTATCTTTCAAAATTCAACTTCACAGGTGCTGATCAGGAGAAAAAGATCGGTGTCTTGTCGGGTGGTGAACGCAACCGTCTGCATCTCGCCATGGCACTCAAAGAGGAAGGTAACGTGCTGCTCCTCGACGAGCCGACCAATGATATCGATGTCAATACACTTCGTGCGCTTGAAGAAGGTCTGGAAAATTTTGCCGGATGTGCTGTGGTTGTGAGCCACGACCGTTGGTTCCTTGACCGTATTGCCACTCATATTCTTGCATTTGAAGGTGACAGTCAAGTAACATTCTTCGAAGGATCCTACTCAGAATATGAGGAATTCAAGAAGAAGCGCGACGGAGGCGCGGATACTCCTCATCGAATCAGGTATAAAAAACTTATGTAAAAATAAGGTCGCATCCTTTCCGGGATGCGACCTTATTTACTTTTTCACAAGTTTCTACAATTTATACAAGCTTTCCAATCCAGCTGTCGCGGTCGCCGGGAAGAAGATCGATTACCGGAATCTCAATCATTGTGTAGCTTCCGGGCTGAAGACGCTCCGCAGCACGGGCACATGCCACAAGAATCTGCGCTGTCAACGCCGGATTATTGATTGCCATATCGAATGAGAATCTCTGGCTCTGAGTCTTACCCGAAACTCCTTTACGCTCCATGTGAACGCCATGACCCATATCTTTAAGAGCATCTACACTCTCCACTTCAAACACATGCGTCTCATCGCTTGCAAAATAAGGATCTGCCTTGATTGCCGCAGCCACATCTTCGATTTTATAACCGGGCAGGAGTTCAACGTAAACCATACGACGGTGAATACCGGTGCCTAAGGGTATTGTCATTGAAAGAGCTTCTTTCACACCCTCCTTTGATTTTACAGCTACTGTGTGACCCATGCTCATGCCGGGGCCGAAGTTGGTATATGTTATTCCCTTGGGAGCAATTGCTTCAAGAAGTGTACGGACAACCGAATCGCTTCCCGGATCCCAGCCGGCTGCAATTATACTCACGGCATCGCCATCTTTGGCTGCCTTATCAAGACTCTTGCGCAGAGCCGGAATCTGGCCGTGAATATCAAATGAATCTACCGTGTTGATCCCCAATGCAAGAATCTCTTTTGCATACGATTCAACGCTTCGGGTGGGTGTGGCAAGGATAGCCACATCTATTTTTTCCACTTCTTTCAGCAGGTCTGCCACGGATGCCGCAACGGGTATGTCCGAAGGGATGTCATCTCTCTTGGAAGGATCACGTCTAACCACTCCAACAACTTCAAAATCTTCTGCCGCCTGAGCCGCCTCCAATGAGAAACGGCCAATGTTTCCATAGCCTACGATGGCTACCTTAATCTTTTCTGCCATTCTTTATTTTTTGTATTTTATTTTGGGTTTATGAGTAAACACACTTTAACTTAGTCATATATTGCCTGAAATACTTCCTTATATAGAACGTTTATCAACTTTCAATAGTTTTTCAACGCAAATTTAGGATTATTTTTGTAATTTTGCATCCTGAAAGTAAATAAACAGGTAATATTTCTTAAATTTTCCATGGATTGGCTAATTGATCTTCTAAAACCCTACAACGAATCACTGGCAGCCACCATCATCCTTTATTCCTTCGTGATTTTCGCAGGTATATATCTGGGAAAAATCAAGATTTTCGGAGTATCTCTTGGTGTGACTTTCGTGCTTTTCGTCGGAATCTTTTTGGGTCATTTCGGTTATGTCGTCAATGGCGACGTTTTACATTTTCTTCGAGAATTCGGACTCATTCTGTTCATCTTCTCGATCGGTATGCAGGTTGGTCCCGGATTCTTCTCTTCTTTCAAAGAGGGTGGAATCAAAATGAATGTGCTTGCAGTGACAGGTATCCTGATGAATGTTGCCATAATGTTGGCAATATATTACATTCAGGGGGGCGCGGAAGGAGACTCTTCCATCTCTCAGCTTGTCGGTGTGATGAGCGGTGCTGTGACAAATACACCCGGACTCGGAGCGGCACAACAGACAGTGTTGCAGGTTAATGAAGCCGCGCAGGATGTGAGTCAACAGATGTCGATGGGATATGCCGCTGCATATCCGCTTGGAGTTGTAGGTATCATCCTAACAATGATTCTTTTGAAGAAAATCTTCAAAATCGACACTACCAAAGAGCTTGCAGAGCTTGAAAACGATGAAAAGGCTTCTGCTCTTGCCCCCCACATGGTGACATGCAAGGTGACAAACGAGCTTATCAGTGGTCTTAACATGCAGAAGCTTCATACTCTTATCTCCTGTGATTATGTGATTTCCCGTATCGAGAAGCCCGATGGCAATGTAATCATCCCCACTTCTAAGGATACTGTGGAGATCGGTGATCTCTGTCTTGTGGTTTGCTCAGCTCAGGACGAAGAGGTGTTCACCCGTTTCCTTGGCCCGATCGTTGAGAACAAAACATGGGAAATGGAAAAGGGTCCGGTGGTTTCACGGCGCATTGTTGTAACTCAGACAAACTACAATGGTGTAAAACTTGGTTCGCTACGTCTGCATTCAGCATATAAATTGAATGTGACACGTGTGAACCGTGCCGGTATCGATCTCCTCGCAACCCCAAGTTTACGTTTGCAGATCGGCGACCGAATCACAGTTGTGGGTAAACTTGACGACATTCACCATCTCGCTTCCAAACTTGGCAACTCAATGAAGCGACTCAACGAACCTAATCTCATTACAATGTTTATCGGAATATTCCTCGGTATCATCGTAGGTAGTATTCCTCTCCAGTTCCCCGGAATGTCGGTGCCAATGAAATTAGGTCTTGCCGGTGGTCCTCTCGTAGTGGCGATTCTTATCGGTGCATACGGGCATAAGTTCCATCTCGTCACATATACCAACTCTTCGGCCAACCTTCTTCTCCGTGAAATAGGAATATGTCTCTTCCTTGCTTCCGTAGGCTTGGCAGCCGGTAAGAACTTTGTTTCTACAGTGTTCAATATTCAGGGTGCCACCTGGGTTGGTTATGGTTTTATAATAACCGTAATTCCACTGATAGTGATAGGTTGCATTGCAAGAGCAAGATATAAAATAAATTATTTCCATATCATAGGTATGATGTCGGGTAGTTATACCGATCCCCCGGCACTCGCATATGCCAACAAAGTGGCTAATAACGATGCTCCCGCAGTGGCATATTCCACAGTTTATCCGCTCACAATGTTCTGCCGAGTCATAGCGGCACAGCTTGTAATACTGTTTTTCCTGTAATGGTTTCAAAAAGGAAATCTTTTATAAAAAACAATTAGCCTCCCTGCTATAGGGGAGGCTAATTGCTTTTTATAGATTCTCATGGCGGATTACTCTATTTTTCTGGCTCCATCACTGATGACGACAGGATAGATTTTTGGTTCATGACCATACTTTTCTTTGAATTCTCTTTTTACGCTTTCAATGAAAGCCTCTGTATTATCCTTTTTAACGAGATTGATGGTGCAACCTCCGAAACCTCCTCCCATTATTCTCGAACCCGTGATACCGCTTTTACGCGCCAGGTCATTAAGAAAATCCAGTTCTTCACAACTGACTTCATAATCGTCGGAAAGCCCGGCATGGGTGGCATACATCTCCTCTCCTACTTTCTCATAGTCTCCACGAGTGAGCGCATCACACACCGCCAATACTCTTTCCTTCTCTTCAATTACAAATTTAGCCCTGAAATAATCTTCAGCTGTAATGTCAGAACGAATTGCCTTAAGCATTGGAATCGTTGCATCTCTGAGTGTCTCGAGTCCAAGACGTTTTGCCACTCGTTCACATGAAGCCCGCCGCTTATTATAGGGAGAATCGGCAAGTTCATGCTTCACACAAGAATCTACCAAGATCAACTCGTAATCTTCTGGTGCGAATGGGTAATATTCATATTCCATCGAACGACAGTCAAGGCGCATCAGTTTCCCTTTCTGACCCATCACAGATGCAAACTGATCCATTATCCCGCAATTCACCCCACAATAATTGTGTTCGGTGGCTTGTCCGATTTTTGCAAGCTCGAATTTATCTATCGTGTTGTCGTTGAAGAGGTCATTGAGGGCGAATGCAAAACAGCTTTCAAGCGCAGCTGATGAACTCAGGCCCGCGCCCAAGGGGATATTACCGGCAAAAACCGCATCAAACCCTTTCACTGTTCCACCTCTTTTCAAGATTTCACGACAGACGCCGAATATGTAACGTGCCCACGACGATGTGGGAGCATCCTCCTCGTTAAGACCGAACTCAACCTCCTCATCTATATCTATTGAATAGACCTTGACTTTGTCTGTATCATTTGGCGCGATGGCGGCCATTATCACTTTGTCTATCGCCCCTGGAAAGACGAAGCCTCCGTTATAGTCAGTATGCTCACCTATCAGATTGATTCTTCCTGCAGAGGCATAAAGCTTAGGCTCTGTCTCAAACCTCGACTTGAATTCCTTTAAAATTTTTTCTTTCATAATTTCATGTTAATAATTCCACTTTTGCAGGTCTCAAGTTGAAGGTTATTAGTGAGGAAGTTTATAAGTTATATGACCGGAGATAAGGAAATCCACCTATGTTTTCATACCCTCCTCTTACCTTATAACCTGATCAACTTATAACCTTATAACCTTACAAACTTAATTTAATAAAATGTCCGTATTCCTTAATTCCTTCATTTAAACCTTGATGTAACCTTCCTTTATCATACTAACACTCTTTACACCACATAGGAATTAGAAATACGGACATTTACAGATTATTAACTATTAAACCAACTATTCATTGTGCGATTATTTCTATCACCTTGGAGGTGTTATGCTCATATCCGAAGACATCCAAACCGACTTTCATTAGATAGTCACCGGTGAATACCTTCCCATTCTGAGGGAATGTCGAGGCATCACCCGGCATAAGATTAATCTCCTTTACCAGATATTTTTGCTTTCCATCTAATCCCTGAAGCTTAACTCTTGACAGTTTCTCGCGGAAACGAGGAGCAATGTCGTAGGCAAAAAGGACTCCCATCTTTTTTGATTTGTCCAGATATTCCACGGCAGCATGATTTCCATCATATGGAGAAACAAGACGGTATTGATCCCCATCCATTATAGCCGGCTCAAGACGCTTCCAATTGGCTACAGCCTGCTGTGCAAACTCCAGCTCCTCTGCAGAAAGTTCCTGCAAACCTATGTCAAAACCTAACTTGCACATAGCAGCAACATCGGTACGGAATTTCATTGTGGTATTCTTATTCCAGCTTGTCACATGCGCTGCCATAGCCTTTGCAGGGAAGAATTGAGAGAAACCCCATTGTATATAGATGCGCTCAATCGGATCAGTGTTGTCGGAACACCAAAATTCTGTAAAATACTTTAATGCCTCATAGTCGCATCTTGCGCCGCCTCCGGAGCAAAGCATCATAGGGACATCGGGATATTTTTCCTTGATACGCTTTAGTACATTATATATCCCTTTCACATGATCCACATACAGCTGTCCCTGCTTATCCTTTGCGTACGGAGAGTATATATTGGTAATTGGGCTGTTGCAGTCCCACTTGAAGTAAGCCACATCGGGATTCTCTTTCAAAATATCATCAACCACGCCGAAAACATGATCCTGAACCTTTGGGTTGCTCATATCAAGGACAAGTTGGTTACGGTAATAATAGGTATCGCGGTTAGGCTGCTCTATTACCCATTCGGGATGTTTCTCATAGAGTTCGCTCTTAGGATTCACCATCTCAGGTTCGATCCAGATTCCGAATTTCACATCTGCTTCTTTTGCAGCGTCCACCAACGCAGGTATGCCACCGGGCAATTTATCATGGGTCACCTCCCAGTCGCCGAGGCCGGCGTGGTCGTCCTTTCTCGGATATTTATTTCCGAACCAACCATCGTCAAGAAGGAACATATCAACTCCAAGATGCTTAGCCTCCTTCATCAATTCTGCCAGTATTTCCTGATCAAAATCAAAGGCTGTGTTTTCCCAGTTGTTCAATAAGGTCAATCGTCCTTTCATTCCATCCTTCAGCTGGTAGCTACGTGCCCAATCATGAAGGTTACGGCTTCCTTGGGTGGTCCCATCATAGCTTAAAGTGAAAATAAACTCCGGAGTGGTGAAAACATCATTGGCTTTTAGCTCATAATTTGATGCGTAAGGATTAATACCGGGGATTACCCTTAGATTCCCTACATTATCCACTTCAAAAGTAAAACGGAAATTTCCTGTCCATCCGAGGGTTCCCATAAGGACTTCCCCGCTGTGTTCCTTTGCAGGCCCGTTAAGGCCAATCTCAAAGAAGGGATGAGTCAGCATGGCTGCACGGCTTCCCAATTTTGTATCGATGACTTTTTTACCGAATTTCAGTTCCTGCACACTCATCTGAGCCTCTTTCGCCCAGTCGCTGCTGAATTCAGTAAGCCAATAGGAAGGTTCGTTGAAATAAAGCATGGCTGAAGCATATTGCGACATAGTGATAGGTTTCTTCTCTTGATGAGAAATCTCGCTCCATGTCTTGATAACATTCTCCTTAGGATAGGCCACATAGTTCAGCGTCACGTTAACCGGGTATTTGTCATCCCGGAGACGGATGCGAGTATGAGTGCCGCCTGGTACCTTCTCCTCACTTGAATCAACATAATAAAGATATGTTGTCATATTTCCGTCAGAATGAGTTATACCTAAGGCCGGTTCAAAAAAATCCTCATTACCGGAGGTGGAATATGCCTCCCAGCCTCTCGTAGAGACCGAACCGTCGGAACCTGCATACTGGTTCCAAGAAAGATTTTTTAAATCTTCGGGGTTATTAAGTTTTTTCCCTAAGTAGGTTTGATAAAGCCGTTTATTAGGACCGACTTCAAAAACAAGGTCTGTATTATCCGTAGCGATACGAATAATCTTCCTTTCTACACTTTCAGCCATTGCTGACACCGTCACCGCAAGAGTGAGGACTGCTGCTAAAATATTCTTCATGTTATTTGGTTTTAAGCTATTTTAAAATTTAATAGTAGCGCTGAATTCAACTGTAAAGGGTCGAAGATAGCTTCCGCTCATATAATAGTTCTTATATTTTCCACTCTCTTCCTTACTTAAAAGTTCTGCACCATTAATCGTTCCGCTTGCGCCTTTCTGATTCAGGAAATTCACCACAGTGCAACCTAACTCCAGATTACGGTTTACGTTCCAGTTTATACCCCCGAAAGTCTCCCAACGACCGTTAAAGAATAATGCATTCGTCAAATTGGCGTATGTCTTGCCGAAATAGCGGAAAGACAACCAGAACCGGAGCTTTTCGTTAAGCTGATAACTTGGATCTAATTCCACCAACACCTGTGGTATCTCTTTAACTATATTTCCGTTAGCATTCAAATCCGACACTCCCTCAAAAGGAGACTTGATATAATAATTATTGTATGTCGGTTTCTGAAGTGTAAGAAGGGCATGAAGGTTAAACCCTTTGAAGGGATGGATTTCAGCCGATGTGGTCCAGCCTAACGTCTTGATGCTATAAATCAGCAAGGTGGTTTTCGACTGCGTTGTTCCCGGTTTTGTAACATTTTGCTGGTCAATATTATTTGATTTTGCGATATATGTCACCATTGAAGTCAGATCCATCCAATTATTTTTATAGGTGATACCTCCACGAATCAGAGGAATCGTCACCCTCTTGTATTGCTCTTCTGTCGGACCTGTTCCGGCATACTCATTTATTCGTGGGTATCGTGTTGCAACAGTGGCATCCGCTGTTACTCCAAAATGACGGTTAAAATTATAAATTCCCTGTACTGTTGCTGCATAATTAAGCTTATTCTTTAAGACTTTGTGAGGAGCAATTACAACGGTATTTTCAGTCCCGTCTGCATTAGTATAAGTATGGGTATCGCCGATGTGAAAACCGGAATAACGCCCGTATGGAATCTGGTCTGCGCACATGCGGTAATATTCCAGTCGCCCACCGAAATAAAGATTAAACTTAGGGGTCACCTGCCAGTTATCTGTTAGATAGAGTGCGAGTTTATTCTCATATCCCCTCGTATATTCAGGCGACAGTTCATTAAAACCGTAAAACTGTTGAGTCGAACCGTCGGGAAGATGCTTCACAAGTATATCGGGATATGCTGAGACAGTGCCGGTCCATTGAAAGGAGGAGGAATTGTAGTCGAGATGGTAATACCATTCGTTCAATCCGAGGCGAAGCTTATGTAGTCCAAAACTCTTGCTCAATTCAGACGTGAGCAAAACATTGTATACTTTCCCGAAGTGAAGCCATGTTCTTCTGCCTTCAGCAAGACCAACATAAGGCGTGCTTTCTCCTTCCTTATATAAATTGTCGGATGCAGATGTTTCATAAATAGAGCTTCCTCCGAAATCACAATAGTCAGCTTTTGGAGCAATCATATACTTGGCATTTATATCCAATTTATAGTCATTATCGAAAGCATAATCAAAATGTGCCGTTATATCATGAGCATAATTATCTGTGGAATCTCCCCATCTTCCTTTTTTCATCTTACCGTCAAGTACATCCATGTATTCGAATTCTCCACCAATAGGAGCATAAGAAGTCGTGCCGAGCGCAAAACCGGGTATCTCCAAAACCCTCCCGTCGCCTACATAAATGAAAGGAGCACTATTAATCATCGAGCCAAGGGCATTGCTCTTAGAAAATTTATAAAGGAGAGATATTCTCCCGCGATTCAACAGGCGTGTAACTCCGGCATGATAGATTTGCGTACGGTCGGAGAAATCGGTAAAACGGATTTTAAAGTATCCCGGATCAAAATTTTGGTATATGCTTGCTGTATATAGCCACTTATCTGCTATACCTCCCGACACGTTGAAATCAAAGTTCTGCCATCCAAAGGTATTTGTCCTATAATTAATGATAGCCTTAAAATCTTTTTGTCCGAAACTAGAATATGAATCGACAGAATAAGCAATATTGCCGGTCTTAATTGCAGATTCCATTGGATTCATCAAACCTACATTGCCAAGGCTTGCATCGCTTCTCCAATGACGGGCAAGCTGGTGGATTGCAGAGGAGTAAACAGCAGGAAGACCATTCTCATATACATTAACATCCTCGCTTGGCAGGCCGATCTGAATCTCTCTCGGTTTTGTTGCATCCGAAGCATTAAGCATTACATTGCGTTCTTCTCCTTGATCTCCATTCGAAATAGTGTCTGAAAGCTCCTTAGCCGAAAGGATTGAAGGAGAAACAACGATCGCTACCATAGTTGCTGTAAGAATTTTTTGATTACATTTCATAATTCATGGACGATTTATGGGTTATTTTTTCGCAAATTTATAATGGTAATTTCTCCGTGTCAATATAAAGTATCCTTCAGGTAGTAAGTAAGTAATTTTTTAAAAAAGTATTATACTGATAATAATTAAGTTGAAAAAATTTATAAGATATATGAAGTAGTGTTTCAGGAACAAGAAATTATACTTATTTTTGCGTATGAAAATCTTACACGACCTATTTGAATTAAATTTTTCAATCTGCATGAGAATAAAGAATCTTCCTTGTCTCGTATTTTTTTTCTTTGCTCTTATTTCCTTTGAAATTAATGCAAAGGACATTAATCTTGAACACCTTGATAAAACGATTTCCAATCGGGAACACTACTTAAAACTCAAAGAGGAAAAGCTTGACAGCTTACGCCATCTTTTGAAAGATAATAATAATAAGGAAAGGCAGCTTCAAATTTATGAGATGCTTTTCCGAGAGTTTCTTGCCTTTAGCTTTGATTCTGCCATGACTTACGTAAAACGCAGCGAGGCATTAGTCGAACCATACGATTCATACGATACCAAGAAAAAAATAGAAATCCATAAAGCCCTTTCGCTTGCCACATCCGGGCATTTTAGCCATGCTGTCAATATCCTTAAAAGCATAGATTCAAAACTCCTTTCAAAAGACCTTAAAGAGGAGTTTTTTTCGGCTTGCGAATGGACCTATGGGGTATGGGCTGCCTACTCTGATAAAAATACTATTGCGCCCGAACTTACCAAAGAGAGCGTCATATACTTGGACTCTTTAATAGAAGTAACTCCGGCTTCTTCTCCACAGTTCTATTATCGTCTTGCGGAGAAAGCACTAAGATCGCATAACTATCCGGAAGCAGAGAAATATTACCTCCGAACTTTAAATAAAACACCCATAACTGAGCGACTTTATGCGCAGGCAGCGTACGCCTTGGCTATGACATACAATGAAATGGGAAATAAAGATAAATATAAGAAATGGCTTATAAACGCAGCTATTTCCGATCAGACAATACCATTAAAAGAGAATCTTGCTCTGCAAGAACTCGCTCTCTTCCTTAATAAAGAAGAAGGTGATGTGGAAAGAGCAAATACTTATCTCAAATTAGCTCTTGAAGATGCCATTTTTTATAACAATCGGTTGAGAATGTTGGAAATCGCAGAGAAGACACCTAACATTTCCAATCTGTATCAAAATACAATAGAACACCAGAACCGACGGTTAAAGGTATATATCCTCACAATAGGTATTCTTTTGCTACTTCTCGGTTCAGTGTGCATTTATATCTTTAGACAGCGCCAAGCCGTCGCGAGATCAAAAGATGCATTAGCCGAAATGAACAGACATTCTCAACTTCTTAATATTAGGCTTCTCGAAACAAACAAATCGAGAGAACAATATGTCAGCTTGTTTATGGACTTGTGTGCAGCATATATTGAAAAGCTTAACCGATTCCCTATGGTTCTAAAGCTAAAAGTGAAGAATTTAAGCGATCTTAATTCCGTATCCGACCGCTATGTAAGACCATCAGAAATTGAAACCCGAGAAATGTTCCACAATTTTGATACCGCTTTTTTGCGACTGTATCCCAATTACATAGAACAATTTAATTCACTCTTGCAGCCAGATAAACCCATCCTTCCTAAAAAGGGGGAATTGTTAAGCACTGATCTTCGGATATATGCTCTTGTAAGGATGGGGATTTCAGAAAGCCATAAGATCGCTACACTCCTTTTCCTCTCTCCCCAGACCATTTTTAACCATAGAACTCAAGTCAGAAACCGGGCTATCGACCGTAATAATTTTGAAAAAGATGTGATGCAGATATGCGAGGTCAATGAAACTAATAAAAAATAATACCATTGCCGATAAGTCCATAAGAGGTTCATCGGCAATGAATATTTGTGGGAGGCATTAACGCTTTCTATCTTTCAAATCTTCTGATGAATCGGAACATCGTATCATAAGCGGCTTCCCTCACCTCTTTACGGCTAAGGATCAGGTCGTGAAGACCACTGTCGATGGTGCATACAACCCGCTTATCCGGCTGTCCCATCTTCATGCCACGTTTCTGAAGCATTGCCGGATCAAGCACTGCGTCTCCGGTTTGAAAATCGGGTTCCCAATTGCATCCGTCAATCTTCCTGCTACTGTGCATAACCAGAACGGGCACCGTGATTTTTCCCGCCTTTTTCATCAGTTCGGATTGCGCATGGTTGATCGCTCCAACCCAACTGTATGTCACAGGAGGAGAATAGACCATCTTCCAATCGGTATTATATTCCCATTCCCCGTGATATTGCTTCAGAAGACTGTAAGCATATCCATCACAATGTCCTTGTTTAATCTTTGAATTTTTTGAAAATTTACTTAGGAATTCAATCACCGGCGCACCGACATTACGCATGAAGGCCGAAAAATTCCATTCAAGAAACGGACTGTCTGTTACTACCCTGTCCACTCCGCAATCTTTCCCCTTCATCGCTGCAAGATAGAGCACGGTCAAGCCGCCGGTGGAATGTCCGCCGAGAGTGATATCCGTGTTGCCATCGCGTCGAATCTGATTGAGGGCGGAATCAATATCGGCAAAATATTCAGTCTGTTTCCTTATATTGAACGGGTATTGCCATGGTTCCCAACTGCGGCCGTAACGGCGCAAATCCACAGCATAGAAGTTATAGCCTGAATCAACAAACCTCTCCCCCATCTCTTTCTGGAAAAAATAATCGTTGAAGCCATGCACATAAAGAAATGCCTTTTTCGAGCCTTTCCTATTCAGTTTTCTTACAATCGTGGAACGACAAGGACCATCGAAAGCATCTCCCTGATTCACATAACGAGCCTCATATCCATCGAGGATATCCGGATGCCATGTGGTATCTGTGGTAGGAGTAACAGGACCTGTATATTTCTCGGGGAAATGCCATTCTGCTGAGGCTATCATTCCGATAGTAAAGAAAATCAAAAGCAATAACGGTAGTTTTTTCATAAGTATTGAAAATTAATCAAATTTAGCGGAATCTTTGACTGTAAAATAAAAGCCGGAATCCCGATTATCAATATAACATCGGGATTCCGGGGTTTTGTTCATATCATATAAAATTCTTAAAAGGAGCTACGGCCTCCCCTTATGAATTCTTAAAATGGTCGGCCTCCGCCAAAGCCGCCCGGAGGGCGGTTGCCACGCGGACCGTCCCCACCGGGACGTTCACCAGGCTGATGTTCTCCGGGAGGAGGACCAGGCATGTCACCGAACTCGCCGTCGGGACTGTCTTTTACCGCTTTTCTGACTGTATTGAATTTCCAGCTGATGCCAAACATAACGTAGCGGGTTAGATCGTTATATCTGCTGTCGGTGATCATGTTTGCGCTCACCGAACGGCTTATGTTTTTCTTCTCTCCCAAAATATCATATGCCCTTACTGAGAAAGTCAGACTCTTATCCTTCAACACGCTATATGAAACCTGAGCATTCCAAAGCCATGAAGAGGTGTTGAAGCCGCGTGAGTAACCTGTCGATTTGTCAAAGGCCAGATCAGTAGATATATTAAGACCAAACGGAAGATACAAGGAAGCATCCGTTGTGAATCCATAGGTATGTGTGTACTGGTTTCGCTGCTGTGGAAGAGAGTTAGTAGCCATATTGAACGCATATGTAGGATTAACCGACATCTGGAAAATATCGCAGGAGAAAGTGACACCCACATTTGGAGCCAACCGAAGATTACCCGAACGGTTGAAATCTCCATTTATATAACCTGCCATATTGTTGTAGGCCGCCATCATACGTGCCGAATAACGCCATTTTTTATTGGTGAACGGCTGATTGATCATAAACATTCCCATCACATTCATATTGCCGTTGGCATTAGCATATTCCGTGCGTCTGATTCCCGTTTCCGAATTGGTAACGGTGCGTGAAACAACCACATTTGTGGAATATGATCCTCTCAGCATCGCCACCATTGATTGCTGCAAATCCTGATTATAATTATTATAATGCACTCCTACCGACTGTGTGAATGTAGGCTTCAAATCCGGATTACCTATCACAATATTCATGGGGTCTGAAACATCCATCACAGGTTGAAGTTGAGTAAGAGACGGTGAGCTTGTATTCGCTCTATAGTTCACCCTCAATGAGCGTGTTTTGGAGAATTTATATCTCAAATTAAGATATGGAGCCAAATTCCAAACCCAATGAGCCGGCACATTACGCTCTGACATTATCAGATCGGTGCTCTTGCTCATCGATGGAGCAGCAACCACTCCCGCCTCGAGATTATAATCTTTTGAAACTTTCTTATATCCTATTCTGAGTTCCTGATTCATGAATCGGTTTCGGAACCGGTTTGACAGTGTGGCATCAGGCTCTATTCCATCAGGAGCAACGTCGAGATCACTTACCTTGAAATTTTCAGGATCGTCGGGAGTGGGAAGATTGAAAGTATATTTATCCGCATCGTTAAATCTGTATTGAAGGTTATAGGAGAATTGAAGGAAATTTCCTCTCGTCACATCCCCTATCGGCTCAGTCCACGTGAGGCGACCCATAATGGTATTATTCCATTGGTGATTATCTGAAAAACGGTAAAGCAATGATTCTTCATCCTGAAGGTAATAATTTATATCGTTCCAGGAAGTTGTTTTCTGTTTGGTATCGGAAAACTCATATTTCACCTGTGCACTGAATGCCCGCCCTGGACGCGATTTGAACTTATGTGTATATATGAGGTCTCCACTCGCATTATAGCTCGTTCCACGGTTAAATCGGCTATTTTCATTCAGGTTAACCTTGGAATGATCCGCATTGCCGGCAAAAAGAGTGTCTGTATCAAACATCGAAGAGTTTCGAGAATTAAAAGAGAAGCGCGGACGGAAATCGATTGTATTATAATCATCTATCTTCCACTCCATCCTGAGATCAGCACGCAGGTTATGCCCTTTGTCGCGCGATATACTGTGCTCCCGTTGATTGCTTGTCGAATCGGCAAACAGATATTGCTTGTCTGTAAATGACTCCGCTTCTCTATCAGAATGCGTATAAAAAACATTACCTCCAATTCTGAATTTCTCAGATTTTCCTAAATTGAAATTGATTCCGAAACGTTGAGAGGTATTGATTCCACCCGAAGGACCAAAATTCATGAATCTACCTCTGCCACTGTCTGAGAAACCAAGATCATTTATATTATTTGCTCCTCCTACAAAAGAGATCTGGTTACCGCTCGTGGAGAATGAGGAAACATTAAAGCTCCCTTCATATCTGCCGTCTGTGCCGTAACCGGCTCCAACAGTTCCGAGCCAACCGTTCTCCATAGATTTCTTGACAGTAAGATTTATCACCGTCTCCTCCTCTCCGTCGTCAACACCGGTGAGACGCGAGAAGTCACTCTTCCGGTCGATAACCTGTACCTTGTCCACAATATCTGAGGGAAGGTTTTTGGTTGACATACTTGTGTCGTCTCCAAAAAACTCTTTGCCGTTGACAAGCACTTTAGTGATGGTCTTTCCATTCGACTGCAGGGTTCCGTCGCTTCCCACCTCCACGCCCGGAAGTTTTTTCAGCAGATCCTCTACTGTTGCATTGGCATGAGTTTTATAGGAACCGGCATTAAATTCGAGGGTATCCTGCTTGGCCACGACGGCAGCCTTAACTCCTGTAACAACCGTTTCCTTCAGCATGGTGGCTTCCTCGCTCAAAACCACTTTACCTAAATCAGCCTCCGGGACTGAGTCGGAAATTGTGAAAACACGCTCAGCGTTATCCATTCCTACCATAGAGATATTGACGGAATAACGCCCATCATTGATGTCTGTGAATTTAAAAACACCCTCGATGTCGGAAACAGTCAGTTTCCGGTCTGTCGAGTCGGGAAGATCAACAAGCTTTACCGTAGCACCGGGAAGTGGATTTCCGTCTGAATCGAGAACGGTGCCCGTGACGACCGTGGCATATAAACCAGCGGCAATCGAAGAGGAAATTAGTAATGTCAGTATAGTCTTTCTCATAATGGAAAATCTGGGAATCCAAGACCTGTAGAAAATATTGCGATTCCGTTAAACAATGATGCCGGTCAAACGGCCGACATCATTAAGACCCTAACTGACGCTGAAAGTTTAATCACTAATACGGACAACTGCAGAAGCCTCACACAGAATATATGTAAAATATATATGTAAAATACGTGGACAAATGACGCTCGCGCGCCAATTACCAACGGAATATATATATCCACAAAGGCATCTACCGTTGTCTCACTCTTGACTGAGATTGAAATTTACCAGGTTTCAGAACGTCAAGAAAGAGCGCCGATAAACGCTTCCAAAATTTAATCTGACGCACCGGGGTACGTCCCTACAGAATCGCCCTCATTATACATGATCAAGCTTCCTCGGCGCGACCTGTATAATGCAAAATTTTATAATAATCTTTTGATTAATCCAAAAATAACTATTGGCTAATTTCTTAAACCTACCTATAAACTTAATTCCGGACTTTGTAATAAAAGGAAAAAGATGTAAATTTGTATAATTCAAATCAACATACCATGCGTAATATTATTGAATATATAGTGGGAGTAGTAAGCGAGTTCGCCTCGCGATACAACCTGTCTGACTCCCAAGCTTACCGATACCTGAATTTTCATAAAGGAATTAAGTTTCTTGAAGAGAACTATGGGATTATACATACTTTTGATTTCGAAGAAGCGGTGGATAGCGTAACATTATTTTGCAGACGTTCAGGAGGAAAGTTATGAAGCTATATCATGGTTCCAATGTGCAGATCACTCAAATAGACCTGACTAAATCCAAACCTTTCAAGGACTTTGGGAAAGGCTTCTATCTGTCTGATAATATCGTTCAAGCCGAGGAAATGGCAAAGTTTAAATCAACTCTTTTTGGAGGAACTCCATGTGTAATGGAGTTTGAATTCGATATCGACGGTATGAATGCTTCATATTTAAATATGAGAATGTTTGACTCTTACTCCGATGAATGGCTTGACTTCATTATTGCTAATAGAGAAGGAAAAAATGCACCCAAATATGATTTTGTATATGGCCCTATTGCAGATGATAAAGTAGGTTTTCAGTTACGTAGGTATAAGGATGAACTTATTGACAGAGGCGAGCTTTTGAATAATTTAAAATATATGAAAGGCATAACATTTCAGTATTTTTTCGGGAGTAACGAAGCCCTAAAATATTTAAAACTATTATGAATAAAGAATTTAATTATCAGAAAGAGGGACTTGCCTCCGACCTTGTGGAATTATTGGTTCAAGACTATAATCTGGATTTGAATACCGCGCTTACAACCCTATATGAATCTGAGACATTCGCGAAATTAAGCGACCCCGAAACCGGTCTTTATTTCCAAGGATCACTATACGTCTATTCCTATTTGAAAAATGAATTGCAGACAGGATCTATAGGATAAATTTCGATTATAATACCATTTGAGGGTAGGACTTTCTGAACACCTGACTCCCCTGTCGATATCAACTCCCCCCCTCATTCTCTTTATTCCTCTATAAAAATACCCTCTGAAACAGACTGCATTCTCTACTATGAAAGTCGGGAGTTGCCGTTAGAGGCATCCGCAAAACAGCATCCCCCCTGTCGGCTGCAAAGGAGCCGACAGGGGGGATGAATAATGGGAAACCGTTCAATTATTTTATCACTCCGAGTTTCTTTCCAACCTTAACGAAGGCGGCGATTGCTTTGTCAAGCTGTTCGCGAGTGTGGGCGGCTGAGAGTTGAACACGTATACGAGCCTGACCTTTAGGAACAACAGGATAATAGAATCCGGTTACATAGATCCCCTCCTTCTGCATCTCTGCTGCGAAATCCTGAGAAAGCTTGGCATCGTAAAGCATTACGGCGCATATAGCACTCTGAGTAGGCTTGATATCGAAACCGGCCTCAAGCATCTTGTCGCGGAAATATGAAACATTCTCCATCAGACGGTCATGGAGTTCGTCGCTCTCATCGAGCATCTTGAACATCTCGATACTTGCACCCACAATTGAAGGAGCAACCGAGTTTGAGAAGAGATATGGACGGGAACGCTGGCGGAGCATCTCGATTATCTCCTTCGGTCCGGTTGTGAAGCCACCCATCGCGCCACCGAAAGCCTTGCCGAGTGTTCCGGTGAAGATATCTATCTTGCCATAGCAATCGAATTTCTCCGCAACACCACGGCCGCGATCGCCCACAACACCTGCCGAATGGCTCTCATCTACCATCACAAGAGCATCATATTTCTCGGCAAGCTCACATATCTTATCCATCGGTGCAACATTACCGTCCATAGAGAAGACACCGTCTGTAGCGATTATCTTATAACGACATCCTGCCTCGTCAGCCTCCTTCAGGCAACGCTCAAGATCAGCCATGTCGGCATTTGCATAGCGGAATCTCTTAGCCTTGCAGAGACGCACGCCATCGATGATTGACGCATGGTTGAGCGAGTCGGATATAATCGCATCCTGCTCAGTAAATAAAGGTTCAAAAAGACCTCCGTTGGCATCGAAACATGCGGCATAAAGGATCGTATCCTCAGTCTTGAAGTAATTGCTGATAGCCTTTTCGAGTTCCTTGTGCAAATCCTGGGTTCCACAGATGAAACGCACCGACGACATGCCATATCCTCTCTCATCCATGGCTTTCTTCGCAGCCTCAATAAGACGGCTGTTATCGGCAAGACCGAGATAATTGTTAGCACAGAAGTTCAAAACCTCACCCTCTTGATTCTTGACTTCAATATCACTGCTCTGAGGGGTGACAATCACTCTTTCCTCTTTATACAGACCGGCATCCTTGATGTCCTGTATCTCCTTCTGGAGATGTTTCTGAAAGTTTGTGTACATGATCTTAGACTTAATAAAAGTTTTTTTTAATTATTTACCCCAAAGATAGGAATAATTTCGGAATTATTGCTACTTTTGCATCAACAACCTTCAAATTTTATTTTAGTCAGCCTCTCAGGATAGTCCCGGGAGGAGATAGAATTGAATATTCCAACCTATCATGAAAAATATTCTTGTAATCGGAGCTACCGGCCAGATTGGTTCGGAGCTTACAATGAAACTGAGAGAAACATATCCTAATGGAACAGTAGTTGCAGGTTATATCCCCGGGGCAGAACCCAAAGGAGAGCTACTTGAGAGCGGGCCGGCCGAGATTGTAGATATAACCAATCCCGCGCAGATCGCCGCTGCTGTTGATAAATATAAAATCGACACCATTTATAATCTGGCAGCCATTCTTTCGGCAGTTGCAGAAGCGAAACCTCAATTAGCATGGAAGATCGGTGTCGGAGGTCTGTATAACGCTCTCGAAGTATCTCGTGAAAAAGGATGCGCCCTCTTCACTCCGAGTTCCATAGGTTCTTTTGGTATCACTACACCTCACGTAAATACTCCCCAGGATACGATTCAACGTCCCGACACAATGTACGGCGTGACGAAAGTAACAGGTGAGCTTCTTTCCGATTATTATTACCGTCGCTTTGGAGTAGACACCCGTTCGGTTCGCTTCCCTGGCCTGATTTCCTATGTCACTCCTCCGGGTGGAGGCACCACCGACTACGCTGTTGATATCTATTATGCAGCTGTCAAAGGAGAGGAATTCAAATGTCCGCTGTGCAATGGCACATATATGGATATGATGTATATGCCCGATGCTTTGCGCGCGGCCATTGAGCTTATGGAAGCCGATCCCGGCCGACTACTCCATCGTAACTCTTTCAACATCGCGTCAATGAGCTTCGATCCAGCCATGATATATGCAAAGATAAAGGAATACGTTCCGGAGTTCAAGATGGTGTATGAAGCTGATCCGTTGCGTCAGCAGATAGCCGACTCCTGGCCCGACAGTCTTGACGATTCATGCGCACGCAATGAATGGGACTGGAAACCGGAATACGATCTCGATGCAATGACACGCGATATGCTTGCCAAACTTCGTGTTAAATTCGGCAAAGCATAATTTAATGCCAAGTCTCTCATAATTAATCTTTAAAGACTTTACAGGTTTAAAATAAAACAAAAACCTCCACATTTTTACAATCGGTTCTGAACTTTTTTCAATCCCGATTGTTATAATGTTACGATTATTGTATTTGCACTGTGTTTTATTCATGGTATTAGAAAGATATTTTTTAATGCTGACTTCGGGGCTGTGGTTGTGAAACCGCGGCCCGAATGTTTTTTACAACAAATTATTCAACTCGTGACTACACAGTATCACAGTTTTTTTGTAACTTCGCAAAATGAATCGATTTATAAGTGTCATATTGATTTTGTTCGCTCTCGCGCTTTCCGCTTTCTCGCAGACAAACCGAAAGAGCTCCTCCAACGCTTCTGAGAATAAAACTTATAAACCCGGGAATGCATGGACACTTTCCTGGCCTCTCGGCACTCATCAGGAATCAACAATCGATACTCTCCTTTATGGGATGCAAAGGGAATTCATTCCTGCGCTCTGCAGCGATGCCTGGGCCTCTACCGGCACATTTGCTGCCGAAGGGATCGACATGATATATTTCAATCGTCCTCAACGCTCTCAATTCATATTCGAAGATGCTATTGAGCATTGGATCCCCACTTTCCGTAAAGAGAAGTTCTATAACGTGTATATCCCGATGACATTGCTTTCTTACGACTTCGGTGGCAACCGTGACAATCATAACGACAGACTTAAAGGCGTGTTCGCCGGCAATGTCAACCGCAAGATCGGTGTCGGAGCAAATCTCGACTATCTTTATTCCAAAGGAGCATATGCCAATCAGGCTGCGAAGAATCTTATCTACGGCATGCAGGGATATTACAGCGGAGACAGATATGAGATGCAGGCTTTTCTCGAACATTACAATTCAGTAAATCAGGAAAACGGTGGAATAACCGATGATCTTTATATTCTTGATCCTGCTGAATTGCAGGGAGGTGTGGATAAGATAGAACCAAAAAGCATACCTACCAATCTCACAAGAGCGAAAAACCGTGTTGTCGGTGCCGAATTTTACATGAACCATGCCTATAAACTTGGATTCTGGCGCGATATAACTCAGCCCAACGACACTATCGAAAGAGAGGAGTTTGTGCCTGTAACGAAGTTCCTTTATTCGTTCGATTACCGTTACGGACATCACACCTTCACCAATACCAACGCTTCAGATGAAACCAAATTCTGGGAAAATACATATTTCAACCTCAGCCGCACCAGCGACCAGACATGGTATCGTTCTTTCACGAATGTTCTCGGCGTGGAAATGATAGAAGGTTTCCAGACATGGGCGAAGTTCGGCCTGTCGGCTTACGCTTCATATGAAATAGATAAATTCCGCATGGAGACAGCCGTGCCCGACACACCCGATAATTCTGAAACGGCTGCCGACGGCCTCACCCCTTTGCCGGCAGGTGTAACCAATTCATTAGAGCACACACGTAACAGGCTATGGATCGGTGGGCGTATTGAAAAGACCCGCGGATCATTGCTACGCTACGCCGCCAACGTAAAATTCGGTCTAATGGGCGATGCAGCCGGTGAACTTGATGTGGACGGTAACATTCAAACGCGCTTCAAACTCGGGAAAGACACTGTCATAATCGCTGCTGAAGGCTTCTTCCGCAACACATCGCCATCATATCTGTTGCAAAAATATATAAGCAACCATTTCATCTGGGAAAACGACTTCGGTAAAACCCGCTCTTTCCGTGTAGGCGGTCGACTTCACATTCCTTGGACAAAAACCGACATCTCCGCCGGAGTAGAAAATGTGCAGAACTATATATTCTTCAATTCTTCCTCTATGCCCCAACAAAACGGGGGGAGCGTGCAGCTGTTCTCTATGGCTCTTGAACAGAAACTGCGGTTTGGAATCTGGAATTGGAATAATACCCTCACCTATCAGGTCACATCAAACTCCGATGTAATTCCATTACCGGCATTCGCTCTATACAGTAATATGTTCATCGAATTTGAGGCTTTCAAGGTGTTGCGCATGCAGATTGGCATTGACTGTGATTATTACACAAAATACAAAGGTCTCTCCTATCAGCCTGCCACAATGCAGTTCCATGTGCAGGGAGCTGACCCCGTTGATGTGGGCAATTTCCTTTTCGCCAACGCATATATAAATGCAAAAATCAAGAAAACACGCTTCTTCATTGTATGGAGCCACTTCAATCAGGGACTCTTTACGAGCAACTATTTCTCAATGCCACATTATCCGGTAGATCCGCGACAACTTAGATTTGGTCTTTCAATAGATTTTGCCAATTGATTGGATAAATATCCGTGACCTTGGATTATAATGCCATATAACATAAATTCTGCGGAAACCATTGCACTCACAGACACGTTTATATCATAGGAAGATAATGTTGCCAAAACTTTAACATAAGGTTGCCTATGATATTAGACAGTGATTACAACCCCCAATATATGGAGATGGCCTCGAAACTGTCTCTTGATAATATAGACCGTGGAGGCGGCCCGTTCGGGGCAGTCATCGTAAGAAATGACGAGGTGATTGCCACCGGTGTCAATTCCGTCACCCTCGATAATGATCCTACCGCACACGCTGAAGTGAGCGCGATACGCAATGCCTGCAGGAAACTGGAATCTTTCCAGCTCAACGATTGCATAGTCTACAGCAGTTGCGAACCATGTCCGATGTGCCTCAGTGCCCTTTATTGGGCCGGCGTAAAGAAAATATTTTTTGGAAACACAAAGGAAGATGCGGCCGCAATCGACTTTTCCGATAAATTTATTTACGACGAGATGGCGAAAAAGCCCGATCAGCGACACGTACCCGGCATTCACGTCGAAGGCACAAATGCAATAAAGGCATTTGAGAAATGGGCTGCTCATCCTGATAAGATCAAGTATTGAACAGGCCTCTCACCGTTAATTTGAAAAACTCGATTATTTGCGAATGAAGCGATAATATTGCTTCTGTATATAACTACAAATCTTTAACACAATGGAAGAAAAAGATCTTGAAATGCTGGCGGAAAAAGGCATTTCACAAGAACAATTTGAAGAACAGCTCAAGATGCTCAGTGAAGGATTCCCTTTCCTTCGTCTTGAGGCACCTGCAACAATAGGGCATGGCATTACCCCCGTATCGCCCGAAATGGAAAACACCGCAGTGAAATGTTGGGAAGAATTTCTCGAGGCCGGAGGAACAGTACTTAAAATGGTTCCTGCGAGCGGAGCTGCCTCACGTATGTTTAAGGATGTCTTCGCTTTCGTAGATGGGAAAAAGAATAATCCGGATAATGATTTCATGAAAAAATTCTTTGATGAAATTGAAAACTTCGCATTTTATCCCCCTCTCAACTTCCTATGTCTCTCTCTGTATGAAAAAAGTATCGACTCACTTATCAAAGAGAAAAAGTATAAGGAGATTGCAGAAACTCTTATCGAACATACAGGTCTCAATTACGGACATCTTCCTAAGGCTCTGTTGATTTTCCACAAGATTTATGGTGGCGCACGCACCGCAATTGAGGAACATCTTGCCGAGGGCGCGCAATATGCCGCGGGAAAGAAACGCAAGGTGAAGGTTCATTTCACTGTCTCTCCCGAACATCTACCATTGATGAAAGCAAAAGTTGAAGAAACCAAGGCGCATCTCGGTCATATATATGATGTGGACTATGACATAACTTTCAGCATACAGAAACCATCAACAGACACTGTTGCGGCTAATTTCGATGGAACTCCTTATAGAGAGAATGGTGAGCTGTTCTTCCGGCCCGGAGGTCACGGTGCCCTTATCGAGAATCTTAACGATCTTGATGCCGATGTGATTTTTATCAAGAATATTGATAATGTAGTGCCCGATACTAACCGCGAATCGACAATCAGATTCAAAAAAATTCTCGGCGGCGTTCTTGTTGCCACAAAACAGAAAATCGATGAATATTGCCGCAAACTTGAAAAAGGAACTCCATCGGAAGAGGAACTCGATGATATGCTTAAATTCCTACGCAACGTGCTATGGATCACAAATGATAATGCCGACACTATGGCAGCAGAAGAGAAGGCCGCATATATTTTCGGCAAGCTCAACCGTCCGGTGCGTGTGTGTGGAATGGTGAAGAATGAGGGTGAACCCGGTGGTGGCCCTTGGTTGGTTTATAATCCCGATGGAACCGTAAGCCTCCAGATTCTTGAAGGGTCACAGATAGATATGAAAGATAAACATTCTGTTGAGATGCTTAAAAAATCCACTCACTTCAACCCGGTTGACCTGGCAGTAGCTACAAAGAACTATAAGGGTGAGAAATTCAATCTTCCCGAATATGTTGACAAAGCCACCGGCTTCATCTCCGAGAAGAGCCGTGAGGGCGTGGAAATCAAAGCACTTGAACTCCCCGGCCTTTGGAACGGTGCGATGAGCAACTGGAACACCATCTTCGTTGAAGTTCCCGCCGATACGTTCAATCCCGTGAAAACGGTCAACGACCTCCTTCGCCCGGCTCATCAATAGTATAACCCCCTCAATAAGGAAAGGCATGGATCACAATGAGCGATCCATGCCTTTCCTCTGTTTGATATGCAGAGTGTATTTTACTTATCTTCAGGTTTTTCCGATTTTTCAGCTTTCTCTTTTTCCGATTCCTGATGACGGCGCAACAATTTCAGTTTCTCATTAAGCTTCAGTGAAAGCTGTGTGAGACGTCGCTGTTCTTTGTTTGAGGAATAAAGGATATATGTCATTGAAATCATTTTAGCATAGTCATTTGGCATCTTCCATGTGCCTGTGGCCTTTCCACCATTGAGAAACGTAACTGTTATCGGATTAAGCTCATTATCCGCTATAAGCTTAGCGATCGAATCCGTTTCATTGCCTGAGAAAAGAACTGTATTAAGTCCACCTTGCCTATAATTAAGAGCCTGATCAAACGGTACAACTGCACTTTCAGCTGATGCAGAAGGCACATTGACTCTGATTCTGTCAAACTCGCCTCCCTTCAAAACAGCCACAAGTTCCAGCTGCAGACTTGCACTCAGACGTGCAACCATTCCTGTCGCCTGCAACGGATAGCGCGATTCCCATCCTTGAAATATTGTATATCCCTCCACTTCCTTAGCCTTTTCAACAGAACGGAACTCAGGAAGCAATCCGCTCACCTTATCTGAAAGAGAAGCCGCCACATCATTGCATGAATCTATTTCAGCCGTAACATTCCTTATCGAGTCTTCCAACGCCACTCTATATGAATGACGTGTTTCCTTTCCGGAATCATTCTTATGAGCACACCCGGAAAGAACAATCATCAACATGGAGAATAAAAATGTTTTCTTCATCTTTTCGTACTTTTTGTGAATCCACTACATTCTCGTCACTTCCCTCACTCCCGACACCGTCTTGATCTTCTTTATAAGTGAAGTCAACTGGCGTGGATCAGTCACCCCTATCACAAGGTATCCCTGGAAAATGCCGTCGTGTGAATCAATTGATATATTTCTAAGATTAGTATTCGGTTCCTTTGCTATAATGGATGATATATTGGCCACAATGCCGATATCGTCGTTTCCTATCACACGGATAGATGCCGGAAGCATCCGGCCTGTCTTGCCGCTCCAGTCGGCCCGGATGATTCGGTAAGGATATCTCTCTCGAATATGAGCGGCATTAGGACAGTCGCATTTATGAATTTTTACTGCTCCGTCCGATGATATGAAGCCGAACACCTCATCACCGTAGATAGGATTACAGCATCTGGCGAACTTATAACTTAGTCCATTGATCGACTGCTCTCCTATCACGAGAACATCATCTTTCGCATTCTCCTCTTTACGGATAATCTGATATTCCTCAGCCGATATTTTTTCAGGTTCTGTTTCAGGGCCGGAGGTAGTGAAGTCAATGTAGGTATTGAGAAATTTTCCTGAGTCAATACGGTCGGCTCCCATCTCGGCGAAAAACTCAAGCGCATATTTATATCCTTGCTTCTTGATTAGCTTCATCAGCACACCTTCATCGATTTCCACCTTACGGTTTTTGGCACGTCTCATCAAAGATTCCTTTCCTAAATCGGCAAGACGTTGCTTCTCTTCATTGAGACTCTGTTTTATTTTATTTCGTGCCTTCGATGTGGTGACAATATTAAGCCATTCCTGACGCGGAGTCTGGTTGGTTGATGTAAGGATCTCTACCGTATCTCCGTTCTGAATCTTATAGCTGAGCTTTCGGTGCGCTCCGTTCACAATGGCTCCCGTGCAATGTGCTCCTACATTTGTGTGTATATGGAAAGCGAAATCGAGTGCGGTCGCACCGGCCGACATCTTGAAAAGATCTCCCTTTGGAGTAAAAGCATACACCTCCTCTCCGAATGCATCAGCCTGAATATTTTTCATGAGCTGCATCGGGCCGGCCTCGGCAGTTTCAAGTATATCGCGGATATTGTTCATCCATTGGTCTGTGCTGTCGCCCTTCACCCCTTTATAGCGCCAATGGGCAGCAAGACCCTTTTCTGCAACCAGATCCATACGTTCGGTGCGGAACTGCACCTCCACCCATTTTGATTCAGGACCAAGCACTGTGGCGTGAAGGCTCTCATATCCATTGCTCTTGGGAATGGTTATCCAATCGCGCATACGGGCAGGATTGGCTGTATACATGTCAGCGAGAATGGAATATGCGAGCCAACAGTCTGACTTCTCCTTCTCTCTCGGGGTATCTATTATGACACGTATGGCAAACAGATCATAAATACCGGGGAGATCCACTTTCTGTTTCTTCATCTTGTTCCAGATCGAGGAAATCGATTTAGTGCGTCCCTTTATCTCGAACTTTAATCCTACCCTTTCAAGATTCTCTTTAAGAGGGGTTATAAACGATTTTATATAAGCCTCTCTCGATCGTTTCGTTTCATTAAGCTTATGGGCAATCTGAGTGTAGATCTCCCTGTTGGTATATTTTAAAGAAAGATCTTCAAGCTCACCCTTTATTTTATACAGCCCGAGACGATGTGCCAACTGTGCGTAAAGACAGTTGGCCTCGAAAGCCACATTCCTCACCCAATCGTCGTCGGGATGTTGATTGATCGAACGCATCAGCACAAGATTTTTAACTATCATTATGATAATGACCCTTATGTCGTGCGCAAGAGAAAGCATCAAGCCTCTGAAATTCTCCTGATTGTGAGCACTGTTGCGGTTGCTGAATTTAGACACATTGGAAATCCCCTCCAATAGACCGGCCACGTCATCACCCCAGTCATCCCTAATATTATTCAATGAGAGAGAGCCACACTCAAATAAGGGATAAAGCGTTATGGCCAGCAATATGTCATGATCCGGATCTACCATCTCCGCAAACGCACAGGCTGTGCGCATGGTGAGCAATGCAGTGCAGAGTCCATGCGCGTCATGAGCGGAGCTATCGCTTTTAAGTCCCCGACGCAAGGTGTCGCTCACCTTTGCAAGTTCCTGTTCGCTTATATTGGAATCCAGTCTCCCTTTTAAATCCGTAACAAGAGAACTAAGTTCTCTCATCTCCGCAACAGTCATTTTATCGGTTATATTATCCATTGGCTTAATCTTGTTTTATCACGGTTATCTTCTGTATAACTGCGAATTAGGTGTTATAATCGTCTTACATGGCCTTTCTGTGAATGTAAGAATTCATTATTTTTCTAACAAAATTACAAAAAAATTGCTTAATAATTTGGAGCATTAAAAAAAAATGTGTAACTTTGCATCGCTTTTCGGAAGAAGAGCGGTTAAAAATGGTGAAATTAGCTCAGTTGGTTAGAGCGTCGGATTGTGGTTCCGAAGGTCGTGGGTTCGACCCCCACACTTCACCCCCCATATTCCCCAACTCCCTGGAGGGACAACTACTTCGGTAGTTGTCCCTCCAATTTTTTATCCACTGTCCCTTTGATTTTATTTTTAAAAACCTAAGTATTATTCAGAAAATAATTAACGCTATCGATTCGATGTAGGGACGTACCCAAGTTGCGTCAGCCCATTCCCAAATACATTGACTGTTTTATTGGTGCTACTTAACTGATGATCTTTCGCTAAAAACTATTTTATAATTTTAAGTTTCCAAATAAAATATATACCTTTGTCGCCGTTGAAATAAGTTTGCATTGAACACTTCTAAACAAAGGGCATGACTGATCGAACTAACGAATCACACACTGATTTAATCATCGCCATATCAGGCATATTACTAAAAAATGGTCTGAAATCTACTACAATGGATTCTGTGGCCTCGGCTCTCGCTATGTCTAAAAGAACTCTTTATGAGATTTTCGAATCGAAGAAAGATATGATCCTGAAGGTGGTGAGCTATTGGCAGCATCAACACAGAACGAAGATTGAAGGAATATTCGCCGATTCCAAAAACGTTATGGAGGCACTTGTCAGGGCGTTCTACTCCCATCAGCAGATTATGAAGGAGGTCAACGTTGATTTCTTCCTCGACATGGACAAGCATTTTCCTGAAGTCAGGAAAGCACTTGAGCAACATGACCGTCTATGGATTGATAAAATGATGATAGCCATCAACAAAGGGATCGAACAAGGAGTATTCCGCACAGATGTGAATTATCCGGTAACGCTTCATCTCATGCGCATTCAAATGGAATCATTGAAACGAACGGAAGAAGTGTTCCCCCCTGGTATAACCATTTCCGATGCCTTCAGCGCAATCAGCATCAGCTTTCTGCGCGCCATCGCCACTCCTGAAGGCATGAAGATAATAGATGAGTTCTACCGTCAGCATTCCGAATATATAAATTCAAATATAACAACCAACCAATCATGAGTTTTAAATTGAAATGCCTTGTAGCATCGGCCTTTCTAATTTCACTCGGTGCGCGACACGGCTACTCTCAGACAGTAGCCAACTCAACCGACACCATGCGGATTTCAAGACAGAAGTGTGTAGAAATCGCCCTTGCGGAGAATCCAACAGTGAAAGTGGCAGATCTTGAGGTTAAGAAAGTGAATTACGCCAAAAAGGAGGTTCAGGGGTCTTTACTACCCACTATTGATTTCTCTTTGGCTTATCAACGGTCAATCGAACTCCAGACCATGAATATGAGCATGGGGGGACAAAGCAGTCAGATAAAGATGGGAACCGACAACAATTGGAACACCGGTTTCACTGCTGCGATGCCTCTTGTAAACGCTTCGCTATGGAAGTCGATACAGATTTCTGAAACGCAGATACAATCTTCTCTCGAGGATGCAAGAGCTTCCAGAATCGACCTGATCAACAATGTCAACAAAGCATATTACGCTTTCCTTCTGGCTATTGCTTCTCGCGATGTAATTCTTCAGAACTACGACATTGCCAAAATGAATGCCGAAATCTATAAAAAACAGTTTGATCAGGGCACTGCATCGGAATATGATGTGCTCCGCTCATCTGTGCAGGTTTCCAATATCGAACCAGAATTGCTGCAGGCAGACATTGCAATCCGTCAGTGTCAGCTGCAGTTGAAGGTGCTTATGGGGATAGACTATAATGCTGAGATATGGCCCGACATCTCATTGAACGATATGAAACAGGAGATGTACGGTCTGGCTCCCGGATTTGACAAAAATATCTCCAGAAACACATCCCTGCGCTCTCTGGATATACAAAACCGTATGCTCGAACAGAATGTAACCCTAAAGAAATTTGCATGGATTCCTACTCTTGCTGTTCAATTCAACATCAATTGGAATGCCATGTCAAATGGAAATGCACTCAAGAACCAGAAATTTAATCCTTACAGTAATGTGGCTTTAGCTCTTAATATACCTATTTTCGCCGGAGGCACAAAATATCATGCGCTTAAACAAGCCGAGGTTCAGCTGACGGAGATGAAGTTTCAGCGGGAAAATCTCGTAAACAATCTGAATATGCAGGTTGAGCTCGCAATCGACAATATCAATAAGCAGGTTCGTCAGATTTCTACAAGTGAACAAGGTGTGAAACAGGCTAAGAAAGCTCATGAAATAATGCAGAAAAGCTTTGAGATCGGAGCAGCCACCTATCTCGACCTTCGTGATAGCGAACTTGCCGACACATCGGCTCAGCTTGCATATCTTCAGGCCATATATAATTATCTCGTATCGACCAGCGAACTTGATGCTCTCCTGGGTAGAGAGGAAGCTCTTATATTATCTAAATAAGAAATCCATATTGCAATGAAAATAAAAAATGTTTCCGCAACAGCGCTTTTCGCTCTGTTAATGTTAGCTTCCTGTTCCGGAAAGGAAAAAAAGGAAGAAAATACCGGCAAGGAGGAGAAAGCTCCCGTTGTCTCTGTTGAAACCGTAGGTGAACGCCCCGTTGATCAGATTGGCGAATATACAGCCACTGTTGAACCGGATCTGATCAATAATATCTCGGCAGCTTCTCCAAACCGTATTAAAGCCATATACGTAGATGAGGGAATGCGCGTCACAAAGGGACAGCGTCTTGTGCTGATGGACGACGTGAATGCCGTGAGCTATCAGACACAGGTGGACAATGCCCGGGCAAATCTCCGTAATGTTCAGCTGAATTACGACCGCGCTCTTGAACTCTTCAAGATAGGCGGTGGGACTAAACAGCAGGTCGACCAGATGGAGACTCAGCTTATCAACGCAAAAAACACTCTGGCAGCCGCCGAACGCACTCTCCGCAATGCTCAGGAGAACACTGCCTTGACGGCTCCCATTTCAGGAGTGGTTACTGCAAGGAACTATGATCCGGGAGATATGACCGGTGCTCTTCCTATCCTAACAATAGCACGTGTGCAACCCGTAAAGATTGTGATCAACGTCACCGAGAGTGAGCTTTCTCACGTAAAGAAAGGGATGGAAGCGAATATAACATTCGATACTTACGGCGATGAAATATTCAAAGGAACGATAACCATGGTGGCTCCCACGGTAGATTCTTCAAGCCGCACCTTCGGAGTGGAAATCACTTCGCCAAATAATGACAGCCGTATCCTTCCCGGAATGTTCGGACGCGCAACCCTTAATCTCGGAACTCAGAACCGGGTGGTTGTCCCCGACAAGGCTGTGGTGAAACAGCAAGGATCGGGCGATCATTACGTATATGTCTATAATCCTTCCGATCAGAAGGTCTCATATAATAAAGTCGAACTCGGACAGCGACTCGGTGGGGAATATGAACTCCTTAGCGGAGTGGAACCCGGTTCGCAAGTTGTTGTAAGCGGTCAGAATCGTCTTGCAAACGGTATAAAAGTAACTCTTAAAAAGTAAGAATCATGAGTTTGTACGGTTCGGCGGTGAAACGCCCCATCATGACCACCCTCTGCTTTGTAACGGTGATCATCTTAGGTCTTTTCTCGCTCGCTAAACTTCCGATCGACCTTTATCCGGATATTGATACCAATTCAATTATGGTTATCACCATGTATCCGGGGGCAAGCGCAAAGGATATCGAGCAGAATGTGACCAAACCTCTTGAAAACTCCCTCAACTCTGTGGAGCATCTCAAACATATCTCCTCCACATCAAGGGAAAATACATCTGTCATCACTCTTGAATTTGAATACGGCTACGATATTGATGTCCTCACAAACGATGTCAGGGATAAACTCGATATGGTTAAATCGATGCTCCCTGATGATGCGGAGAATCCTATCATATTCAAATTCTCAACCGATATGATTCCGATCTGCCTTCTTTCAGTAGAGGCTAAGGAAAGTATGTCGGGACTTTATAAAATACTTGACGATGCGGTTGCCAACCCACTGGCTCGTGTGGATGGTGTTGGCTCCGTATCAATTTCCGGTGCGCCCAAACGTGAGATACATGTTTATGTCGACCCGGCGCGTCTTGATGCATACAACCTCTCCGTAGAGGCTATATCGTCAGTGATAGCGGCCGAGAATAGAAACGTACCGGGAGGATCTTTCGACATCGGTTCCAATACATATGCGCTCAGGGTGCAGGGTGAGTTTGACGATTCGGCTCAACTTGAAAACATTCCGGTGGCGTCGGTAAATGGCAAGACCGTTTTCCTTCGCGATGTAGCACGTGTTGAGGACAGTCTGGAGGAACGCACTCAGCAGACATATATCAACGGCAATAAGGGTGCGATGATCATTATTCAGAAGCAAAGCGGTGCCAACTCAGTGGAGATCTCCGACAAGGTTATGAAGATGCTCCCCTCTTTGGAAAAGAATCTCCCTTCTGACATCAAGATCGGTGTGATTGTCGATACTTCCGATAATATCCGCAACACGATTGCTTCGCTTGTGGAGACAGTGCTTTACGCACTCCTTTTCGTGATGATCGTTGTCTTCTTCTTCCTCGGAAGATGGCGCGCTACTGTAATCATCGTTATAACCATTCCTGTTTCGCTTATAGCATCGTTTATCTACCTGTTTGCAACGGGAAATTCACTTAACATCGTCTCCCTCTCTGCTCTTTCGATTTCAATCGGTATGGTTGTCGATGATGCCATTGTGGTTCTGGAGAATGTTACAACTCATATCGAGCGAGGATCTGATCCGAAGCAGGCGGCCGTTCATGGAACTAATGAGGTGGCAATCTCGGTAATTGCCTCTACCCTTACGCTTATCGCGGTCTTCTTCCCTCTTACACTTGTGACAGGTATGACCGGTGTGCTCTTCCGTCAGCTCGGATGGATGGTTACGATTATGATGATCATCTCTACCACATGTGCCCTTTCGCTCACTCCGATGCTTTGCTCACAGTGGCTTCGTTTACGCAACAAACAGGCAAAGAGCATGGCGTGGTATCGTCCTATTGAAAAGATGCTTGATAAGTTTGATGACGGTTATGCATCACTTCTTCAGAAAGTGGTTACGCACAAAACTGTCACTATACTTATCTGTATGGCAATCTTCGTAGGGTCATGCTTCCTTATGAAACATGTCGGCACAGAGTTCTTCCCCACACAGGACGACGGGCGACTCGGTGTGAATCTTGAGTTGCCGATAGGTTCACGTGTTGAGGAAGCCGAGGCTTCGATGGCACGGCTCGATTCTCTCTGGAGAAAAAAATATCCTGAGATTCTGGTGCAGTCATACACTGTGGGGCCTGCAAGTTCCGACAACACTTATGCCTCACTGTCCGACAACGGTCCTCATATCATCTCGATGAATATCCGTCTATCCGACCCCGGTGACCGTAAACGAAAAATCACTGAAATCGCCGATGAGATGCGTAAGGATATCGACAACGATTTCCCTGAATTCAAAAAGGCTCAGGTAATGGTAGGCGGTCGTCAGGGAGGCGGAATGGGCGGTCAGTCCACGGTCGACTTTGAAGTTTACGGTTACGACTTCGACAACACAGATAAAGTGGCACGTGACCTTGCCGAGATTCTTCGGGGAATAAACGGCACTGCTGATGTGATTATCTCCCGTTCCGACTATCAGCCGGAATATCAGGTCGACTTCGATCGTGAGAAGCTGGCGATGCACGGCATATCATTGCAGACAGCTGCATTTTATCTCCGTAACCGAATCAATGGCTCAACGGCATCTCAGTTCCGTGAAGATGGTGAAGAATACGACATAAAGGTTATGTACTCTCCCGAAAAACGAACACAGATCTCCGACATAGAGAATATTATGATATATAGCTCTAACGGTAGCGGAGTGCGTCTGAAGGAGCTTGGAACAGTTGTGGAACGCTTCACACCGCCAACTATCGAACGAAAGGACCGTGAACGTCTGATCACCGTCTCTGCTGTTGTGGATGGTGTTCCAATGAGCCAGGTGGTGGCGGATGCAGAAGCTCAGATCAATTCAATTGACATGCCACCTGGAATCAACATTCAGATTGCGGGTAGCTTCGAAGATCAGCAAGATTCCTTCAGCGACCTGATGCTCTTGGGACTTCTTATAATCATTCTCGTATACATAGTGATGGCTGCCCAGTTCGAGTCGCTGACTTATCCGGGAATTATCATGACTTCGCTTCTCTTCGCCTTCTCCGGCGTATTCCTCATCCTCTGGCTCACAGGACACACTCTCAACATCATGTCGATGATCGGTGCGATTATGCTTATCGGTATCGTTGTGAAAAATGGTATCGTGCTCATCGACTATATCACGCTTAACCGAGAAAGAGGCATGGGTATCCGAACAGCAGTCGTAGATGGCGGTAAATCACGTCTTCGTCCTGTAGTAATGACAACCCTCACCACAATCCTCGGTATGGTTCCTATGGCCGTAGGATCCGGTCAGGGATCCGAGATGTGGCAACCGATGGGCGTGGCCGTAATCGGTGGTCTGACATTCTCGACAATTCTGACACTTCTTTTTGTCCCGACTCTCTACTGTGTCTTTGCCGGCAATGGAGTGAAGAATGAGAGAAAGAAATTCCGTAAAAAGCTGCTCGCAGCAAAATAACAAAAAACGGGCGCGGAAGAATATGACCACTCCTGCGCCCGTATATATTCAAAAACCGGATCTTTCCTTTAACTAAAATCAGACAATGCAAGCAATATTTATAGCATACGATCAGGCGCATCATCAAGCCATAATAGAAATTCTCGACAAGCTGTCATGCCGTGGGTTCACGGCATTTGGCAACGTTCAGGGACGCGGTTCAGATAAAGGGGAACCTCACTATGGAAGTCATGCATGGCCCTCACTTGCACAAGCCATGTTCACATTTGTAGAAGACGACCGCGTTTCCCAACTTCTCGACCGTCTTCATGAGCTTGACGAAGCAAAACCACGCCTTGGACTCCGAGCCTTCGTATGGCCAATCACAGCCACGATATAAATTTAGACCACACAAATTCGTGCGCACAAAAAAACTCCGGAAGAGAATCTCTTCCGGAGTTTTTTTGTGCGCACGAAGGGACTCGAACCCCCACGTCTCACGACACTAGATCCTAAGTCTAGCGCGGCTACCAATTACGCCACGTGCGCGATTACGATTACAAAATTATAAAAAATTTCTGAAACAGCAAAAATTAATACACAAAACTTTTAAAGTCTTCTCTAATTTCTCCTATCTTACTCTCAACTGCAAGCTAATCTAATATTATGATTCTACAAAAAGCAAAGCATTCTATATCATATCATGATGAAACATGATGCAACAAGATGAATCAAGATGCGACATATAAAATAAAAGAGGCCGGCTCTTCCGAGTCGGCCTCTCTAAGGCGGCGATTACCTACTCTCCCGCTTTCGCCGGATAAAATACGGTCATCGGCGTGATAAGGTTTAACTTCTATATAA
>JAAVEA010000012.1 GCA_014801535.1 Bacteroides sp.
CCTTGTCTATCGCTCTTTGATTCAGTTGCATAGCCCGCTATGCGCCTGAATCTGCATAGCGATATCCAAGGCACATCTGCGACCCTGGCATTAACAGATTTTATTGGATGGACTCTAAACCACGGTTGATCACAACGCTATATTAAAAATGCTATGACCGGTTCATTCCATACTTCCTTCTTCCTTATCATATTCCTGCTCATTCCCTCTTTATGTTACGGAGATAATGAGTATCTGAGGAATCTTGACAAAGCTCTTTCCATGGACTTCACTTCAAGGAAAGCTGTGCAGCTTGATTCTTTGAAGAGAACTCTGGCTCAAAACAAAGATAAATGGGCCGGATTTCATGAACTGGCGGCTCGCTATTCCAATTTCAATACCGATTCCGCACTCTCCTACGCCATAAAGGCACGCGAGAGTGCGACAAACAGAGATCAGCTCAGGAAATCGGATATACAGATCGCTTCTCTGTATAATTCATCTTTAATGATGTATAAGGAGGCTTTTCAGATTTTTAAAGAGATTCCTCTTGATTCAGCGGATATCTCCTTTAAAAAGGATTATTACACACTTGGGGTGCAGTTATACCGCAATCTCGAGCAACTTGCGCCCTACGATTCTCTACGAAGGTATTATGCCAATAGAAAAAGGGAATTTCGAGATTCTGTCTTAAAGATTATGCCCAATGAGAAATTTATCCGTGCCAATGAACTTCTTGACGGTGGCGACCCTCAAGGAGCGATTGACTTGTTTAAGGATGTGGCAAATAATCCTAACATTGAACTTTATAATGGAGCGCCATACCATCTCTTAGCCAAAGCCTACCGACGCTTAGGCGATAAAGACCGGGAAATCGAATTTCTGGCACTGGCCGCTAAGTCGGATGTCGAAAACGGGGTGAAGGAATATCTGGCTTTGCCCGAACTTGCCCTGGCTCTCTATGAGGAGGGAGATGTGGCAAGGGCATACAGATATATGAAACGCTCAAACGATGACGCAAAATCATGCAATGCACGTGTCAGAATATTTGACATGACTGAAGCTGTCTCCGTTATTTCTGACGCCTACGCAGCGCATCAGAAATCTTGGCAGACCATAATGACCTGGCTTCTGATAGCTGTCTGTCTTCTTCTGGCTGTTACCTGCATCTCCCTTATTTATGCGCGCAAGCACAACAGAATGCTATCTGATGCAAGGAGCAAATTAGAGGAAAGCAACCGCAAACTGGAGGCAGCCGGAAACGTAAGGGAGAAATATGTGAGACGCTTCATGAATCTCAGCCGTGAATATATTGAATATCTGAATTCATATCGAGCCTCCCTTTTCAAGACTGCATCAAAAAGAAATTTCGACACCCTATATGACGCTATAAAATCAACCCGGATAATCGATCAGACCACATCTACTTTCTATGCGAGTTTTGACAAGGCTTTTCTTGAGCTATATCCCGATTTTGTAAATGAATTCAATTCATTACTCCGTCATGAAGAAAGAATAGAACTGAGGGAGGAGAATACATTGAACACCGAGCTGCGGATTTTTGCCCTCATGAAACTCGGCATACGCGAAAGTGCGGAGATTGCAAAGTTCCTGAACTGCTCCCAATCGACAGTCTATAATTATCGCACCCGTTATCGTGCGAAAGCTATAGATAAAGATGATTTCGTGAATAATTTCTTCAATTGATTTATTTAATACCCCCTACATTAATACACATATCATAAATAGATAACATATTAACTATAAATTTATTATATTTTACAAGCCCCTACATTTCGATTACACTTATTTGACATCCTCTCTTTATCCCGTTAATTTTGCTCTTGTTATTCTCCGGAAGTATAAATCCGGACGTTTACAACAGAAATCAAAACAATGGACTTTTCATTTTTTAAATTAATCTGATATATGAGCAAAACTCAAAAATTTCTCCTCACAGGATTGTTAATGACGGCAATGGGTGCAGCCGCCGTTACGCCGCATTCTGTTAATATGGGGAATCTGAAAGTAAGCGAGGATTTCAATTCAATGTGGGATGCTGCAAATTCAGAGGCTCTCCTCCCCCTCCCTGAAGGATGGGCGATGGATAGAAATCTTAGCGCACCAAGAAAAATCGGAAAGTGGATTGATGCCTCAACTGAAGTGATGTACACAGGTGGTGTCTCACTTGCATCAAACGCTAAAAACGGAACGTGGAACTTTGGAGATTCATCAAATGAAAACGACCGTGCATTAGGGGGATTGACCACTACAGTGGATGGTGGCACCAGAGGTGTTTCCATATTGACTGCCATAACCAACGATGGCGAAGCTCCGATCGCCCGTTTCAATATCTCATATTCAATTGAGAAATACCGTAAAGGGGATAATGCTGCCGGATTTGCTGTTCAGCTCTATTATTCTAATGATGGCGAGGAATGGATCAATGCAGGAACACCCTTCTATACATTCTTTGAGCCCGACGATGAAACATTAGGAACAGCCGTCGTACCTATCTCCACCACCCCCGTAGGCGATAAAACACTCATGGCCGATGTGGCTCCGGGAGCAACAATCTATCTTGCATGGAATATTTCAGTGGCCACGGGGGCTACAGCTAACAAGGCTCCCGGTCTTGCAATCGACGATATTGAGATTACCGCCTCATACGCCGATGCCAATGCCAAGCATCTATATATAGAGAATGCTCTTAAAGCCGCAAACCTAAGCGTATTCTCTTCCTCAACCGATTTCTTCGGAGCTGAGCCAGGCACAAAATCTTCTCTTAATAAAAATGTCAATGGCGTGGAATATGCTGTCTGGGAGATGCCGGCCGTTACACCGATCGACCTTACGGTGGTAGCAAACAACACCAAATATGATCTCACCGGTCTACCCAATGACGGTGATACCTACCTATCTCTCTCCAAAACAGGAATCGAGGTGATTGCTGATCCCGAGAACTATACAGGCTGGATTGATCCCGACAGGAAACCGTTCGTGTCATCAGGCATCTTTATACGAGGTGATGTCAACTCGTGGGCTGCCGACAGTGAATGGGAATTTTCTCAAGAAGAGGAAAACACCTATGTGCTGTATGACAAAGAGTTGAGCGGTGCATTTAAAATTGCGGATTCCGGATGGACAAGCTCCTGCAACTATGGATCTAACGGCACCAATATCACTGTTGATACCCCCTACGCACTTACAAAAGGTACGGATAGCAATATCTCTTGCGGAGCATACACTTTTGATTGCAAACGTATAGTGCTTACTATCGTGGATGGCCAGGCCACCCTTCTTCTTGAAGCTGATGACGACGATTCAAATCTCACTTCCGTTTTTGTGTATGGTGATTTCAACAGCTGGGATTTCATGTCGAAAGCCGGCGAACTGAAACTTGACGAAACCGAAAACCTCTTCAAAGGTCAGATTTCAATGAAGGCCGGTTCTGACGGTCTTTCCCACTGGCGCATCTACCAGCGTCCCGGACTCGGCGGCGCTTGGGGTCTTGAATCAGATTCCGATGAATCCGCTCTCAACGGAACTCTTCTCAAAGGCTCCACAGGCAATGCAGCCGTCAATCCCGGCACATATAGCTTCACCTTCTCTCTGGAAGATGGTTCATATACCCTCACTGAGGTTGAATCAGCACCTGCTGTGATGACACTTAATCCTGCCCTCACCTATCTCACTCCCGAAAATCCTGAAAATGTAAAGATTCTTTCTCTCAATAACAGTTTGATTCACTATAATGATCAGGATTTCGTATTCAACGATATCGCAAAGGCTATGGGAGTGAACGCATCCTGGACCAAACACACCAACCTTGGAAAACCCCTGAGCTATCATTGGGGTGAAGGTGAAGGTCTCGCGGAAGATGGCACTCCAGGTGCCAAGATGATGATTCGTTCCGATGCATGGTCACATATTATCCTGCAGGAACAGAGTTCACTCCCAAGAACAAATCCTGAGACTTTCCGTAATTCCGTGGCACAGTGGATTGAATATATCCGTGAGAACTGTCCGAATCCAAATGCTGTGATCCTTATACCTGTAAACTGGGCATACAGCAGCGATCTCGACAACTTCAACAGCTATAACAACCGTTTCCTCGAAGTTTATACAGAAGTTGCAACCGAACTCGGTGCGGTAGTTGTTCCGGTGGCAGCAGCCTACGACAACGCTTACACTAAAGAGGGTGCAGCAGAACTCAATACATGGTTCTCCGACGACCGTCACCCCACTCCCAAAGCAACCTATATGGCCGCATGCATGGAGTTTGGCACTATCCTCGGCATAGACCCGGCCACCATCACATACACCCCTTCAGATCTTGAAGCTGATGTGGCTGCGAAAATGCGCACCTACGCTTCCGAGGCTCTTGCCGGCTATACCAACACCATATCTCACCTTGATGGAACAATCCGTTTCAATGCCAAGGTTTATGATGACTTCGGCATCGAACTTCCGGCACAGGGAATTACATATTCAATCGATGGTGGCGGGACAATCTCTCCTGAAGGTGTATTCGTTTCAGATGGCACACGCGGCACATTCAACATCACTGCAACCTGCGGCGACTTCACCAAGACTGCTACAGTTAATATCACCGACCATTCCACCGAGGTAATCTCTTTCCCCGCAATTTCTCTGAACGCAGAGAATCTCACGGCTACTGAGAACTTCAACTCAATGGGGCTTGAGGCAGAAGCTACTCTTCCCGAAGCATGGCGGATTGATCGCCAGACAAAGAATCCTCGCACGCTCGGCACATATGCAACTGCCCTAAGCCAGACAGCATACAGCGGTGGCACCAACCTCCCCTCAAATGCCAAGAACGGGATATGGAATTTTGGAGCAGATGAAGACATTGACCGCGCACCGGGTGGCATCACCACTGGTGTTGACAATGGTGCGAGAGCAATCAACCTCTACACTCATATCAGCAACGACGGTAGAAAGGCTTTGCAGACTGTGAAGATTTCTTATGATGTGGAGAAATATCGCAAGGGGAACAATCCTGCCGGTTTCGCAGTTCAGCTTTACTACTCATACGATGGACG
Organism: Bacteroides sp.; assembly: GCA_014801535.1. Taxonomy (GTDB): domain Bacteria; phylum Bacteroidota; class Bacteroidia; order Bacteroidales; family Muribaculaceae; genus Lepagella. The sequence continues at coordinate 5,046 of JAAVEA010000012.1, forward strand.
CAACTGGGAGAATGCTGGAAAAGACTTCTACACATTCTTCGATGCCGACAATGCAACCGAAGGGTATGAGGAGGTTCCGGGAGAGACTGTGGCTGTTGAAGGCATACTTCCGATCTCAGTAGGTGCAGGTCTCGATATCTATCTCGCATGGAATATTTCTGTGGCCTCCGGCGATGCCGCTAATGGAGCAATGGCTCTCGCTATCGACAACGTGACCATTGAGGGAACGCTTCCTGAAGTGCCGGAAACCATCCACCGCATTTATGTCGATAACCGGACTTCGTGGGATGCGCTCGGTGTCTATGCCTACAACAGCGATGCTGACAAGGGTGAAATCTTCGGTGCATGGCCCGGGCAGGCTCCAATCGACGAACAGGAGATTGACGGCGTGAGATACTCGGTATTCGGTCTTGATGTTGACAAGGGTAACTACAACCTTATCTTCAACAACTGGAATAAGAATAAACAGCTTGCCGACTATCCCATCACGGCCAACCGCGACTATTATTTCCGTATCGATGATAACAAAGTGACAGAACTTACAGCCACAATTATCAACGCCACAACACTTGCATCAGCCGAATTAAGCTATGATGGTAAAAGCATTATAACCAACGAAGACAGCGAAATAAAGCTCTTCAACACCAACGGGATGCTCGTGGCTACAGGCAACGGCCCTAAAATGAGCCTTGACACAGTGTCAAAAGGTCTCTATATTGTTGTGGCTTCCAACGGAACTTTGAAGATCAATGTTCGCTGAATAGCAATGAATATCATTGATACCTATTAAATATCTTGTGACAATTTTATGAAGGGGGTTGTGTCGTAATTAAGGTTTACGACACAGCCTCTAATAGTATATGCAACCGCTTAGTATGTGTAACCGCTCCGCGGCAATAGTACTATGCATGTTTCCCATTTAAGTGGCGAGAGCTGTTAAGTGGCGGGAGCCTCCGAGCTTCCGCAAACTTCAATCCGGCTCGAAGCCGGATTGAAGTTTAATTTTTCAGCATCTCTTTTTAACCTAATAAGAGCATCGAGCTCTTATTAGGTTAGCGGAAGCTCGGAGGCTCCCGCCACATAGAGGCTTCCGTAAGAGGCTTTGTCAAATTACGACACAGCCACGCATTATTGTATGAGGATGAGTATTAAACTTCCCTATTATAAAACCGGTTAATTGTTCCACTTTAGTCCTTTTTAATTTCCATCCCTTACCCAGATTGAAAATCTGGTTTAATAATTTTATCTTTGTAAAAAATTTACATAAAAATATGAAAACATATATTTTGTCATTGGTTTTACTCGTAGTTGCAGGAGTAACAGGTACCGAGAAAGTGCAAGCTCAAAATTCATCCTTATCTGTAAATGATTGTTTATCGCTTTTAAATCGAGATAATCTGTTTGACGAAACACTTATAGACAAAATACTGGAAAACAAAGGATTTGTTAAAAATGAAATTAATGAGGATGAAATAGATTGTGACCATTTTTATCGATACACTTCAAAGAAAGATGGAACAATGATAGAAATCTATGGGGAGTATAGCGACACGGGCAGCACAGATTATTTGGATATATATTTTCCCACACCTTCAGAAGCATTCTTTTTCAGCCCGGACGAAGGAGACACAAAATGGACACTCGATTCTAAATCTGAATACGATAATTCAAAATACACTCATAAAACCGGTGTAATCATGAAGCGTCTTGGACGCCTTGTGGAGTTTAAATACGATTTCTAACACTCCTCAGTTATGCCAATTGCTTCTATTGTAACTATTTACCCACCATTCTTCACATCGGTTTAATCATTGACTCGATAAATTCTATTTCTTCACCCGAGAGATTATATTTTTTATAGAGTTGAATACCAATCTCATCTATACTCTTATTCTAATCTCTATCGCTGGCTGCAGAGAAGTCTTGTAACGGCACAAATCGATAGACTTTACTCATAGCATCTTGAGATAATTTTGCAGCTGAGACTAAAATTCCAAGGAATTTAGTTTTAATAAATTTTTATGAGACTGCAACTATAAGGCAATTTGAAATGTTACCCTCATTTTTGGAAAAATATTCAACTCGGCTCCTAACCGCAAATTTGACTGAAGAAGAAGCAGGTTTTGTTTCCTATTGTCAGATTTTATTGCTAACTTTTCCATGTTATGTTTTGATTATTAGTGATTTATATGCAACCCAAAATTACTAAAAATCCTTGACATGACAAAGGCTTTCGCGCTGAATCTCAGCATGAAAGCCTTATTTTTTCACTTTTGAAAGGGAAAGAGACCGCCTAAACTTGTTAGACAGCCTCATGAACCAAATCTATATTCTCTCTACTAACGAAAAATTTACCATAATAGAAGCATATGCTTTCTATGCAAAAAGGATTGTTTAAATTATTTTAACACTACCAACTTTTAAATAATAAATTTCTATCTTTATTATTAATAATCCTAATTTAACTGGATGAATGTATCAGTCGGCTGTAAACTCATATACGAATTTTGCGTTGGCAGGCTTCTGAACTGATGCCGGGGGATTCTCGATATCAAAGCCCGGCCATACTTTTATTTCAGTAAGGTTATCGTTGTAATCAAGGTAGAGATTACGATAATTCTGGTTAACCTTGCTGATGTCAATACGTTTAAGAGGAGTCATGTAGATATTTGCATACTGCAGCTTTTCAGTTGCGCCCCATTCGAAGGTTTCAAGAGCGGGAACATTATCGATATTCAACTGATGAAGCGTGGTCAGACGGTCGGCGAGCTTGAAAGATTTCAAACTGTTGTTGCCGGAGCACTGTATTTCTGCAATATCGGGGCACATAGTGAGATCGATGCTGGGGATTTCATTACCGTCAACTCTTAAAACATCAAGTTTAGTACAAGATGAAAAGTCAAGTTCTTCAGTCATACCACAGTTATCCAACGCAAGGTATGTAAGATTGGTGCAGTTGGAAATATTCACCGAGTTAACCTTTGTCCAGCCCAAGTTGATCTCTTCGATGGTTGAAGCGAAAGAAGCTGCGTCGAAAGATTCAAGGGCGGTATACATGAACATAAAGTCCTTTATTTTCGTACAACCTGTCAAATCAACTTCTGACAATTCAAGATTATAAGTGCCGGCAACAATTTCAAGATTTGAACAACCTGCAAAAGATACCTTTTTAAGATCGTTAGTGCTAAAGATTATTTTATTAAGCTTAGTAAGACCCGCTACATTGAGGCTTGTCAAACCATTCTGCGTACAACTCAACTCAATAAGATTCGAGAAGCGGCCGAGGTCAAGACTTTCATATTTCAAATTGTCAACGTTAAGTTGAGCCAGACATACGGGGAGGGGAGAAAGATCAAACTGTGTCAACTTTGTCCCGCCGATGTTAAGGCTCAGAAGTTTTGTAGGCGTTCCAAGATCCAGGCTTTCAACCTCAGACCGGTTGATATCAAGCAGCTGCAAGTTTGTGAGCTTGGACACATCAAGGGATTTAGCGAAGACCCCCTCGGCAACTAATGATGAAAGTGAGGTGAGATATTCAATACCTGTAAATTTCTGGACACGGTTGTCGGTAAGGATAAGTTCACCGGTATATGCTGCGGCCTCCACATTAGTGAGGGTCTCGCTTCCCTTGGCCACCTGCTCCTGGATCGCATTGCGCAACACTCCGTCAGGGATATATTCCTCGGTAAGAATATTAAATGTCTGTCCCGGTGTCTCGGAGTCAGTTACGAAGCGCACTTCTGACACTTTATCGGCCGGGATGTATTGTTTTGTACCATCGGAGAGTGTAATCTCCATGTTATAGTTCTGGGCCAAGGTTGTGAGGCCTGCTGTCACGGTCAGAATTGATAGTACGAGATGTTTCATTTCCGTATATTTTAGAATATTATAAACTTAAATTATGGTATGAGAATTTTAATTCCCTTGTTGTTATAAGAAATCATATAAACGCCAGAAGAGAATGCAGAAAGATCAATAATTGCGTGACCATCTTCATCAGTTTTCTCTTCAGCCACATATTTCCCGTCTAAAGAAAAGGCTCTCACTACTGTTTCCGGCTTTAGGCCGTCGATATAAACTACATTGCAGTTCACCCTATAGGTGCCATCGGGCATTACCTCTTCTGATATCCCCGACATCTCGGATATCAATTGGTAATTCTTTAAATCAGCAAATACAACCTTGATACTTTTTTCTGTGGTTGTCACCTGAAGTTCGGAAGAAGTGTTGGTAATCACTGGGTCGTCTGCCAACGCGAAAGATGCTGTTGACCCATCATTCAGATTCACGACCAGGAATTTAACCTCCGCCGTAACTTGCATGGATGTCAAAAAGATGACAATGACAACCATAATGTTACGTAAAATATTAAACCTGTTCATAATATAAAGAGTTAATTATACAATTCGTCCTAATTGTCAGCTAAACGCGCCCTAATGCATCTGACAACTCTGAGACGGCTACTGGTTCGAGAATGAACTGCACCATATTGATTTCCTCCCCCGCCGCACGTTTCTCGTCAGATTGGGAAATCAGAATAGTGGGTATCCTAACACTGTTGGACTTAAGTACATCCACTACATTTCCATCGCTGACGATATCCCTTGTTATGATCAGGTCGATTTTATTACCGTCGATAAGCTCTTTCATAGTCATTGTATCATCGGCACACCCTATCAATGTAAAGTCAGGCCTAATCCTGCTAACGGTCCGCATAAGGAACAATTGTGAAAAATAGGAGTCGTCAACTATAATGTATGTCTTATCAGCACACCACATTTTATCTGATTTCACCGCTAAAATAGCATGTGGCGTTTAAACATCAAATGTTTTTCCGACGAATGAGGACTTTTAGGAGGGCAACGGGTATTTTTGAGAGGGGAATCGGATCGGTAGATCAGTGCGGGGAATACCCGAACCAGTTCAGAAACTCATCTCTACGCTGTGCCGTGAGCGTTTCTGTTCGTGTGTTTTTCCCGGCTGTAAGGTTTATTCTCAGGCGTCCTTTAAAAAATTTCTTCACACCCGATATGCTCCCAATCGAGGCTACTACCGACCGGGAAATCTGATAAAATGATTCCTTTGGAAACACTTTCAGCACTTCTCCGAGCGATTTAAAATCTGAGACGCGTCCAGATCCATCTTTTAGGATTAATGTGATATACTTATCGCCGGCTTCGGCCCACGCAATATCGGAAATATTTACAAATGAGTATCCGCTCCCAGTAGATATGAGCACTCTGTCATGATTACGTTTGCTCATCACCGGGACCAATTCTGAATATGAAGAGGCGATAGATGATCCGCCCTCCTCCATTTTTTCGATAAACCGCTCAAATTTTTTCAAGGCAAACTCAATGTCTTCCTCTGATATAGGTTTGAGGATATAGTCTATACTGTTTTCCTTAAAGGCCCTGATGGCGAATTCATCGTATGCTGTAGTGAAGATTATAGGGATATCTATATCTACCTGTTTGAATATCTCGAAACAATTTCCGTCATCAAGTTCAATATCCATGAATATGAGTTGAAGACCCGACTCCGACTGAATCTTACGTATTGATTCGGATACAGATTCTGCCGTGAATGCACATTCATATTCGGGGCGCAGTTGTTCTATTGAATGCTGAAGATTAAGGCGTGCATATTCCTCATTTTCTATAATCGCATACTTCATATTTCCGAATTCTTTATTAATGGCACATACGCCGTAAATGTAACATTATCGTTATCGACATGAAAACACTTCCCATGAAGCGCATACAGTTTACTGAGATATCTAATGCCGATATTTCCTGCCGAATCTGCCGGACGCAATTGGATAGGGTTAGAGACTGTAACCCCTGTTTCGTCAATTTTAACAGTAACGTTCATAGGAAAACGGGAGGATATAACGTTATGTTTTGTGACATTCTCGATCAGCAGCTGCATTGAGAACGGTACGACGTATGTATTCCGGGGTGCTTCCCCGTTGATTGTCACCTTAAACTTATTGTTGTATCTTATCTCCAAAACTGAAACATAAGACTCAAGAAAGCCGAGTTCTTCCGAAAGCTCGACGAGATCCTTGTTTTGATATGCCATGACGTACCTGTACATCCTTGCCAGTTCCCTTATAAAGACTTTGGATTTTTCATTGTCGATGGAAACCAAGGAGTAAAGCAGATTCAGTGAATTGAAAAGGAAATGAGGATTTATCTGAGCTTTCAAGGCGTCATACTGATACTGTAACGCCTGACGCTGGGCTGCCTCTGTCTCATCTCTTGATTTCAGAAGCATCGTAAAATAATAGACCAACTCCACTCCCATTAGAATGATAATGTCATTCAGAATTGTGCCGGGCCAATCGATGATCCAAAAATCGAAGCGAGGGGAGAATCCCAACATTACCTTTACTCCTACATACGCCGCACCGATAATTATGGTCGCTGAGAGCGAGCCTATTGCATCTATTATAATCTTCTTCCTTATGCCTAATCTGACCGACACCCGGAATATTATGAAAAGATTTGTAAGGGAAAGTATGAGAATAGGAATGAAATTCTTTATGACACCGACCAACATATCATGAAAGTCGTCATAAGGAAACATATTCCCAAACCTTACAGCATTGTAAAAGGCTTGGAACCAGCAATAATAGAATATTATGGCGATTCCCCACAGCCCGGCGGGATGTCTGACTTTGAATTTCTCCATCTTCTTGAAATGAGAATGTAAAATTATAAAAATACTCTGGATTTCCGCTTACTCAATATAAAAATTACCTCAGCCGCCTGTTTACTTTATAGTGCTGATTAAAGGGAGCATAGCTGTTTCAGGGGGAGGTAAGTAGATTAGTACTATGTTAAAGAAGTGCTACAAGGCCCTATAAGCTTTACCAGTTTCGGATTTGAGGAAATGAAAGATATAGACTAATCCATGATAATATTATGCATCTTCGGTGTGGTTGAACTTGGCGGATGTGGGTGAGGACAATCCTAACATTTCAATCATTCATTTTTATGATGTTCAAGGAAAAAACGTTTCTGTCGTTCAATCTCACGACGTAGTTCCTCCTCGGTAGGCATATATGTCATATACTTGGCTGCAAAAAGCTGATTGCTGTCATTCAGAACAGAATATTTTGCAATGGTTGAGTCTGTATCCGTGCATAGAAGGACACCTATTGTAGGGTTGTCATCCGGACCTTTCATTAAGTCATCATACATTCTGACGTACATATCAAGTTGGCCTACATCACCATGATTCATCCTGTGTGTTTTAAGTTCGAATATCACAAAACGCTTCATGCGGAAATTATAAAATACAAGGTCAATATAAAAATCATCCAAGTCCGTAGTTATATGTTGCTGCCTTTCAACAAAGGCAAATCCTCTGCCGAGTTCAAGGATGAATTTTTCGAGGTTATCAATCAGTGCCTGTTCAAGCTCTGATTCAGAAAATCTAACATCTCGCTTGAATCCCATAAATTCTGCGACGGTCGGATTCTTGATATACTCCAATGGGTCTGAGTCATTATATGGTGACTTCACAATCGAAAGCACTTCTTCAGACCCTTTGTGTTGGTCTGCTAGCCTACGTTCAAAATATTGGGAGCAGATGTTACGGTCAAGAGTTTTAACGCTCCACATATCTTCAGATGCTCGCATTAGATACCACCTCCTAGCTGCCGAATTCGTAACAGATAATAATCGTCTAATATGACTCCACGTGAGATTTTGCACACGCGTGTGCAAAATCTCAATATCGTTAAATGTAAGGTAAAATTTACGATAATATGCCAAATTCCTCTTACTATATCCCGAGCCGTATTCTAACGTCAGTGCATCAGCCAGACCTGCAATAAGTCGAGAACCGTATTCTGCGCGAGTGTTTCCTTTTTGTTCCTCCTCAACAATACGACGTCCTATATTCCAATATGTAGAGATGATAATTGAACTGGCGGTCTTGAACGCTTGTTGACGGCCACTATCAATAATTTGGCGAACATCAGAAACAAATCCTTTTGGAATACTAATCATTGCCTTTTCCTTTGCCATATTGCGAAGCTATTTAAACTAAATTACGAATGGTATAAGCAAATTTAGTAAAATTTTTCTAGATTAGAACCATATAACGGTGGAGAATTTTGCACGCAATTACTTTAGATATTACTCCGTTGGTTAAATGTTTTTTTGAGGAAATATTCAAAGGTAAAATTCAAATTCATTCTTTTTTGCTCAACCGAAAGCATTTTACTAATTTTGCGACTAATTATCTCTAATGATTCCCCTTATATGAGAAAAATATATCAGGCATTCTTTTTCCCAATCCTCATTCTTTGCATTTTCTCCTGCTCTTCCCCGGAATCAGATAAGGGATATGGTGATAAGAATGAAGATCTCAGGCGGGTGCTTTATGTTCAGGAACTCTACAATATGAATCCGGATGCGGATATAGTTCCGCAAATTCAGACTATTGTCGACAGCATGAGGTCGGAAGGAAGAACACCCTATTATTATGCGGCGATGAACGTGCTGATCGACCGGCTTTTTTCAGAGGGCAGGTTTGCGGAAGCAGATTCTTTAGCTGTAAAAATGCAGGAGGAAGCAGATATTGACTCAGACTCTCTCTCAATGGCAATGGCCAATAGAGTGCGCGCACAGATGTTCTATAAACTTTCCCAGCCTGAGCGTGCCTTGAAAGAACTTGGTCCGGCTGGAGATTATATAGAAAATCCCTACAAGTCTTGTTCTGATTTCGGCACGGCCACCAGTATTAAGGAATGGTTATGGATAATATCGCGTGAACTCGGTGACACAGTCAGTATGAACAAAGCCGGCATGGACTATGCCCATATGGTGGAAGAAAATGAAAGCATCAACCGATGGCTTGATTCCACGGGGCATTATCCGGTCACGGCATTAGCCTTCAAGGCAGAGAATTCTTTTTCAAAGGGCAATATCGTTTTGGCCAGGGAGTTTTTAGACAGCGCTTCTAAAAAAGTTCTCCCCAACCTCCCCTCCAGAGCATACGAACATCTTTATGCGGTGAGATGTAGAGTCAGAGCTACCGATTCTGATTGGCCCGGAGCAATTGCCGATGTAGATACCCTGCTTGCCACACATAAAGACTTCCCATGGTTCTATCTTAAAGATCTTCTCCTGAAAGCAGAAATTCTTAATATGGCAGGGAAACACGAAGAAAGCGCCGGAGCTTATTCGGAATATGTAGGCTTCCACGATTCACTGTCAAACAAAATCACCGACAAACGCCTTCACGACCTCACTGTGCTCTATCGCACGGAAATCGACCGTCAGCAGAAAAGGGTTCAGCTTTTTCGTCTGCTGGCTTTCGCGTTTGTGATCCTGCTTCTTTTAGTTCTCCTGGTGATAGCGGTGCTCCACGTGGCAAGAGAGAAGAAGAGAAACCGACTTCTTGTGGAACGCTTAAAAGAGTTTGACCGCGCCAATGAAACAGCACTTATAAATGATCATTCGGATGATGGGGAGGAGAAAACCCTCATCGACCGCCTTGACCGTTACATGTATGTGGAGAAGCCATATACCGATCCGGCATTGGGCCGGAAGGAATTGGCGGAGTATTGCGATGTAACACCTGAAATGTTGGGTCAGCTTATTAAAACCGAAAAAGGCCTTTCTGTAAGGACATACATCAATTCTTTCCGTCTTGAAGAGGCCCGCAAGGTGCTTGGTTCCGATTCCAACGAGGGGGTAGCAGAGATTGCGGCCAGACTTGGTTTCGGCACATCGCGCACGCTCCAAAGGGCTTTCAAAGAGAGATATGACATGTCGCCCACTCAATACAGGGAGACTTCAAGAGAGATTGAATCATCTGAAAGACAATGATTTGAAAATTGTCGCATAGTTCCCACAATTTTGTCGCATATAAAATAACGCTCTTTTCGGCAAAGAGCGTTATTTTTGTATCTGAACTCATTGCAATATTCCATTCATTATAATGAGTTCTCCTAATTTTCCATATTACAATCAAACCGATGTCTTCAAAAAAATTTTTATTCTACACGTTAGCCGGTATGGGTATGTTTCTTTCCGGATGTAACGATGATATTCCCCTTAATCCTACGGACGAGGGGATCGATAAATATATTGGTCCAACCTATGAGATAACCCTCGGCGCAGAGGCTTCAGGATTCGATTCATCATCATTCACACTGGCATTGGAAGCACCCGACGGGAGTTTTATAAAACGTGATGGCTCTCACATGCGCCGCGATCTTAAATCAATCCTCACACTCTCCACTGGATTGGCCGACGGTGAATATCGTCTTCTTTATTTCGAGTATCCTATTTCCGACAATCCACAGCTTGCCGATTTGGCCGACTCGTTCTCTACTACACAGTTCGGCCTCGGAAGCCGCATTGAAGTCAAGAACGGCACTGTTACAGTTCTCGACCATTTTGACGAGGAGATGGGTTTTCCGGGTAAAGGAACTCCCGAAGAACCCTACGAAATTTCATCCTACAACAGCTTGCTAAAACTCGCACAGATTGTCAACAGTGATGAGAGGAATAGTCTTGTCACCGAAGACACTCATTTCCGTCAGACAGGAAGAATAGATCTCTATCAGGCGTCAAGAGAAGCCGACCGACGCTATGGCTGGCTTCCGATCGGAGCCAACTCCGCTCTCCCATTCAGAGGTCATTATCATGGAGGTGCGCTTTCAACCATGATTGTTGACCGTCCTAACTCACCGGCCGTCGGATTGTTCGGTTATACGCATAACGCAGTCATTGAAGATGTTAAACTTTCTAATTCTGCCGTGACCGGAAACTTTGCGGCAGGCGGAATAGTCGGGGCTTCCCTTATGTCGGGCAAAGACCGAGGTAATCTTATGCTGATCAACTGCGAAGTGTCGGGAAGCGAAATCACGGGAAGCGATCAATCCGTTTCAATCGGAGGATTGATCGGAGCGGTAGATATGCAGTCGCGTGCCTCTCTATTGAACTGCACATCTTCCGACAATACCATAAAAGGAAGCTACAATGCCGGAGGGCTTGTAGGAGGATCCGGATTATATTCATCCGTTGCATTCAGCTCCTGCAAGAACCGCTCATCGGTGACAAGTGAATATTCCGGAGCAGGAGGTCTGATCGGTTCGGGCGATACCATCCAGGCAGCTGCTTCCGCCAATTACGGCCAAATCCGGGGTGCCACAATCTACAAGGCCGGAGATACGAAAAACAGTGGTATCGGAGCCGGTGGTCTCGTGGGAGGCACAGGCACTGCCACCGTCACATCTTGCTCAAATTCCGGAAATGTATCCGGATATGCAGGTGTGGGTGGTCTCGTGGGTTCCGCTCGTGTGAAAGGAAGCGATACGGAAGCCTACATGTATAATAACGTGATGTTCCGATATTCGTGGAATGAGGGTGACGTGAAGGGTACCGATTGTGTCGGTGGTCTTACGGGAGAAGCCCAATGCGGCACATATGCTGTCTATAACAAAGGTCGAATCTCCGGCACCAGATATGTGGCCGGAATCGCAGGTGCAACTTCAATTGCCGTAACCCACAATGCTATAAACACCGGGCTGATTGAAGGAGCAGATTATGTTTCAGGAATTGTTGGAAAAACAACATTCGGATCTCTTGCACTCAATCACAATTTCGGACAAATCACCTCCACCGGAAGTCATTCCGCAGGCATTGTCGGTCTTGCAGGAAATAACACCATAATCCACTATTGCGGCAATTACGGCAATATCCTTTCCACCGGTAATGGCCCCGTGGGTGGTATTGCCGGAGAGATTGGCGATCCCAGGAAATGGACGGCAATGAATATTACTGAATGTGTGATCGGTGGTTTGGAATGCACAATGGCCGGAATGGGTGCATTGATGGCTGTGGCAGGCGGAGCGATTGAGGCATTCAGCGAAACACTTGAAATTGTGCTGCACATTTCCGAAGTCTTAGCTGATTCCGGATTGCTTATCTCCGACACCGTGCTTTTTGGAATGGGAGTTGATGAAATGATTGAAGGGGAAGAGGCAGAGAAGATTGCCTCCTCTCTTTCAGAAGAGGTTAACGAGATAAATGATGTAGTGAAGAGAAATATGGCCCAGATGCGCCGCCAGCCTGAATTCGATCTCAAATCATTCAATCATGATTCATTCTCTACCTCATATGCTGATTTCATCGATGATCAGCTCGCCTATTACGAAAGCGATGGCGGAGATATTAAATTTAATGAAAAAATTAATCTTACACGTGAAGAAAGAGAGGAATATCTTGAAAAGATCCATAAGACCAATGAAATTATCCACACTGTAGTGAGCGGAGTCTGCATCGTTGTTGGAGCTGTTGCTACTATCGGAGGTGTGGTTGCTACGGGCGGTGCGGCAGTTCCTTTTGTTGTGGCAGGTGTCACGGCTTCTCTCGCCGGAGGATTGAATGCCATAACCAAATCTTGCCTCGAATTTGAAGAGAACGTGGTCATAATATCACAATGTGTTAATGCAGGAGCCATCTCTTCGGGAGCCGGCAACACCGGAGGATTAGTGGGCGTTCTACAGGACAACAGTATACTGCGCGATTGCATCAATACCGGCGACGGATCTGGTCATGGCCACACTTTCGTAGGCAAAAACGGGGATAATGTTAAAATATCACACGTCGTCTCTTTAGCCCGATTTTCCTCGTGGCAGGAATCAACAGATAATATTCTCTCTGCCGTGATTTATAATCCGGATGCAAAGTCTGACGGTAACGGTTCATATATCAAATATGCAAAAAACACTGAGCAGGTGGCCAATCCTTCAACATATTCTTCTGTTAACAAAGATTGGAAAATAAACGGGAATAACGATCCATGGGCCATCTCCTCCGCCCCCAATTCATTCCCTGTTCCCTCTTGGTCGGAAATGAGGGAATAATTCATATAATCTGTAAATCATAACTTTGATGACATGATACTTAAGAACAAAATATACAAAGCTGCACTCCCCTCTCTTCTCCTGCTGCCCTTGCTGATGGTTTCGGCATGCCATGATGATATTACTTATCCGGAAAATGATTCGGAATTAATTGAGAATAACGGTCATACTGTATCAACCTTCTCTCTCGAATCAACTCACTTCAATCTTTCGGAGAATGTTGATTCTGTAAGAGTAGTGCTCATAGGGAAATCGGGGGCAAGCGAATGTTTCGGAGCCGGGGTGGAACGTTCGGAAGGAAAACTTCGCTTCCGGATGGTGATTCCCGATACATCTTTACTCCCCGACGGCAGATATATCCTTACTATGCGTCATCCGGACGGCAGCTCGATTCCGGGACGCCTTTCGGCCGATTTCAAATCGAAAATGCTTTCCAACGTATCGATCATTATCCCGAAGTATATGCTTGATGGCTCGGGCACGGAAGAGGATCCTTACATTATTGGCAGCAATGATGATTTCTCGATGTTCCTTATAAATTTAGCCGATGATGATGAGAGTTACGGAGCGGGTCTCGTGTTCCGTCAGACAGTTGATGTTGTCGCACCCAACCAAAGCAGTCTAATCCCGGGGCGCGGATATTGGGGAGCCCCTTTCGCAGGTATATATAAAGGAGACAACCACTCCATCACAAATCTCTTTTACAGAGGTAGTCAGCGCGACACCTCCGACATGGGAATCGGACTGTTCACCGATCTTCTCGGCACTGCCTCTATATCCGATCTTTCTCTTTCTGAAGTAGCGATGTCGGGGCTTTATAAGGAATGCGGAATAATCGCAGCTCACACTTCCGGTGAAATCTCCTTATCAAACATTTCTGTTTCCGGATTCATCACCGATGGCGATGTGATAGGTGGATTTGTGGGTAAAGCCATGAATGGCAATCTCACCATTAACAATCCTGTAATGAAAGTGTCGGTGAGCGGTAAAGAAGACATAGGCGGTATTATCGGTCGGGTGGATAAGTCTGCATCGGTAAACATATCAGGCCTCTCTACGCCCGAATATCGCTTCACTGTCACCGGAGTTCACAATGTGGGGGGTGTGATAGGCCATGCTATTGGAAAAACTGAAATCTACAATGTAAGGCTGGATCATAAAGTCAGTGAGGAAGATTCTGATATAAAGATCATCACGGCCTCCGAAGGTTGCGCTGGAGGCATAATTGGAGCAATTAGCCAGGATGCTGAAAATGTGAGGCTCACAAAATGTTATGTTCTGTGTCCGGTTGGTGGTTCAGAACTGGATTGCGCAGGAGGGATGGTAGGATATTCCAATCAGTCTTCACAACTCACAATTGACGACTGCCGTATGCAGTCGGTGATTGAGGCTAAACGCTATGCCGGCGGAGTGATCGGTAAAGCTGATTTCCCATCCGGCTCGAAGGGGATGAGAATAATTGGCTCCGACGGGGCAACCCGTGTTTCAGCTGACGACAGCGGTGCTAAGGTAAAGGGTGAAGACTATGTCGGAGGTTTCGCAGGCTGGTGGAAAGGGAAACTTGACATGGAGGTGCAGGTTAAGATCAATCTCCCCGTAACGGGTAAGAATTATACGGGAGGTCTTTTCGGTGAAATCAGCAGTTCGACGATAGGACTGTCCAAATTTATAATGGGTCAGTCGGCAGATAACGCTGGTACAACCATGCGCGTGAGCGGAAGCAATCACACAGGAGGAGCCGTAGGACATCTTGAAAAGAGCACTCTCACCGGAAATTCCAAATTTGACTTTGAAGAAGGGGGACATCTTAGAATCCCGGATTCTGAGTTTTTTCAAGCTGTTTTCAGTGGTGTGGTGACAGGCGATAAAATAACAGGCGGTCTCGTGGGCTATGCAGTCAATTCCAAGCTTCAATACCTTTGCTCTGCGGCAAGAGTCACCGGCAATGATGTTGTTGGGGGAATCGTTGGCTATGTGCGCGCAGATAATAAAAATTATTTCCTTGAGGATCTGACTTTCAAAGGAGAAATCAACTGTCCGGATGCGGAGAAAGTCGGGGGTATTGCGGGAGCTTACTATGTCTCAGAAAACGGACTCATCCATGATTGCATAAATTACGCAAAAGTGACAGGAGGAGAGAAAACCGGAGGTATCGTAGGCCACCTTTACAAGGATTATCCAAATTACCTCTATTCTCACGACTCCCGTTTTATGGATTTTAAATGGTGTGTAAATTACGGGGAAATCAACGGCAAGACATGTGTGGGTGGAATTGTCGGAAGATTTGAAAATGGCAATAATGTTGAGACCCCTAACCAATATTCAAATTCCGAGCCCGACAATCTCATCTCTTACTGNTTGAATTCCGCTCCAATCAAAGGAGAAGGCGGTTCGAAGGATCATGCCGGNTTGGGAGGAATCGTAGGTTTTTCAGATAAACTGTTCGGTGTTTATAATTGCGCTAACCATGGTGATGTATATGGCNACGGTAGCTTTCATGGAATCGGAGGNATAATCGGGTCGGCAGGNAACGANCCTACNGGNACCGGACTTGTTAATGANTTCCGCAATGTGGATATAAAACTCTGCATGAATGGAGGCACAATCAGCTCAGGAAATTCGGAATCNTTCGTAGGNGGTATTGCCGGATATATGGAAGAGGGTAATAAGAGCGATCTGCGCGATTGCTATAATACAGGAGCAATCCCCTGCAAGCAGAAACATGATTCCGGNGGGATTGTCGGATGCGTGGATCATCTCACCAATATCTATAATTGTGTGAATTCCGGTATGGTCTCACATGGTAACGCCACCATAGGCNCTCATAAGAGCGGCTCCCTATTTGANCATGGNAACCTCTANTTCCTTGAAGGCACAGGAAAAAACTGGCCCAGTGCAAAGAGCGTTGCGAAAATAGATTTCAATTCTTCCAAATCATTTGGCGGCCTCGATTTCAATTCCGTATGGATGGAATCTCAAACCGGCCCTATTCTTAGAAACTGTCCATGGCAGAACATAGTCTATGCCATTCTGTAGNTCCGAACGATAGTAAACCCATAAAAATACTTTACCGCGGAGCGGTTGCACTTTATATTAGCCGAGTGGTTCCCGCCCAAGGCGGAACCCTCGGTTAGTAAACCCGTAAAATACTTTACCGCGGAGCGGTTGCATTTTTTATTTAATTCTCGATCTAATATTCGCGTTTTAANCTGATTTTGATTATTTTTGCAATGAACTATTAACTTCATACTTTACTTTCTATGACATCTTTTTTAATTGCGCTTGTAGCGCTTGTGGCCGGATATTTCATATATGGAGGCTTTGTGGAAAGGATATTCAAGACAGACCCTTCCCGTCCGACACCGGCATCTTCCATGGCCGATGGCATTGATTATGTAGCCATGCCGACATGGAAAGTATATCTCATCCAGTTTCTAAACATCGCCGGTGTAGGTCCTATTTTCGGCGCAATCATGGGTGTGATGTATGGNCCGGCGGCATTTCTATGGATTGTGTTCGGAACAATTTTTGCCGGAGCTGTACATGATTTCATATCAGGCATGATCTCTCTCAGATTAGGTGGTAAATCTCTCCCNGAGATTGTTGGTTCGGAACTTGGNAAGAAGATCAAGTTAGTTATGAGCATATTCACTTGCGTGCTCCTCGTGATGGTGATTGCTGTGTTTGTAAGAACNCCGGCTAATCTTCTCGCTACTCTCACACCGGAGCATCTGAATGCCACCTTCTGGGCTATCTGCATATTCCTCTATTATGTTCTCGCCACACTGCTTCCGGTAGATAAACTCATCGGAAACCTATACCCTCTTTTCGGATTCGCACTTCTTTTCATGGCTGTNGGGATCATGGGATATATGATTTTCAACGGANTTGAGATTCCNGATGGTTTCTCGGAAGGTCTGTTCAACCGACATCCTTCAGGAGAAGCGGCNCCNATATTTCCGATGATGTGCATCTCGATTGCGTGCGGTGCCATATCCGGATTCCATGCCACTCAAAGCCCNATGATGGCGCGCTGTCTGAANAATGAGAAACATGGTCGCAAGGTGTTCTACGGTGCNATGGTTTCGGAAGGAATTGTGGCTCTGATATGGGCTGCCGCTGCAATCGCCTTTACCGGAGGATATGACANNTTGGCTTCCTACATGGCTGATAATGGNCAGGATGCCGGTATTCTGGTTCATGAAGTCTGCGTAAAATGGCTTGGAGCTTTCGGTGGTGTGCTGGCTATCTTGGGNGTGATTGCNGCCCCTATCACAACTGGCGANACTGCAATGCGGAGTNTGCGNCTTATCGTGGCAGATGCTCTCGGAATCAGTCAGAAACAGTTTGTGAAACGTCTTCTCGTNACNGTGCCTATNATTGCACTCAGCTTCATTTTGCTGAGAGTGAATTTCGATATTCTATGGCGTTATTTCGCATGGTGNAANCAGACTCTGTCTATCTTCACCCTATGGGCTTGCACNGTCTATCTCGCAAAGANNNGNAAAACNTATCTGATCACAATGATTCCGGCAATGTTCATGACTGCACTCTGCATAACTTTCATATGTTATGCCCCGCTTGGAGCATATACGGAGGGAGTAGGAATNCCGCTTGANTATTCAGAGTGTATCGGAGTTCTCGCGTCACTTATCTGCACCGCACTTTTCCTCTATTGGAAACGTAACCTCGATTCCACATCNATNGCANTNGATTAAGAATTATAACTTATAACCCTCTAAAAAGAATCACGGGATTAGATCCCGTGATTCTTTTTAGAGGGTTATTGCTGTCCTATTATAAAAAAATAGCTATTTTTGCATCTTAAAATGATATAATAATGAAGACAAATTATAGATGGATTACAATATTATCCTTTTTGTCAGTGTGCATTCTCCACTCTAATATTGCGTTCTCACAGTCGTTCGATGAATACATGGAGGCTGCGCGTACAGCCTATGAGAATTATGATTTCTCGGAAGCGGCTCGCCAAATGGCTAACGCTAAAAAGAAAATGAATGCAGACGATAAGATTGAACGCGAAGTAGTAAATTCTTTGCAACGTCAGATTGATCTTTCCAAAAGTTTTATCAATAGAATTGAAAAGCTTGAGATTCTTGATTCCATCCCGGTCTCAAAGGATCTGTTTTTCAAAGCATACCGACTCCCTTCAAGTGCCGGAACGCTTGAGGGTCCGGAGGGCTTGCCTTATAAGGTGAATGAGGTGGAATATGTGTTCACAAATGAGGAAGGAGATTTCAAAATGTGGTCACAACCCGATACCACCCGTTTCTATAATATCGCTGAATCCATACGCCTTACTGATGGCACATGGAGCAGACCGGCAATGGCTCCACTATCACTGGGTGGTGGTAAAAACGCTGAATTCCCTTTCATGATGGCTGATGGTGTGACTCTCTATTTCGCTTCCGACGGGGAAGGTTCGATAGGCGGATATGACATATTCATCGCAACCCGTGACCCACAGACAGGTGAATATCTGCAGCCTCAGAACATCGGCATGCCTTATAATTCGCCTTTCGACGATTATCTTTTGGCAATAGATGAGGAGAATGGAGTGGGCTGGTGGGCCACCGACCGTAATCTGCTTGATGATAATCTTACGGTTTATCTCTTTAAAGTTAACGATACACGCACAAACTATGACCCTGATGAAGAGGAGTCGGATATAGCCGACTTAGCGTTGATCTCAGATTTCAGGGCCACACAGAATCCGGAGGAAGATTACACCGAACTTTTGGAAACCATCAGAAATATCAGCACGGAAAGAAAAAAGAAAGTTGATTTTCAGTTCCCTCTTTCCGGAGGAAGACTTTACACCACTCTCGACGATTTTCAGACTGCCGGGGGGAAACGAGCCATGAGTCTTTATCTTGATGCTGAAAAAAATCTGAAAAAATCAGCTGATGAGCTTTCCAGACTCCGACATGAGTATCATGATAACCCGGCTGCTTCAATCAAAGATAAAATACGCTCGTTAGAGGCAGAAGTGGAAAAAGAACGCGATAATCTCAAAATACTTAAAAATGACATCTATCGTGCGGAGGGGAACTAAGAGTCCAAACGATAATAATAATTAGCTCGCTATGATTCTTCCGGATTCCGAACTTTACAATTATCATTCTCACACTCAATTTTGCGATGGCCGCGCGTCGATGGAAGATATGGCTTCGGCCGCTTTCAAATGCGGCATGGGATTATGGGGTTTTTCTCCACACTCCCCCATCGTTGTGGAATCAAAATGCAATATGGCTTATGAAGATGTGCCGAAATATCTTGAGGAGGCCGACCGTCTGCACGACTTTTACGATGGAAAGATGAAAATTCTTAAAGGGATGGAGATAGATTTCCTTTCAACCGATTTCGGACCACATATCGATTATTTCCAGAAAATACCTTTAGATTTCAGAATCGGCTCCGTTCATTTCGTTACAAATCAGTCTGGAATACCGTTGGATTGTGACGGACGTTTCGAGCGGTTTGCAATGTATCTCAAAGATGGTTTTAACGGAGATCTGCGCTACGTGGTTGAAAAGTTTTACGAACAGGAATTGACTATGATCGAACGTGGTGGCTTCAATATTTTAGGTCATTTTGATAAAATCGCTGCTAACGCTTCATTAGTCGATCCTTCAATAGAACATCAGGGATGGTATCAGGCATTGGTAGATGATGTGATCAGAAATGCCAAAGATAACGGATTATTGATTGAAATAAACACAAAATCATCGCTCGATAAAAAGAGATTCTTTCCTTCAACTGAGATTTGGAAATCACTTATCGATCATAAAAAAGGAGAAACAGCGCACTCGCTTCTTCATCAATCTATTCTTGTAAATTCAGACGCGCATGATCCGGAGAAAGTAAACTTGGGAAGAATGGAGGCGATAGAAGCTTTTAAGAAACTATAATGATAATTGTCTGACAATTTTACCATTTTGTCTAAAATAATTAGGCAAAATGAGTAAAAAATATTAATTTTGTTATCGCTTAATCAAACCTTTTTATTAAAATGTATCAATATCAAGTATCATTTAGCGAAGCCATTTCGCGTGCGTTCAACAAATATTGCTGCTTCACCGGCCGTGCATCCCGCTCGGAATACTGGTGGTTTGCTCTCTTCTGCGCAATTATCGGCTGGGCATTGGGCATTGTTTTCGGCTTAACCTTTGGTTCTGACAGTCTTGCCTATAGATGCATCGCCGGCTTGTGGAATCTTGCTGTTTTCCTCCCCTCTTTAGGCCTCATGTTCCGTCGCCTGCATGATACAGGTCGTTCAGGCTGGAACTGGTGCTGGAGTTTCCTCCCCGTAATCGGCTGGATTATCCTGATTATCTATCTATGCCAGGATAGCCAGATGACCGATAATCAGTATGGTCCCGTGCCCAATATGAGAGTCTGAACATAAATATGTTTTCAAAATTAAACGAGAGTAAGTGATAATTTTTAATACTTACTTAACCAAATAACAAAGGGGCCGTATCGAGATTATTTACGATACGGCTCCTTTTACTTAGTCAACTTATCTCTAAATAATTATCATTCCTCTTTCTCTTCTTTGGGAAGTTGGAATGAAACCGGAATCACAAAGTAGGAAGCAACCGGTTTACCGTCAACTTCAGCCGGACTCCATTTGGGCATTGTACTCACAACGCGGATAGCCTCGACATCAAGAGCCGAATCCACTCCTTTGATAACTTGTGCCTGGCCTACACTACCGTCTTTATCAATCACGAATCTTACGATGACACGTCCTTCGATACCTGCCTTAACCGCTTCCTCAGGATAAGTTATGTTGTCGTGGAGAAATGTGAGAAGCTGCTTCATACCACCCTCCGGTTCGGCACTCTGCTGCACAGCAGAATAAATCTCTTCCGACGACGATTTATCATCAGTCTCCCCTCCCTTTACGTTCTCCTTCACCGGCGATGGTGCCGCACTTTTTTCTTTTTCCACGATTGGCGCAGGTTCTGTCAGCGGAGCCTGCGTCCTATTAGCAGCCGAAAGAGGGTCACTATCCGGCACCGCAACAGGTTTTATCATCTCCCGATTCGATGTTATCGGAGTTTTTTTACTAATTTTGTCTTCAGAGCGTGGGAACAACTCTGTCGCAGACTCCGTTTCAAGAAAACCTGCAAATGCAGGGATTCTGACGACAACGCACCCGAGTGCCATGGCCGGCACAAGAACTAATGCGCCCAAGCGGCGCGCTAATGATGATTTTTCTTTGTACATCATAGTTACACGTTTTTTAAGTTTACTGTGATTCAAGCTGTTGGCAAGTGAGTGGAATCGTGAGCCGACAGCTTTTTTTATTAATAACATCTGATAATCTTTTACATTGGTGCCTGAATGAATCACGGCTTCGTCTGCCTGATATTCATGCACGGTTCTGAATTCTTCCCTGAAAAGCCATGCCGCAGGATTGAACCATTGAAAAATAAGAACTATCTGAGCAAAAAGGAGATCTATCCAATGATAACATTTCAGATGCTGCTGCTCGTGGATAACAATGACTTCCCCACCGCTGAGATAGTCTGCCTTATTCATCACCACATATCTCATCCAGCTGAAGGGTGCAAGATCTCTTTTATCCGTTAGAATCAGGGTATATCTTTTTCTTTCAATTCGTTCCCCATTTTTAATAATTCCGAATAGCTGTATTACGCTGATAAACGTGTAGACAGTCATCGCAACTATCCCGACAAGATATAAACCTAAAATAATACGGAAAATCATTCCTTTCGACCCGCTTTCCATTTCTCCGGTAAAGATCCCGACAGCTATAGGATTCCCTATCACCACTCCGGCAGCAACATCATCTGTCGCCGTAGCAAACCGATTACCGGACAATACCATTGGGAGAAGAAGAGATATAAAATAGATAAAAAAGATTATCACCCGGTTGTAGAAATGCTGCTTCTCAGAGGAGAACAACCATTTATACACAACATATCCGCAACAGAGCAGTATGGATGAAACAATAGAATATGAAAATAAAGCTCCCATTTTTATTCTTTAAGTAGTTGCTAATAATTAATGAACGGATAAAACAAAGTTATTTTCGAGCAGTTTTTGACGCAGAATTGAAAATCGACGAGTTAGTAACTACTTTTTTTATTCTTACGCTCAATTAGATCAATAATCTCCTTAAGCTCATCAACAGATATTTTCTCTTCCTCAGCGAGGGCCGACACCACTGATTTATATGAGTTCCCAAAATAATTCCTGATTACAGCTGCCAATGATTTATCCCGAAAAGAGGATTTCTCGACGGCTGCATAAAACCGATGTGTATTGCCGAACACTTCATGCCCCACATATCCTTTACCTTCCAGGATTCTTACAGTTGTGGCAACAGTATTAAAATGAGGTTTGGGTTCAGGGTATAGCTCCAACATCTCTCTTACGAACAGCGGACCTTTATCCCAAAGCATGTTCATTATTATTGCTTCCTTTTCTGTCAGTTCCTGCTTTTTTCTACCGGCTTTCATAATTTAATATTTTATTCCTCGGCTAAGTTATAACTAATTTTTTAATTACACAACTAATTTATTAATTATCTAACTAATTTTTTAATTATAAGACCAAGTGATGCAGACTCGTAATCGGATCTGATTTGGTACGGATGCAAGCAGCATCCATTTGTCTTCGGGGCGGGCGCTTGCAGTTTCCGCAGAATTATATGTGGCATTGCGCCACATATAATTTTCAAACACGTATTCTTTTTGATGGATGTAATATTTGCAATGAGCATTTAGCTCATTGTAAATATGCGGAAGCTCGGAGGCTCCCGCCCCGTTTCCCCTCTCTTCAGAGAATACGATGTGTTTTCGGGTGCAGACCACGGGGCGGGAGCCTCCGAGCTTCCGCAAAATTTAATGTGGCTCGATGCCACATTAAATTTTAATATCCAAAGGTTTGATATCCGTAAGCTTAATATCCGTAAAGACTTTTTCCTATCCCCAAGATTCCGGTAAAGGTAATATTGTCATGAAGCATTTAGCTCCATGACAATATGCGGAAGCTCGGAGGCTCCCGCCCCATTTCCCTGTCTCATCAGAGAATAC
>JAAVEA010000013.1 GCA_014801535.1 Bacteroides sp.
GACAAATCGGGAAATCTTGCTCTATCCGTAATTTTGCCAAGACCTTCAAATATTTCATAGAAATCAATTTTGAAAAACGGAAAGATCTTATAAATCTATTCGAAAATGAATTCGATGTAACAATAATTTGTCAACGACTAAGCATCTTATACTCCGTCCCTATAATACCAGGAGAAACCCTCCTATTTCTTGATGAAATCCAAGCATCCGAAGCTGCCATTAAATCATTATGGTTCTTTAAAGAAAATCTCCCAGATCTTCACGTAATAGCAGCAGGCTCCCTCTTGGAATTCGCATTAAAAACCATTTCTTCTTACGGTGTAGGACGTGTAAGCTCCATGTTTATGTATCCTATGTCCTTCGAGGAATTTCTTTGGGCGTTGGGAAAAGAGAGCTGGGCCGCGGCTATAGAATCGGCGTCCTCCGAGAATCCTATTTTCGATTCATTATACAAGGACATTACAAGCACTTACAGAACTTTTCTTCTCACAGGTGGCATGCCCGCCAGTGTAACTGCCTGGATAGAAACGAAAGACTTCCGGGAATGCATAAATGAATTGGCAGACATTCAGCAGACATATTATGATGATTTCACAAAATACAGTGAAAAGATTTCACCTCAGCTTTTGAGAAATACTCTACAAAGTGTAGTGGCTCAGTCGGGAAGTAAGTTTGTTTATAGCAAAGTATCGGGAGGTTATAGAATTGAAGAGGTAAAGGATGCTTTAGAACGTCTCACAGATGCCGGGATAATTAAACCTGTCAAAATGTCATCATCTAACGGGTTGCCTTTAGGATCAGAGGTAAATGAAAAATTTACTCGATATATATATCTTGACACAGGTTTGATGCTCCGAATCCTTGATTTGGATTTTGGAGGAACGCAACCCATAACTGAACTTATTTTAGCCGGATCGGAAGAGGAATTAGTGAATAAAGGAAATATGGCGGAAATTTCTGCGGGTTGGGAGTTAGTGAAAGCAGCTGACGTAAGACATCGGCATGAGCTTTACTATTGGGAAAATCTTACTAAAGGCACCACATCCGAAGTAGATTATGTAATGGCAAAGAATATGCAGATCCTCCCTATTGAAGTGAAAGCAGGCACTAGTGGAAAAATGAAAAGTCTCCGTTTTTTTATGGAGAAAAAGGATCTGACCTTTGGAGTACGGACATCCCTTGAAAACTTCAGTATGCTTACCATCAAGAGTGACACCATTGAACGTCACATAGAGATAATACCGATATATGCCATCGGAAGATTGACGAGAAAGGATACACTATAAGACCTTTTCTTCTCTTTCCTGATGTTATAATATCAGAAAAGTAAATTTGTTTCATGATCGAAGTCTTTTAAACTTATTAATTTCATAAATTAGTTTAAACCACTTCTGAGGTTAGTTTAGTTAAAGTATTATGGAAAACACGCGAATGCGGCGAGTCGTGACGACCCGCCGCATTCGCGTTAAATGACTAAGTGGAATTGATTGGGTTCATTCCGGTTCGATTTGGTTCGATTGTTCGCAACTGCATTGACTACATAGTATCTTTGCCCGGTATTTGAGATGAAGTATAATAGAAACGCTTATCATAGCCATTCACGGCATGATTATAAGTAGCACAAATAAAATAGTTAATGTATTTGGGAATGGGCGGACGCACCTTGGGTGTGTCCCTACATCAAGCCTAAATCTAAAGATGCAATAATGAGGTATAAAAATCCTCTAACGGAATAGACCAATATCTTTGAGACATTAAGAAATTTTAGTGGATTGAATCTTAATATTGCGGAGAAATGGTTAACTTTGCAATCTGAAAAGTTTTTACCAAGCACACCCGTTTCAATTGAGAATGGAGAAACCTCAATATCACATAGCCACACTCCGAGGCGGCCTAAGGGTTGTGGCAACCCGCCTGCCTGGAGATGTATCTTATATAGGATTGGCCGTACGTGCCGGCTCCCGGAATGAAGACAACGAGCACGAAGGCCTCGCACATTTCGTGGAGCATACCCTCTTCAAGGGAACACGCCACCGCAAGAGCTGGCACATTTCCTGCCGCATGGAACAAGTGGGGGGCGAACTGAACGCCTACACCACCAAGGAGGAGACAATGATATACACCAACGCTCCTGCCGGCCATGCCGAACGAGCCATCGAACTGATTGCCGACCTTGTGAAAAATTCCAATTTCCCTGAAGCCGAGATTGAAAAGGAACGCGAGGTAATCATTGAAGAGATTCAGAGCTATAAGGATTCTCCCTCCGAATCGGTATATGATGAATTTGAAGAGCTTATTTATAAAGGCTCTCCGCTTGCGCACAACATCTTGGGTACACCTGAGAGTGTGCGTCGCCTCACCTCTGCCGATGCACGCAGCTTCATCGACTCCCTTTATACACCTGAGGATATGGTGCTATACGTCTGCGATCCAGGTGATCCTGAAAAAAATATAAGGCTCGCTGAGAAATATTTCGGTGATCTTGATTACTCCACATCCAACCGACCAGATGCACCCCTCCCTCCTGTCGAACCCTTCGATGAGGTGCGCGACCACGGGAATCATCAGGCCAACACAATTGTAGGAACAAGGCTTTTCAGCCGCAATGATCCCCGCCGCCATGCCCTCTGCCTTCTCAACAACTATCTCGGTGGACCCTGTATGAACTCGCGGCTTAATATGGAACTGCGCGAGCGTCGCGGATTGGTCTATACCGTTGAGAGCAATGTGTCTCTACTTTCCGATACAGGGCTTATACTCTTTTATTTCGGAACGGATCCTGCATCGGTAAATAGATGCATCGCAATCATCAGGAAGGAACTCCTGAAAGTGGCCGACTCCTCTCTTTCAGAGCGCGTATTCGCCCGTATAAGAGATCAATATCTCGGCCAGATGATCGTAGGCTCAGATCATAGGGAAAGCCGCTGCATGTCGTTGGCCAAGAGCATGCTTTACTACAACGAGATTCACGACATACACTCCGTGACCGAGAATATCCGCAATGTCACTCCCAAACAGTTCCGGGAGATGGCGCAACTTATAATTACCAACGGACTCAACCGGCTCACCTTAAAGTGACAAATCATTATGAAGATAGCAGACATTGACCTTGGTCCGAGACCCGTATCGCTTGCTCCGATGGAGGATGTGACCGATCCTTCCTTCCGTCTTATCTGCCGTGAGATGGGGGCTGCAATGGTGTATACTGAGTTTGTTTCGGCCGAAGCCCTAATACGCGATATAAGCAGCACGGTACGCAAACTCCATATAAATCCTGCCGAACGACCGGTGGCGATTCAGATATATGGACGCGACCCGGAAGCCATGGTGCAGGCAGCCCGCATTGTGGAGAAAGCCGGACCCGACATTCTCGACATAAATTTCGGCTGTCCGGTGAAGAAAGTGGCCGGAAAGGGAGCCGGAGCCGGTATGCTCCGCGACATACCCAAAATGTTGGAGATAACCAAAGCTGTGGTAGAAGCCGTAGATATACCCGTCACAGTCAAGACGCGTCTGGGCTGGGACTGTGAGAACAAGATCATCACCGAACTCGCCCCGCGCCTTCAAGACTGCGGCATAAAGGCTCTCACCGTGCATGGTCGCACCCGCTCGCAGATGTACACCGGACAGGCTGACTGGACTCTTATCGGCGAACTGAAAAAAGATCCCCGGATTGAGATTCCGATTATAGGGAACGGAGATATAACCACGCCTGAAGGCGCGCGCGAGGCGTTTGAAAAATTCGGTGTCGATGCCGTGATGATCGGTCGCGGAGCAATCGGTGCGCCCTGGATTTTCAAGGAGGTGAAGGATTATCTCGAAACAGGCACTTACACTTCACTCTCTAACCGTGAGAAGATGGAGATCCTGAAACGCCAGATAACCGAGAGCATCGAACGCATCGATGAATATCGAGGCATCCTGCATATCCGAAGGCATCTGGCAGCCACTCCGCTTTTCAAAGGGATTCCTAATTTCCGCGAGACCCGCATCCGTCTGCTGCGTGCCGAAACACATAAGGAGCTTCTCGAACTCCTCGATATGATTATGGAAAAATTCCTATCTCCACAATGATATTTATAGGCTGTTCCGACGTTATATTATAAGAAGTTATTTTTTGCCCGACCACGTAAGTTATTTATATTATGAAAAAGATATTTGCCATATTCGCTTTCATATTGGGTGTGCTGCTTCCGGTTCAGGCACGCACCGAGACTTTCCGCCTCAAAGTAGGTCAGTTTGACAAACTTGCTGTTTACGATAATGTGCATGTTGTGTATCATGCCCATCCCGATTCCACAGGCTATGTGGTGTATAAAGCTGATGAATCATTAGCCGATGTCTTTCTCTTTACCAATAATAAAGGCACGCTAAAAATTCAGGTAGCAACCGAGAATGTGTCTATCCCCGATCTCCCCGTGCTCCATGTCTATTCCGACTATCTGACACAAGTGGAGAACTCCTCCGAATATTCCGTGAAGGTGCTTTCAAACAGCTCCGTTCCTCGTTTCACGGCGCGTGTAATCGGTAACGGTGAAATCGTTGCCGACAAAATAAAGGCCGGTGAAGTGGAGTCGCATATAGCCACA
Source organism: Bacteroides sp. (assembly GCA_014801535.1). Lineage (GTDB taxonomy): Bacteria > Bacteroidota > Bacteroidia > Bacteroidales > Muribaculaceae > Lepagella. The sequence continues at coordinate 4,590 of JAAVEA010000013.1, forward strand.
GGCAACGGAGTGATCGCCATATCGGGGACTTGCGAAAAGGCGGTTTACAGAATGATGGGTACCGGCACCATTCAGGCTGATGAAATGAAAGCTAAAAATGTAAACTGTAAGATTATGGGGGGCGGATCAATCGGATGCTGGGCTGCCGACAAACTCGATGTGCGAGGAATAGGCTCTACCAAAATCTACTATAAAGGTTCGCCGCAGGTGAAGAAAGTGGGCGGAGGCAAACTCCTTCCTCTCAATCCTGACAAAGAAGAGGAATTAAACAGCAAAGTGGCTTTGCATGAAGATTGATCCTTTCTCCCTACACCTCACTTAACGATTTACCACAGAAACGATAAATGTCTGATCTCAAGCTCAAGACAGCGAGAAGCATCAAGTGGAACACAATCGACCGTGTTTCCACTCAGTTGCTTTATGCCGTGGTGGGTATAGTATTGGCAAACCTTCTTTCTGAAAAAGATTTCGGACTTGTCGGACTGCTGCTCGGTTTTCAGGCTTTCGCCAATCTTTTCGTAGATTCCGGATTCGGCACTGCATTGCTTCAAAAAAAAGACCCCACAGAAACTGACTATTCCACCGTATTCTGGTTCAATCTCGTGGTCTCGCTCACCATTTACGCTATCCTCTTCTTCTGCGCTCCGCTGATAGCCGCCACATTTCATGGAGAGAAAATACTTATCCCTCTCTCAAGGGTGTTGTTCCTTACGTTTGTCATCAACGCCCTATCAATCGTACAGACCAACCGTCTTATGAAAAAGATGGATGTGAAGATGCTTGCCGTGGCCAATACGCTCGGTCTCTTCATATCGGGAATCGTAGGGGTATGGATGGCGATTGCCGGTTATGGAGTGTGGGCGCTTGTGTGGCAATACGTGGTTTTAGGTGCTGTGAAAACGGCATGGCTATGGGTCACATGTAAATGGTGGCCAAGCGGCGGTTTCAGTTTCGCATCTCTCAGACAGATATATCGTGTGGGCCTGAGCGTGTTCTCCTCTTCAATGCTCAACACCGTTTGCCTGCAGATATATACTTTTGTGATCGGTGCCCTCAATTTTTCACTTCTCGGCATTTACACTCAGGCCGATAAATGGAGCAAGATGTCGAGTGCTTCAGTTTCACAGATTCTGACAGCCACGTTCGTGCCGCTGCTCTCCAACGTGCAGGACGACAGAACGACCTTTCACCGATATATGAAGCGGGTGAACCGTTTCACGGCCTTCATCCTCTTCCCGGTCATGTTCGGACTCGCAGCCATCGGAGGGCCGCTTTTTCATACACTCTTCGGAAACAAATGGGATGCAGCCATACCCATCTTTCAGATTCTCACCATAAGGGGGATTTTTATTGTTATGATCTCCCTATATAATAACTTCATCCTCTCGATAGGAGCGGCAAGAAAGCTTTTCGCAGTAGAGCTGGTGAAAGATGCCCTTATATTTGCAGCCATACTCTCCACAATGTGGACAGGTAATCTTACGTTGATAGTATGGGGACAGTTCGCAGCCTCGGCCGCGACGTTCTTCATCGTCCTTCACATGGCCTCAAAAGCGACCGGTTATCCCCCCATGACAATGCTTGCCGATCTTCTCCCCTCGCTGGGTATCGCTGTGGTAATGGGGGTTGTGGCGCTCCTCTGCCTCCGGCTTCCGGTTCCGGCACCCGTGTTGCTTATTACCGTAATTGCTGCCGGCGCGGCTTCCTACATTCTCATGTCAAGAATATTAAACCTGCCCGAACTAAACGATGTCTCATCCTATGTGTTGGGGAGGTTCAGAAAAAGTAAATAACGTCAAAAATAATATATTGAAATGCCCGAAATTTCCCAACGCGGCGAGATAATGCCCGCCTCCCCGATACGCCGACTCGTTCCTTTGGCAAACGATGCCGTGAAACGTGGCCTCAAAGTTTATCGCCTCAATATCGGTCAACCTGATGTGCCAACTCCTCCCGAAGCTCTCGAAGCCCTGAAAAAGATCGACCGGAAGGTGCTCGAGTATTCACCCTCCGAAGGACTTCTTTCACTGCGCAAGAAATTGTGTGAATACTATCATCGTTTCAATATAGATGTTAACGTAGAAGATATTATCATCACCTGCGGCGGATCGGAAGCGGTGCTGTTCGCATTCATGGCCTGTCTTGATCCGGGCGATGAGATTATCGTGCCCGAACCTGCATATGCCAACTATATGGCTTTCGCAATTTCGGCAGGTGCCAAAATCGTTACTGTGCCCTCCTCCATCGACAACGGCTTCGAGCTACCCCCCGTGGAAGAATTCGAAAAGCTGATCACTCCCCGCACCAAGGGAATTCTTATCTGCAATCCGAATAACCCCACCGGCTATCTCTACACCATGAAGGAGATGCTTCAGATCCGCGACCTGGTGAAGAAGCACGACATCTTCCTGTTCTCCGATGAGGTTTACCGTGAGTTCTGTTATACAGGCGCTCCCTACATCTCTGCTTTCCATCTGCCGGGAATCGAAGAGAATGTGGTGCTGATCGACTCCGTTTCAAAAAGATATAATGAATGCGGAATCCGGATCGGTGCCCTGATAACCAAACATGAGAAACTGAAGAAGAACATAATGAAGTTCTGTCAGGCCCGCCTCAGCCCTCCCCTGCTCGGACAGATCGTAGCCGAAGCTTCAATCGATGCGGCTCCCGAATATATGCTGGCCACTTATAATGAATATGTGGAACGCCGCAAATTCATGATCGACAGTCTGAATAAGATTCCGGGGTGTTACTCGCCCATCCCAATGGGTGCGTTCTATACTGTGGCCAAACTTCCCGTAGACGATGCCGACAAGTTCTGCCGCTGGTGTCTGGAGGAGTTTGAATATGAAGGTCAGACCATTTTCATGGCTCCGGCTTCCGGTTTCTACACCACCCCCGGTATCGGACACAATGAAGTCCGCCTCGCTTACGTGCTCTGCCGCGAAGACCTTGAGAAAGCCATGAAGGTGCTTGCCGAAGCGCTAAAGGCATATCCCGGCAGAACAATCTGAAGATATATTATATAGGTAATAAAAGGTAATAAGATTATAAGGTTTGATTAATAATCGAAAGGGGTTGCTGGCCCTTTCTCCGGCTATATTGTTTCTTCTCCTCTATGTGGTTGTGTCGCTGGTGATAGGCGATTTCTACGTCATGCCCATCACCGTAGCCCTTCTTGCCGCCTCAGTGTGGGGCGTGCTGATATATCGTGGCAAGAGCCTGTCGAAACGTATAGAGGTTTTCTCATCGGCAGCCGCCCATTCCAATATTCTTTACATGGTATGGATATTCGTGCTTGCCGGAGCCTTCGCATCTCTGGCAAAAGGGATCGGAGCCATAGATGCCACCGTATCTCTAACGCTCGACATCTTCCCTCCCTCTCTGCTCCTGCCCGCTATATTCATCGCGGCCTGTTTCATATCGCTCTCAATCGGCACCTCAGTCGGCACGGTCGTTGCCCTTGTGCCGCTTATAGTGCAACTCGCCAACGCCGGCGGCGGCAATATCCCTTTATATGTCGCCACAGCTCTCGGAGGCGCTTTCTTCGGCGACAATCTCTCCTTCATCTCCGACACCACCATCGCGGCCACACGCACCCAAGGGTGCAGCATGGCCGATAAATTCAAGGCCAATTTCATGATCGTGCTTCCTGCAGCGCTCATCACCCTCATAGTCTATATCATCATCGGCCATGAAGCCATTCTCACCCCTCCGGAGGAAAATGCTCCGTGGTGGCTTATGACCCCCTATCTTGTAATTATCATCACAGCCCTTTCCGGCTTGAATGTTACCGTGGTGCTCATTCTCGGAATCCTTTCCGCCCTATGCTTCCTCCCTTTAAGAGATATTGCCATTCTTGATGCATGCAAGATGATGGGAAACGGTATCGACTCCATGGGCGATCTGATAATCATAACCCTCATGGCTGCAGGAATGCTTGGCCTTATAAAAGGGATGGGGGGAATAGACTATATTCTGCAACGACTCACCACCCGCATTCATGGCAAGCGGGGAGGCCAGGCAATCATCGCGCTGCTCGTAAGCCTCGTTAATCTATGCACGGCCAACAATACGGTTGCCATAATCACCGTGGGGTCCATATCGAAAGAGATTTCTGAAAAATATGGAATCTCCGCTAAGAAAACCGCTTCCCTTCTCGATACATGCTCCTGCATCGTGCAGAGTCTTATCCCTTACGGTGCGCAGACGCTCCTTGCCACCGGACTGGCAGGAATATCACCGGCCGCTCCATGGCCCTACCTCTATTATCCATGGGCTCTTTCTATCTGCGTTCTGGTCTCAATATTAATAAAAAGAAAATCATGACCCTGTTCTATCAACATCATGGCCGCCTTGATCTTGAGATCGGCGGTTTCATTCAAGACCCTGTCATAGCTTATAACACCTACGGAACCCTCAATGACAGCCGAGACAATGTGCTGTGGGTTTGCCACGCGCTCACGGCAAGTTCCGATGTGGCCGATTGGTTTCCACACACCGTGGAGGAAGGCGCATGTCTCGATCCCACGAAATATTTTGTGATCTGCGCCAACATACTCGGCTCCCCTTACGGCACTGTCTCCCCGCTTCACCCCGATCCGGCTACAGGAAAACCCTATTACATGGATTTTCCCAAAGTGACCATCCGGGATATGGTCCATGCCCATGCCCTGCTTGCCGATCATCTGGGCATCGACCGTGTGAAAGCACTTATAGGATGTTCGGTCGGAGGTTTCCAAGCCATTGAATGGGCTGCTCAGGAACCTGAGCGTTTCGAAAGAATGATACTTTGTGCCACAGATGCCAAGGCCACCCCCTGGACCATAGCTCTCGATGAAACACAACGCATGGCAATCAAGGCCGACAAAACCTATGGTGAACCGCGCCCGGATGCGGGAATGGCCGGATTGGCAGCGGCAAGAGCCATCGGACTCATATCCTACCGCGGACCGGAAGGATACAATCACTCTCAGAAGGATGACGATGATATTCCGGCCGATGCCCTCCGCAGGGCCGTCACCTACCAGCGTCACCAGGGAGACAAACTATGCCGGCGATATAACGCCTACTCTTACATGACTATTCTCGATGCTTTCGACACCCACGATATAGGACGCGGCCGCGGCGGTGTGGCCAATACCCTCGCCCGGATCACAATTCCCACCCTCGTTGTCGGACTTACCACTGACATCGTGTTCCCTCCCGAAGATATGCGGCGACTCGCCCGTCAACTCCCTAACGGCACATATGCGGAAATTTCATCTCCCTACGGACACGACGGATTTCTTATAGAAAGCGACCAGCTGAACGCACTGTTTGTCCCTTTTATAGAATCAGATCTCCGCAAACCCTCTCTGTAAGGGAGAACCAGCATTCTGATTAAATTACTAATTTTCAACATTATAAAAATACACATGTCGCCCTCAGTCGGTGATATATAAAACTTATACAAATAATATTCAAAATAATTTTGGATTTTAAAATTATTTTCTTACTTTTGCTCACACATTAGTTTATACCGTGAAAACCAAGACAATCAACCCCTGCAGTTATAACATTATTTAATTGTTTCTCTGCAATACGTCGACAAACTTCACGTTATATATCAACCCTGACAACATCTTTACAACAGGAGATTAACCTGTTTTGGATCTATGTTCGGATACTGATATAACTAACCATAGTAACACATTATAACAATCGTATATGAAAATTTCTACACTAACTAAAATGGCGGTCACGGGCACCTTCTTAGCCCTTGGCTCCTATTTTTCCACAGCCTCTGCCGAGGTGATCGATTTAGGCAACCTTGAGCCCGGAGTGGAATATTCCTGGCAGAGATATAATACTGTAAAGGGTGAATACACCCCGTCTGTCACCGGTCCGGTGAAATTTATCTATAAAACGTCACCTCTTGTGCTTTACACCACCCCCGAACACACCGAGGGGACTGAAGTTTTCGGCACTCATTCTTATTCAGATACCGGACAGATAAGGGATTACGCCGAATTGACAGCGGGCACAACATATTATCTTTACCATTCTTTCGCACCCGACGATAACACTTTGATAATTCATGAAGGATCCCAGGAGCTGAAGGTTACGAGCACTTCCCCCTCTACAGATCCTGAAAGCAAAGACTACTACGGAGGGAAATTGTCGGTGAGCAACAACTTTTATGTTGATGTAAACTTCAATTACCCGATCACTGTCGGAAACGTCTTTGTGGTAGCTCCCGACAACACCCGTGAAAGTGTGAGCACAATGGTTAACGGTAGCCAGGCAGAGTGTGACATCGCTCCCGCCATGATGCTCCTCTACAAGGCAGGAAAGATCAAAGAGGGCGATGAGGTGACACTGCGCTTGCTTCAGGTCACTGATGCTTCCGACAAAAACAATAAATACAATGGGAACGGACGCTGTGAAATCAACTTCACTGTTGCCGCCAAACCTCTTGAGCTCGTGGAAGTGATCGGTGCTGACCGCTCGTCGACAGAGAATATATTCAACAGTTATTATCTCCCCGGTGATGAAAAGTCTCTCATAAAGCTTGTCTTCGATGGTCCGCTCTCCACCGAGAAGAACGCTGTGGCTTCAATTGAATATGGTGATAGCGATAACCTCGAGGTAGGTCTATATCATGAAAATATCAATGCTTCTCACGACGGCAATACCGCCACGTTCGATATGTCGGGCAAGCTTCGTCGTCCGATCGACATGCTTCCCTCTTCAGACTCGTCTACTCAGCCGGAAGCGCTTTACATGGCTTTCGGAAATATATTCTCACCCGACGGACAGCGCGCATATACAGGGGTGAGATCAAACCCGACTTCCTTCGGAATGTCGTTCCTGGTAAATGTGCTTCAATACACCGTGGCGTGCGACTTCACTCCGATGCGTGGCACTGATCTTATTTTCGGCCAGCCGATGGAGATATGGGTGATGAACGGTAATAAGATGGTTTACGACACTATCCGCTTCGAGTATACCGAAAACGGAGAGGATAAGTATTACGATATCCCTGAAGAGAACGTAACCGAAGAACCGGATCCGTATTCAGAAGACGCGATGATATATACCTTCAATATCCCCACCCTGAATTGCGACCCGGATACTCCGGTAAAGGTAAAGATGACAGGCATCGAATGTGCCGACGGTCTTGACCACTCCAATGACGTTTACGGTGAGTTCAAACAGGCCACAAGCGGTATAAACGATGTTGACTTTGCCGAATCTGGCATCTTCGATGTATACGACATCACCGGTGTACGTGTGCTGACCGGCGCCTGCAGTAATGATCTCTCTTCGCTTGCCAAGGGTATATATGTGATCAACGGCAAGAAAATAGTAAAATAAATTTTCCTTAATATTTAACTAATTAATCAACAAGCTTATGAGTCTTAAATCATTACTGACCACGGTTGTGATTGCAGGAGCCGCCACATCGGCTTTTGCATTCCCCGAGCTGAAACTTTATCCTGCTCCCGGCACGGTGACAGATGTACAATACTTTGCATCTGTCAACATCTCCACCGCAAATGAGGATGAGGCTGTTTCCGTAGTGGACGATGCCACTGCTAAACCGTACCTTGAGAGTGTTGAAACAGGCGATGTGGTTAACTGCACCGAATTTTTTTATTTCGAGTTAGCTCAGGCCAATCTCCTGAAATTCGAAATTGCCGACATCACGGAAAATGGAGAATGGGAGCTCGTTTTCCCCGCAGGCTGTCTGAAAGATGGAGAAGGCAACCTCAATGAGAAACTTACCTACACCTATAATCTTGATGATCCTAATCTTGGTGCGGGAAACTTTCCTCAGATCACTCTCGTGTCTTCAAATCCGGCCAACAACGCTCTTCTACCCACATGGGGCGGTTCACTTGACAAGGTGACTTTCGTTACATCCGATGACTCAGCCGTAAACTATATCGATTGGTATCTTTACGACATCACCAATGGTGCAAGCGAATCTGAAAGAGAATGGATGACTCAGGGCAGCGAGAATAGATTTGATCCCAACCGTGGAGACGGTGAAGATCAGTGGGCTGACGGCCTGTTTATCAGTGTAGCCGGTAATGCGAAACTTATTGAAGGCCGCACTTACCGTCTTACTCTTAGATTCTGCGGTATCGGCTATGATCCCGTAACCGGTAATTATCCCACCGACGTACAGATTGCCAAATCTACAGAACTTGAGACTTATCTCGATTTCAGAGGTCAGACAAAGGGCACTGAATACAGCCCCTATATTGTAGAGAACGTTTCTCCGGATCCTGAGGTGTATGAATTCGACAATCTCGATATGCGTACATTCTCAATCGTATATTCAGGACCCGTTAAACCTGAATCTTTCACTTATCCCATAGGTATGGGTGCCGGAACCTCTCCTGCAGGTGAAATTGCCGCCGGATCCGATCTTGATGCCGATGGCTGCGCAACAGTATGGGATTTCACTTTCGATGAGTCTGTGCTCAAAAGCGCACTCGGCGAGATTATGGTGACAATCAAGGCAAAAGACAAGGATGGCCTTTATGTGAAAGGTAACGCCGGTTATTCCACTGACGACTTCAACTACAACATCATGTGGAAAGCCAATGCAGGTGCTGACCAGCTTACTTCTGTAGAGCCTGAAAATGAAGCTGTGGTTAAGGAGCTTTCATCTATCACCATCAGCAATGAAAAGAACAAAACTATGTTCCTTTCATACAATGCTGCGGAAAAACCCGCTATCGTATCAAGAAACGGCACAACTGTACTTGACGATCCTACTTTCAGCGATGACGAGAAAACCGCCACATTCACATTCGAGACAATAACCGAGCCTGGCAATTACACTCTAATAATCCCGAAATATTATTTCAATATCGGTACAGAGTTCGAAGGCACTTCTTGTAACCGCACCACCTTCACTTACACAATCGAAGGCGATGAGGAACCCGATACAGGCGTTGCAGAAGATCTGATCCCCACCGCATCAATCCAGGATAACGGCAGCTATGGCACTCTTAGCGAGATAGTGCTTACATTCTCTGAGACTGCGCTTAGCGATTTTGATTTTGAAACATGGGATCCTATTGCCCCCGGTACTCTTTACCGCGCGGTTGTCACTTCAGCCCGCGACACTCAATTTGAAGAGATAGAGACAATCAACCCCAAAGCAAACGATGACTTCGAACCTAACGAATATACTTACACCTTCAGTAGTCCGCTTACTGAGAAGGGCACCTATAAATTCGTTATCGTAGCTAACCAATTCTACAATCAGGCTTATGATGAAAGCGGCCACGAGAAAGGAAGTGTGTCTCCGGAACTCGTATACAACTTCACGATAGGCGATGGAACAGGAGTTGAATCCATACTGACTGAAAACGGTGTTGCAAATGTTTACGACATCGCGGGACGCATGGTTCTTGAGAATGCTGACGCTGCTCAGATCAAGGCACTCAACGCAGGTGTATATATCATTAACGGCAAAAAATACGTTGTTAAATAAAACAACCCCTTAAATTAAGGTATTCGGGGAAGATAAAGGCATTATCCAACCTTTTCTTTCCCGGATTCCTCCCTAAAGACAGGTTGCGGATGCAATTTGTCACCTCCGGAGGATGGGGACATCCCCCGGAGGACCAATTAAAATAAGTTAAACAACCTTAAAAACCTAACAACAGTTTTATATGAACATCAAGACTATAGGGTTATTGCTAATGTCAAGCCTTGTGACTGTACCGGCCACATTGCAGGCTGCCGAGCAACCAACCTTCACTAAGTTGAGCGACGCCCAGAGAAACGGTCATCTCGACCGGGTGTCTGACAACGGTCGATGGGCTGTGGGCTATGCCAAGAGTCCTCTCGATCCCCTCGGATATTCATATCCTCGTCTTTATGATATCAAGAATAAGAAGATGACCTGGCTCTATAAGTCGGGTGAGGAGAATAGCGTGGCCAACATGATGGCGTGCGATGTTACCGACGACGGTAAAATCGTGGCCGGTCAGTATAAAGGGCTACCTTCCATCTGGAAGGCCGACACTCAGGAATGGGTGGCGCTCCCTTATAGCGTAAGCAGGACTTATCCTATTGGAAAAGCTTCTCACATCACTCCCGATGGTAAATATGCAATCGGCACGGTAAGTTCCGCCGATCTATATACCGAAACCCTCGTGATGTGGGATCTCACCGGGGCGGAACCTAAAGAGATTACACCCGATAACCTCCCGCTTCCTATCTCAATGTTTGGCACGCTTCAGGATATAAAGCAGATTCGTGCCACCGATCTTTCCCCCGACGGCAAGAAATTTATCGGTCTTGTCTGTTTCTCCTATGCAGGCGAAGCATGGACTTTCGTTTACGATATGGAGAAAAAAAGTTGGGAAGGTCTCGGCTACAATGTGACCGAAACATCCGACAATGGTAAGGTGAAATATACCTTCACTCCCAAATATGAGGGCTACGGCTATCTCGAAGGAGGTGTTTTCTCTCCCGATGGGAAATCTATCGTAGGTGCGGCCTATACTTCTGATGAGGCTGATGCAGTATATTCTCTTGACCTCGAATCGGGTAAGGTGAATGTGCTCGGCGAATCGAACGGTATGCTTTTCGGTGGCGTTGACGGGAATGGCGTGGTTTACGCATCCTCTCCCTCCTCAACCCCTATCCGCGACTGGTCGGCACTTGTCGGTAAATATTGGTACGACGTGAAGATGCTCGTCAAGCAGGTTTGGGATATCGACTGGCAAGGTAAAGTGTCGCAGGATAATTACGGTTTGAGCGGAACTTTCGCCTCGGCTTCTGCCGACGGAAAGGTGCTTCTGGCCGCAGATTATTCAAATGACCCTTACGACACATATGTTATTGAGCTTCCGGAATCTTTTGCTGAAGTGGCACCGAGAGTCAACCTTCTTGCCAATTACGCTGTGAATCCGGTTAACAACGCTGCCTTCGCAGTTCTGAGTGAAGTGAAGGTGATGTTCGATCGTCAGATTGACGTTACCGGAGCATTCAACAGCGTGCAGCTTCTTGATGAGGCCGGCAATCCGGTGGCTGCCTCTATCAATGTTACTCGTGATGCCGGTGATGGCCGCTACCTCTCGGTTACATTCCGCAACCGCCGTCTGGATGTGGGTAAGAAATACACTGTGGTTATCCCGGCCAATATCTGCAACATAGCCGGTGATCCTGATCGTAAAAACGGCGAGATACGTGTTTCCTACACCGGTCGTCCGCAAGCCCCTGTGACCATGACTTCGGTGTCGCCCGCTTCAGGAACGGCTATCACACGTATCAATTCGCAGGCCAATCCTATTTCAATCACTTTTGACGCAGAGGTGGCACCCGTGGCTAAAAACGCAGGAGGGATGTATCTCTATCGCATCGGCGAGGATGGAAAGCGCGAGCGCATCACTACCCTCAACGGCTCGATCGAAGGGCGTGTGCTTTCAGTCTATCCGGTTATGGAACAGCGTCTTGCAAAAGGCTCTACATATGAAGTGGTGATTGAAGCAAACGCAGTGGCCGATATTTCAGGTGCCGATCCCAATGAAGAGATAGTGCTCTCTTATGAAGGTTCCTATATTCCCGAGCCTTCTATAGGTGCGGAAATTTTCTCCGATAACTTTGACAGCGGACTTTCCGGTGAGAAATGGATGCTCTGGGACGGTGACGGACAAGAACCTAACTCCGAGATGCAGAGCTGGGGCTTCACAAGCGAACTCCCCTGGTGGACCGCACGCGATGACGAAATGTCTACCGATATGGCTGCAGTGGCTCACTCTATGTTTGCAAGTCCGGCCGCTTCTGACGACTGGTTGATCACTAATCAGCTTTTCATCAATGACGACACCGCAGTGCTTACATTCAAGTCGCAGAGCTACAAGGATGTGGGTGACCGTCTGAAAGTATACGTATATGCAACTGATGACATCATCACTGCTCTTACCGAAAATATCATGGACGACTTCCGTTATAAATCAGACCTCGTTTATGATGAAATCCAGACTCCGGGCGCAAGCGTGGATCTTCTTTCAGGCGACTGGAAAGACAACACCGTCAAGCTTGATAAATATGCAGGTAAAACCATTTATGTGGCTTTCCACAATGAAAACCGCAACAAGTCGGCTGTGTTTATCGAGGATGTGGCTGTGACCCGCGATATTAAATATTCATTGGTTAACCTTACTCCCGAGTCGGTTGTAGCTCAGGAAGAGACATCTGTTTCAGGTATCCTCACTGTTACCAGCAAGGCCGATACATATAAAGGGTATACTCTCACTCTTCGTGATGCCGAGGGTAAGGAGGTAAGCACTCTCAGCGATCCTGATGTAGAGATGTCGGAAGGATATACTTTGGAATATAAGTTCCCCGAGAATCTTCCTCTTTCTGTAGGTGCTGTGAACTTCTATTCAATCGACGTTAAGGTTGGAGATCTCACTGACAAGGTGGACTGCTATATCCAGGACCTCGCCATCAAGACTACCCGCAAGGTTGTGGTTGAGAAAATGACAGGTCAGGGTTGTCCTAACTGTCCGCTCGGAATAATCGCTCTTGACTACATCGAGAAGGATTTCAAGGATCAGGTGATTCCTCTTGCCTACCACTGCTACACCGGCGACTCTTTCAATACGCCGAAGGCCAGTGCAATGAATCAGTTCCTCGGAATGAATGCAGCTCCATCAGCACGTGTGGACCGCGGTCCGATCGTAAACCCGATGAAGAGCCTTGAGGATATGTCTTATGTCTACAAGAACAATGGTCTCTGGTATGACTACGTGGCAGAAGAACTCAATTCTTTCGCTCCGGCAGACATTGAGATCAGCGAGGTAAGCTTTGACGGCTCCAAGTTCAACACTTCGTTCGACATAAAGTATGCCCTTGACATGGAGAATGCCAACGTTAATGTGCTTCTCGTGATAAGTGAGAACGACCTCATTGGTAACCAGGACAACAATCTCTACATGACCACCAATGAAGTTCTCGGCGAATGGGGTAAAGGCGGAATGTATGGCAACTCTCAGAACCGTTACAAATTCAATGATGTGGTCCGCACATGGGAAGGAACCACAGTAAACGGTACCGGCGGCTTCGTGCCCGCAAGCATCCGCGGTGGTGAGATTTACTCAGGTGAGATGTCGGCTGCCACAATCAACCGCATTCTCAACCCTCTCAACTGCGAAGCAACCGTAATGCTCATCGATGCAGAGACTGGTTTTGTGCTCAATGCCGACCGCAAGAAAGTAGGTTACATCTCAGGTGTTGAAGAGGTTATTTCTGAGCCGGAGTCTGTGAAAGTTGGTGTTGAGAACGGAGATGTTGTTGTCACCGTTCCGGGCGATGCAGATGTAAATGTGTTCCGTCTTGACGGCTCTATGATCTCCATAACCTCAGGAAATGGAATCATCACATGCCCCACTGCCGGCAATAAGGGTGTGGCAATCGTGATGGTGAAAACCAAGAACGGTATCGTTACCCGCAAGGTAATGCTCTGATAAAAAATTGAAGTCAGTTTGCTGACTTCTCCCTTAAGAGAGGGGATGAACGGAAATTCCGCTCATCCCCTCTATTTTATTTTACATTATGAAAAAATTAAATAAAAGTAGATGAGTTTATGCAAAAAAAATATTACATTTGCATTGATAAGCGCTCCATGTATGCCATGGATCGGTTATTTGCACAAATGAATACAATTATAAATTATAAAACAGTATAATATGAAAAAATTTTACATGTTTCTTGTAGCCGGCCTCACCGCTCTTGGTGTTAATGCTCAGGCACTCCAGTTTTATGTAGGTGGAAAAGAAGTGGAAGCCGGCAGCCGTATAGACATCACCTCCTATCTCGAAGGTCAGAAAATTGATCCCAAACTTGAGATTAAAGCAGAACAGGGTGGCTTCGTGAGCGCGACTGTTACCAACGTATCCGCTGAGTGTACACCCGCTTTTGACGAAGTAGAATGGCTTTACGGAGCCAAACTAGTTCTCCAATGGTGTGCTTTCGGTGACGCCTGCAAAATCATTGCTGTAGGTGAAAGCCTTACAAAGAGCGCCACTCTCGAACCGGGCAAGCTCACAGATATGGTTATAGATTATGGCTTTGAAGTTGGTGACGAGCAAGACTTTTCAGAAGTGACCTACAAAGGTGAATGCTCTGTAAAATGCGCATTCGGTGGAAAAGAATATGAACTTACACTTTATGTTGACAACGACAACTCCGGTGTAAACGATATAGCGCTCGACAGCAACGCTCCTGTTGTTTACTATGATCTTCAGGGACGCCGTGTGGAAAATCCCGCTCAAGGTCTCTACATTATGCGCCAGGGCAGCAAAGTTGTTAAGGCACTCATAAAATAATAATCTCGTGCAAATAATATTGCATTAGATCTGTAAATGTAATTAACCGGGGGTAGGCAACCGTAGGTCGCCTACCCTCGAATCATATCATACCCAGCTCATGACTACCGCGGAGCGGTTGCACTTTTATTTAATACGATGGAAATGCAACCGCTCCGCGGTAGTGTTAGTTGTTAGGTTTATATCCGAGGGTTCCGCCTGTGGGCGGGAACCCCCGGTTAATAAATATGTAACCCTCTCCGAGGGTTGGCGACCGAAGAAAACCTACTCTCGGATCAACACAATATCAGCTACGATAACCGCGGAGCGGTTACACTATTATTAACCGAGGGTTGGCGACCGCAGGAAGCCTACCCTCGGATCAGCATGACACGGACTCCCAACTACCGCGGAGCGGTTGCACCATTATTAACCGAGGGTTGGCGACCGCAGGAAGCCTACCCTCGGACCAGCATGACACGGACCCCCAACTACCGCGTAGCGGTTACACTATTATTAACCGGGGGTTGGCGACCAACGGGAGCCAGCCCCCGGATCAACTCATCGCATATTCTTATCAACCGCGTAGCGGTTGCACCATTATTAACCGAGGGTTGGCGACCGCAGGAAGCCTACCCTCGGATCAGCATGACACGGACTCCCAACTACCGCGGAGCGGTTGCACTATCACTATCTTCATTTTGCCTTAAGGCAACTCAGTTTTACATGTTACTGATTTTTCATCAGCTACTTAGCGATTAACAAGATATAATATCGGAGCGATATATCCACAACGTAAACCGCTGAAATATCTCGACTTAACAAAATTTACCTCTTATTTGTTTATAATAAGTAAAATTATCCGTAAATTTGCATTGCAGGAACCGAATCCTGCGGCAGATGAATTTGAAATATACTAAGTTATAGACAATATATGTTAAAAGTCAAAGACTTACACGCTGAAATAAATGGTAAGGAGATTCTTAAAGGAATCAACCTCGAAGTTAAACCCGGTGAAGTTCACGCCATAATGGGTCCGAACGGCTCGGGTAAATCCACTCTTTCGATGGTGCTCGC
Organism: Bacteroides sp.; assembly: GCA_014801535.1. Taxonomy (GTDB): domain Bacteria; phylum Bacteroidota; class Bacteroidia; order Bacteroidales; family Muribaculaceae; genus Lepagella. The sequence goes on from JAAVEA010000013.1 coordinate 19,991, forward strand.
CGGCAATCCGGCCTATACCCCCACAGGAGGATCCGTAGAATTTTACGGCAAAGACCTGCTCGCCATGCAACCGGAAGTAAGAAGCCATGAAGGCCTTTTCCTCGGTTTCCAGTATCCTGTGGAGATTCCCGGAGTGTCAATGGTGAATTTCATGAGAGCCGCCGTAAATGCAAAACGGGCATACTTCAATGAGCCTCCTATGTCGGCAACAGAATTTCTGAAGATGATGCGTGAGAAACGGGCCGTGGTGGAGCTTGACAACAAACTGGCTTCACGATCGGTGAATGAAGGCTTCTCAGGCGGAGAGAAAAAACGCAACGAGATTTTCCAGATGGCCGTGCTCGAACCCAAACTGTCGATCCTTGATGAAACAGACTCGGGTCTTGATATAGACGCATTGAGAATCGTGGCGGAAGGAGTGAACAAACTGAAAACAGAGAACAACGCAACTATCGTAATCACCCATTATCAGCGACTGCTCGATTATATCAAGCCCGATTTCGTACATATTCTTTATAAAGGGAAGATTGTAATGACCGGCGGTCCCGATCTCGCTCTCGAACTTGAGGAACGCGGTTACGACTGGATTAAGGAACAGGTGGATAAGGAGGGCTGACACTATGAGCGCACTTACACAATATCTCGACCTCTACAGGCAACATCGCGATATAATAGATTCCCATAGCGCCGAAGCTATCAACAGGCACCGTGAGGATGCATTCCGGATATTGGAATCCGCATCTCTCCCTAAACCCGGGAGCGACAACTATGAGAATACAGATCTGGAGGCGCTGCTGGCACCGGATTACGGCCTGAACATAGCCAAACTTGACATCGACGTGAATCCGGCAGCCACGTTCCATTGCGATGTGCCACGCATCTCGTCAAATCCATTCCTGATGGTGAATGACACCTTCGCAGCCTCACCCAAATCGTATGAGGCACTTCCGGAAGGGATTGAAGTAGGAAGTCTGAAAGAATTCGCTTCCCAAGATCAGGAAACTTTCCGTAAATATTACGGGAAAGCAGCCGATCTGAAAAACCCCATGGTCGCTCTCGACACTTTGCTTGCTCAAGACGGATTCTATCTAAGAATCAAGAAAGGAGTGAAAACCGATAAGCCGCTTCAGCTTGTGAACATATTGCAGAACGGAATGCCTCTCATGGCCATACGGCGTATGCTGATAATTATTGAAGAGGGTGCGGAGGCGAAACTTCTTGTATGCGATCATACGCAGAATCCGGAGATTGATTTTCTCACATTGGAGACCGTGGAGATTTTCGTAGCTGAAAACGCATCTTTTGATTTTTATAATCTTGAGGAATCCACAATCGGGACACACCGCATCTCATCGCTCTACCTTCGTCAGGAAGCCGACAGCAAAGTCGTGATCGACGGGATAACCCTATATAACGGCGTAACCCGCAATGAATATTTCTGCAGGTTCGAAGGGGAAAACGCCTCGCTCCGTCTCTTAGGAATGGGGATTGAAGATGAAAACCGATCGCTCTCCACCTACAGCCGAATCGATCACGCCGTGGCTCATTGCCATTCCGACGAGCTGTTCAAATATTCAGTTGACGATAATGCGCGCGGGGCGTTCACCGGTCGTATTTATGTGGCCGAAGGAGCCGTGAAGACCGAGGCGTATCAATCTAACAGAAACCTTGTGGGAAGCGAGACAGCGAGAATGGAGAGCCGCCCGGAACTCGAAATTTATAACGACGACGTGAAATGTTCACACGGATCTGCCACAGGACAGCTCGACCCGCTGCAGATGTTTTACATGCGGACTCGCGGTCTTGATGAAGCCACTGCCCGCTTGCTTCTCAAACAGGCGTTTATGGCCGACATCATTGACGGTGTAAGAGTGGAGGCTTTGCGCGACAGACTACACCTTCTCGTGGAACGTCGTTTTGCAGGAGCCTCTTCAGCATGTGCCACATGCGCCGGCTGCAATAAAGAGTGACGATGAAAGAATTTGATGTAGAAAAAATAAGAGAAAAGTTCCCTATCCTCTCGCGTCAGGTGGGAGGAAAGGGTTTGATATATCTTGACAACACGGCTACTTCGCAAACTCCTGCGGAAGTGACTGATGAAATAGATTTTCTCTATAAAAACACGAAGGCTAACGTTCACAGAGGGGTTCACACGCTCTCTCAGGAAGCGACCGACCGACAGGAACACACACGCCGTCGCGTGCAGAACTGGATAAACGCCCGTAGTTTTGAGGAGATAATCTTTACACGCGGCACCACAGAGGCAATTAATCTGGTGGCTTCATCGTTCGGAGAGAGGTTCAAGGATGGTGATGAAATCATTCTCACCGTCATGGAACACCATGCCAATATAGTGCCTTGGCAGTTGATTCAAAGACATAAGGATATCAAGATTCGTGTGGTCGACATCAACGAACGCGGTGAACTTGATCTCGAACAGTATCGTTCCCTTTTCAATTCGCGAACTGTCATGGCTTCATTCACCCATATAAGCAATGTGCTCGGAACAGTGAATCCTGTGAAGGAAATGACGGAGATAGCCCATTCCCACGGAGTACCAGTGCTTGTCGACGGCGCTCAGGCCTCCCCTCATCTTCGACCTGACATGCAGGAGATAGGATGTGATTTCTATGTGTTCTCATCTCATAAAATGTATGGGCCTACCGGTGTGGGGATACTCTACGGACGAAAAGAATTGCTCGAATCGATGCCTCCTTATCAGGGAGGAGGAGAGATGATAAAGCACGTCTCCTTCGCACATACCACTTTCGCCGATCTTCCATTCAAATTCGAGGCAGGCACTCCCGATTTCATAGACATAGCTGCTTTTTCAAGAGCCTTCGATTTTATCGAAGAGACCGGATTTGATAACATAGAGCGTCATGAACACGACCTCCTGCAATATACAACATCTAAACTTCTGGAAATCCCCGGCATACATATTTACGGCACGGCACCCGATAAGGCAGCCGTAATCTCCTTCAATATCGGAGAGGCACATAATTATGATGTAGGATTCCTTCTTGACAAAATGGGTGTTGCCGTCAGGACAGGACATCATTGCGCCCAACCATTGATGGAGCGTCTCGGAATCCCCGGAACTGTGAGGGCTTCTTTCGCTGTCTACAACACATTCGATGAAGCAGATCGTTTTATCGAGGCAATAAAACGGGTGACCCCGATGCTGATGTAACAAATATAAATATTGAAGTTGTTTAAACAACTTCATTGTCAAATCTTATCATCCTCCCGCTTCTTTGAGGCGGGAGTTTCATATTTAAGCACAGGAAGCGACCAATCGAAAAGAAGGACACAGAATCTGAGGCCGATAACAGTGACGCCACATGCCGCCTGCTGAAGCACGGTCGATCCGCCAAAGAGGTCGATTATCCAATAAACCACTCCACCGGCCAGACATGCGGTGGCATAAATATCCTTTCTGAAAAACAGAGGCTCTTCGTTGATAAGAATATCGCGCACAACTCCTCCAAATGAACCTGTCACCGTACCCATCACGATGGCACCCCACATAGGATAGCCCGATGCGAGGGTCTTTTGAATACCTATCACCACAAAAAGAGCCAGACCTATGGCATCGAAGATAAAAAGGAGTCTGTTGTGACTTACCAGGACTTTCCGGAATATTATGACCGTGACTAAGGAGATTCCTGTTACTGCGAGATAAATGGGGGTCTGAAGCCAAAAAACGGGCAGATCAAGCAAAAGATCTCTTAATGTTCCGCCTCCAATTGCCGTGACAAGACCTATGGTATAGGCTCCAAAGAGATCAAAATGCTTTACAGCCGCCAACCTTATACCACTTATAGCAAACGCTATCGTACCTACAACCTCTATTACGAAAAGAAAAACCTCATCAATATTCATGTGTCGAAAGAAGTATTGAAGTCTTTTGAATCACTTCGAAGTTGTTTAAACTAATTTTTTTTTAACAATTGCGAGATATTTTTGTGGTGACTTTGTCACTCGAAGAGGCAGCAACCTCGCGGTTGGTGCCGATGAGAGGGGCAAAAGCACCCAAAAAGATCCGCAAGAGTTAATAAAAGGATGTAAACAAACTTCTTTTTAACATTCGTAAATTAGTTTAAACAACTTCTTCATTAAAAAACGGTGCAAAAATAGTAAAATCATTCTGATTTCACAATTTTTGCACCGTCTCCTTTATCAAATGCTATAGTCAACTTCTATCTGACAGAAGAAGTTCAGACCCCTCGCATACGGTCGTCTACAGCCGTGAGAGCCGCTTTTGCCCCCTCTCCCATGGCTATCACAATCTGTTTATAAGGAACATCGGTCACGTCGCCTGCCGCATAAACCCCTTTTACAGAAGTTCGTCCTTTGGAATCTATTTCGATTTCCCCCTGTCGGTTCATTGCGATCTCCCCTTCAAACACCTGCGAATTAGGAGTTAAGCCGATCTGCACGAAGACGCCGTCTACAGGATATTCCTTAGTTTCTCCCGTTATACGATCCTTGGCAACCACAGCCGTTACATTGCGGCCGTCACCTTTGACTTCGGTCAAAGCCGTGGAAAGATGAATATCCACATTATCGAATGTAGCCAATTTCTTCTGAAGCACCTCATCCGCCTTGAGAGTATCCATAAACTCAAACAGGTCGACATGAGTGGCAAGTCCGGCCAGATCTATGGCCGCTTCCACGCCGGAGTTACCTCCTCCTACCACCGCAACACGCTTGCCGCGATAGAACGGGCCATCACAATGTGTGCAGAAAGCCACACCTTTTCCTAAGTAATCTTCCTCTCCGGCAACATTCAGTTTTCTCCATGAAGCTCCTGTGGCGACGATAAGTTGGGGAGCCTCGAATGTTTCTCCGCTGTCGGCCGTTATTCTTTTCACATCTCCTTTAAGCTCGGCCTTTACTATTCTGCGGTTATCAAAAACAGCTATTTCATAAGCATCAAGATGTTTCCTTATATCTGATGCGAGAGCTGTTCCCGTAGTCAGAGGCACGGAGATAAGGTTTTCAATCTCCGAGGTGTCTTTCACCTGTCCTCCTATACGACCGGCCACTACAGCAACCTTCATCCCTTTTCGGGCAAGATAGATCGCAGATGCCGCGCCGGCCGGACCTCCTCCTGCAATGATCGCATCAAAACCCAGAGGGGTGTTATCGGAAACTCCCGTATCGGCCGAACTACCAAAATTCTGTTCCAGTTTACCTATCAGTTCTCCCAAGGTTGCCTGACCCACGTTAAGCAACAATCCGTTGGCATATACCGTTGGCACACCGTTAATGTTATAGTCTTTCACCATCTGAGGTGCGACACCTCCATCAATCACCTTGTTGGTTATCTGGGGATTTAACAGAGCGATCACATTAAGGGCCTGCACCACATCCGGACAGATGGAACATGTAAGAGAAACAAAGGTCAGTATCTCTACCGGACCGGTTATAGCCTCTATGCGTCGTTGAGTGGCCTCGTCAGGAAGATTCTTACCCTGTCCGGCTGCATTGAGCACTGCAAGAATCAATGATGAGAACTCATGTCCTCCGGGCACTCCCGCGAATTGCACTCCCGTCGGGATACCATCACGCCATATCGACAACACCGGTGCTTCCTCTTCTGTAGGGAAATCCTCCACCTTTACCGAAAATGATGGAGATGACGATGCAAAGTCGGTCACGAATTCCTCCATCTCCTGCCTGCGGGGATCTTCAGGACTCCCTTGCACAAGAAGCAGAATTCCTGTATCGAGCTTTGCAAATATATTTTTAAGTTGGTCTAATATATCTTTATCGAGTTTTGCCATAATATTACTTATAAAATGAGGCCGCAAGTTTGTTCTTACGACCCCATTCGATTACTAATCATTCTTTACTACACAATCTCTGTGGTTTTGTTTATATTTTTCCTACGAGGTCGATTGAAGGCTTGAGAGTCTCTGCACCCTCTTTCCATTTCGCAGGACAAACTTCACCTGGATGGGCGGCTACAAATTGAGCGGCCTCAACCTTACGGAGGAGTTCATCAGCATTACGTCCGATACTGTTGTCCTGAATCTCGACAAGCTTGATAAGACCTTCGGGATCGGAAACAAATGTGCCACGGTAAGCCATTCCTTCCTCCTCATCCATTACACCGAATGCACGCGCGAGAAGCCCTTTGGGATCGGCAAGCATCGGATATTTGATTTTCTTTATACTGTCAGAAGCGTCGTGCCATGCCTTGTGAACGAACTGAGTGTCGCAGCTCACTGAATAGACCTCAACTCCCATTGATTTGAGTTTATCGTATTTTTCTGCAAGATCCACAAGTTCTGTAGGACACACGAAAGTGAAGTCTGCGGGATAGAAGAAGAAGACAGCCCATTTGCCGAGAACGTCTTTATCTGTCACAGTTTTGAATTCTCCATCGTGATACGCCTGCACCTTGAACTCTGGAATGTGTGTGTTTACAATAGTATTCATAGTTAAATTAATCTTTTGTTTTAATTACATCTATATAATAACCGATATACCATATGAACACGGATGTAAGAGAAATGGTTGATTGTTTTTGATTATTTAACCAAACTAAGGCTCCATCCACTAAAATTTAGCCGGCCTCCCCTGAATAGGGAAGGCCGGCTGCTGAGTTTGAGTTCTTATTATAAATCGGTGTCTGCTTCCATCATGCCTGATTGCGTCCGTGACAATTCTTATATTTCTTGCCCGATCCGCAAGGACATGGATCATTGCGTCCCACCTTTGGTTCAGCCTTAGCGGGCTGTGTGGCCGATGCCGGGCGGTTCACATTACGTGCCGCCTGTCGCTGGGCCGATTCTCCGGGATATGTATCGCGGGTGGTTGAATAATTGGCATAAGGATTGTGAGTGCCCGCAGTGCTGTATTCCTGACGTATCTCACCCCTGGGTTGCGAACTGCGGCGTGCCTCTGCCTCTGCCTGAGCTTTCTCATATGCTTCGCGTTTGGCCTGTTGTCTTTCGGCCTCGGCACGCTGTCTCTCAGCCTCCATACGCTTGTTCTCCTCATAGTCGGGAACGGCGAGCTTGCCTCGCATGAGGGTAGATACGGATTTGGCATTCATTTCCTGCACCATCTTCTTCCAGAGTTCGAACGCCTCGATCTTATAGATTACGAGCGGATCCTTCTGTTCGTATGACGCATTCTGCACAGACTTGCGCAGCTCATCCATCTCTCTGAGCTGTTCCTGCCATGCAGAGTCGATCGATGAAAGAAGCACTGCCTTTTCCCATGCTTTTGTAAGCGGTTTGCAATTGTTTTCGTAGCATTCGGTGATGTCGGCACGGATATTGAACATTCTCCGGCCATCGGTCATCGGCACACCCACCGGTCCGGTGGCACCGCGTTCCTCCACAAATTCCTTGATGTAGGGAGCCGCACCTTCAGCCATCTTTTCTTTGCGGCGAGCCAGCTGATGCATTGCAGCCTCGGTAAGTTTCTCCGTTATCTGGGCTGCATCAAGCTTGGGATATTCCTCTGCCGTGAACGGAAGCTCAAGTGCAAGCACACGGTTCACCTCGTTGTTGAAGTCGTTATAGTCCTCATATACGCCGTTTGCAAGTGTGGAGCACACTTCGAACACCATATTTGCGATATCGGCTCCGATACGCTCCCCCTTGAGGGCATTCTGGCGTCGGCCATATACACCCTTTCTCTGAGCGTTCATGATGTCGTCATATTCCACGAGGCGCTTACGGATACCAAAGTTGTTCTCCTCTACCCTCTTCTGCGCATTCTCGATAGATTTGGTCACCATACTGTTCTCAAGCATCTCTCCCTCCTTGAAGCCCATGCGGTCGAGCATCTTGACCACGCGGTCGTTAGCGAAAAGACGCATCACGGTGTCTTCAAACGACACGAAGAACACTGAGCTTCCCGGGTCGCCCTGACGCCCGGCACGTCCGCGAAGCTGACGGTCCACACGGCGCGACTCATGACGTTCCGTTCCGATAATAGCCAGACCACCGGCATCTTTCACCTCCTGAGGAAGCTTGATATCCGTACCACGACCGGCCATGTTGGTTGCAATGGTGACTGTGCCTTTCTTACCCGCCTGAGCCACGATATCGGCCTCTTTCTGGTGTAGTTTGGCATTTAGCACCTGATGGTCTATCTTGCGGAGTTTCAACATCTTTGAAAGCAACTCAGAAATCTCGACAGATGTCGTGCCGACAAGCACCGGACGACCTGCATTGACCATATCCTCCACTTCCTGAATAACTGCTGCGTATTTCTCCTTCTTGGTTCGATACACACGGTCGTTCATATCGTCACGGATAACCGGACGGTTGGTGGGGATCTCGATCACATCAAGCTTGTAGATGTCGTAGAACTCTCCTGCCTCGGTCATTGCCGTACCGGTCATACCGGCAAGCTTTCTGTACATACGGAAGTAGTTCTGGAGGGTGATGGTGGCATATGTCTGTGTGGCAGCCTCGACTTTCACACCCTCCTTTGCCTCGATAGCCTGATGGAGACCATCGGAATAACGGCGGCCTTCCATGATACGGCCTGTCTGCTCGTCGACAATCTTGATCTTATTGTCGTCGATCACATATTCTATATCTTTATCAAACAGCGTATACGCCTTGAGAAGCTGATTAACGGTATGAACGCGCTCAGCCTTCACAGCATAGTTCTGAAGCAGCTGATCTTTCTTCTCCTGTTTCTCTTCCGCCGTAAGATCCTCGTTCTCCACAGCCGAAAGCTGTGAGGCGATATCGGGAAGAATGAAGAAATCGGGATCCTGGTTGTAGCCGGTAAGAACCTCGATACCTTTATCGGTAAGCTCGATCGAATGATTCTTCTCATCTATCACAAAGAAAAGAGGTTCGACAGCCTTCGGCATCTCGCGGTTATTATCCTGCATATATTTGGCCTCGACCTTGAGCATGAGCTGTTTTATACCGTCTTCGCTCAGATAGCGGATAAGAGGATTATGTTTGGGAAGTGCCTTATAAACGCGGAACAGTGCCAATCCACCCTCTTCGAGTTCGCCTTTGCCGATCTTGTCTTTCGCCTCAAGCAAAAGACTCTGGGCAAGTTTACGCTGAGCGTTAACAAGTTTCTCTACATTAGGCTTGAATTCGTTGAACATCTGGTCGTCTCCCTTGGGAACCGGACCGGAAATAATGAGAGGCGTACGGGCATCATCGATAAGCACCGAGTCAACCTCATCGACAATAGCGTAGTAATGTTCGTCACGCTGCACAAGGTCTTCGGTCTGAGTAGCCATGTTATCGCGAAGGTAATCGAAACCGAATTCATTGTTGGTTCCGAAAGTGATGTCGGAACGATATGCTTTGCGGCGTTCGGGAGAGTTGGGCTCTGTCTTATCAATACAATCTACGGTAAGACCGTGGAACTGATATAACGGGCCCATCCATTCTGAGTCTCGTTTGGCGAGATAGTCGTTCACTGTCACCACATGCACACCCTCACCGGTAAGCGCATTCAGGAACACAGGAAGGGTAGCCACAAGAGTCTTACCTTCACCGGTAGCCATCTCGGCGATGCTGTTGGTGACCTTACCTTTGTTCATTATACCGTGAAGCACCATACCACCGATGAGCTGAACATCGTAATGACACATATCCCATTTCATGAGATTGCCTCCGGCAAGCCACTCTGTCTTGTAGATCGCTTTGTCGCCGTCTATTGTAACAAAATCTTTGCCGGCGGCAGCCAATTCACGATCAGCATCTGTAGCGGTCACCTCTATCGTGTCATTGTCTTTGAAACGACGGGCAGTTTCCTTTATCACCGCGAACACCTCGGGAAGAGCGGCATCGAGATTGCGTGCATATTCATCAAACATCTCTTCGCGCAGATCATCTATCTTTTTCCAGAGAGGTTCGCGCTTGTCATAGTCGAGAGTCTCGATCTCCTTGCGGATCTCGGCCATCTGATCTTTATATTCCTGAGCCTTGCCACGGATATTGTTGCGGATATTGTCTATGCGACCGCGAAGTTCATCATTGCTTATATCTTTTATCTCTTCCGAGATAGGGTTGATCTCATTGTGGAGGCGATCCCACAGAGGGCGCACCGCACGCTCTGACTGATCACCGAAAATTTTCTTAAATAATTTGGATATCATCGGGTTGTTTTGTTTTCTTTAAACGAAGTTGACCAACCAACTTCAATACTTGAGTTTACGCTCTATTATCTCTACCGTTCGGTTTGCCGGAATGCGGATCCTATAAAATAATTTACTTTACGCTTATTTGGGTCGAAACTATTTTTTAAGGAGCATTGGCTTTGAAACACTTCCGTTTGGACTGCGTATTCTCAGTATACCGGCCACCGTCGGGGCAAGAGCCGTAGCGTCTACCGGAACATTGATTGTCTGCGATTCCACACCGAGAGAAAGAATAAACGCCGGCGTAAGAACGGGAGTCTCGCGCACCGGTTTTGAAACCGCAGGATAGGATATATCATCAATCACGGTCCAGCCGGGATTGAACGTCACAAAGAGATCGCCCCCACTCTTGGGGTCGATTGAAAGACGAAGGCTCTCCTCTGCAGGAGTGCTTGGAGAAAGGATATCATTGAGCGTGAAGGCATCGGCCACGCCGCTCATCTTGGCAAGAAAAGACCGGGCATCAGCCACCACCTCATTTATGTCAAGATTCTTTTCTTCAATAACCTTATGATCGAAATAAAGATGTCCGTCTCTGAATGCGCCAACATAGCCGGCATTGCCATGACGGGCGGAAAGGTATGAATTGAGCAACGACTGGGCTCTTTTCATTGAAAATTCTCCGCCGGGAATACGATACTTGCGGTCGTCGATCACCGCATCATCATAATAACCCGTGGAGCTGAGCCATACCAAGGCGTTCCCCGGCCCCACATAGCGGTCTATAGCATCGAATAGTCTTCCTAATTCCTTATCAAGACGAAGATATGAATCGGTTAGCTCCGCCCGGCAATCGCCGTCTTTCACATATTTATAAGGAGCAAGCGTATAGCCGAGATTGAGCATGTCGATCGCTGTGCCGACATTACCCATGTTGAGACCCTTGATACACTCGATCGCCACGTCTGTCACCTCTCTGTTACCTAACGGAGAATTGGCGAAACGTATATAAACGTTTTTGTCATTCTTGGTAAAGGTATGCCTGAATGGTGCCACGGTCTTATGGCGTGGCAGCCCGGGCATACGATCAGGAGCGACTGAGGGCTTCCACTGCATGGTGTCGATGCGCGAGGACACCGACGAGGAGTAGTTTCGCGCACTTAGCTGACTCGGCATAGGCTGTTTATACCAAGTGGTGGTGGCCCAGTTGCCGGTGGTGTTATTTATCCAGAATGCTCCCGTGCCGGCATGTCCGGCCATAACCATCGACTGCTGAGGATCGGCCGAAAAAGCATATATCTGCCCTTTGCCGTCGCTGTCAATCGCCAACTCATCAGAGATAGTGGAGAGACGCAGCCCTTCCGGTGAATAGGAGTCATTGGTGAAATTGCCAAGTGTTTTTGAATCAGCCAACGCCGGTGCAACCCCTTTTGTCTCATTATCATAAATAAGAGCGGAGGGAACGCCGGTCTGTGAAGGGTAAGCCCCGGTATAGAGCATTGCCGTTGCGCTTGCCGCATCAAGGTCTGACACCTTGAAATCAACATCGCGCATGTAGACACCATCTTTCATCAATTTCCGGAAGCCGCGCTCCCCGAAATAATTCTGAAGGTATTCGATATAGTCGGTCCGCATCTGATCGACAACAATGCCGACAACGAGCTTAGGACGTCCGGGCACGGTCTGTGCCAGAACGTTGAGGGTGACGAGACCCACAAGCACGGATGTTACCAACTTTTTCATTCTATATTCTATTTTTTATTTTTCTTTCCACGATTTTTCGCGGTTCTGCCTGCACTTCTTTTATTAAACGTGATTTCTCCCGATTTATTAGAGCTATACACGTTAGGAGCAATTCCTGCAAAAACAGCCGACAGCAGAAGGGTTGCAGCCATCATCGGGAAAAAAGCAGGATTGCCGCTCTGTGCCTGGAAAGGCCAAACTATGAACATGCAGCTCAACACAACCACATTATAATAGGCCACTATGTAAGAGAGGATCCTTGTCCGGCGCCACCACACCGTTACCGCGAAAAGCAGCTGCAGGGGATTAAGCCACAGCAACAAAACATTGGGCGAAGTAGCTTCATGCTCAGAAATAAAGACAAGGAACGCTATCAGACAACCTGCGAGTCCGCAAATACCGAACCATAAGGTATATATCCATCTGAATATCTTTTTCCCTTTTATCATCCATATCCCCGCAATCAGCGAGAGGCAGAAAATAATCCACCCTATGGTCAATGGAGTGAAATACCATGGCGTGGGAGGAAGCGACGCATTGACAACACCCTGATTCAGCACTCTTGTCTCGCGCACGAGAGGACGGCCGTCGGCAAATCGCGCGCCTTCGGCTTTTTCCACGATCTCTACAGGAACAAACAGCTCCTCCCTTCCTGTTATACCCATGTCAATTCCAGAGCCGAGAGCAAGATCTATGCCGAATTGATACCATGGATAATCCTTATGATAGTGTCTCATCTCGTTGCGGAAGCTTCCGTAATTGACTTTATCGGGATATATCACCGGTTTTCCGGCCACCGAATCTATTCGGTCGAGAATACGGGTAGAGCAATTATCACGCACGTAGTTGTAGCGGTAGGTACGGTTTTCGGGACGCCCTTCTTTCTGAAGCATCGCCACAAGTCTTCTCGCCTCTTCCCCTGTAAGGTTAAGATCCTGTTCCACCACGCGTCTGTGCGTGGCTTCATATTCCGGAAGAAACAAGGCAAAGGGATAACCGGCAAGCATGTAATCGGTCTCCCCCTTCACAAAACGATAAACGAAATTAGGCTCGTTGAAATCAAACACACCGTAATTCCACACCGTATCTACAGGAACACCATTCTGCCAACCTCTTACCCTTAAAGCCTCATGGCCGCACAATTCGTAAACTTCCGAACCGGGCCAGCAGGTAATAAGACTTACAACGACTGAATCCCGCTCCTCCTGAGCCGGCAGATAGCCGGGAAAGAGAAGCAGGATTGCCATGAGTGTAAAGAGATATTTTATTACCGTCTTTTTCAAGTGATCAATATTCGCAGTTCTTGGGATAGCGCGGGAAAGGTATCACATCGCGGATATTCTGCATTCCCGTCACGAAGAGAACAAGACGCTCGAAGCCGAGACCGAAGCCACTGTGAGGCACTGTTCCGAATTTACGGGTGTCGAGATACCAGTCCATGCCGTCGAGACCCTGCTCTTCAATGCGTTTTGAAAGTTTCTCGTAGCTCTCCTCTCGTTCGGAACCACCGATAATCTCTCCGATCTTGGGGAAGAGCACGTCCATAGCACGAACCGTCTTACCGTCATCGTTGAGCTTCATGTAGAAGGCCTTGATCTCCTTGGGATAGTCGGTAAGGATGACCGGACGTTTGAAATGTTCCTCCACAAGATAGCGCTCATGTTCCGACGCGAGGTCTACTCCCCAATAAACCGGGAATTCAAATTTCTTGCCGCTCTCCTCAAGAATCTTGATTCCTTCAGAATAAGGAAGGCGTACGAAATCGTTCTCAACAACAAATTTGAGTCGGTTCACAAGATCCTTGTCGAAATGTTCCTGCAGGAAAAGAATATCGTCTTTACAGTTCTCAAGCGCATAATTGATGCAATATTTGATGAACTCCTCAGCGATATACATATTTTCTTTTATGTCGGCAAACGCAATTTCAGGCTCGATCATCCAGAACTCCGAAAGATGACGCGGAGTGTTGGAGTTCTCTGCACGGAAAGTGGGACCGAAAGTATAGATCGCCCCTAACGATGTGGCACCGAGTTCTCCCTCAAGCTGTCCGGATACTGTAAGAGCCGCCTGACGGCCGAAGAAATCTTCGTTATAGTTTATGGAGCCGTCCTCATTAAGGGGTAATTCCCCGAGAGGGAGCGTAGTTACCTGGAACATAGCTCCTGCTCCTTCACAATCGGAAGCGGTGATGAGCGGAGTATGGAAGTAATAGAAGCCTTTCTCCGTAAAGAATTTGTGAATTGCGAAAGCAAGAGCGGCACGCACACGGAACACGGCGCCGAACGTATTGGTGCGTGGACGGAGGTGTGCGATGTCACGAAGGAATTCGAGAGAATGACCTTTCTTCTGAAGAGGATATTCCTCAGGATTGGCCGTGCCGTAGATCTCAAGGCTCTCCGCCTGTATCTCCACTCTCTGTCCTTTCCCCTGCGATTCCACAAGCTGTCCCTGAACATGTATGCTGGAACCCGTGGTGATTGGTTTCAATTCTTCATCGCTGAATTTCGCAAGGTCGAAAACAATCTGAAGGTTATTTATGGTAGAGCCGTCGTTAAGGGCCACAAACTGTACATACTTGTTACCACGGCGGGATCTTACCCAACCTTTCACATCTACCTCTTTCCCTAAATAGGGAGCCGGATCCTTGAGGAGTTCGGCGATGCGAACACGACGTAAATCTTTCATTTCAATTTTATTTGTAATGCCGGGAAGGATTGCTTCCCGGCATGGATTTATTAGTTGTTATCTGATTTATTCAAAGCTACCCATGCGCAGATAGTTCACCTCCTCCTGAGTGAGGTAACGCCAACGTCCGCGCGGGAGATTCTTCTTTGTGAGACCTGCGAAATATACGCGGTCAAGCTTGGTGACGCGATAACCGAGGCTTTCAAATATACGACGCACAATTCGGTTACGTCCGCTGTGGATCTCGATTCCGGCCTGGTTACGGTCTGTGTCGGAAACATAGCTGATTGCATCGGCATGTATCTCTCCATCTTCGAGCTCAATGCCATCGGCGATGCGCTGCATATCTTCTTCCGCGATGTCGCGGTCAGTCCATACGTGATAGATCTTCTTCTTTACATATTTGGGGTGAGTGAGCTTGGAGGCGAGGTCACCGTCGTTTGTAAGAAGAAGCACACCTGTGGTGTTGCGGTCGAGACGGCCTACGGGATAGATACGCTCGCGACATGCGTTCTTAACGATGTCGAGAACCGTGGTGCGACCGTTGGGGTCATCGCTGGTGGTTACACAATCTTTCGGTTTGTTAAGGAGAACGTAGCATTTGCGTTCCGGGGTTACAACCTTCTCATCGAATTCAACCACATCATCGCGTGAAATCTTTGTTCCGAGTTCGGTAACAACCTCTCCGTTAACCTTAACTTTACCTCCGGTGATATATTCATCAGCCTCACGACGTGAGCAGATGCCGGCATTGGCCATATATTTGTTCAGACGGATCTGTTCGTTCGGATCGATATCCTCAAGAACATAGTCAACCTGCTTGGGGCGCGGAGTGAATTTCATGCCACCCTGATTACGGTTGAAACCGCCCTGATTACGATTGTTTCTATTATAGCCACCCTGATTGCGGTTCTGGTAGCCGCCTTGCTGACGGTTCTGTCCGTAACCGCCCTGATTGCGGTTCTGATAGCCGCCCTGATTACGGTTCTGGCCGTAGCCGCCCTGCTGGCGGTTCTGATAGCCGCCCTGCTGACGGTTCTGGTAGCCACCTTCCTGTGTGTGCTGAGTGTAGCCACCTTCCTGTGAAGGCTGTCCATAACCTTGATTACGATTCTGATAACCACCCTGATTACGATTGTAACCTCCCTGGTTGCGGTTCTGGTAACCGCCCTGCTGACGGTTCTGGCCGTAACCGCCCTGATTGCGGTTCTGATAACCGCCCTGCTGACGGTTCTGATTGTAACCACCTTGATTGCGATTCTGATAACCGCCCTGCTGACGGTTCTGATTGTAACCACCTTGATTGCGGTTCTGATAGCCGCCCTGCTGGCTATATCCTCCCTGACGGTTCTGGTTGTAACCGTTACGGTTCTGATTATAGCCGTAATTTCTTTGCTGGTAATTGCCGTGACCTTGTTCGGCACCTCCATCATTGTTATTTGCACGCATCGAATCAGAAGGATAGCTTACCTTCTCATATCGTGCTTCGTTTTCCCCGGTATCTGATGAGATATTCATCCCCGCACTTCCGATTCGCGGTCTTTTCGGTTTCTTTGCTTCTTCCATCTTAGTTTTGATTTCGCACCTGAGCATCTCTGCCTTGTGCAATTTAAAATTTCAGTTTAATTACAGTTTTTCAGTTAATTGATTCTAACTATCCTTAAGTTTTTTCCTCAGGTATGTTTCTAACTAACGCGATTTGCCGACAAATGTAATAATATTTTCCCAATTATCAAAATTTTAACCATTCTTCATCCCATTAGCATTCATCCTACGCAATAAACAATCCGAGATTATAGGAACTGTTTAAATTTATGTGCCAAAAATCTTCTCAAAATCACGACATATTAGGGTAACTATTCAGCGACTATTACTGTCAGAAAATATTGAGAATCATTGTAGGGACGCATTACGATGCGTCCGCAGATAGTGAATATGATACTTGAATTAAGCGGACACACCGGGGTGTGTCCCTACAATTTGCCATAAATCAAGAGATTCATTCACTGAATAATCACGAGATCACTGAATAATCACGAGATTATGTGGTGACTGAGAAACGCATTTAAACTATGAGACATATCGGCAATCTGACCGGGTCAAGACATAAAAAAAATTGATTGTCATCCCGACAACCAATCTTGCGTTAACCTTAAAATCTAATACCATGAAAAACTCAATGCAAAATTATAAAATATTTTTCAAAACAATGCTATAAAACATATAAATATTTTCAAAATTCACACTATTTAACTTTTATTATTCTAAATATGACTGATATTAACATATATTTACAATAACCCAGAATCACTGTAGGGACGCATCACGATGCGTCCGCAGATAGTGAATATTATACATGAATTAAGCGGACGCACCGGGGTGCGTCCCTACAATTTGCCTTAATTCAAGAGATTCATTCGCTGAATAGTCACGAAATTTTTGTGGTGACCGAGAAATGCATTTAAACTATGGGATATATCGGTAATTTGATCGTGTCAGGGTATAAAAAAAAATTGATTGTCATCCCGACAACCAATCTTGCGTTAACCTTAAAATCTAATACCATGAAAAACTCGATGCAAAATTATAAAATATTTTTCAAAACAATGCTATAAAACATATTTTTCGATCATGTTTTAACTTTTATTAACATTTAAGTCGCATTATTAAAAAATTATTCCCTAAAATACATATATATCCCTTTTTCCTTATTTGGGAAAACAAACCATTTTTACTAACTTTGCACAGAGAAGTATCCCTGCCAATAAAGAAACTTTTAATAGTGTTCTTACTTTAAGCATAAAAAGAGATTACGTGGGGAAAATTCAATTTTAAAAAGAGCTTAACAAGAGTCTATAAACACGACAATAGAATGGAGAATAAAATAACAGTCGACGGTCTTACATTTGTGCCGTATATCACAAAAGAAGAGATAGAGACGCAGGTGAAACGCGTTGCTTCAGAACTTCGCGAGGACCTTAAAGGAGGAAATCCTCTCTTTCTATGCGTACTGACCGGCGCCTTCATTTTCGCAGCCGATCTGATAAGGGAAATCGGGTTGAACGATGCGCCCATATCTTTTGTGAGATACGCAAGCTATGAAGGAACATCATCCACCGGGCAAGTGAAACAACTGATGGGCTTGAAAGAGGATATCTCAGGACGCGACGTAGTTATAGTAGAAGATATTGTCGATACCGGACTCACAGCTTCCTTAATGGTTGAGGATCTCAAGAAACGCAACCCGGCTTCGATAAGGTTTGCAACTCTTCTTCATAAACCGCAAAGCTCGAAAACCGGATTCAAACCCGATTACGTGGCTTTCTCGATTCCCCCTAAATTCATTATCGGATATGGACTCGACCTCGACGGGAAAGTAAGAAATCTAAAGGATATATATGTGATTCAGGAACAACAGGAGAAATAACCTCCCCTACCCTAAAATCTGACATCTTATTCCAAATTCCTGCGAACGGAAGTTGCTTGTTTGAAACATTAAACAGTTATAATATGCTAAACGTAGTACTCTTTGGCGCACCGGGCAGCGGTAAAGGCACCCAGAGCGAGAAACTGATCGACGAGTTCGGTCTTTATCACATTTCTACAGGCGAAGTGCTCCGCGACCATATACGTCGTGGCACAGAACTCGGCAAGATAGCCGATTCTTATATTTCCAAAGGACAGCTGATTCCCGATGATCTTATGATCCGCATCCTCGACGATGTGTTGGAAAAAGAAACCGCCGATAAAAAAGGTGTCGTGTTCGATGGCTTCCCCCGCACCATCCCCCAGGCTGAGGCTCTTAAAGAACTGTTGCTCAAACGCGGATCCGACCTGCACGCTGTAATCGGTCTTGAAGTGCCCGAAGAGGAACTTGTGGAGCGTATGCTCAACCGAGGCAAACAGACCGGACGCGCGGACGATAACCTCGAAACTATCAAAAACCGCCTGCAGGTATATCATAATCAAACACATCCACTTAGAGAATATTATACCAGAGAGGGGAAATACCTCCCAATCAATGGCTCCGGCTCTGTAGATGAAATATACGATAATATAGCTAACGGAATAGAGAAATCAACAGGCTATAAGCGTTCCGGAAAATAAAACGGTGCTTCTCTCCAATATTTACCCCATAACGAACGTTAAATCTTTATGAAAATAAGATTTGACGTTCTTCTTTTTATCTCCATGTCTGCCGCTATGCTTCTTACGCTCGGAAGCTGCAAGACCCCAAAACTCTCTGAGGCGAACGCACAGTTCGGCAGAGGGGAATATTTCAACGCATCAAAGACATATAAGGCAGTTTATAATAAACTCAGTCCCAAGAAAGACCGTGAATTACGCGGAGAAGTTGCTTATCAACTCGGCACGTGCTACCGACGGCTGAACATGGCTCCCAACGCCTCGGCCGCATATCAGAATGCCATCAGATATGAATATCCCGACTCGATGGCATTCTATTATTTAGGACGTTCGCTGCAAGCCGAAGGGAAATATCAGCCTGCCATTGAGGCCTACAATACATTTCTTGAGTGGAAACCCGATGATCAATTGGCAAAAGAGGGGATCAACGGCTGCAGAATGGCTATCAAGGCAAAAGAGGGAAAAAAGAGCAGATATATAGTGAAGAATGCCAAACTATTCAATTCGCGACGGTCTGACTTCGCACCTATGTATCTTGACAAGGAGCTTAACACCATATATTACACTTCATCGACAGAAAAGGCGACCGGGACTAACAAATCTGAAATCACCGGTACAAAAAAATCAGACATTTTTTTCTCAAAAAAGGATGAGAACGGCAAATGGGGAAAACCGGAACCGGCAGAAGGAGCCCTGAATACAGAACATGACGAAGGGATAGTAAGCTTCTCGCCCGACGGACAGACGATGTATCTTACCGTGGCCCGCCGCGCACCCGAAGCTGACACTTCGGTGGAGATCTATACATCGCGGCGAAGTGACGCATCATGGAGCGAGCCGCAGAAATTCGAGATCACGGCCGACACTCTTTCTGCATACGGACACCCGGCTGCTTCTCCAGATGGAACA
This sequence comes from Bacteroides sp., assembly GCA_014801535.1. GTDB lineage: Bacteria > Bacteroidota > Bacteroidia > Bacteroidales > Muribaculaceae > Lepagella. Next base: position 39,561 of record JAAVEA010000013.1, read on the forward strand.
TACCTGTATTTCTCCTCCGACATGCCCGGAGGATACGGAGGAAAAGACATATGGCGCATCAATCTGAAGGAGCGTTCGGGATCGCTTGAAAATCTCGGCCCCCAGATCAATACTGCAGGCGACGAGATGTTCCCTTACCTGCGTGCCGACACTCTTCTATATTTCGCTTCCGACGGCCATCCCAGCTTCGGAGGCCTTGATCTATTCAAGGCTCACCTGAATTCAACAGGCGAACGATGGAGTGTTGAGAATATGGGACTCCCGATAAATTCTTCCGGTGACGATTTCGGCATAACCTACGGTCTGGGTGAATCAGGTTTCTTCTCCTCAAATCGTGGAGACGCAAGAGGATACGACCATATTTACAGTTTTGAATATCCGGAAGTAAAGGTTACTATTTCCGGAATGGTTCTTGACAAGGATGAAGAACCGGTGCCTAATGCCATAATCCGCATCGTGGGTGACGACGGCTCAAATCAGAAGGAGGTGGCGCGCGACGATGGCTCTTTCCGTTTCAAACTGGAACGAGGCGTGAAATATGTGATGATGGCCGGAGCTACAGGCTATCTGAACGTGAAGCAGGAATTTGAATCGGATATGGAAGAGGAGGATGCCGACTATGAGGTTGACTTCATATTGGCAGCCATTCATAAACCGCAAGTGGTGGAAAACATATTTTACGATTTCGATAAAGCCACTTTGCGTCCCGAATCAAAGGAAGCTCTTGATGAGATGGCCCAGATGCTTCGCGATAATCCAAATGTCACGATCGAGATGGGTGCCCATACAGACAGGAAAGGGAGCGAGGAATATAATATCAATCTTTCTAACCGACGTGCCAAAAGCGTGGTGGATTATCTTGTGGCCGCAGGAATACGTGCCGACAGGCTTTCTTGGAAAGGATACGGAGAAACCGTGCCTAAGAAAGTAACCAAGCGTATAAACCGTGAATACCCTCAGTTTGCCGAAGACACTGTGCTTGACGAACCATTTATAGAAACCCTTTCTGAAGAAGATCAGGAGGCTGCCGACCAGATAAACCGTCGCACTGAATTTCAAGTCACTTCAATCAACTACGATATGTACTGATTACGCCACCGCGATACATCTCCGAAAGATGAGACAACCCCTCCGGAACTTTTTTTCGGAGGCTTAACTCCGGAGGGGCTGGACATTACATTTAAGATTCGTCAGGAGCGCCAGCCCCGGAAAAAGATAGTATAAAAACACAGCCCCGGAGGGGTTGTAATACTTACAACAACAATGAAGCATACACTTAACTTTCTAAAAGAATTATCTGCCAATAATAATCGTGAATGGTTTAACGCCCATAAAGATGAATACATGAAAGTGAAAGCAAACATCGAAGCTTTCACTGCCACATTGATATCACGTCTCACGGAAATTGATCCCGAGGCCTCACGCCTCTCCCCTTCCGATTGTCTCTACCGCATATATCGCGACACTCGTTTTTCTGCCGACAAGACACCTTATAAGACACATATAGGTATCTACATCAATCCGCATGGTGGAAAGAAAAGCGAATTCTGCGGTTACTATATCCACATAGAACCAGGGGAATGTATGGTCTGCGGCGGTGCGTGGTATCCACCGGCCCCACTATTGAAAGAATATCGAAGTGAAATCTATAATAACATAGAGGAGTATCTGGATATAATGGAAAATCCTGAATTTGCCGCAAACTTCACACCTTATTGGACAGAACCGCTCAAAACCGCCCCCAAGGGATTCCCGAAAGATTGGGAGCATATCGAGCTACTGAAACCACGCAGTTTTACTGTGGCAGCCCATATATCAGACCGTGATTTCTGCTCCAAAGGGATTACAGACCGTATCATCTCCTTGTGCAAGATTCTGAAACCCTATGATGATTTCTTCAACTTCACCCTTGAAGAACATCCCGAATTAGCATTCTGCCGACAAAGGAAATAGATCACGCATCAAAACCGTGCAAATTAAAAGTTGTACTTTTAATTTGCACGGTTTTATTTTTCATTATACTTCCATATATCTCGCACATTTATAGCAAATGGAGGAAAAGTTTCTCCATCATAAACCACGATACTATCCTTGATTGTAATCTCTGATAGATTCTTTTTCAGATAATCAAGATTCTTTCTAAAATCCTTGGAAAAAGTTTTAGAGGCTTTCACCTCATATAGGCTGAGAGATGTGCCGTGCTCTTCCACAATATCCACCTCTCTACCCGAATTTTCCCTATAAAAGAATAATCTGGGAATTTTGCCTGAATTATAGTTTTCCTTCATCATCTCCGTAACAACCAAATTTTCAAAGATGGCACCTCGAAGAGGATGTGTCATAAGTTGATCTGCATCTTCAATGCCCAAAAGAAAACATAGAAGACCCGTATCGTAGAAATATAGTTTAGGCGATTTTGTGAGTCGTTTATTTATATTAGTAAAATAAGGATGAAGAGTATATGTTATATATGAGGCACTCAATAATGAAAGCCATTCCTTTACAGTAGGGGCACTAACTCCGGCTTCTACCCCCAGAGAAGAATAGTTAAGTTCCGTTCCTGCCCTTCCGGCGCAAAGATGCATGAAAACTTCAAAAGTATTGATATTTTTCAACTGGCTTATCTTGCGTATATCGCGTTCAACATATGTGGAATAATAATTTGAATAGAACATATCAGGAGGAGTCTCCTTAGTAAAGATAGCGGGATAGAAACCATTATACATTATCTCTCTTATTCCGGATGATTGTACGTAATCCTTTATCTCTTTAAAAGAGAGAGGCAGGAGTGTAAATAAGGCAGCCCTTCCGGCAAGGGATTGGGTGACGGTATGTAGTAGCGAGAAGTTAGAACTTCCTGTTATTACATATTTTAATTCGGGATCTTCATCCACCTTTACTTGGATATATGACAAGATTTCAGGCACATTCTGCACCTCATCTATAATTACTTTCGAACCTAATCCATCTACAAATCCTTCAATATCATCCATCGCGAATTGCCTTTCTGTAGGACGCTCTAAATTGACATACCTGAAATCCTCAAAAAGATGTCGGCACAGTGTTGTTTTTCCAACTTGTCGTGGACCTGTGATAACAATCACCGAATAAAAAGGAATCGCTTTCTTAATTGAATCCGTAAGACTTCTTTCTATATAACCTTCGATTTTCATACTCAATAGTATTTTCGCCCAAAGTTAAGTAAAACATCAAAACCGTGCAAATTAAAAGTACAACTTTTAATTTGCACGGTTTTGATGTTTTAGAAAATTATATTTTATTCCAACATTAGGTTCATATGCAATTATTGATAAGTAAGTATTCATAATTAAACGATAGTAAGTATTGAATCTATCTTTTATGAGGCTGCGTCGTAATTAAGGTTCTCCCCTCCGCAATCAAAAGGCTTCTCCGGATTACTTAATAAACGACAGCATTCTTGTTCATTATTTTGAAATTAAATCTCCCGTGTCGCAAAAAAGATGATGTGTCTCTCTGTAAATCGAGGATATTTTTGTAAGTTTGCATCTAAGTATAAGAGTGTGTTTACTTTTAAACCAAATTAATAAATGAAAACAGTAAAACTATTTTTAATTTCCATGCTCGCTTCCCTTATCGGGATATGCAGCTGCACCTCGAAAGCAGAAAAGAAAGTATCGGAAACATCCGNATCTAAAAAATCACTTATCTGCTATTTCTCNGCCACAGGCACCACNGCGGAGGCCGCAAAGCGCATCGCGGAGATTACGGGAGGAACCCTTCATGAAATCACCCCCGCAACGCGTTATTCAGATGCAGATCTTGATTGGACCGACAGNCTGAGCCGCTGCTATGTGGAGATGCACGATCTCTCCTCCCGTCCTGCCATCATAGATTCAATTCCTGANATCAAGGAATATGATGTNATCTACATCGGCTATCCNAATTGGTGGAACACTCATCCAACAATCATCAACACATTCATTGAAGCAAACGACTTCCAGGGNAAAACCGTTGTGCCTTTCATGACTTCAGGAGGAAGCGACATCACCAATAGTGAAAAGGAACTCCGTGAATCGTATCCGGCTATTAAATTCGCCGAAGGATTGCTCATGAACAACGTCAGCGACAGCCAAATCAAAGAGTGGACCGAAAATATCTGATAATCTTTACAAATTCTCCTCTATCCCCGGCGATCATAAATGAACCTACTGCAAAAATACACATGGCTTATCAATACCATCAGGCGCGCCGGAGAAATCTCATACAAAGATCTTTCCGACCTATGGGAACGGAATAAAGAGCTGAGCGACTGCAAGCCGCTGTCAAGAGCCACATTCAACCGCTGGAGAGATGCGATCTTCTCTCAGTTCCGCATTATTATATCATGCCGGAAAACAGGAGGGTATCTTTATTATATAGAGAATCCCGAAGAGATTGATGAAGACAAGCTCAAAAAATGGATGCTCGACTCGTTTGCGGTCAATAATATCATAGGGGAGAATCTTTCTTTAGCCGATCGGATAGTGGTTGATGAAATTCCTTCGGGAAGAATTCATCTCACCACTATCATCGAAGCGATGAAGAGGAATAAAGTGATAAGCGTGACCTATAAACCATTCAAAGAGGATAATCAAGACCATTGCTATCGCTTTACCATCGACCCATACTGTCTGAAACTTTTTGAAAACCGATGGTATGTGCTCGGGCGTAATAATCGCGANCAGATACGCATCTATGGCCTCGACCGTCTTATCACGGTTGAGGAAACCGAATTNACGTTCAAACTTCCCGAAGACTTTTCAGCCGANGAATTCTTCTCTACAAAATTCGGTGTTGTGATAGGCGACAATATCAGGCCGGTACGAATCATTCTCCGTGCCTATGGAAGTCATAGGCATTACCTCAATTCATTGCCTCTGCATCATAGCCAAAAAATCATAAACGACCTGAAGGAATATACCGACTTTGAATTATACCTATCCCCTACCTACGATTTCATCATGAAATTGCTGCACACCGGTGCGATGATCGAAGTCATTTCTCCACAATCATTACGCAAGACAATGAAATGCTGGATTGCAGACATGCAGGAACTATACATTAACTGAATCTACAACCCCTGTTTATTCTTTCAGAAATCATCGCCTGTATCACTTTTTGATACACCGCCCGACTATCTTTGCGGATGCAGCCTGTAAAATGTTCTGTAGCATATTTTATGTCTGAAAATTAATTCGTAAATTTGCATCCATAAGTAACACNAATAAAACAGTTAATGTATTTGGGAATGTGCTGACGCACCTTGGGTGCGNCCCTACATCGAGCCGATAACGTTAATTCTTTTCTGAATGATACTTACTGAATAAGCTTTAATTACGAAACAGACATACGAAAAAAATACATAACGATTTGCATTGACATGCAATGACCAAATCTCGATTCGGTTAAATCTGGTAAATCTAACAATGGGTCGAAAGAAACGGTCAAAGCTTGCTTGGTGCGTCCTCATCCGAGGGCACAGGCTGCTTTTTCTAATTCTTGACCCACAGGCTTTACCAGAGCCTAACCGAAAAGATGAAGATAAAGANGGTTGTGTCCTCTTTTTGATGCAATCCCATACCCTTTAATCATACATTAAACAAATTTATATCCATATGAAACAGAATAAAACCTCACTCTCCGACATCCCTTTTCAGGAGAATCTAAATGACTTCGGGACCGAACGGTATGTAAACGGACTTATCAGGTTTATCGAACATTCATCGACACCGATCACTATTGCTCTTCAAGGGGAATGGGGAAGCGGGAAAACTTCAATGATGACCCGTCTGGAACGCGCACTCTGCACCTACCCGGATGCTCCTTTTATCGGCGTTAACATAAACACATGGGAATATTCCATGATGGCATCTCCCGAAATAACCGTTTATAAGATACTGGCGCAGTTAGTCAGGGAACTCACAGGGAATAACAACGATTCCAAGAAAAATGTGACAAAGCTTCTCCGAGGACTCTACCGTGGCGGCCGCGAAGCTTTGAAAATGATTCCGGGTGTAAATGTTGCTGTAGAAATGGCCAATATCCCTGCTGAAATGCCCGAAGCCAATGACGATGCCTCTTTATCAGAATTGAAAGCGGAATTGAGAAAAGCCGTGCAGCACCGCATTGCAGAAAGCAATAAACGTGGTGTGATTGTATTTGTCGACGATCTCGACCGACTTAACCCTCCGGTAGCAGTAGAGATTCTCGAGCTTCTTAAAAATATATTTACNCTNGANAATTGCATTTTCGTTCTCGCGATCGACTACGATGTTGTGGTGAAAGGTCTTGAACCCAAATTCGGAAAACTCACAGATAAGAACGAAAGAGAGTTCCGATCTTTCTTCGATAAAATCATTCAGGTACCCTTCTCTCTGCCTGTAAGCAGTTACCGACCCATGAACTTTGTTCTAAGAGCCTTGGCCGGCATAGGCTATCTTAAAGACATCGATACCTCCGACCCTAACGTAAGAACACGCTTCTCTTCTGTGGTGGAATCATCTGTGGGGAAAAATCCACGCTCTATCAAAAGACTTATCAACACGCTTTCCCTTCTCGATTGCATCGACCAGTGCGGCTCGCCTGATAAAGAGGATAAGATCATATCAATAGATGAAAAGCTGCTGAACTTCATCATAGTCGCAATACAGATCTGCTACCCGCAGATATACAGGCTGCTGGTCCATAAACCGGCCTTCACCAACTGGGATAGCGAATTTGCACGTAAAGAGGGAATCATCATCGATTCCGACAAGCAGGGAAAGACCGGTTGGGAAGATATTCTTGAAGCGGCTTGCAACACTGACAAGTATCTCACACAACACATTCCCGACATAATGAATCTTTTTTCAATGATTATCGAAATAATGGGAAAAACAAAAGAAGCAACATCTGAAACACTCGGAATGAAACTCAAACAGATACTCGATAAATCTTCTGTCACCGGCGTCGACAGNGGATTCAAGGCAGAAGACTTTGACAAGAAAGCACTGATATATAANCTGCATGAAAATGTGATTGAACGCATGAAAACTCTTCGTCCGGATATTACCCGTTATCAGCTGAAACGCAACACCGGNAATGGCGGCATATATATCTGGGTGGATGAAGACAACAGCTTTGATGTTACCTTTACCCCCGCGATCAATTCAAAAAATGAGATTGCCCTGAGGTTATGGCTCGACTTCCATATCTCTCGTCCGGAAAGAATGCTCGGCATCTCTTTCGATGAAATAATGAACGACGAACAGCTTTCATCAGCCCTGACACATCTGGATTCAGTGCTCTCCCCTCTTTTAAAGGAAGCGTGGTTTTTTAANGGNCGCATATATGAGGATCAGAAGTCATATTTCCTTTCTTTCAGCGATGAGTTACGCTATATCCATGAAAAAGGNTGGATGTCGGGCGATATAACAAGCAATCCACAGTATTGGATTGAGCTGAAGAAACCTTCTCATTTTGAAGATAATAAAATAGTGGATGCCATAGCAAATNTGCTTATAGCCAACTATGATTTCCGCAAATCAATGAAAGACTGGAAATNATGGACACGCAGATATTGCAAGGGTCGAATCNCCTGGAACTGAAGGCGCTCTCCGCTCTTTCAGGAATGGANTTTATNATTAANGANTATCAACGGGGTTATCGCTGGACTCCGGTGGAGGTTGAGCGNNTGCTCGACGACTTCTCGGAGTTCGTGAAACGCCCCGACAAAAAACCGGGAGAATTTTACTGTCTNCAACCCGTTGTGGTCNGAAAGATTGAAGAAAACCGCTTTGAAGTGATCGACGGCCAGCAACGTCTCACCACACTCAATCTCCTGCTTCAATATCTTTCAGACGGGATAAAGTTCCTCTATCCGCGTTTCAGACTCTATGATATTGAATATTCCACCCGTCCCGGTTCCAGACAGTTTCTCGCAAATATCAAACACCCTGAAACCGATGCCGAAGAATATATCGACTTCTATTTTATGAATAAGGCTTATCAGACCATCGTTTCCTGGTTTGATAATAATGCCGACGATACGGTAAGAAATGAGATNCTNNGGGCTTTACTGGAGAGNAAGGAAATNGNAANTGATGGCCGTGAAGNGCGATATGGCTCAGAATATCCGCATTATATGGTATGAAGTGGCTGAAGATGAAACCACATCTTCCGTTGATATTTTCACNCGCCTCAACATAGGGAAGATTCCCCTNACGGATGCCGAACTCGTCAAAGCGCTCTTCCTTAGCAGNAACAATTTCACCGAGGTGGATGCGGAGCTGCGAAAGATAAGGTTATCAACCGAATGGAATATGATCGAACAGCATCTGCATCACGATCGTTTCTGGNATTTTCTCAACCGCAGCAACAATCCCCTTAAATATTCGAGCCGCATCGAATTCATATTCGACATCATCAGCGAACGCAACTCAAGAAGTCCTAAATATCATACTTTCATTAAGTTTCAGGAACTTATAGCCAATNAAAATGCAGAGAAGGTATGGNTCAAAGTCAAGCAGACATACAACCTGCTCAATGAATGGTACGCCGATAGGGAACTCTATCACATAATCGGCTACCTGCTTGANCAAGGAACCGGAATCAGGGAATTAATCTCGGCGTGGCAATCGAAAAATAAGACCGAATTCCGCAAAGTCTTTCTACGTTATAAAGTAGGAGAAACTATAAGGAACATCAACATTCCNGAGTTATCATACAATGACCGCGCGGATGTCAAAAAGGTTCTGCTTCTCTTCAATATACTNACTGTCTTGCAGAAAGATAACTCCGACATGCGTTTCCCCTTCAATCGCTTCAAGACTGAGAAATGGGANATTGAACATGTCTGCTCCCAGACCGACAGGACTTTGGAGAAAGCCGGAATAGCCCAATGGTGTGAGGATATACTGGAATATTATTTAGGCTCTTTCAATAAAGAATACCTCGAAAATGAGATTAACAGTGCCGGATATGATCAGGATCTTAAAAAAGATCTTATCGCNGTAGCCCGACTTTACATGAGTGAGGNTCCTGATAAAAATCTTGCATCAGATCTGTTTTCGCTGTTTCAGAAACGTTTCAANGANATGGATTCCTCCATTCCNGATAAAGATAACATCGCCAATCTTGCTCTGCTTGATTATGCCACTAACCGCAGTTATGGAAATGCCTTCTTCCCTATTAAGCGTAACAGGATAATAGAGAATGACAGTTTGGGTATCTTTGTTCCTATTGCCACCAAGAATCTGTTTCTGAAATATTATTCTCCAAGAATAAGCAACATGATGAACTGGACTGAGGAAGATGCGAATCACTACCGGGATGCGATTGTAAGTATAATTGATAATTATTTAAGGAATAATGGGTAACGAGGAAATAAAAAAGGTTTCGGGTGAGGGTGACAGAACTTCATTTTTCAAGCTTTTCGCCGAAAATGATTTTAAAGTTGTCATACCCATGCTTCAGCGGGAATACGCCCAAGGACGTGCAGAGGCAAAAGAGGTAAGGACAGAGTTTCTGAAAGCATTATACTCTTATCTCGATGAAGGGATACCGTTCAGAGATCTCGATTTCATCTACGGTAATGTCTCGAATAATGAGTTCATTCCGCTTGACGGTCAGCAACGGCTCACAACCCTCTTTTTNCTGCATTGGTATCTCAGCCGTATCACTCCCGANGAATCTCTTANAANCCGGTTCGACTCTGCCCTGCTTGACGATTCCGGNCAGCATTGCCGTTTCACCTATAANACACGCACCAGCTCCGGTGATTTTTGCAATGCNTTGATGCTCAACCGTATTGATTTCGATAGTNTGCTCTNTGAANAAGATGGNGGGGATGCNGNAAAAGCCAGAACTTCGTTAAAACTCACTATAGAAGACAAGAACTGGTTTCATCTGTCATGGAAACATGATCCCACGATTATTTCCATGCTCAATATGCTCGAGGCTATACACGTGATGTTCGGTGACAGAGCCGATTTTCTACCCGGACTGTTAAACACAAAGGAGCCTGTCATAACCTTCCTGTTCATGGANCTCGATAAATACCATCTTTCAGACGAACTGTATATCAAGATGAATTCACGCGGCAAGCCGTTGACCGACTTTGAAAATTTCAAGGCCCGTTATTCGGAACATATCGGTGAATTGCTTAANGCCNCTGATGAACCGGTTNTCAGAAAACGCACCTTTTCAGACGGCNAAGTGNTGACTCTTCCTCTTGACCAATATTTTTCAGAACGGATCGACAATTCATGGACAAANATGCTNTGGAGCTATCGNAATGAAGGTGGAACGGATGAATCCATGGATTACGGNCAGATNTGNGATCAACGCATGGCCAATCTTTTAAGTGCTCTTCTATCGCTTAAATATATCGAACTTCATAGCCNGGTNAAAGGCGAACATGATCNGGCATTCACAGCGCTTGTAAATCAGTCNGGTCGNGAAAAGCTGTCATTCATCACTTTGCGTGACGGAGACGCNTTGTCNCTCGACACAACCGTTTTTCTGATAGATTCAATGGATCTGTTGGCTGAAACAGGGGNGAAGCCACACCTGCATCTCGCGGAAGATTTTCAATATTGTCTTTCGCTGCAATCGCTGCTCAACAAGATTCTGTTCNCNCCAAGAGAGCTGAACTATAACGACCGTGTGATGCTTTATGCCTATCTCGGCTATTTATTGAAATATGGTGAGGATGANGGCATAAATCAATGGATGCGTGTTGTCTTTAATTTAGCCAATGCGGAGAATAACCGCATCGATAGCCCAACCGAGGTGTCAAATGCGATAAAGAGCATAGCCTCCCTNNTGNANGAAGCACCNTCCATNTTNCAATATCTTGCCGANGGGAAANCNGTNGANGCTTTTCCNTCATGGCTCATTGAGGAGGAACGCATCAAGGCTTCTATTATATTGCGGGAGAATGGNGACAAATGGCTGAAAAGAATTCTTGAGGTGGAACGACATGGATATTTCAACGGTCAGATAGGCTTCATACTTGAATTCGCNGGNATATGGGAGTTTTTCAAAACCAACCGCAATGCAGATTGGTCGCAAGAGGAAGATTTNGCATATATCACTGCGTTTGACAAGTATTCCATAGCCGCACAGGCTGTTTTTGCAGAAAGCTATGAGAACAGGATACACGACAACGAATATGTGTTTGAACGCGCGGTGCTTTCAAAAGGGAATTACCTACCTTCAAACAATCTGCATTCCAATCTGCTGTCAACGGCAACCACCAGGAATAACGTAAAACGTGACTTCACATGGAAACGTCTGCTCCGNCTCGACCGCAATTCCGATGCAACTGAACGACGCCGCCTTGTAAAAGCCGTGTTCGATGATCCGAAGTTTGACAGCAATAATCCGGAAGAATCGCTTAAAGCTGTATTTTACGGCATATCGACGGGNCTGCAATGGNGCGACCACCTGATAANCCACCCCTCCGCAATAGAATATTCCGAACAGGGNTTCATATCATTTTTCGCAGGAATTGAGGGATGCGAGGGAGTGCTTCCCATGAAATCATCCCGACTGTCGGGCTATCATATCGAATTATACAGCTGGTGTCTATATTGCGATTTGGGAAATATCCCGTATGAGCCATTTAATAAGATCGGATATGCAGAATGCAAAGTTAATGACGAACTCCCCTATCTCTATTATGACGGTTTGAATGTGGATAACCGTAATCACTGGCTGGCGATAATAGCTGAAACGAACCCTGCCGACTGGAGTTTGAAAAGATTTCGTNTGCAGATTACTCGCGATGACGGTCCTAAGGAATCTGAAATTACGGATAAATTGAACCANCTTCTTTTAAATGAAGGCTTCGTGCNGGGTGATGAAGAGTGCGTGATGATTAAATATATCGAAGATTACGGTGAAATAAAGATTTTTCTCCCTCACCTCTTTGATAGTCTGCTCACTCTTTCTAATCCATGATATCAGACTCACGATAGCACTTTGCCAATGTTTCAGGGATGAGAATAGCATAACCGGGAAAGATTTTGTAATTTTGCATCTGAATTAGATTTTAGAACTGACATTCGTAAATTAGTTTAAACAACTTCAATGACAAAAGAAAAGATTATCGGGTTTGCATGGCAACATATTCTGTTGCTTCTCTCCATGTTTTTCATGACCTTCGGGGTTGCATTGTGTGTTCGTTCAAATCTTGGCAGCGGAGTCATCTCATCTATTCCCATGTCCTTCAGTTTGGCCGGAGAAGCCGGCCTGGCACCGGGATGGACAATCGGAGGATATACCAATATAATGAACGTTATCCTTGTGGCGGCNCAGGTGTTGGTGCTCCGACGTCAGTTTGAGCCTATACAGCTTTTTCAGCTTCTGATCGGTTTTGTGTTCGGTTTGTTTCTTGACATCAATATGTGGCTGACNTCCTTCTTTTCCTACGAAGCGATACTGAGTCAGATAGTGGCTCAGTTCGTTGGAGCTACCGTTCTGGGTTGTGCGGTGGCCTGTGAAATACGCTGTGGTTCGGTCACAATGCCCGGCGAAGNGATTCANGTTGCCATCGCACGCGTTACAGGCAAACCTTTCCCTGTTATAAAAATAACGGTAGATACCATTCTTGTGATACTGGCCGTTATCTCAGGTTTCTGTTTCTTCGGTTCATGGCCCTGGACAGTGGTCGGGCCGGGCACTCTGTTCGCGATGTTCTATGTAGGCTATGTGGTGAAGCTTATCAATCCTCATCTGAAATGGTTTGACCGGCTGCTTGATTACCGTCCCGGCTTCCGTAGATACATCTATGGTCTTGCCCGCTTCATNTACCCCAANAAAGAGGGGTAAAAAACCGAGGGTACGAGCCTTAGCCCGAACCCTCGNTTTTTTTACCATTCTTAGAACTTATNAACTCATAAACNTATCTCACAATCCGAACTATATTGGAATTCGCGCGGATAAGATAGATTCCGGAGGAAAGNCCGGNAAAAGATATAGTCTCGCCGGAACGAATCTCCTTGGATGGAATCACCGTNTTGCCTGACGCATCATATACCGAGATCGTTACATCCTGAATTGCAAGAATCGTGTCGGAATCAATCATCTTGATAAGACCCTCTGCGGCAATGATCGATTCTACACCATTCTCCAAATCNATAGTATATTTGAAACGAGTCTCCGAAGAATCCNAATATCCTTCGCAACGAGCGATAGCCCTTATCTCAGTATTCTCTGTCAAGAAAATCGGCGACTCATAACGGATGGCTGTCTCGCTCTCAGCAGGATCCGAACCGTCGAGAGTGTACCACACCTCTGCACCCTTGGTGGGAGATGTAAGCTCGATAGCCGTATCAGGCGTAACCTTCGAACCGGATGCTACCGACGATACAGGAGCTCCACAAGGATCAGGCCCAAAGGTAACGACCAATTTAGTGCTACCCTCAACACCTTTCACATCTTCCAATATCACCCTAACCTCAGCCTCTCCCGGGAGATCAGCGGAGATGCGGATTTCGGCGCGACCCTCGGCATCAAGCGTTGCTGTCTGCTCTACTGTGGCGATCGGACTGCTCACCGCAATCTTCACTATCTTCCCTTCTGCTGCCTCGACCGGAAGAGCCACAACAGAAAGAAGAACCTCTTCGCCGACGTATACAGAAATCTCCTCCGGGAGTTCGATGGATGAAATCTCCGGCTCTACATCGAATTCCTGAGTGAATGCACTCTCCATCGGCACGCCTGCATAGCTGCATACNCTCGGAGATACCATCACATTCACCTTGTCGGAAGCGAAAGGAGCTGCTGCTTCAAGACGCACACCGCGCGCATAGCTTTTTCCGTCGGGAGCCGACTCCTCGCCAATAAATGAGATAGAGGTCTCTACGGGAGTGCCGTCAACAGTCACTACAAGATTCTTCNCCGTGAGNCGTTCGGGCTCCATATACTTATCAAAAGTAACCTCCACTGCATTCTCGTANGCCTTCACCTCCGCAATCTCNGGAGCTGCNATACGGATCAAGCCCATATTTACATCAAGCTGAGGAGGGGGCACGGGGAGCCANTNGGTAGAGGCGGTTTCATACCCATCCTTCTCNAAGCGCACCTGCCATTCCCCGGAGGGGACATCCCATTGATACATACCGTCGGCATCAGTGAAGAGAGGGTTCTGCTGGGCGTATGCCTCGGCATCCCATCTGATCACATTCTCATATACGTCGCCATACATATCCTCGGCCCATTCCTTATAGAAGATTGTGGCCTGCACCCCTTCCAGACGGTTGGAGGGAACGGCTTCATATACATATCCCGAAGGGTCGATCACCGGAACTGCATCCGGACAACGCATCGTCTCTCCCTCATTGGCTGCGAGAGAGGAGGCAGCCTCGGCCTCGTCTGTGCTGTAAAGCACCTTAACATTCACCGGAAGGCGATTCACGTCATCAAAACCCACGGCACATACCCAAGCATCCTGAGAGGGGATATATTTCGAATCCATTCTCTTCACAGTTCCGTCGGAAAGGAGGATGAGGAAGTCGAGACTCTTTACATCCCCGGCTTTCCCGTCGCGGAAGATAGCCTTGAAAGTGAACATATCAACGCCGGGAAGATAGGTATAGGAACCGGGAGCAGTAGTGGCATCCACATGATTGAAATCCACAGTGGATCCGCCATTGATCATCAGCACGTCGGTGAGCTGTGCCCATTCGGGGTCATAGATTGTGCGTGCCACAGAGGTGGTGTATCTCGTACCGTCGGCAGTGGTTATGTCGGCATAGATGAGATGCACTCCGCCGTCGGCGGGATCATAGAGATTGAATGTGAGACGCCATTCGCCGCTTGTGAGCGAACGGGCACGGCCCACAAGCACATCATTATCATATACCTTCACCTCGCTCAGGGGAGTGGCGCAGCCGCGCACCGTAACCTTAGGCACGTATGTATAGTCGGGAGCGGAGAGTGAGAAATCTGAAGCTGAAAGCTGAATTGATCCAATCGGCTGCACGATTGTCTCTCCGTCGAGCTGAAACTCTATGCTTGCGCTTATGCGTCGGTCGCCCCCTTTGCGAGGCACCACGCAAAATCTCGGAGCGGCATCAGCCACGGGGAGATCTACTGAAACGGAACGGTCGGTGATCGTAGTGAAGTTCGAACCGCCACCGGCCACAAGAAGGGATTTATCCACATAGTCGATCCCATCGGGGAGATTGAATGTGATCTTCACTTTCTCTATTCTATCCGCATATTCGGGAAGGAAATCCACCTTCGCGCGGACTGTAACATTCTGTCCTACCGTAACGGATGTCTTGTTGAGACCAATCATTGTCTCCACGCCGGTGTAATAGAACTGAGATTCGTCGAACGAAGCCAGCGATCCCAAATCCACGGATGTGATGTAGCCGTTATCCACTACACACTCTTTCATCACATAGTCGGTTCCTGCCGTGAGTCGGCTGTTGGCCAATTCTGCGAGCGATCCGGCTCCGGAATAGAGGGTGCTGTTCATCATCCCTACAATTGTGTAGCTTCCTGCGGGAATAGACTTGAATGAGGCTTCTCCCTCATCGGAAAGATCTACTCGTTTTACGAGTGCCCCTTTCTCGTTATAGAGGAGAGCAGCAAATTCCACGCCCTCTTCAGCCGTGGCTTTCACTGAGATGTCACCGGCTTTGAGGAAAGTGAGTTCTGCTTTCCCCTCCTCTGCTTTGAGCGTCACCTCCGCAGCGTCGGCACAATAAGACGCATCCTTGGGGATAGCCACGATGCGAAGCTTGGCATCCTCCGCCACATCATCGAGCAAGCGAAGATGCGGAAAGCGCACACGATAGTTCGACACGGGGCGCCCCGTGGTGAGGTCGGTGATATTGAAGCTGACATTCGCTGTGTCCTCAAAGGGGATTGCCACTCGTTTCTCTCCCTTCGCCACATTGGCTGATGTGAGGAGCGAGAGCGTGATGTCGGCGCCATATATCGGTTTGATAGCCACGGGCACCATCCCAGCAAGTTCTTTGATTGATGAGAATGTCAGAGTCTCCTCGATATGATCCGGCGAACCGGCAGTGATCGTTCCGGGGAGATCGGGGATACTGATCGAGAATGAACCGTCGGCAGCCGTTGTGGCTGTGGCGGATGCAGTCTCTCCGTTGATGGTCTGTGTGATGGTTACGTATGCTCCCTTCACATTCTCGGATGTGGAGGAATCCTTTACGCTCCCCTTGAAGAGGGCTTTCGAGATAGCTTTGAGTCTGATGCTATGGGCATTCTCTCCATTCTTCACCACCACTTCCCCCTCTTCGGGAGCTTCATAGGCAAGAGCCATCTCGCGGCCGGGGATAATCTGATATGAAAGGGTCTCCCCTTCCACTCTTCCTGAGATTCCGGCGCCGCTTGAAATGAAGTTCTTGAAGCCGTCAAACCAGTTGATCTGTGCCATTCCGGTGAGATCCGCGCCGTTTTCGCCGAAAATGGAGAGCGATACGGTTTGAAGCGATCTGAGCGATTCGAAAGCATAATCCATCCCCTCTTCGGGCATCTCGAAATCGGTGAAGCTCCCCAAGGTCTGACCCGAAGGGGAGAGTGCATAAAGGGAATATTTCATTCCGGGCATAAGGTTTCCGAAGAGATAGCGTGTGCGCGAGGGGGTAACGATCAAGCGCACGCTCTGCCCTGTGGCAAGATTATTGAGCTGCAGGGAAGCATTGACATATCTTCCGTCGGCGGCATCGGCAGGGAGAGTCACCCCCAGGGTTGTGGTCTCCTCATCGAGGGTCATCAGACGGAAATTGCGCCACACCTCCGCATCGCTGTAGAGATCCAAGGAAGATGAATACACCTTCACCACCATAGTCTCAGGCACTGATCCGAACACACCGTAATCCATCGAAGGAGGCATTGAAGCATAGCATACTGTCTCAAGCAGGTTGGGACAATCATTGAATGCATAATATTCCATCCTTGTGATGGATGCCGGAAGGAGAAGGCGAGTGAGCGCCTCATGATTGGAGCATGTGTAGTTAGGCACATAGTCGGCTCCCGATGTGCGGCTGAAATCAGCCACGGTGAGGTTAGGGAGATTGCTGATGGCGGAGAGATCGTAAGGAGAGATCTCCCCTATCACGGTGAGTGTGTTCACAAGCTCGGGGCGATCGTTGGTGAGCCGGCTGATCGTACTCCAGAGATTGCCTGCGCTGAAGTCGTCAATCACGAGATCTCCCAAGGCTTCGTTCCAATTGTTTGTGCCTGGATCGCCGGGGCTGACGGGATTATATACGAACTGAGCCGTGAAACTGAGGTCGCTCTTCTCCATCTTGATCTCGAGTTCGGGATCTACGGAGATAATCTTACCGTCCTGCTTCCAGCAAGAGAATTTATAGTTGGAATTAGGATAGGCATAGAGACGGCGTGTCTCCCCCTCTTTCATCAGGAAGTTCGACTCATTTACTCCGCCGCCCGAACCGGGAGCGGAATATACATTGACGCGATGAGTGTATCCGTCAAAGAAGGGGTCGCCCGGGCTCGAAGGGTTATAATATGGATTGAAGTCATACCATGCGGTGAGTTTCACGTTGCGGTCGGGCATTTCGTAATAGAACCCCTTTTCCGTGCTCACCACCTCATCCCCCTCCATCCAGCAACGGAAATCGTAGCCGGTATGATCGGAGGCCGAAATATATATCTGCTCGCCGCTTCTGCGCATCGTCTTGCCGGAGGGGCTAACCCCGCCCAATCTGGTGGGGCTCACCTCCACTTCAAGCTTGAACATAGCCTCGGGATCGGGAGGATTGACAGGGTCGTAGCCCTGTCCGTTTCCTCCTGTCACTGCCCATGCACAAGCTATGCTCACGGCGGCGAATATCATCATTATTATCTTTTTCATCTATCAGTTTCGATGTTTGATTGTAAACTTAACGGATGATCACTTTCCTCACTGCTTCGCCTGCTTTCACTACATAGATACCCTCTGCGAGCACTGTGGTGAAAGATGCGCCGGTGCCGTCTGCCACTACCTTTCCGTCGGCTGCCACTACAGAGATTTCAACCTCTGCGGGAGCCTCGATGCGGAGAGTGTTGCCGTCGGTTGCAATCACAATCCCTGCTGCTGCCACTTCATCCACACCTGTCTCGATGCCGCGACGGAGGATGAGTTGGAAGCGACCTTCGTCAACCCCGCCGTTTGATGAGAAGATATAGTCCACGTCGCCAAGCTCTGTGGTAGTGTTGGTGAGGCTGTCAAAGATATAAGCTGTGTAGCCTTCCAAGCCTGTGCCTGCAAGAGAAAGGGAGTATTCCCCTTTCTTGGGGGCATAGATGCCGAGGTTATATACCCCTTCTCCGAACGGACGCTCATCTATCGCCATGCGCTGGCTCCCATTCATCACGAAGATCTGGGGAGCGTCGGCGCTTGAGCTCATGAATTTGGAAGCGTCACGATTAGACTCATATGCCACAGATGCGAGTTCGTTCACCACAAGGCGAGTGCGGTCGCTGACAGTTCCGTTGCTGATTGTGATATTGAAGAGAGATCGCAATTCGCTCTTGCGGACTGCACGTACCTTGTTCGCACCCTGATTTTCGTCATCATTAGCGGGGATCTCGATTGCGAGTGCATCCTCCTCGCTGTGGGCGCGGCCCCAAGCGTTGAGCTCAACGGCATCGCCTCCCTCTATCTCCTGAAGCTGAACGAAGAATGCCTGGAAGGGATTCAATGCCAACTCATCGTCAACGGGTGAATAAGCCATATAGGTGCTTCCATCCCAGACGGTGATGGGGGCATCGAAATCCACTGATTTCAGGTTAAGATAGGCAGGATATGAATTGCCCACAAGATTCCAGTTGGCATTATGCGCAAACTCTGAGGGATAGGAATTCAGAGGAGTTGAGATTTTGTTAAACTCAAAGAAGTTGTCGGTTCCCTGAGCGCGGTTGAACGTAAACTCCACTTCGTCCTTACCCTCCTTTGCGCAATGGAAGATATAACCCTCACCGGCTTTCAGCACATCCTCCTCCTGAAGATTCTGCCATGTGTCGCCATTCATATTCGCGCGGTTCTCGCCTGAATAATGACGCACAACCCATAGAGCCTCATCCTCAACCTCGATATCTTTAACCTTTACATTGAAGGGGAAAGAAAGGAAATGCCAACGGTCTGTTTGAAGCGATAGATGCAAGGATACATTGTCGGCAGTTACAGTGGAGTTGGGAATAAAGGTTGCACCTTCATAATTTACGCTATATGCGCCTCCATAATCGGTCCAATATTGCTCATCGTAATTCTTACCTGTCATTTCAAATCTTCCGGCGTTCAGGTCGGTTTTACGTTTTACAGATAACTGACCATATTCTTTATTATTACTCCAAGAATCAGTATTACGGGAAGTCAAATTAATATGAGCTTTTTCAGCAATACCTGTTTCGCTGCGAAGATTGAAATATCGATCCAAAGTGAGTTCATCCAGATTCTCTTCCATGGCAAAGATATTGGGACAAGCAGCCCAAGCATCGCTGAGAAGGAAATTATTATATGTTAAGGCCGGAACAAAAACCTTGGCATAAGGAAGATCATTATTAGAGAATCCACTCGTCTCTAAAGGGAAAAGGTATTTTACTACTATAGTGTCCGGTGAAATATTGATAAAAGAGGATGATTCGATATCAATATTATTATTTGAAGAAAACTCAATATATTTTAGATTTCTATTATCGGAAAATATATAGCCTCGTAAGGTGAATTCCCCATTAGGAAGTGATACACGTCTTAAGTCGCAAGAAGCGAACGCGGAATAATCAATCTTCTGCAATGAGTCTCCAAGAACCACCTCTTTTAAAGAACCGTTATATTGAAATGAATACTCGCCAATAGATCGTATATTTGAAAGGTCTATTTTCTCTAAAAACAATCCTCCACAAGACATATATCCCGTAGATTCAACATTTTCCAGATTTATCTTTCTAAGTTTTGATCCCATAAATGCTTCGCGCCCAATCTCTCTAACGGAACTTGAAAGATGAATTGAATCTAAAAGTGTTGAAAAAAAAGCAGTCTCTCCAATTTTAGTCACTCCCTCCGGAATATTTATTGTCTGGAGAGAACGGCATTCTCTAAATGCATCTCTTCCAATCTCAGTGATAGTTCCTGTCTCAGGCAGAATAACTTCGCTGAGATATTCAAGGCCGTTGCAGCCGGAAATCTCTGTCAAGCCTGTGGTTTGGCTCAAATCAAGGATCTCAAGGTTGGGAAGACGACGGAAGAATCGGAGGTCTTCGGAATTAGGCTTACCTGTAACAACTACCCATTTCACATCCTGAAGATTGGGCGCAATCTTTGAAAGTTCGCTTGCAAGCGTACCGGGCTCCTCTACATTTACATTCGTAGGAGAAAGGGGCGTGGTGGAACGAACTACAAGAGTGTAGTCGGAATAATTACTTTTCACATATTCGCGGTAGGTGGTAAGAAGTTCGTCATCAACAAAAAGCACCAACTTACCCTTTGAATATTCATCGCAATAGAATGCCGGTGGCGCCGGGCTATCCAAATAGAAGTTGTGAGCCGAGGTGTTGAATTTACCGGTCCAGCTGATTGAGGTGATGGATTTCGGGAGTAGAATTCTTGACAATTCAACATTTGACGCACCGTACGCATAATCATATTTCTCCTGTAGTGCTTCGAATTCTTCATCCGTAAAGCGAGGGAAAGATGTTTCCAACCCCTCGTTCAGAAGGTCGTGACGGAACGCAGCCTGTGTGATCTTCACACGGTGAATGACAGTGCCTGCACCGACGAAGCCGGCGGGAGTGACTATCTTGACATATTCGGGGAAAGAGGCGTATTCACCATAGGTCTTGATTCCGGCGATAGCACAACTCCTTACCTCAAACTCCTTGGTATCCCCCCAGTCGTATTTTTCGCCTGCATCTACATTGAAACCATAAACTTCTCCGGTCTTGGGGTCGGTGTAGGTGTAGTTAGCGGCAAATATCCCTGAGTTAGCGTCAGGAACTATAATGGCTGTGTCGCCATACGCTATACTTCTCGGAGCTTTGGCAAAACTATTGGAATTTGATTTAACAATGATACCGGGATCTCCGACGGCGTCGGCAGATGTGCCGGAAACGAAGCCGGGCACCTCAACGAGCGACGCCACTGCGCAGAGGGCGACGGCAAGGCCGGCAGTTAGAAAAAATCGTTTCATCGAAAATTAATTTTCTTCGTTTATATTTGTATTTATTAGTAGGCCAAAAGTAACTTAAACGAAGAAGCGCAAGGTCTCGGCAGCTATCCGTTCCACAGTCAGAGGCCTTCGCATTGCCCGAATTGGTAGAACAGAGAGCCGCAGAAACCTTGCGCAATATGTATATACACACCCAAAGACCCGATACTCTCGTATCAGGTCACGGGAATGCAAAAATACGCATTCCGCACGGCATCCGGCAGCTATCTCTTTCCTGACCAATTCTGAAGTTTGCGAAGTTTCCGACTGTCAAGAAGAGCGCTGAGTGTCGCTTCTTTTTGCAAAGATAATAACTATTTATTGAGTATCAATATTATTCAATAAAATTTAACTTTCCCAATCTCTCATATAGAGATATTCCCCATTTCCGGGTGCAAAGTTAAGGAAAGGGAGGAAGGTAAAAAAGTCCTTTTCAGTCCTTTTGGGGATGAAAGTCATCTTTATAGAAATCTCCTGTTTTAATCGTAAAATTGAATAAAAATTCATCGTGTATTCAAGAAAAAATTTACCCTAAAACCCTACTTAATGAAAAAAATAATTATTTTTGCAATCCACATATTTAGAGACATAGAAACGGGATGTAATTGACCAACCTGATATGTATTTATGTCATCTTATTTGAATTATTTCATCGTAGTTTCAAATTTACCAAAATTAAGATGACCAAAATCCTACCGGAATCCATGTTATCAGGTCAAGCATCAACCTATGACATATAGATAAGATCAAGTTCAACAACCAACTATGAATATACGAATTAAAATACTTTTAACAGCGACAACTCTGTTAGGTGTGTTGTCCTCCTGCGGAGGAGCTGGCAGCTCTAACGAAAAGAAATTCAATCCTTCGCAGAAAGAATCGACAATGACTGACTCCGAACGTAAAGCAGCCATAGCCGAAAAACGTAACAGCTTGTCAATAGGCGATACTGCCCTGATATTTGGTAATAATGTCAAGCTAACCATCTTAAAACCTACACCAAAGGGTCCTGTTACCGAACAAATGTCTGAATTAGTGAAGCAACGCATGCTTGATATGGTCACCACCAATGGCATCGGAGGCATAGGCGGGGATCCGGCAATGGTATTCGCATGCGGAATCAGCAATGTCAATAAAAAATTGACAGGAACAGCCCCACAGAAAACTCATGTCACACTTGATATTCAATATTATGTGGCAAATGTTGCCAACGGCACTGTTTTTGGTTCGCTTTCAGATCAGGTGGCAGGTGTCGGCAATAATGAAGAACAAGCTTATAGGAACGCATGCAGCGAAATCAAGAACAACGCCAAGATTCAGCAGATGTTGAAAAAGGCAAACGACAATATCATTGAATATTATAACTCGAATGCCGTCTCAATAAAGGCAGAGGTGGAGGCTTTAATTGCCAAAAATGACTATGAACGCGCCTATTCACTGCTTCGCGGTGTTCCAGAAAAGTGTAGCGTTCTTTTCGAATTCTCTTCGAAAAGACTTCCTTCGATTGCCCAAAAAATTCTCGAGCGCGATGCTGCAACAAATCTTGCAATGATGCAGTCGGCCATTGCCGACAACTCTGAGAATTATGCTAATGTGGTCGGCGACATCATGGCTCTAATCCCTGCCAATACTCCGCAATATGCTGAAGCAAAATCTGCTTTCAATAAATATCTGACCGACCTCGACATCAAAGCCGACAAGCGGGCTAAGATCGAAGCTGAGAAAGCTGATGCTGAGCATCGATACAAGATGGAAATGCTCACTCTCGATGCCAAGATAGCTCATGAGGCAGCTGTTGACGGACGCTGGGACCGAGGCTTTGATTTAATTGGCCAGGGTATCGATTGCGCCCGAGAAGTAGGAGTTACGTTCGGCCGAAATAGTTCGTGGACATCATTCCTTAATCCCTCCAACCTCGTATCTTCGGTTGCTGAAATTTTCAACTAAAGCATTAATATTATTTTAAATATGAAATCCAAACTATTTATTTTTATTGGTCTTTCACTGGCGTTTCTCACAACGGCCTGTGGCAATGGTAAATCATCAAAGGGTGGTCTTACCGATGGTCTTGAAGACAAGTCGGCAGAATATATGAATTCCAATGTTAACGCTATAGAGCAAGCAAAGCCTGAAATTATGGTTCTCCCATCCGACGGCGTGCTCAAGAGATTTGGAGCAGCTGCTCAGACCGCTGACGGAGTGGTGCGCGACTACCAGAAATATCTTCTTGCCGACAAAAATAACAAGGCCATCATTTCAGCTATTCAGGAACAGTTTGTTGCCAACGAATATCCCCTGAACGACTTTGAGCAAACGCTCAAACAGCTCGCTACTCAATCCGCTACAGATGAAGCCGACGGATTGGCAAAAGATGCGAAAACCCTTCTACTGGAAACAGCCTCTCCCGACATAGTTGTTGAATTGGACTATAACACCAATTTCGATCGTAAAACCTATAATTCCACTCTTAATTACGTTATCTCCTTCATTGATCCATACACTAATAAGGTGTTTGCCACAAAGTCTGCACAAGATATCGACGGCGAGTCTCTGACTTCGGCATTCAAGACCTCTCTGGAAGGCAATATGGACGGCATCAACGGAGACTTGAGAAAATATTTCTCTGAAATTCTCACCAAAGGGCGTGAGATTTCGCTCCGTATCACGGTGGAGGACGGGTCTAATGTCAATCTTCATGATGAGAGCATCGAAGGGGATACATATGCTGACTGGGTAGAGGATTATCTCGACACGCATGCCGTCAAAGGGTCTTTCAAAATGAAAATAAATACCAAGAATGAACTTTCGTTTATAGTACGCATCCCCACTCTTAACGAGGATGGCACACAATACTCAGGCTATCAATGGGGGCGTGAACTTGCAAAAGTAATGCGCAAAGATCTAGGAGTAAAGGTCAGCAACCGCACTCAGGGTCTCGCTAACATTCATCTTGTAATAACCGGTATGTAATTTTTCTTTTCACACACTAATTAATACATATACATATCAACATGCAATCCTTTATTAAATATATATTTTTCAGTTTGATTTCCATAGTTTGTTTATCTAACTGTGGAAGCAACAATTCCGACACAAAGTCCGAGGGAACTAAAGATCCCTTAGCTGGATATGTTCCCAAGAAAATCGAATACACGGGAAGTTCGTATAAAGAGTTCAATTCTGCCTTACTAAAAACAGTAGAGGAATACCGCACAGAGATTACAGATGCCGTTAATGCTGAAAACTGGGCTCTGGTTCAACGAGAACTTACTGATTATTGGCAACTACTTGACAACATAACACCTCAGCAAACAGGTGATATCTGGAAAAATGAACAATACCAGAATTCATATGATAATTTCGCAGCGCAGATAATCCTTCAAGAAGCTAAAGTTTTACTCGATAAACAAGATGATAAAGCTGATGAAACTCTTTTAGAGACAATCATTAGTGTTAAATCCTTAAGATGGAGTAATGTAGATAATGGGCTTTATAGTCACAGCGATGAAGAATCACTGATGGATAAAATCACGCCCGCAATTATTAATCTTGCAAAATTGAAAGGAAGGTCGAAAGTTATTGAGTTTTTCGATTAGTATTTGCTCCACAGATAGCGAGCGGGATGAGTATATTTGTAGGAAGGTAAATAGTTTAAGCAATGGAAAAATATTTAGAACATTGGGACAATATATTCACAGAATGGATTGCCGCAGGCACAATTCCACAATCGGAATCATATTGGGAGCCTCAAGTGGAAAAGATAGGACTCCTTGGTGAACTCATGCCCGAACCGTATCTTGGAGACCCCTACAACTGTAGCGTGGTGATATTGAATTACAATCCCGGTGCGTTTAATTATAATACCAAGTCTGAAGAAGGGCTAAAAAAATATCTTGCAGACCCCGTGCATTACTCACGACTTTCAGATCCGACAAGCATGGCCTATCATTACGCCCAAAATTACCGCAAACGTGCTACTGCCGGTGGATATTTAGGAAGATGCGTGGATCCTATGTATGAAAATTCAGGCCTTACCCAAGCAGGAAAGTGTTGGTGGTGTAAGCGTATGGATTGGTCCAGAGAGTTGATTTCTGAATCGAATAGGCTCCCTTTTGCAATTGAGCTTTGCGGATGGCATTCCCATGAATGGAAAAACATTAAATATACCCCGGAAATACTCGCTAAATTAAAAGAGCTACTTGCGCCGGCAATAGAAGAAGCCATTAAGAAATCCGATCTTGGTATTGGCGTATGTGTTGGAGCGCAATGGAGTTGGAAAGTCCTTCCGGCTTTCGGTTATAAGGATGTGACAGCCGAAGTTATGGGTATGATGGATTATAAACGTGGATGGAAACCGCTCGGAGGCACACGCAGTTATTGCATTCTGCGTAATGATAATGACATCTACATACTCAATACATGGAAATCGGGATTCGGAAATATGAATGTACCAAAACCGGAGTTCCGTCCAATTGAGAAGAAGATAATTGAAAAGATTAAGGCACAATGATAAAAAACGTAAGATAAATAAAATTTGCGCAGAAATACCAGACTTCTTAGCTTTGGTATCTCTGCGCAAATCAGTTATTTCTTTTTCTTGGGACGACCTTTCTTATCAAGTCCGAGAGATTGATAATATAGCTCTCGGAATTCCTTCTCTGCTTTTTTCTTCTGATAACGTTCTACACCCATTTTTATAGCCGCATCAGTAAAGAATTCAATTAAGCTTCCTCCATCATCTGAAGATCCTTTTGCAGACTTCGAACCGCCCTTCGCTTTTTTCACCTGATAGGTAGGTGCGACAGCTTTATACCCGTGGTCATTGATAGCTTTCTGAATATACTCAATCTCATACGGCACCGGATCTGTTCCGTTATCCGTTGCACCACGATGAACCTTCGGAAAGTAAGCGGCCGCCTCTTTCCACCTTTCGGTCCCGCATAACGCGGCAAGCTGAAGAGCCATTGTATACGGGTAATCTTCCGTCTTTATATTTGGATACTTTAAGAAACGCTCGGTCGACATTAATAACCTCTCGTAATCATCTTTATGACGTCCGTTTGCCAAATCCTTGTTAAGAATATCTTCATGAGCCCATTTTGGAAGATTCGTGTTTGTAAGTCCATAATCGGCACCTATACCCATTAACAGATTATTGAAGAAGCCTACCATATTATCCGCCTCGGCTTCATTAAGTTCGGGCTTCACTAAATATACACTGTCAATAAGCACACGAACCGCATTAGTCAGTTCGGTGTTATATTTCACCCTCTCCTCTGGCTCTATATTTCTATATTCGAACCTAAGTTTTTCCGGGCTTTCAATAGCCACCTGAATAAATCTCTGAAGTTTTGATCGAAATTTTGCGTCTATCTTATTGTTACTTATAATTTCAAGTGCATCAATAGCATTCGACGGATGATCATCATAAAGATCCAAGCCGGATTCCATCACTTCTGCACCAAAGTAGGCAGAAAATCTCGGCACTATCATTAGATTAGGTCCTCTGTGATATTCTGTATTTTGGTCACTCATGAATTGACGTAGAGAAGGAAGCTTACCCGTGTAATTATGATAGAAATCCTTTACATAACTCTTGTCGTTCACATACCTTTCTACGAGATGAATATAACTACTATCATATACTTTCTTCAATATGTCAAGTGCATGCTGCCCGGCAAACCTATCAGTAAAGGCAATCACAGGATCCTGACGGCTCCTAAGTAGATTGGCGGCAACATCCTCATTCGCTGATGGATAAATTACAATGATTGGATTGAATCCTTTCTTTTTCATTTCATTGCTAACCAAGCCATACTTATTATAAGTATTATTATCCCATACAGCTATATAAACCGGCTCCACTGAGACGGCGCTACCACTGAAAGCTTTATTACCTATGCTGGTTATTTTGTTGAAATCAGCATCAAAGGTAGTTAAAGAAACTGTATTCGCGAAACATTCTCGGGGGATGTCAGTGATCGAAGCAGAGAGCTTCACCGATTTAAGATTTGCACAATCCATAAAGGCCTTTTCCCCGATCTCTTTTACGGTTGAAGGAAGAGTAATAGACGTGATTGCTGATTTCTTAAAAGCCTCCTTTCCGATTGAGGTCAGAGTGTATTCTGCCCCTCCCTTCGGATCGCTGACTTTTGACGGAAGAGTTACGGCGCCGGTGGCTTTCTTATAATCTTTAAGCATAACCGAGCTTCCGGAAAGAACCTCATATTTTGCCTCTCCAACCTTGAAATCAGCCGCATATGCAACTGATGCCAATATAAGGCAGATAAGGCATACTAAACTTTTTTTCATCATGTGTTATTATTGTTCATTTATTAATTATGAAATCATAAGTAAGTATTCAAAATTAAACGATAGTAAGTATTACCTATCACTCACGGTAAAGAGTAACGATAGGTTAAGATATAAGTAAAAAGCGCAAGGCCCTGACAGCTATCCGTTCCACAGTCAGAGGCCTTCGCATTGCCCGAATTGGTAGAACTGATAGTTGCCAAGGCCCTGCGTATGTATGTAGATACACACCCTAAGA
>JAAVEA010000014.1 GCA_014801535.1 Bacteroides sp.
AACTCGGATGTGTTGAATATAAAAGCCGCACAAGTCAGTCCTAACAATGGGAGCCAGTTCTTGAATGACATTTTGGTGTCCATAAATCAATGCTTCGGTAAATTCTTATGAGTACATTAACGGCCTTTTGAATTAAATATTATTACTGTCCGCTAAAATTTTTTGATACAAAATAAAATTAGGGCTGATTCCATTTGCAGGAGTCAGCCCTTTATGGTTGTTTTGGGTTCACCACAAACTTAATAATAACCATGAGCAAAAGCAGTAATTTCTTCGGACAGCCGATATATGGTCAGCTAATAAAATCAAAAACCTAAAACGACCGAGGGGGCTTGTCATGTATAAAATTTAAGTCCAACTTCTAACTTTCAAGAAGTTGGACTCACTCTTTTATGGTTTAGTGGACAATGATAATTTAGAATCCTCCTATTTTATCATCCTAATAGTATATAATTGTTTATTTTGAAATCATTCTCATAAATTCATAGCGTAAAGAAGCATCTTCCGCGAAGCGTCCGCAATATTCGTAGGTGACAGTAGCAGCATCCTGTTTTTCCACACCACGCATCTTCATACATAAATGTTCACCCTCACATGCTACGATCACTCCTTTGGTAGGCATAGCCTTTGCCAAAAGCTCGCAAACCTGAGCAGTCAAACGCTCCTGCACTTGCAAACGATGTGCAAAATTATCAACAATACGTGCAAGTTTTGAAAGTCCTATTATTTTACCATCCGGTATATATCCGATAGAAATTTTTCCGAAAAATGGCAAAATATGATGTTCACAGGTGCTATAAAACTCTATATCTTTTACGACCACCATTTGAGAGCCGCAATGTTCGAATACAGCCTGACGCGCCACAGAAAGAGGATCAGACCTATAGCCCGACGTGATGTCTAGGAGCGCCTTAGCAGCACGAACAGGAGTCTTGCGTAACCCTTCCCTTTCCGGATCTTCCCCTATAAGACGAAGAATCGCATGGTAGTGTGAAGCTATCTCCTCAACCAATTTTTCATCATGTTTGATTGCACTTCCCATATCTGTAATTAAATTTACAAAATAACTACAATCTGACTGTTTACAATCCTCATCTCTCCTGCAAAAGCCGGGAAAGCCCTTTTAAGCTCTGCAAGAGCAGCCGATGCCTCCTGCTGAGTCTGGAAATTACCTACACGGCAATACCAGTTGGGAGAATTGGAAAAAGTATAAATCTGTCCCCTATATTTAGGAAAACGGGCAGATATGGCATTTGCCCTCATTTTTACCCTTGATTCCAAGGTGCTCTGGTTACGACCGTCAGCAAACACCTGCACTCTGAATCCCTTTATTCTGTTAATACCTGGTTTCAGTGTGGAATGTTTCTTTGTCTGAACATTTCTCTGAGGAGCCGCAGGAGGAGTTATGAGAAGCTGCAGAATATCATTGGGCACATCTATCATGATATTACCCTCGGATTCTTCTGTAATCTTTTCTATGGCATTAATCTGAGGCTCTGAGGCTGAAGATGCAGATTGAGCCGCAGTCATAAGCGGTTGGCTAATGGCTGCGGCTAATATACCGGTAATAATTAATGCTTTAAATCTCAATGAATTTCAAAATTGTTGGTTCGTCATCAAAAAGCCTCGATTATACCGAGGAATGAATCAGCCTGAAGAGCCGCTCCACCGATAAGACCACCGTCTACATCAGGTTTTGCAAAAAGTTCTTTCGCATTAGAGGGCTTGCAGCTGCCTCCATAAAGAATGCTTGTGTTATCAGCAACTTCCTTGCCATATTTATCTTCGATAACCTTGCGGATATGCGCGTGCATGTCCTGTGCCTGCTCAGCAGTAGCAGTCTTGCCTGTGCCGATAGCCCATACCGGTTCGTAAGCAATCACAACTTTACCGAAGTCTTCTGCGGAAAGTTCGAAGAGAGCTTCCACCTGACCTTTTACAACGTCATTGTAACTTCCGTTCTCACGCTCTTCAAGAACTTCACCTACACAGAAGATAGGTTTAAGATCATTGGCAAGTGCAAGTTTGGTCTTGGCAAGAAGCTGCTCGTTGTTCTCTCCGAAATATTGACGACGCTCACTGTGACCGAGAATGACGTATTCAGCACCCGTAGATTTTACCATCGGGGCACTCACTTCGCCTGTATAAGCACCTTTCTCATGTTCTGAACAGTTCTCTGCACCAAGTTTTACAAGTTCATTCTCAAGCACCGCGTTAACACTGGTGAGATGTGTGAAAGGCACACATACGATTACCTCGCAGTTAACATCTTTCCCTTTAAGAAGGGTATTGATTTCGTTTGCCAACTCTACACCCTCATCGAGAGTGGTGTTCATCTTCCAGTTTCCAGCTACTATATTTTTTCTCATTTCTCTTGTATATTTTGGTGCAAAGTTAACCTTATTATTTTATCTGAGCAAATATTTCTTTCTTATTTTGGTTATTTTTCCCAAATAAGTTATATTTGCAGATATGGATTTTAAACTGACATCCGATTATATGCCTACCGGCGATCAGCCTGAGGCTATTCGTGAGCTCTCGGCGGGCGTGGAAGAAGGTCTGAAGCATCAGACCCTTCTTGGTGTGACCGGATCCGGAAAAACTTTCACAATGGCCAACGTGATTCAACAAGTGAAAAGACCTACACTGATTCTTTCACACAACAAGACGCTGGCCGCACAGCTTTATTCTGAATTTAAAAGTTTTTTTCCAGATAATTCCGTTCAATATTTCGTAAGCTATTACGACTACTATCAGCCTGAAGCTTATATCCCCTCTTCAGATAAATACATAGAGAAGGATCTGATGATTAATGATCAGATCGAGAAACTCCGGCTTTCCACCGTTGCCGCTCTCCTTTCCGGACGGCGCGACGTTGTGGTTGTTTCGAGTGTGAGCTGTATATATGGTATGGGAAATCCGGAAGATTTTTCCCAGACAGTAGTGAATATTAAGGTTGGACAACGCATTGCACGGAACGCATTTCTCAGAAAAATTGTCGATTCCTTATATAGCCGTACGGAATTAGACCTTAATCATGGCCAGTTTCGTGTCAAGGGTGACACTGTTGACATAATGTTATCTTTCGAGGATATTCAGCTGAGAGTGACTTTCTGGGGCGATGAAATTGAAAAAATTCAGACAGTCGATCCTTTGTCAGGTGGAGTGCTCTCGAATCTTGACGGATTTAACATTTATCCGGCCAATATTTTCGTTTCATCCAAAGAAAGGACTGCGTCTGCCATCAACAATATTGCGGTCGATTTAGGAGCGCAGTGCGATTTCTTTATTCGTGAAGGGAAATTACTGGAAGCAGAAAGATTACGCGAACGCGTAACCTACGACCTTGAAATGATAAAAGAGCTTGGCCATTGCAGCGGAATAGAGAATTATTCACGTTATTTCGATGGACGCGAACCCGGAATGCGACCTTTCTGCCTGCTTGACTATTTCCCCAAGGATTATCTTACTATTATAGATGAAAGTCACGTCACGCTTCCTCAGATAAGAGGTATGAACGGAGGTGATCTGTCTCGCAAGATGAATCTCGTGGAATATGGCTTCCGGCTTCCGGCTGCAATCGACAACCGTCCGCTTAAATTCGATGAGTTCGAACGGCTCACTAATCAGGTGATATATGTGAGCGCAACTCCGGGTGACTATGAACTTCAGCAGACAGAGGGTGTATTCACCGAACAGGTGATACGCCCCACCGGACTTCTTGATCCGGAAATTGAGATTCGCCCTACAATGAATCAGATCGACGACCTGATGGATCAGATTCAGGAACGTATAGAACGAGACGAACGTGTTCTCGTGACCACCCTTACAAAGAGGATGGCTGAGGAACTTGACACCCATCTTAGAAAATGGGGCGTAAACAGCGCTTATATCCACAGCGATGTGGATACGCTTGAACGAATCCGTATTCTTGAAGATTTGCGTCAGGGTGTATATGACGTGCTGATAGGAGTCAACCTGCTTCGTGAAGGTCTGGATCTCCCTCAGGTCAGTCTGGTGGCTATTCTGGATGCAGATAAAGAAGGTTTCCTGAGGAACCATAGATCTCTTACACAGACGGCCGGCCGCGCAGCCCGCAACGTTAACGGGAAAGTGATAATGTATGCTGACAAGATAACCGACAGTATGCAGAAAACTATTGATGAAACAGAAAGACGGCGAGCCAAACAGCTTCAATATAACAAGGATCATGGAATCACTCCTACTCCTATTGTAAAAAAATCCTCCGGCAAGGAATTGCTTGAGATATATGGAGAAGACGCTATTGAGAAAACAAATAATTTTCAAGCCGGCAAACAGGATCGAAAGGTTAAGAAAGCTCCGGAGTTTAAAAAGGTGGCTCCACGGCCATATATCGAAGAGGAACATCAGGTTTCCATGGCAGCTGATCCGGTTATAGAATATATGTCTCCCGCTGAGCTCAAACGACAGGCGGAGAAACTGCAAACCGATATGATTAAGGCCGCAAGGAATACAGATTTTATTGAAGCGGCAAGACTGCGTGATGAACTTCTTAAAATTCGGGAACTCATCGGCGAACCTCAATCAAATTGATTCCAGATCTATGAAAGATGTAACGTCTAAATATCCTCCGAAGTCCGCATTTCTTCCCACGAGCAAAGACGAGATTGAAGCTTTAGGGTGGGATCAGCCAGATGTAATTCTTTTTTCAGGTGACGCTTATGTTGACCATCCCTCTTTCGGAGCGGCTGTCATTGGTCGAACACTCCAATCGCTTGGATTGAAGGTTGCAATAGTTCCACAGCCTAATTGGCGCGACGATCTGCGCGATTTCAAAAAATTAGGAAAGCCACGGCTCTTTTTTGGAGTATCCGCAGGTGCGATGGACTCGATGGTCAACCATTATACCGCCAACCGTCGTTTACGGCATGATGACGCCTATACCCCCGGTGGTAAACATGGTATGCGCCCTGATTATCCCACCATTGTGTATTCAAAAATACTGAAAGAACTTTATCCCGATACTCCTGTGATTGCCGGCGGAATCGAAGCCTCGTTGCGTCGTGTGTCGCATTACGACTATTGGCAAGACCGGCTTCGTCCGTCTATTCTTGTCGATGCACCGGCCGATCTTATCGTATATGGCATGGGAGAAAAACCTCTCGCCGAAATCGTGCGTCGACTCAATGCCGGAGAGAAGATCAAGGATATGGAAGACATTCCACAGACAGTGCTTTTCTCAAAATCCAAGCCACAAGAGGGCGATATTGTGCTTAATAGCTTTGAAAAATGTCTCAAGGACAAGAAACTGCAGGCACTTAATTTCCGTCATGTTGAGGAGGAGTCAAACAAGTTTTATGGGAAAACATTATGGCAGCAGACCGGAGACAAGATGATTCGTATTAATCCTATGTATCCTCCCCTTCTCTCGGAAGAGGTCGATGCATCGTTCGATCTGCCGTATACCCGGCTGCCACATCCTCGATATAAAGGGAAAACTATTCCGGCATACGATATGATCCGCCATTCCGTTTGCATGCACCGTGGTTGTTTCGGAGGATGTGCGTTCTGCACAATTTCCGCCCATCAAGGTAAGTTCATTGCCTCACGTTCGAAAGAATCAATAATGAGGGAAGTGAAAAAAGTTACTGAGATGCCCGATTTCAAAGGGTATATCTCAGATTTGGGAGGACCCTCGGCAAACATGTATGCAATGGGTGGAAAGAATAAGGAAATATGCAAGAAATGTACCCGTCCTTCCTGTCTTCACCCTAAACCATGTAGGAATCTCAACAACGATCATTCAAAACTTCTCGATGTCTACCATAGCGTTGATTCACTTCCCGCTATAAAGAAATCATTTATCGGAAGTGGTGTAAGATATGATCTCGCAATGGCCGACTCCGGAGATGACAAGATAAATTCCTGTAATAAGAAATATATGCGGGAACTTATAACCGATCATGTGAGCGGACGCTTAAAAGTAGCTCCCGAACACACCTCCGACCGAGTGCTCGATTGCATGAGAAAACCATCATTTTCTTTATTTCATCGCTTCAAGAAGATTTTTGATAAAGTAAATGAAGAAAAAGGGTTGCGACAACAACTCATTCCATATTTCATATCATCCCATCCGGCTTGTGAAGAGGAGGATATGGCGGAACTTGCTGCCGAAACCAAGAAATTGAATTTTCATCTTGAACAAGTGCAAGATTTTACTCCAACTCCAATGACTTTAGCCACCGAAATCTATTATACCGGTTTTCATCCTTACACCGGAGAGCGGTTATATACGGCCAGATCGGAAAAAGAGAAACTTGCTCAGAGGGAGTTCTTCTTCTGGTATAAACCGGAAAATCGTCATTCCATAATGACAGAGTTAAGGAAAATGGGTCGAAAAGACCTTATAGCTGCTTTATATGATAACCCACCACGCAATCATGGTCTGCTTCCCCAAACAGCTAAAGACACGGGGCATCGCATGAGTAGCAAAAAATATACAGAAAATAAACATTTTAAAGAACGAAATAAAAAGAGATAACACCATAACTTTAAATCTACATTATGAATAAAGCAAAAATCGCAATGAGCGCTATGCTGCTACCTATCTCTTTGGCAAGTTGCCAGAAAGATAAAGTCTCCGATACGCTGATAGAAAAGCCGGAGATTGAGATAACCGACGGAGTGATCACACCCGAAGTTCTTGAAGCTTTCGGTAGGATCAGTGAAGCGTTGCCATCTCCTGATGGTAAAAAAATCATCTTCACGCTCAAATACGAAAGTATCGAGCAGAACAAGGGTAATGCCGAAATCTACTCAATGGATGCAACGGGTGAGAATATGACACGTCTCACAAAAACAGCCGGATCAGAATCAAACCTGCGTTGGATTGAAGACGGCAAAAAGATCGCATTTATCCGTTATGACAAAGACACTGAAGCTTCACAGCTCTTTGTTATGAATGCCGATGGCTCGGGAGAGAAGAAAGTATCGGATGTTAAGAATGGCATCAACTGTTTTGAGATATCACCCGACGGTTCCAAAGTAATATATGCCAGCTCAATCGACGATTTCAACAAGAATGACGAGGAGCTTTTCAAAGATCTTCCCAAGACTACAGGGCGTGTTGTAGATGATCTCGGATACAAACACTGGGATGAATGGATCACCAAGATACCTCATCCGTTCTTGGCCGATTTCAATGGGAACAAGCTTGAGAACGCTATAGATATAATGGAAGGCGAACCTTATGAGTGTCCGATGCTACCGTTTGGGGGTGCAGAATCATTTGCATGGAATCCTGACAGCAAATCCCTAATATATGTTTCACGCAAACATAAAGGACAGGATATGGTCTTCTCTACTGACAGCGACCTTTATCTCTATAACGTAGCCGATAAATCTACCAAAAATCTAACAGAAGGTATGCCCGGCTATGACACCGATCCGATGTTCTCGCCCGACGGGAAGACTATTGCATGGCTTTCAATGGCAACCGCAAAATATGAAAGTGATAAGAAACGCCTGATGGTGATGAATGCCGATGGTTCCAACAAACGTGATCTTACTGAAAACTGGGATTACTGGCCTGAAACATTAGCATGGGCTAAAGATGGTAAATCACTTTGGTTCACCGGATATTATCAGGGAGTTGAGCCTGTGTTCAAGATTGATCTTGCTACAGCTGCAATCGACACAATAGCTATGGATCAGTGTGACTTCGTTTCTGTAGCTCCGATTTCTGACAATGAAGTTATTTCTCTCCGTCATTCAATGCGTTCTCCTAACGAAATAACTCTTGTAAAGAAAGAAGGTGTAAAAGATCTTACATCTGTAAATGCAGAACTTCTCGGCAAACTTAAGCTTGGCGAAGTGAAGAAAGTAACAGTGCCCACTACCGACGGTAAAGAGATGACATGTTGGGAAATTCTTCCTCCCGACTTCGATCCCAATAAGAAATATCCGGCCATTCTTTATTGCCAGGGTGGTCCTCAGCAGGCAGTGAGCCAGTTCTGGAGCTACCGCTGGAACTTCATGATCATGGCTGCTAACGGATATGTAGTCATAGCTCCCAACCGTCGCGGTCTCCCGGGCTTCGGCACTGAGTGGAACCGTCAGATCTCGGGCGACTATGGTGGCCAAAACATGCAGGATTACTTCTCTGCCACAGATTATATTAAAGCTCGTCCTTACGTTGATGAGAACCGTGTGGGTGCAATAGGCGCAAGTTATGGAGGTTTCTCCGCATACTGGCTCGCCGGTCATAATGACGGTCGTTTCGCAGCCATTATCGCTCACGCCGGTATTTTCAATCTTGAAGCTCAGTATCTCGAAACAGAAGAGATGTGGTTCGCAGACTTCGATCTTGGCGGCCCGTTCTGGGATAAGGACAATGCAGTGGCCCAAAGAACATATTCCAACTCTCCGCATCGTTATGTGAATAACTGGCAGTGTCCTATGCTTATCACTGTAGGAGAACTTGACTATCGAATCCTCGCATCTCAAGGTATGCAGGCATTCAACGCAGCCAAAATGCATGGACTGGAGGCAGAGATGCTCGTGTTCCCTGATGAAAACCATTGGGTGCTTAAACCTCAGAATGCAATCTTATGGCAAAGAGTGTTCTTCCGATTCTTGGATAAATATCTGAAGAATCCTCAGAAACAGTCGGCAACGACTGAAAATGAGGTTAAGAATGATTCAACAAAATAAGCGTTTAATAAATCGGCTCCTCCACCGGGGAGCCGATTTATTTTGAAAGGTTACAGTAAAAGGCACAGTTTATAATGGAATTTTAACTGAAATATTTCATGATAAACCTTGATATATATTTTTTTGTTAAATTTGCACAAAAGAAGACATATATCGTTTTCTCTTTGAATTATTTCTACACTTATATTATTATGATGTTAAATAAGTTAAGTAGTTACTAATAATTAATGAATACGACAGATTACTTGTAGCTACTTAATTATAAACTTAAATAGAGTCAAAAAACTTTTAAAAAGATATTGAGTTAGTGAAATATTATAACCTAAACTATAAAAAATGGCAGAAAAAAATCATTACACGGGGCTTACCGATGCCGAGGTGTTGGAAAGCCGCAAAAAAAATGGGGTTAATATCCTGACTCCTGCCGAACAAACTCCTCTTTGGAAGAGATTTCTGGAGAAGTTTGGCGATCCGTTAATTATCATCCTCCTTATAGCCGGAGCCCTTTCAATAGGTATCTCCTGCTATGAATTCTGGGGACTCGACAAAGGAGCAGGCGTATTTTTTGAACCTATCGGTATCTTTATCGCAATTCTCCTTGCAACAGGACTTGCTTTCATATTCGAGCTGAAGGCTGATAAGGAATTCGCACTTCTTAATCAGGTGAATGACGATGAACCCGTGCAGGTGATAAGAAACGGGAATGTAACTCAGATTCCCCGTAAGGATGTTGTGGTTGGCGATATTGTGATCCTCAATACTGGAGAAGAGGTCCCGGCCGACGGAGAGCTGCTTGAGGCCGTGTCGCTTAATATCGACGAGTCGACATTGACAGGCGAACCGATGTGTCACAAAACAACCGATCCCGAACAGTTCAACCCTGAAGACACCTTCCCTTCCAATCATGCGATGCGCGGCACAAAAGTTATGGAAGGACACGGTGTGATGCGTGTCTATGCTGTCGGAGATAAAACCGAGAACGGAAAGGTTTTTGAAGCAGCTCAGATAGACGACAGTGTTAAGACCCCTCTCAACGAACAGCTCGACGGTCTCGGCGATCTAATCACTAAAATCTCCTACGCTTTCGCTGCTCTTATCGTGGTTGGCCGCATTATAATGTACTTCATCAATTCACCCTTTGATTGGGTTGAATTTGTGGCATATCTGCTACAAACCCTGATGATAGCAGTAACGCTTGTAGTTGTAGCCGTTCCGGAAGGCCTTCCTATGGCAGTTACACTTTCTCTCGCCTATTCTATGCGCCGGATGCTTAAAACCAATAATCTCGTGCGTAAGATGCATGCTTGTGAGACAATGGGTGCAACAACTGTTATTTGTACAGATAAGACAGGGACGCTTACCCAGAATCAGATGCAGATTTACAAGACGAATTTCTTCGGAAATCCTTCTGATGAAGTTTTGTATGAAGGAATAGCTGTAAACTCCACCGCTCAACTTGATCTATCCGGAGAAAAGCCACAGGTGCTTGGCAATCCCACTGAAGGAGCTCTGCTTCTCTGGCTTCGTGAACGAGGAGCAGACTATGCGAAACTTCGCGATGAAGCAGCCCGAATGGAAGAACTCCCCTTCACAACAGAAAGGAAATATATGGCCACCGTGGTGAAATCAGCCACAGGCAAGAAGATTCTATATGTTAAAGGCGCTCCGGAGATTGTATTCGGAATGTGTAAAAATACTGCCGGCGTTACCAAAGCTGAGATTGATGCACAGCTCCTCGAATATCAGAACATGGCTATGCGTACTCTCGGATTCGCTTATCAGGAACTTAAAGATAATGATGTCACAATCAAAGATAATAAAGTAGTGGCTGAAAATCTTACTTTCCTTGGAATCGTAGCAATTTCCGATCCTGTGCGTGCAGATGTTCCCTATGCGGTTAAAGAGGTTATGGATGCCGGCATAAAGGTTAAGATCGTGACCGGTGACACACCCGGGACAGCGAAAGAGATCGGACGCCAGGTCGGTCTTTGGAATGATAAAACCGATGGCGAAGCAAATATTATCACTGGAACCGAGTTCGCAGCTCTATCTGATGAAGAACTCCGCAAACGTGTGGGCGATATAAAGATTATAGCACGTGCACGTCCGATGGATAAGAAAAGATTGGTTGAATCTCTGCAAGCCAATAACGAAGTCGTGGCTGTTACTGGAGATGGAACAAACGATGCTCCTGCGCTTAAAGCAGCCCACGTAGGCCTTTCTATGGGAGATGGAACTTCGGTCGCAAAAGAGGCTTCGGATATAACTATTGTGGATAATTCGTTCTCTTCAATAGGGCGCGCCGTGATGTGGGGACGCTCATTGTTCCAGAATATCCAAAGGTTCATACTCTTCCAGATGACCGTAAATGTGGCGGCATGCTTCATTGTTCTCGCCGGAGCCTTCATGGGTACGGAATCGCCCCTTACTGTTACCCAGATGCTCTGGGTTAACCTTATTATGGACACGTTCGCTGCAATGGCACTTGCCTCCCTTCCTCCTTCTGAGAGTGTGATGAAAGACAAGCCCCGCTCACGTGAGGCATTCATTATCAATCGCCCGATGTGGAGGTCTATAGTTGGTGTAGGAGGAATTTTCTTCGTTGTTCTGTTAGGCATTCTATATATCTTCGAGCATTACAGTGTAGAATCCATAACCGAGATTTTCTCATTTAATCCTCAGCCTGATAATGTAGCATCGCTCACTCCGATAGAACTTTCCATGTTCTTCACTATTTTCGTATTCCTTCAGTTCTGGAACATGTTCAATGCCCGTGCATTTGAAACCGGTCGTTCGGCTTTCCACTTCAAGAATTGCGGAGGATTCGTGTTGATAGCATTGGTTATCCTCATCGGACAGATATTCATTGTATCCGTAGGCGGTGAATTCTTCAACGTCACTCCACTAAGCATCGTGGACTGGCTTGTGATAATCGGTGCAACTTCAATTGTGCTCTGGATCGGAGAATTGATAAGACTTTTTAAGAAGTAAACATATTACTTATCGCATACATAAAGGAGGGTTGCATCTGATCAGATGCAACCCTCCTTTATGTATGCGATATAAGCCGTCTCNAAAATTACTGGTAAAAAATGTTAATAAAATAATTCTTTATTCAATTTTTATTATATTTGTAAGTTATGGACAAAGATAATAAGAAATATCCTCCATTGCATTTACCCAAACTGGAAATGCGTGTCAAAGAGGAAGATGGCATATTGAAGGTGTTCGACCCATTAAGAGAGAAATATATTGCTCTTACACCGGAAGAATACGTGAGACAGCATTTTACTGCGTGGCTTCGCGATGATCTTCATTTTCCGGCCTCACTTATGGCTAATGAAATCGGAATCGAACTTAACGGTATGAAGAAACGATGCGATACAGTGATTTTCAACCCCGATGGTACACCATTAATTATCGTAGAATATAAAGCCCCGGAAGTTGCCGTTACTCAAGGGGTATTCGATCAAATTGTGAGATACAACATGGTTTTACATGCGAAATATCTCATTGTGTCCAACGGATTGAATCATTATTGCTGTGTGATCGATTATAAAAGTGGAACATATAATTTCATACCTTCAATTCCTGATTATAGAGAATTAAAAAGAGGATTCAGTGAAAACTGAGAGATTGTCTGTATGGTGAAACTCATTTAATCAAGACAGGCTCTAAATTTGAAGTTGTAGAAACG
Organism: Bacteroides sp.; assembly: GCA_014801535.1. Lineage (GTDB taxonomy): Bacteria > Bacteroidota > Bacteroidia > Bacteroidales > Muribaculaceae > Lepagella. The sequence goes on from JAAVEA010000014.1 coordinate 12,392, forward strand.
TCATTATGTAAATTAGTCTAAAATGTCTGAAGACCTAAATTATAACTATCTCGATTTCCTGAATCCACAGCAACGCGAAGCCGTGACCTACAAAGATGGCCCCGCTCTCGTGATAGCCGGTGCCGGTTCCGGGAAAACCCGTGTGCTAACCTATAAGATTGTGGATCTCCTTACAGCCGGCTACGAACCTTACCGGATTCTTGCCCTGACCTTTACTAACAAGGCTGCAAAGGAGATGAAGGAACGTATCGCTGCACTTACAGGACCCAAGATATCTTCAAAGCTATGGATGGGTACTTTTCACTCCATGTTTCTCAGAATCCTTCGTCATCATGCACCGCTTATTGGGTTCAAGGAGGGTTTTACAATCTATGACACCACCGATTCAAGATCTCTTGTGAAAATGATCATCAAGGAACTTGGACTTGACGATAAAAGTTATAAACCTGCCGTTGTGGCTTCGGCTATATCGAATGCCAAGAATGCCATGATTTCACCTGAACAATATCAGCTTGACCGTGATCTGTACGAAGCTGACAGAAGAGCAAAACGCCCACTTACAGGAAAGATATATGAAATATATTCTCAGCGCTGCCTAACAGCAAATGCTATGGATTTCGACGATATTCTTTTCTATATGAACCTTCTTCTGCGAGATAATCCGGATATTCGAAGACATTATCAGGAATTTTTCAGATATATTCTTGTTGATGAGTATCAGGATACCAATTTCGCACAACATCTTATCGTGAATCAGCTTGCAGGCGAGAACAGAAAATTATGTGTTGTGGGTGATGACGCGCAAAGTATATATTCTTTTCGTGGAGCGAATATAGGCAATATAATTAATCTTGAAAAACGCTATCCGGGACTCAAAGTATTCAAACTCGAACGAAATTATCGCTCGACCCAGAATATAGTCAATGCCGCAGGCTCTCTGATTGCCAAAAATACTCGACAGCTTAAAAAAAACGTGTATAGTGAGAATAATGAAGGCGAACCTATAGAGGTGATCCGAACATACAGCGACATGGAGGAGGCATATATGGTTGCCAATCGTCTAACCCAATCTAAAATGACTCATCATGACCCTTATGATGAGTTTGCCATTCTTTATCGCACAAACGCACAGAGCCGAGTCCTGGAGGAAGCTTTACGAAAACGGAATATCCCCTATCGCATCTATGGAGGTTTATCGTTTTATCAGCGCAAGGAGATTAAGGATGTGATCGCTTACTTCAGGCTCACAATTAATCCGGACGATGATGAAGCACTCAGAAGGGTAATAAATTATCCCGCAAGAGGAATTGGTGAAACAACTATGAGGAAGTTGCAGACTGTGGCTTCGGCAAACAATGTTTCTCTATGGACCGTTATCTCCAATCCGGACAAATATGATGCGGGACTGAATAACGGAACAAAGAAGAAACTTGAAGGTTTCGCGTCGCTTCTGCAGCTTTTCATAGATGATTGCAACAGATCGAATGCCTACGAAGTTGGACAGCTTATTTATAATCGCACGGGAATACTCACAGCTCTTGCTCACGACAATACTCCTGAAAGTATCAGCAAACAGGAAAACCTTTCCGAGCTTCTCTCCGGATTGAAGGATTTTGTTGATGCCCGCATTGAAGAAGGTGAAGAAGATCTAAGCATGAGAACATTTCTGTCGGAAGTGATGCTGGCAACGGATCAAGATCGCGATGATGATTCAAATGAGGCTAAAGTTACACTCATGACTGTTCATGCAGCCAAGGGTCTTGAGTTTAAACATATTTTTATAGTAGGAGTTGAGGAGGAACTCTTCCCTTCCGCTATGAGCATGGATTCTCTTGCACAGATTGAGGAGGAACGAAGACTGCTTTATGTTGCGATCACACGCGCTAAAGAAACATGCACAATAACATATGCCGGATCCAGATTCAGAAACGGCCAGACGGTGATGACAAGACCTTCACGTTTCCTTTCGGAGATTGATCCTATATATTTAAAGATGGTTTCTTCAGTTAATGTGGATGATGGAGGAGGATTCTTGAATCCGGTTGCAAATTATCGTTCATCGGCATTCTCTTCCGGATCATATACATCGAAAACTGCGGCAGACAGTCAATATTCAGCTAATTCGAGAGTTAGCCCAAATCGTGGACACTCCATGAGTTCTCCAAGGAAACGCCTGTCGGATATTACCGGTGCAGGCTCTTCTATAAAAGCACAGCACTCGGCCGGAGACCTAAGTATCGGAACAAGAATAGAACATCCTAAACTCGGCATCGGTAAGATTACAGCGATTGGAAACGTGTCAGGTGAAGAAAGCATCACGGTTGATTTCGGTAACGTTGGAGTTAAAAAACTGCTGCTGCGATTTGCTAAATTCACAATACTTTAAGAGGTGTTTAAAAGAGAGACGAATGCTGCTCAGAAATCAGTAAATGGAAATAGGATTTGACTAAACACTTCGATATAATGTTCATAAAAAGTTCAAACAACTTCAAATTGCATAAAATTATGACAACACCATATTATATAGTTTATGAAGACAAGCTGCGCGCCAATATGGAGAAGCTTAGAAAGGTGGCTGATAGCGCGGATGTAAAAATTATAATGGCTTTCAAGGCCAACGCCTTGTGGAAGACTTTCCCGATAATCGCAGAATATTTCACGGCTTCCACAGCCAGTTCTCTGAATGAGATGAAGCTTTCTCTCGATTATCTCGGGAATGACGTGCATTCTTATTGCCCGGTATATACTGAGAATACCTTCCCTGAATTTTTGAAAGGATCCTCACACATCACGTTCAATTCAATAGCCCAATATAATCGTTTCCGCAGTCAGATTGAGGAATGGAACAAAGCTAACCCTCAGAAAAGAGTGTCTGCCGGTCTCAGAGTAAATCCTCATTGTAGCGTGATTGAAACAGACATCTACAATCCCTGTGTGCCGGGATCAAGATTCGGTGAAAATCCGGAAGCTCTTGCCGACGGTCTGCCGGAGGGGATAGAGGGACTCCATTTCCATGCGTTGTGCGAATCCTCAAGCTACGATCTTGAAAAGGTGCTTGAAGCATTTAAAAAGCAATATGGACACCTATTGCCAAACCTTAAATGGCTCAACATGGGAGGAGGACATTTAATAACAAGGAAGGATTACGACACCGAACATCTTATTGCACTTTTAAATAAACTGCATGAGGAATATCCCGGTCTTGAATTGATTCTCGAACCAGGCAGCGCATTCACCTGGCAGACCGGTGATCTTGTTACAGAAGTGCTCGATGTAGTGGAAGATGCCGGAATAAAGACCGCGATAATTGATGCTTCCTTTGCCTGTCATATGCCTGATTGCCTTGAGATGCCTTATCGACCTAATATTGCCGAAGCATTGCCTGATGACAGTGAGACAGAGAATATATACCGCCTTGGAGGGAATTCTTGCCTAAGCGGAGACTTTGTAGGTGATTGGAAGTTTGAGAAGCCATTGAAGCCCGGCGATAAGCTAACTCTTCTTGATATGAATCATTACACCACCGTCAAGACAAATATGTTTAATGGGATTCAACATCCTTCCATATGGCTTCAGCCTTCGGAAGGAAACCCCGTGCTTCTGAGAGAGTACACTTATGAGGATTATCGCGATCGAATGGATTAATATGAAACATCCGGATATAAAAACAGAGCGGAAGTAAATTTACTTCCGCTCTGTCTTTAAATTGATATTTTAGAACACTATCCTACCCTTTTTTGCCTGATCTGCCAACTTGGCACCAGGCACAAGATATATTTCCAATCTTCGATTTCTATCTCTATTAGACATTGAATTGTTCTCTACAAGAGGCATTTCATCAGCATATGCATATGAGAACAGATATTCCGTGTCAAGATTCTGATTGTCGAACCAATCAAACACTGCCGTACTTCTTTTTTCCGTAATCTCTTCACGATACCCCTCTGAGCCGGTATTGTCGGTATGCATTACGAGAAGCACTCTGTACATATCTGGCTCTTTAAGATAACGCTTTATCGGATTAAGGAAATTAGAAGCATCCGGCCTCAATTCAGTTGAGTTGGGATAAAAGAGCTTAGAGGCGGGTACAGTAATAAGAAGCACCTCTTTATTCCTGAAATTTTCGACGTTACATCCGTTTTTATCCATGCCGTAAGATTTCAGAATCCTGTCACGTGCCTCTTTATCCTGAAATTTTCTTACAAGCGCAGCAGACTTTTCATCCAGCGGCACCGAATTTATCATCTCCGTAAAAGAGAGTTCATCAAGTTCATCTATCCTTTCATGAGACACTTTTTTACTCTGGGAATACACCGGGGTATTCGCACATCCTATAAAAAGCATCAAAAACAAAAAAGACTTAATCAAAATCCTCAAGCGACTCTTCATATTCAAGTTCTCCTTTAACTATTAGATCAATATCCGCCGGATCCATCTCGATCTCACCATCGGCTGAAATCTCTTTCTTTACATATGCCGTAAGCTTCGCTATATCGGCTTCTTCCTCATCCGTAACATTCATGTCAAGGCTAAGATAACCGTTTTTCTCATACCAATCATACATTATATCGATGACGTAAAGAATTTCATCATCGGTATATTGCATTTCTTTATCAGCAGGAAGAAGTTTTCTTATAAACTTCACTGCATCATTCTCATCATATTGCAATTCATTGCCCATCACGCTTCTGATTTAAATTTACGAGTTCTTCTGGAAGAGTTGTCACAACTTCCCGCCTGTCTTCATCTATTGCAACAATAAAATCATCGGCGGCCGGAATATAAATCTCTTCTCCTTCCCCGTCATCAACAATAAAAAGTATATTCTCCGTGGTAGTATCTACCCTTGAAATCACACCTATTTCACCAAGATTTTCATCAACCACCCGATAGCCTTCGAGATCATCTTCAAGAAGAAGATCTTCACCGGCCTCTCCCATGAATTCTTTCAGATTCTCTTTTTCAGCATATATCACTTCATTTACAAATATTCGGGCTTCATCTTGAGAATCAATATCCTTCAATTTTATCAAAGAGGTGGTTGCTCCCTTCCCTCTTACAGATTCTGCATAAAAAGGCACAAAAGCACCCTCAACATTCAAAATTAAAGGATATCCTTCTGCAAAAAACTCGAAATCGATATCAAGCACTGCATTGAGTTCACCCTTAAGTCCATGGGTTTTCTGAAATTTGCCTACCGGTGTTATGTTTTTTTCCTCAATCATAGATTTTTTTATTAAACAAATAGGGGCTCTACAACCACTACTCTTCAATTCTAATGATTTTGGCACCCAATCGGTTCAATCTTACATCAATATTTTCATATCCCCGGTCAATCTGATTTATATTCTGAATCTTGCTCGTTCCTTTAGCTCCCATGGCCGCAATAAGCATAGCTATACCGGCTCTGATATCGGGTGAAACCATATCTGTAGCTCTGAGACAATCAAATTTTCCAGCACCTATAACGGCTGCTCTATGCGGATCACAAAGAATAATACGGGCACCCATGTCTATAAGCTTATCAACAAAGAAAAGCCGGCTTTCAAACATTTTCTGATGAATCAGCACGCTTCCCCGGGCCTGTGTAGCTACGACAAGGAGTATACTGATTAAATCAGGCGATAAACCGGGCCATGGAGCATCTGCAATAGTCATGATAGAACCGTCAATGAAAGTCTCGATCTCGTATATCTCATCTTGGTTAATCCTGATATTATCTCCTTCTATCTGCATTTTTACTCCGATACGTTCAAACACATCAGGCATAAGACCGAGATCTTTAACACCTACATCCTTTAACAAAAGATTTGAGCCTGTCATAGCAGCCATACCGATGAAACTACCCACTTCAATCATGTCGGGGAGAAGCTGATGGTTTGTTCCTCCCAGTTTCTCCACTCCCTCTATCTTTAAAAGATTAGATCCTATGCCCTCTATACGCGCACCCATACGGCACAGCATTTTGCAAAGCTGCTGTATATAAGGCTCGCACGCGGCATTATATATTATGGTCTCCCCTTTTGCCAATACCGCTGCCATTACTATATTGGCCGTGCCGGTAATCGACGCTTCATCGAGCAGCATATAGGTACCCTTCAATCCGTCGGGTGCCGTAATGGAATATGTGCGTGTGCCTGAATTGTAGTCAAATTTGGCCCCGAGTTTCTGCAACCCTATAAAATGGGTGTCAAGTCTACGCCTACCAATTTTATCACCTCCCGGTTTAGGCAGAATTGCGCTCCCGAAACGTGCAACCAATGGACCGAGAACCATAACCGAACCACGCAGAGCTTCTGCCTTCTTTCTATACTTATCTGAAGTGATATAGCTCAAATCTATATCGTCGGCCTGAAATTCACATTTTTCCGGTGTAATATAATTAACTTTAACACCCATTTCCGAAAGAAGATTAATCAGGTTTCTCACATCAGAAATAGCCGGAAGATTGGAAATCGTAACCTTTTCATCGGTTAACAATACCGCACAGATCACCTCTAATGCCTCATTTTTGGCTCCCTTTGGACTAATCTCACCATGAAGGCTATGGCCTCCTTCAACTATAAAACTGCTCATGCCTTATTTCTTTTTCTTTTTATTCTTTCCGGGAGTTGAAATCTCCACTTCTTTAAACTCATGTAACAGATATGTCGACGGATCAAGGTTAATCCGACCTCCGGAATATTCCGCGAGATCTCTTAGAATCTTGGCATCGTCCACACCTTCCTTATTATGGGTCAACATAAGTTTTTTCATATGATGAGCTATCATGGAGATTAAAATAGCCTTCTCTTCGGTTTCCGGCATATCGGATACAGTTTCGATCATTTTTTCTATATTCTTCCCATAATGCCTGTATCTCATGGAAGAGGCCGTGTAAGGAATACGATCCGGTTTAGGATTAAGTTTTTCCGCTGTTACGACATCGCATGGAAAGTCGACATCAAGTCTGAACTTAGATATTATATTGATCTGATCCCATATCTGGCTTTTATCGCCATTCTCACCCACAAGATGAGGAAACTGGTTTGCCATGAGTTCCACAAGAGCATAAGCGCATCGTGTACGCTCATCCCTATCTTCAATCGCACAGCAGAAGTTCACAAGACCTTCGACATTTCTTCCATATTCAGGAAGAATTATCGGGCTATTGTCTGTATTATATGGTAGCATCACTTTTATGTTTAATTAATTCTTTAGAATTTATTTTTAGGNGTGGTTGTCTGATATTCTTTCAGGTATTCCGGAGTTGAATAGGCAAGATCGATAAAACGTCCTTCTCTATAATATTTCTCCGATAGAGCGAGCATATCTCTCGCCACNGGCACAAGNCCGGGAATCCAAATAGCATTTTCACTTTTAATGACCTCCCGAGCTTTATCAGATCCATCTCCGATGAAACACATTTTTCTCTGTTCAAGCATCTCTTTCCATGAATCGCCATCAAGGATNCGCGGACCAGGTTTTTCTATTTCATTCAGGGAAAAATCATAAACACCTGTAAAGACCTCCATACGCCTCGCATCAATCATAGGGACAAGCAANTCTTCNCCTGTAAAGTCAAAATTGCGAAACATTGCCTTTACAGCAAGTATTTGCAATGTGCTAACACCNATCAAAGGAAGTGAGGAACTAAATGCAAGACCCTTCGCAAGTGAAAGACCAATNCGTAAACCCGTGTAAGAACCGGGACCGATACTTACAGCCACTGCATCCAGAGTTTCTCCTCTGCGATTCAATTCCTGCATACATTTCTCTACAAAAGGTGCAAGAACTTCTGCATGTCGCATCCCCTCATGGTCTTCAAGTTGATATTCTATTGCACCATCCTTGCTTATTGCAACAGAACATATTTTTCCTGATGTCTCTATATTTAAAATTATCGCCATTGCTTATTTTTATTAAAACCCCAAATTGCAGTTTACTTCATACTATAAATTTGGTTAGAATAACAANAGATAAACTCCCATTGATAATCACTNTTTATTACCAATCTTTTTATTAAACGCACTAACAGCATTCATACCATCGACCGCAGCGGAAACAATCCCACCGGCGTAACCGGCACCTTCTCCCACGGGATAAAGATTTTCNATCTCAANATGCTCATAAGTCTCTTTATNGCGAGGGAGACGCACCGGGGAAGATGTGCGCGATTCAAGCCCAACCAATATTGCATCTNTNGTNAAAAAACCCTTACGTTTTTTTCCNAATGTCTGAAAACCCTCTTTTAAACGATGACTGATAAACGATGGCAGAAGTTTGTTAAAGTCGGCCGGATGTATACCGGGGGCATATGAGGTGCCNGGTAAGGTTTTGGAAATTTTACCTTCCACAAAATCTGTCATTCTTTGTGCCGGTGCATTGATCGAATCACCGGATGATCTATAAAAACTTTTCTCCAGATCTTCCTGAAATTTCATCANTTCAAGTTCTTCAAAACCTCGATATTCAGGAATATCACCCGGATGCAGTTCCACAACCATGCCTGAATTGCTATATTCTCCAGCACGAGCCGATGCAGACATCCCGTTCACCACAAGCTCCTCGGATGCACTNCCGGCGGGCACAATAACGCCACCCGGACACATACAGAATGAATAAACNCCTCTACCATTGCTTTGAGCCACNAATGAGTATTCCGCAGCAGGCAGATATTTTCCTCTGCCTTCCGGCTGATGATACTGAATTCTATCAATCAATTGCTGAGGGTGTTCAAGCCTCACTCCGATTGCGATACCCTTTGCTTCCATCTTTACCCCCTGGGCATGAAGATTCTTTATAAAATCCCGTGCCGAATGGCCGTTGGCAAGCATGACGCTGCCGTAATATGTAGTTCCGGAAGAATCTATCACACCAATCGCTTTATTATCTTCAAGGAGTAATNTTTCTACTTTTTTCTCAAACAATACTTCTCCACCATTTTCAATAATGGTTTCACGAATACGCTTGATTATCTTTGGAAGACGGTCGCTTCCAATATGAGGATGAGCATCTATAAGGATATCTTCAGAAGCCCCAAATTGAACAAGGAGTTGAAGCACATCCTCATTACTACCTCTCTTTTTACTTCTCGTAAATAACTTTCCATCACTGAAAGCTCCGGCTCCTCCCTCTCCGTAACAATAATTTGATTCGGGATTNATCTGCNTGCAACGGCTTATTGCCGCTATGTCTATTCTGCGCGTATCAACATCACGGCCTCTTTCAAGCACTATGGGACGAATACCACATTCGATGCATTTAAGGGCGGCAAACAGTCCGGCNGGACCNGCNCCGACAATCACCATNGNCGGGGCATTTTCATCAACAGGCCGAAATATTCGGGGAGTATGGATAGCCGAAACCTTTTTGTCTTCTCCCGTTGCAACTTTAACCGATAAGTTGACGCGCACTTTATTTCCACGAGCATCGACTGATCTTCGAAATACACGAAAATCATTGATTTCTTCCGGAGACAAATGCAGTTTTTCTGCAAGCTTATTTTTAATAGCTTTTTCTTCGNTCGATGTTCGTGGATCTGTCTGTAGGGTTATTTCCTGTAGCATATGAATTCATTTCATAAATAAGTGTTCAAAATTAATTTATACCATATGCGATCTTATTTTTTCAGTTGATTCTGATGCAGAGTGAAAGAATAAACTCCCGTATGCGACAGAGCGACAATCCTGAAGCAACTGAAAAGAAGCCGCAGATAGTATAAAAGATTTAATATACACTTACTATCGTTTAATTTTGAATACTTACTTATAATCTGCAAATATACCAAAAAAATCGCATTCTTTCTATCTTTAGCTCTCTCTTTGAAACACATTTTTTTATCCTTTTTGATTTTCTCAAGCTGTTTTGTTATTTTTGTAGAATTACAAAACAGAAATGAAAATATAACGAAATGACAAATAATTTATTCCGTTCACCCCAAGATACNAACATAGGGTTCCTGTTTGATCTTGATGGAGTTCTTATCGACAGTGAAAAAGAATACACTAAAATATGGGCGGAGATCAATCGTGTTTTCCCAACCGGTCTCCCTGATCTGCCTATTCGAATCAAGGGAATGACGCTCGTAGAGATTATTGACACTTACTTCCCCGGTAAACAGGAAGAGGTAAGCTCACTGCTTTACGAGCTTGAGAGAAAAATGAAATATGAATGGCTTCCCGGTGCTCATGAACTACTATTCTGGCTGAAAAATAACGATATTCCGACGGCTCTTGTCACGAGTAGCAACGATATTAAAATGCAGCATCTTCGGGAAGAGTTGCCTGATCTCGAATCTCTATTTACTGCAATTGTTACAGGGGACAAGGTATCGAAATCCAAACCCGACCCGGANGGCTATCTACTTGGTGCAGATCTTTTGAAATGCAAGCCTTCAAATTGTGTAGTATTCGAAGATTCTCTACAGGGTGTAAAAGCCGGCAAGGCATCTGGTGCTTATGTAATTGGAATAGAAGGCACACTTTCAGATGCAATTATAAGCCCATTTTCCGATATTGTAATCAAATCTTTAAAGCAGATCAATGTAGAAGAACTAATCCGGATTCTAACTTTGAGATAAATTAATTTGTTTAATATGATTAATGGGTAGACAATTTTTTAGATTGAACGCCTACTATCTTTTGATCTTGAATACTTACTTATAAGTAGTTTCTAAGTAGCTGCAAATAATTAATGAACGAGTTTTAGCGTTCAAATAATTCCCAACTACTTTGTTTACATATATCGATTTATAACCAGTAACTTCTTAAATGAATAGTAACATACCTTTAGCAGAAAGACTCCGCCCAATATCCCTTGATGACTATATCGGNCAGACACATCTTGTTGGTCCGGATGGAATAATCAGGAAAATGATTGAGACAGGAAGAGTCAACTCTTTCATCCTTTGGGGGCCTCCGGGTGTAGGCAAGACAACTCTTGCGAAGATTATTGCCAATCAGATAGAAGTTCCCTTTTATACACTTTCGGCTGTTACTTCNGGTGTAAAGGAGGTGCGCGAAGTGTTGCANCGCTGCGAAGCAGATTCAAAAAGCATNTTCATCAAGGGGCGCCCTATTCTTTTCATTGATGAAATTCATCGTTTCAATAAAAGTCAGCAGGATTCCCTTTTGGGAGCTGTTGAGAAAGGAACGGTAACCCTCGTAGGCGCNACTACNGAGAATCCCTCTTTTGAAGTTATCAGACCGTTACTGTCAAGAGCTCAGGTATACACGCTGAAATCTTTGGATAAGACAGATCTGGCAAATCTCCTTGACCGGGCCATAACAAAGGATGAAATCTTAAAGAAAAGAACTTTTGAGATTCGCTCCGACAAAGCTCTTATGCGACATGCAGGAGGAGATGCAAGAAAACTTCTAAATATNATCGACCTTATCGAACAATCCACTCCCNCAGGGGATCCAGTAGTCATAGATGATGACATCGTAACGTCACGGCTTCANGAAAATCNCGCGGCATACGATCGTAACGGAGAAATGCACTATGATATCATATCGGCGTTTATAAAATCAATTCGTGGGAGTGATCCGCAGGCGGCTGTATATTGGCTTGCTCGAATGGTATCAGGGGGAGAAGATCCGGCTTTTATAGCACGTCGTCTTGTAATATTGGCGGCCGAAGATATCGGTCTTGCAAACCCTAACGCATTGCTTCTTGCAAACGCCACTTTCGATGCACTTAATAAAATCGGATGGCCTGAAGGCAGAATTATTCTATCTGAATGTGCAATTTATTTAGCCAATTCTCCCAAAAGTAATTCAGCATACATGGCAATAGCCGCAGCTATGGATGAAGTNAAGAATTCCGGAGATCTTCCGGTGCCCTTACATCTTCGCAACGCACCTACAAAACTTATGGCTGAACTCGGCTATCATGAAGGCTATAAATACGCTCACGACTACAAAGGAAACTACGTAAAGCAAAAATATTTACCCGATGAAATTATTAATTCAAGATTTTGGCACCCGGGTGATAATCCGGCCGAAATTAAAATGAAGCAGCGACTTGATTCACTTGAAAATGGAGGAGCCCGNTAAGCTCCTCCATTTTAATTGTGATTACTGAATTAATAAATTATATGCTCTTAAACATTGTTTAAAACTTTCTCCTGTATTGCGTTGTAATATTATTATAATTATTCAGATTAAAATCCTGATGATTTGTATAAATAGTCATTTTTCAATCTTAATAAAAATTTAATACTTATGAAAAAAATATTACTATTTTCAGCTTTAGCTCTTTCTTCATTTGGAGCGATGGCACAAAAGAGTGTTCTTGACAATCCTCAGAACAAGGCCTATCTGGGCGCTCGTCTTTCAATAGACGCATCCATTCCCGGAGATGTTAAATATACAATGGGNAATGCCTCATTAAGCAACGATCCATTTGGCACAGGTGGAGGACTCTCCATTGGAGCCATCTACAACGTTCCTGTAGTAGCNAATCTTTTCATTGANCCNGGGATTGATTTTTATTACCACACTAACTCTATCAATGTCGGAAATTTCTTGGACGATGACGAAAGCAACAGTGANTTCAAAAATAGATCACTGAGAAAATTCGGCATGAGAATACCTGTACAAATAGGATACCATTTTGATTTTACGCCAAGCACTTCGCTTGCCATTCATACGGGACCGGTACTCAATGTAGGTTTCTCAAACGACTACTATCTTACAACCAAAGAAAAGCATGATATCGAATTTCATGATTCCGGAAGTATGTATGATATAATGAATCGCGTGAACCTATCCTGGAGAATAGGTGTAGGTGTAAACTTCCTTAAAAACTATTATGTCGGCCTAAGCGGCGACATCGGTATGCTGAATATGATGAAAAACAACTTGGAAGCAGGAAAAGTGAAGATGCATGAAAATGGATTCCAACTCACTCTTGGATATAATTTCAAATAGCACATTAAAATTAAAAAGAAGAATTTTCAGTCTTGAAAATACCTCTCTTTAATGTATCGTCAANATANATAAAAACTACTAATTTTACCTCAGAGTTATATACAGATGTAGTATAATTCTGAGGTAAATATTTTTGTATTAATATTTATAAAATATAAAAANTNATTTTAGTAGTTTTGATAATGTCTTATTATAAGTTTCCTGTGAATAGCACNCAGCCACAACNCCTGTCTGTTCTTATTAAAGCGGATGAAAGTGTGNTTACTTTTCGAATGATATGTCAGCTATGAATACTGGCTGNTCAAAAGACATAAGATAAGATTTACNTGAACCGATCCTACNCTCCTCAAAAAATNAAATAGCNGATAAGAAAAAAATTAATGAGGAAAGAAGTAGGAAGAAAGTGAAGAAACAACAGCAAGAAAGTGTGAATATACCATTTCAAGGCCATTCAAATCGAAATAATGCCTTAAAACTATCATTTAAAACTATTTCAATTAAAAAAATTCCCAAAAACAAATTATATTATTTACCTAATTAATAATANTTTACATAGGNAAATACCCTATTTCTAAGCACTGAGAATTTAAAAAATCAAATCTCCTTACCGAGAGTCCATAAAAATCTAAGNCTCAAACAAAACTATCGCATACGACCAATTGAANTNCCNGGAAAAAATGTTTCAAATGTAGAGTCATCATAGTAAACCGTGATCTGAGCAACTCTTCTGGGACTCTTCTTCATCAATTCGATCTCTTTTTTTAATTCCTTTATCNTCTGTTCTTGCTCCGCTATNAAATCTTCTAATTTTGAATNTGATAATTCTCTGCTTAATCTCTTTACACAATTGGAAGTCTCCTGCCTCTGCAAATCTTCAGAGTCAANAACCGAGGATTCCTTATAATTACCNTCCGCAACAGAATACTCTTCATTAGAATCGTCCTGAGGAGCCTTTACAAGCATATCTCCTTCTCCAAACATCAGCCACAATACTGAGAGTTCGGGGTAGGCGGCATGAATCTGACCTACCAACACATCACTTATCTTTTTATTTCTCCCATTCAATAGTTGAGAAAGGCTCGGACGAGGAATACCACATTGATCTGCAAATTGAGAACTTGATATACCTAAGTAATCGATGAACCCTTTTAGGCGAATTGCCACATTATCCTCGTTCATATCANAATTAAATTATCTAAATTTGAGTATACAAAAGTAATAATAATTTTGCAAATTTCAAATTNAAATTTCCAATTTCAAAATAATAATTTCTAAATTTTGAATTGCAAATATAAAATTNCAAATTTACANTTCAAATCTCANTTCTTAACTGGTACTTTATTAGTTACACTTATATATATTGATATATATTAGGTTATACCGNACAATCCGCCCTTNCCTCCATCAATAGAAACAATTTACNTCAAATCCTTCATANCTACACAACTTTAATCNATAAANTACTGATATATCATAATATATAAGTTATGCAAATAAATGTTAATCAATAAAATTTACAATACAAACATTAGAAAAGATATTAAATTTACAATTTTCATAATTGAATTTGCAAATAAAGACANTCACTCTTATTTACATTTATNATANCAATTTATTNTATTTGCAAATCTTTGCAATTGTAAAATTGCAAATGTATTCAANTTCTNTTTGCTTTTTAAAACACNTCTTTTTCTCGATCTTTTNACATGTGCCAATTTGACNATTTTATATTTTTTGTTCGAAACCATTTTATTCTCCACTCTCTCCTATCTTTCTTTCATCNTATTTCATAAACCACCTCGTTGCAGACGATCNCTATCTATGGCTTTTAATCATAATATTCACCTATAGAAATACAGATTGAGAGATATAACAGATTCTCAGCCTCTAAAAATCANTGTTTTCAAACACAAATAGNCTATCTANCAATANNTTATACATTTGTAAATTAGGTACAGATTTTTATTCAGAAAAATAAATTTAACAATTCTAACCCAGTTTAAGCCANGTTTCACTCTCCTACTACTTNCCACGTCAGNGCAAAATTGATATTTTTATATTTGTNCATCCATTTTGTTCTATGTTTTCNTTTGCAACAAAAAAAAGGACGCACCTGGGTGCATCCTTAAATANAGTAAAGAGTCANACNATCCGCGTCTAATCTAATAAAAGAGAGATTCTCCCATTCATGGNTGGAAGGTCAAATGCCTCTTCCACCATGCGATCACAGCCTGGTCGCCGAAANAGAATCTCTCCAAGATCCCGCTCTGTCAANACCATTCGCTCTNTTCCGNAAAGATCTCTTATATACAATATTTTTTTATTTTTATTCCATGCATCACNCTCTTCATTAGANGATACTTCATGCNTTATACTCGACTGAGTAACGTGTCCATTTTTTGAGGAAAATTCAATAATTTCTCCATCATTATCCCGTCGCATGAGAATCGAATATTTTAAATCTCTTCTCCAATTACTCAGGAATATTAAAATCTCAGACATCGACAAAATTCTNATCATTCCATAGATTTCCGAATTACTATTAGGATTATATACTCGTTCAATTATGCCTACAGACCCNACCTGAGGAGCGTCCGGAGAAAACGAACTATACATAGGATTCCAAACAGCTTCCTTCTGNGATTTCTTTTCGTATCCATATTGATAAACCGTAAGATTTCGTCCTCCGCCCGTAAGAATAACCGTTTCTCTTATTTTACATAATGAACCATAGTTTGTGGCATATCTNCCATTTTCCTTTATCTCATTTTCTGAAATGGAATATAATCCCACAGCTGCATATTCTCCATCATTATTTCTGCAGATAACAATCCTNCCTCCNGATAAAATAGTTTCCTTAAGAAATACCTTAATCTGTTTCACTGATTGAAATAGAGTTAATCCCTTCTGTTTATTTTCACATGCGAAAANAAAATCAGTTATTTCATTAAGCACCGACTCCTCATTCAAACCCTCCATACGGTCGATTATCTCGACAGAAAGCCCATCAAAATATCGTTTTTTTACCTCAAAAAGTGCATTTTCCTCCGTAGAAATTGAGCTATAAAAATCCCTTTTAAAATCATGAAGGGAGGTATAATGAAGAGCCGATCTATAAAATCCGTTAATAAATCCCCGGTCCTTATAATACCTTCTTAGTCCCGAATTNGCAGGTATAAGGAACATGAAGGAATAACCCTTCTGGCGCATTNTTTTTTCTATTTTTTGTATAAGNTGNGTCATGATACCTTCACCACGATTCTTATAATATGTAGAAAGACCGCATAAATAAACACTATTTATGGTATAATTATCATTTCCAAATGTATATGGAATCGCCAGAAGACAGGCTATAATTCGCCCATCTCTCTCTTCATANTCTNCGTATTCCGGATCGAAATATTCATCGAAAACCAACCGGATATACTCATCCGAATCGTGAAAAGTCTCCTTCCACAGATTCATCATTTGTCGCTTCAATTCGTTTTTTTCCATATTTGTATAACCATTTTTTNAACTTTTTTGTTTTATGTTCCTTAACAATTAAAGCATCATAATAATGCACTTTAATATTTTATCTAAATCTTATTTCTAACTTCTCTATTTTATTACTAAATTTGCATCATGGAAAAGAATATTATTATCGACGGACTCGAACTGACATATGACGAAACCGGACCCGACGGGGCTTCGCCAGTCATTTTAATGCATGGCTGGGGGTGTAATTATACCACCGTTGCAAGTATTGCAAATGCCATTAATTCTAAGTTGAAAGTCTATTCTATTGATCTACCCGGACACGGNAAAAGTCAAGAACCTCCCGAACCTTGGGGAATAGAGCAATTCACAAAGCTCATTGAAAAATTCGCAGAGACTTTGAACATCAAATCCCCTATTCTTATTGGACACTCTTTCGGAGGACGAATATCAATACTCATGGCTTCGCGAAATAAGATCAGCAAAATTGTTTTGATTGATTCTGCGGGCATCAAACCGCATCATTCATTAAAATATTATNTAAAAGTGTATTCTTTTAAATCTGCTCGTAAGCTTCTCCCTATATTTTTAGGTAAGAAAAGAGCTGATAAGATTATAGATGCATGGAGAGGGAAAGCTGGTTCAGCCGATTATCGGCAGTCTTCTCCAATGATGCGTGCCGTCATGAGCATATGCGTAAACGAGGACCTAAAGAAATATATGCCTTCTATTAGCGCACCCACACTTTTAATATGGGGCGAGAATGATACCGCTACTCCTCTTTCGGATGCAAAGACCATGGAAAAACTTATTCCTGATGCAGGATTGGTTAGTTTTCCGGAATGTGGACATTATTCATTTCTTGATAATCCCGGTCAATTCAGAGCCGTGATTCAATCATTCCTTCTTAAATAGAATATATGTGTAATTGAATAATATTAAAAATGACACTTCTAATAATTATTTATGTAATTTGCGGAATATACATGATTCTGAATTTCAAATATGATATTCAGATGTTCCAGCAAAACAGCTACCGAATCTCGAGATATTGGAAATGGCTCAAACGTAATTTAAGTTCTACATGGCGGCTCATCGATATAGCGTGCCTCTTCATGTTGTTTTCCACTTTGATCAAACCCAATGGAGCCGCACTTATATTGGCTGTGATCGCATTAGGAAAAATCTTTATTATATGCAGGAGGAAATATAAAAAACCGCTCGTTTTCACAAAAAGAGTATGGCGATTATACGCTGTGACANTTCTCATATCACTGGCCGCATATCTGGCTGCAATCTTCACTCCTGGAGTTGGCTCNGAACAGTATCCGCAATTCGTGATNGCATTGGGTATCCTGCTTTTGATAACGATCTGTTCATTCATTCCACTTATCCTTGCAGATCTCATCCTNATGCCCGTTGAAAAAATGATTAATCAAAGTTTCATCAACGATGCGAAAAGAATACTTAAATCGATGCCAGATCTCAAGATAATCGGCATAACCGGTTCTTATGGNAAGACAAGCACCAAGCATTACCTTCAAAGAATACTTTCCGAAAAATATGATGTGTTGATTACTCCNGGNTCATATAATACACCAATGGGTGTTGTAAGAACAGTACGGGAATATCTGAAACCATTTAATGAAGTTTTCATCTGTGAAATGGGTGCGAAACAGAAAAATGACATTAAAGAGATNTGCGACATCGTTCATCCATATTGTGGCATCNTCACCGCTGTCGGCCCCATGCATCTCGAATCATTTAAAAGTATCGAAAATGTTCAGGCAACGAAATTTGAACTTGCCGATGAATTGCCCCACGATGGTTTTATTGTNATAAATAACGATTTTGAGTATTGCGCCAATCGTCCTGTAAGCAATGTNNGAGCCATCCGNTATGGAATCACNAATCCNGAAGGNTGNGATTATGTGGCAACCGANATAAGATACACACCCAACGGAACGGCATTTCTGATAAAAGGAAAGAATGGATTCNCTCTTGAAGTAGAAACACGNCTTTTAGGTGAATGTAATGTNTCAGACCTCCTNGCAGCCGTTGTNATGGGNATAGANATGGGNGTTGANCCNCGCAAGATTCAATACGCCATTAGTTCAATCCAACAGGTGGAACATCGTCTGAGCATGAAACAGACTCCTGGTGGAGTNACCATAATCGATGATGCGTTCAACTCTAATCCGGCAGGCTCAAAAATGGCTGTTGATGTTCTCTCTCATTTTACGGATGGAAAAAGAATCATTGTTACTCCGGGCATGATCGAACTTGGCTCACAGCAGAACGAACTGAATGAAACGCTNGGAAAGCACATCGGAGAAAAACTGGATGTAGCAATCATTGTAGGAGAATATAATCGAGATTCCTTGGTGCGAGGGGTACGTTCTTCCGATTTTGATGATTCCCATCTTCATATTGTCGATACCTTCAACGACGCCCAGCAAGTTCTTTCAACAATCCTTAAACCGGGAGATACAGTTCTATACGAGAATGACCTACCGGATACATTCAAATAATAGCGAAAGAATCTAATAAACTTATAAAAAGCAGCTATAAAGGGATTCCTACAAAAAAGTGGGAATCCCTTTTATAAAAATTTTAACAAAAGCGTAAAATAAATTTTGTCATATAAAAAAATATTTATACCTTTGCATAGGTTAATCAAAAACAAGGGGTATTAGCTCATCTGGCTAGAGCGCGACACTGGCAGTGTCGAGGTGAGCGGTTCGAGTCCGCTATACTCCACAAATTAAAAGAAAACGTTAAAGCAATCCCAATAAGATTGCTTTTTCTTTTGTACCATATACCGTCAATATTCCATATAGATTTAGCTGCAATCAACATTATAGTTATAAGCTCCGACATAATTATAACCTCCGACTTATAAAGCGTTTTTAGTCAAAAAAAATTTGCATTACAATTTTTAAATTATTATCTTTGTAAAAATGTTGGCTTATCCTAAAGTGGAACTTTAAAGGTAGATACCTTGGCCTTTATGTTGCTATAGGAGTAAAGTTAAGCCTTCTCATCGTTAACCATTCAAATAAAATGTCATGACTGGAAAATGGAATTATCAACCTCTCACGAATCAGCAGAAGACAGCTGCTGATGAACTCGCGGCCCACTGCGGCGGCATATCGGCTGTGGGAGAGCTGCTCATCCGTCGTGGCGTAACAACTCCCAAGGAAAGCGATGCTTTCTTCTCCCCTGCAATTTCCGATCTACATGATCCATTCCTTATGAAGGATATGGACAAAGCTGTAAACCGTCTGAATAAAGCAATGGGGTCGAAGGAGAAAATAATGATTTATGGTGACTATGATGTTGACGGAACCACGGCTGTAGCTCTCGTTTACAAATATCTGCAGAATTATTATTCCAACGTAGAATATTATATCCCTACACGATATGAGGAGGGATATGGCATTTCAATGAAAAGTATCGATTATGCCGCTGAGAACAATATAAAGCTTGTCATCGTGCTCGACTGTGGCATAAAGGCAATCGATGAGATAGCATATGCCAAATCTAAGGGTGTCGACTTCATCATCTGCGATCACCATATGCCCGATGAGGTGCTTCCACCGGCCGTAGCGATTCTAAATCCCAAGATGCCCGACTCCACATACCCTTGTCCATTTCTTAGCGGATGTGGCGTTGGATTTAAATTCATGCAGGCGTTCGCTTTGAGCAACGGACTCTCAAACCATAATGAACTTGAATCCCTGCTTGATCTTGTGGCCGTAAGTATTGCAGCGGATATCGTGCCTATAGTAGGTGAAAACCGCGTTATGGCCTATCACGGTCTTAGAAGACTTAACTCCAACCCTAATCTTGGTCTGAGAAGTATTATACGTCTATGTAAACTCACCAACAAAGATATTACCATTAGCGATGTCATCTTTAAGATTGGCCCACGCATCAATGCCTCAGGAAGAATGCAGAGCGGAATGGAAACCGTTGATCTTTTAGTATGCCGGGATTTACATGATGCATATGAAAAAGGGAAAGACATTGACCAATACAACCGCGATCGCAAAGAACTTGACAAACAGATAACGGAAGAGGCCAACCACCTTATCAATAATAACGTGGAGATTGTTAAAGGTAAACGATCCATAGTTATATACAATAAGAACTGGCATAAGGGAATTATCGGCATCGTAGCGTCAAGGTTAACCGAACTCTATTATAAGCCATCTGTGGTTCTGACCTATTCCAATGGTCTGGCCACCGGTTCTTCCCGCTCTGTTCAAGGATTTGATATATATTCCGCTGTGAATGCCTCACGCGACATCCTTGAAAATTTCGGAGGACATCCATACGCTGTCGGACTATCTTTAAAAGAGGAAAATATTCCTGAGTTCAGTCGAAGATTTGAAGAATATGTGGCAAAGCATATTCAACCAAACCAGCTTGAACCCCACCTTGATATTGATGCGGTAATTGAATTTGCAGATATTACCCCCGAACTGGTTTCCTACTTAAAGAGATTCAATCCGTTTGGTCCCGGAAATCAGAAGCCTGTTTTCTGCTCAAGAAATGTATTCGATTTCGGCACAAGTAAACTTGTGGGTAAAAATATGGAGCACATCCGACTTGAATTGGAAGACAACAGCACGAGTCATGTTATAAATGCCATTGCTTTCAATATGGCGCAGTATTTTGAACATATACATGCCCATAAACCTATCGACATCGTATACACTATCGAACAGACTAAGCGGTCGAATAAACCGGAATCAATACAGCTGATGATTCGTGATATAAAGCCTTCCGAAGTCTGATTGGTTTCGCACCCTGTTTCAAGTTAATCAAAATGACTCCCCTTTCCATTTTAAAAAAATATTGGGGGTTTGACTCCTTTCGTCCTCTTCAGGAACAGATCATTCAATCCGTTCTCGAAGGGAACGATACGCTTGGACTTATGCCCACCGGAGGAGGAAAATCGCTCACATTTCAGGTGCCCGCCATGCTTCTTGACGGAGTGACTATTGTAGTGACTCCTCTCATCTCTCTGATGAAGGATCAAGTCGACAACCTAAGAAAAAGAAGAATAAAGGCTGTTTTCTTTCACTCCGGCATGTCGGGAGAGGATCGCCGCAAGGCCCACGAACTGATATACAACGCAGGAGCCAAACTCATATACACTTCGCCTGAACGACTTCGCAACCCACGGTTCCTACAGGAACTAAGAATGCTTAGAATCTCACTCATAGTTGTCGACGAAGCGCATTGCATTTCACAGTGGGGATATGATTTCAGGCCAGCCTATCTTCAGATCAAAGAACTTAGAAAAATTGCTGTCAATGCTCCCGTACTGGCTCTCACAGCCACAGCCACACATAAAGTTTCAGAAGATATTTGCCAGCAATTAAATATGATGAGGCCTCGGATTTTCCGCATGAGTTTCTCACGGGAAAATCTGAATTATATAGTTAGAAAATCAGAAACAAAGATAACAGAGGTTTTTCATATCCTCAGCCGAACGCAAGGTTCCTCAATCGTATATGTCAGAAGCCGTAAACGGACGCGTGAAATATCGGAATATCTATGTTCGATGGGAATTTCAGCCACCTTCTTTCATGCCGGACTCGATTATGAGGTTAAGGAACGCCGCCAAAACGAATGGCAATCCGGGGCAGTCAGAGTTATTGTTGCCACAAATGCATTCGGAATGGGTATTGACAAACCGGATGTAAGAGTAGTGATTCATTACGACACTCCCCCATCATTGGAAGAATACTATCAAGAGGCGGGGCGAGCCGGCCGTGATGGATTAAAATCATACGTTGTTCTTTTATCTGCTAAATCAGATGCAGCCAACCTAAGGAGAAAAGTATCTGAAAATTTTCCTGATAGAGAAAAAATAAGGAAAATTTACGAGAGAGTCTGCAACTTTCTTAAAATTTCCGTAGGTGAGGGTTACGATTGTCTTTTCCCTTTCGATCTCGATAATTTCTGCAATATTTTCGGTTATCAGAGACGCCAATGTCTGGCGGCTCTTCACCTGCTGTCTCAATCAGGCTACCTTGAGTTTCTTGAAGAAACAGAACACCGGTCAAGAATCATGGTAGTGATGCAACGGGAGGAGCTTTACGACCTAAGCTCTCTATCACTTCAGGCAGAAAAGCTTTTGAAATGCATGCTCCGGCTTTATACGGGTCTTTTCACAGATTATGTATATATAAGTGAAACAATACTTTCCGCCGAGCTTAACCTCCCGGAACAATATATCTATGAGCTGCTTTTGGAACTATCCAGAGCAAAGGTGATAAAATATATCCCTCGGTCAAAGACACCTTATATATATCTTCCCACGTCACGTGAAGAACCACGATATATCGTTATTCCTAAAAACGTGTATGAAGAAAGACAGAAAATACTATCTGAACGTGTGGAGGCAATGATTAAATACAGCTCTGCCACGAATAATTGTCGTGAAGATCATATATTGCATTATTTTGGAGAGAAACGTGACGGAACATGTGGAAGATGCGATATATGTCGCGATAAACGTAAAAAAGCCAAAAATACGCGTCTCGAAAAGGAAATGCTAATCACTCGAATAATTGAGTTTATAAAAGAACGTCCCAACGGAGTTGATTTCCGCATCATATCTCATAATCTTAATAGTTCCGATGATATGGTGGCTGAGATTCTATCATTTCTCACTGCCGAAGGATACCTTGATCTAATTGATGGAGCCTACAAGTTAGCCCAAGATTAATCAGACAATATTATTGCTCATAAAGCAGCTATGAATTTCACTTTCTCTTGTTCACCTCAAAATTTATTATTAAATTCACGAAAAATTTAATATTGACACTTGCAGGCTATCTTTAATTAAAAAATTATGCATATTCAGAATAATTTTTTGATTGAAAAACAAGTTCTCAAGTCATTCTCAATCTAAATCAGAATCTTTACATCACTGGTTATGAAAAAATATAAAATCGCAGTGGCAGCCATACTATTGGCAGGCACTTCTTTAACGTTTACATCATGCATAGGCTCTTTTGCATTGACCAATAGAGTTTTAGCATGGAATAAACAGGTGAGCAACAAATTTGTCAATGAACTCGTGTTTTTTGCATTCTGGATTCTTCCGGTTTATGAAGTCACCGCTTTAGCCGATGTGCTTGTTCTCAACTCAATTGAGTTCTGGAGCGGTAATAACCCCATGGAAGCGTCTGTAAAGACAATTGATACTGACCATGGTCGTTATCTTGTAAAATGCGATGGAAAAGGTTACGACATCATTTGTGAAGCCACTGGCGAGAAAACAAGACTTGACTTCAATTTTGAAACCCAGACATGGTCAGTCATCACCTCTGAAAATGAAGTCGTTCCCTTTATGACATTCATTGATAGCAACCATGTGAAAATGATCACGACAGATGGTGATTTCCGCACTTACGAGGTTTCTATGAATGGAGTTATGGCATATCAGAACGACTGCCGTATGCCCGAAATGGCTGCAAAATAAATCATTCGCATAAACTTTTCATCCATCTTTCATGTTATACTAACAAGTGGTGAGATAAAGAGCTTGGTTTATACATGCTTTTCATGTCATCTATCCAGAATTGATAAAGAATAATTTTAAAAAACATAAATTATGAAACCCTTACACATTATTCTTTCCGTTATCGGAGGAGCAGTTGCAGGTGCAGCTATCGGTCTTTTAATGGCTCCTGAAAAAGGAGAGACCACAAGAAACAAAATCGCACAGATCCTTAAAGATAAAGGTATCTGTCTGAAAAAAGATAAAATGGAGGAACTCGTTGATGAGATTGAAGATCAGATTGAAAAACATATCTAATCATTCCACTACCTTAAACGAGTAAACAATAAAACAAAAAAAGATGAAAGCACTCACTTTAATTTCAGCTTTCCTTGGCGGAGCAATTGTAGGCTGTGGTGCAGCTCTCCTATTTGCTCCTGAGAAAGGTGAAGACGTTCGCACAAAACTTCTCAGCATCCTTAAAAAGAAAGGGATAAAGATCAGTGATAAAGAAGTTGATGCCCTCGTGGCTGAACTTGCTGGCGCTGAAGATTAATCGGAAAATACAGACACTCTGTATAAAATATTTCTGCGGGTAGTGTGGCTTACCGGCCGCGTTGCCCGCTTTATTAATGATGAAGTTTTCCTATTTTCAACCCTTAAACAATTCCACATGAAAGATAAACTCATTGATGAAATAAAAGAGATTCTCTCACAATCCACTAATTGGATTAAACTGGAAGTGGAGTATGCCAAATTTACAGTTGCCGAAAAATTCACGATGCTTATGGCAACTCTCATAATAGGAGCAGTATGTTTTCTACTTGGATTTGCAGTTCTTCTCCTTCTGACACTGGCAGGTGTGGAACTCTTTAAACTTATCTTGTCTCCTGTGCTATCATACTGCGCCATGGCCGGAGTAGTATGTGTGCTTCTTGTGCTCATTTATTTCTGTCGCCGTCCCCTACTGCTCAATCCTATTGCTAAATTTATCACCCGACTATTCTTCAACCCTAAAGATTGAATGCCATGCAAGATAAAGATATTTCGAAAGCAAAAAAGAAATCCGACGAAGCAATCGTCGAAAAAAAATCCTTCAAAGGCTATACCATTGAAGAATTGCGCTATCAGAGAGCTCTTGTAGCGCTTCAGAAAGAGTTTTGCAAGTCAAAAGTGCTTCATAAGGTTGAACGAGTAAAGAATCGTAAGCTCATTGGAGAAAATTCAGGCGGAGGAAGTTCAAAAATATTTATGATGGGCTCTCTTGCCTCAAAACTGCTCCGGGGACTCAGTTATATTGATTATGCCATGATAGGTATGTCTTTATTCGGTTCAGGGAAAAAAATATATAAATTCTTGAAGGGAAAGAAAAAATGAATGATTATATAGCAGTACGCCTTAATCTCTCTCCTTGTTCGCAAGATATGACAGATCTTGCAGCCGCCTTTCTTGCCGATGCAGGCTTCGAATCTTTTGAGCCGGACGAAACAGGAGTTAAAGCATATATACGCGCATCAGAAGAAGGAGAGAAACTTGCTCGTGAAGCTTTAAGCGACTTTCCCTTCGAAACAGAGATTTCCATAACCTCAGAATTTATCAAGGGAGAAGATTGGAATGCGGAATGGGAGAAAAACTACTTTAAACCTATTTTAATAGATGATATCTGCGTGGTTCATTCCACATTTCATAAAGATATACCTAAAGCACAATATGACATTGTCATAGATCCTAAAATGGCTTTTGGGACAGGCCATCACGACACAACTTCTCAGATGATGCGTCATATTCTTTCCTTGCATTTGGAAGGGAAGGATGTAATTGATATTGGCACGGGAACCGGAATCTTGGCATTTCTTGCAAAAATGAGAGGAGCATCTCAAGTCACAGGAATAGAAATAGACCGTCCGGCATTTGAAAATGCTATAGAAAACGCATCACTCAATAACTGCAATGTCGACTTCATTCATGGAGATGCGTCGGCATTAGACAAATTAGAGAAGGCAGATGTGGTCTTCGCCAACATTAACCGCAACATTATTCTTGAAGATATGGCCCGCTATTCTAAAGCTTTGAAAAAAGAAGGAACAATGCTGTTGAGCGGTTTTTATGAAAGCGATGTTCCATTGATCCTGGAAGAAGCCGCCCGACATAATTTAAGCGAAACAGGCAGGCTTGTTTCTCAGTCCGGCTGGACAGCACTGAAATTATTCAAAAACTAATGAATTAACAGCGGAACAGAGAAAATTTTAAGTTTCTGTTCCGCTGTAATTATCAATATTATAGGCAATTTATTGCTTAAAATTATAAAATTATCTATATCCAATCGAATTATTCTCTATTTTATTGCCTGCTTTAACAATTATTTTATAATTTTTTCTCTTTTTCTCTTGCAAATACACTTTTTACATTATAACTTTGCATCCAATTAATAATAACCCATTCTTACTTTAATACGAAATTATAATTATCAACCCAACGCCTATTGAAAAATTTTACGTAACCAACTTTTAACATCAGCATGGCAAAATATTCAAGCATGACCGACGAACAATTGGTCAAAGCTTACGCGGATGGCTCCAACACAGCGTTCGACCACCTTCTGAAACGTCACCAGAACCGTATCTTCAACTACATACTCCGCATAATAAAGAACGAAGATATTGCTAACGATATTTTTCAGGAGACTTTTGTAAAGGCAATTAATACTATTCGTCAGGGTCGATACACTGAAAATGGAAAATTTCCAGCATGGATTTCCCGGATCGCGCATAATCTCATCATCGATTATTATCGACAGGAAAAAGCGGAGAACATGCAGTCGTCCGATCTGACAGATGTAGATATTCTAAATCGCAAAGAATTGTGCGAGCAGACTATTGAAGACATCATCATTTCTGATCAGATTCGTGAAGATGTAAAATTCCTTATTCAGGAACTGCCCGATCTTCAGAGAGAGGTTCTCACTATGAGATATTACAAGAATCTGAGTTTCAAGGAAATTGCTGAAATCACAGGCGTAAGCATTAACACGGCTCTCGGACGCATGAGATATGCAATCTTAAATCTCCGTCGTCTGGCAAGAGAAAAAGACATTATCCTCACCCTCTGAGAATTCGGAGTCATCCCCGAAGGATGCCTTGCAATTCTCACAGATGTAACAAGTTTGTTATCGTCCGATGAATTTTCATTCATCCGGACGGTATTTTTTTATAATCAAATATAATAACTTTCCCCCTCGATGCGTTATAATAGCGTAACTTTTTAACCACGTCTGCCTATGAGTCACGATTCCTCAAACAAATTTTACGACTCTGAAATGAATTTGAGAATTATGAAAACTCCACGAAGCTCTACACTGAACTTCGTCCGCCAGTTTGCCAGAACATGTGTGGTTCTGGAAGGCACTTCCTTCAACAAGTTTACTGTGAATTGAAGACCTTTATGTATCTCAGAGTCTAATTATTGAAAAACTCTTTTCCATAAAAAGAGAAGAAAGCGGGACATCCACAAAGATGCCCCGCTATTTTACATAAAAGTGCAAAATATAATCATACTTCCCTTTTCTTATTTAAATATTTTTTTGTAATTTTGCGCTTTAACTGTAGGGAAAAACTTTCCCCGATAACATAGACTTCAATGACTGAAATAATAAAAGAAGAAGAGACCGTAAAGGAGAATGGACTCAATTTTGTTGAACAGGAGATTGCCAATGACCTTGCGACCGGCAAAAACGGTGGTCGACTTAACACTCGTTTTCCACCCGAACCAAATGGCTATCTTCACATTGGCCACGCCAAAGCTTTTATAATGGACTTTGGAGCGGCAGAAAAATTTGGAGGCACATGCAATCTTCGTTTTGACGATACCAACCCTCAGAAGGAAGACACGGAATATGTCGAAGCTATCAAAGAAGACATTCACTGGCTCGGTTTCGACTGGGGTGACCGTCTTTATTATGCAAGTGATTACTTCCCTCAGCTTTTCGATCTTGCAGTCAGATTGATTAAGGAAGGTAAAGCATATGTTGACCAACAAACTTCTGAAGAGATAGCACGCCAGAAAGGCACTCCGACCCGTCCTGGTGAAAATTCTCCTTACCGTGATCGTCCCGTAGAAGAAAACCTCGACCTCTTCTACCGCATGAACAAAGGAGAATTTGAAGAAGGCTCAATGGTGCTTCGTGCCAAAATAGATATGGCCTCCGACAATATGCATTTTCGCGACCCGATAATGTATCGCATAATAAAGACTCCTCATTGGCGTACTGGCGACCAGTGGAAGGTATATCCCATGTATGACTTCGCTCATGGTCAGAGCGACTATTTCGAGGGCGTTACACACTCCATCTGTACACTTGAATTTGTGCCCCACCGTCCTTTATATGAATATTTCGTTAAAGAACTTGCCGATGAATCTTACTGCCCAAGACAGATTGAGTTCAACCGACTTAACCTTACCTATACGGTAATGTCAAAACGTAAGCTTCTGCAACTTGTTAAGGAAGGTTTGGTTAATGGCTGGGATGATCCCAGAATGCCGACACTCCGTGGTCTCCGCCGACGTGGTTACACACCATCGGCAATTCGCGAATTTGTGAATAAAATCGGCTATACCAAGTATGAGGCCCTCAACCATATCGAACTTCTTGAACATTCCATAAGAGAAGATCTCAATAAGACAGCCACTCGTGTAAGCGTAATCCAGAATCCGGTTAAACTGATTCTTACAAACTACCCTGAAGGGCAGACAGAGACTCTCTATATGGATAATAATCCGGAGAATCCCGCAGAAGGGGTACACGAAATGCCTTTTACCCGTGAATTATGGATTGAGCGAGAAGATTTCATGGAGAATCCACCAAAGAAATTCTTCCGTATGTCTCCCGATAAGGAAGTGCGTCTTAAAGGAGCATATATCATAAAATGCACCGGTGTTAAAAAGAACGAAAACGGTGAAATAGAAGAGATATATGCCACTTACGATCCTGAAACGCGAAGTGGGCTTCCAGGTGCCGATAGAAAAGTAAAAGGAACGCTTCATTGGGTGTCTGCGCCTACCGCCGTAGAGGCAGAGATCAGAGACTATGACCGTTTGTTTGCTGTTGAAAACCCTTCTGCAGAAGAAGGAGATTTCAGAGATCTTCTCAACCCTGATTCTCTTAAAATCCGTGAAAACGCAAAGATAGAGCCTTGGCTTGCAGAGCGCATTAAGGCAGGCGACAACTATCAGTTTGTTCGACTCGGATATTATGTGGTAGATCCTGATTCAACACCCGAAAAACCGGTATTCAATAAGACCATCGGGTTGAAAGACACTTGGGCTAAAGAGATGAAGAAATAATCAACCCTATTATATATATTTGCTGCAGACCTCCGACATTTTTATGGTGTCGGAGGTCTTTTACAATCTATTGGAGCGGCAATCCATGATCATTTTTCACTTCCCCAAGCACAAAACTACTGTTTAAAGATCCTATGCAATCTATTTCACCAAGAATACGAAGAAGAAATTTCTGATATTCCTTCATGTCGCGTGTATAAATCTTCAGAAGAAAATCATAATCCCCCGAAATATTATAACATTCGGCAATCTCAGGCACAAATTGTACAGCCTCCATTATTCTCGTGGCGTTTTCAAATGTATGCTGCTTCATTTTAAGATAACAGAAAGCCACAAAACCTCTGTTAAGCTTATCAGCATCCAAAACGGCAGTATATTTCTTAATATACCCCTCTTTTTCAAGTCTTTTAACCCTTTCGAAAGTAGGCGTGGATGAGAGATTTATTGAAGCAGCCAATTCCTTATTTGTCAGCCGTGCGTTCTTTTGGAGTTCTGAAAGTATTTCTATATCTTTCTTATCAAGACGTTCCATATATCGACAAAGAAAATTATTCTAATTTTCGATTTAATATCTATAAAATAATGCAAATATTTCTTTACAACAATACAAATATAGAAATAAATTCTAAATTACTAAAATTTATTGGAATATTTGCCAAGAAACAGTAATTTTGCATCATAAAATAACCCACAAGAATATGTCAAGAAATAATCTTCACTTTGAAACCCTGCAGTTGCACGTTGGCCAAGAGAATCCTGATCCTGCTACAGATGCACGTGCTGTTCCTATATATCAGACCACATCGTATGTGTTTCGCGACTCTCAACATGCAGCCGACCGGTTTGCATTACGCGATTCAGGCAACATATATGGGCGACTCACCAATTCCACTCAAGCCGTTCTTGAAGAACGTGTTGCTGCTCTTGAAGGAGGTGTAGCAGCTTTAGCTGTTGCAAGTGGAGCGGCCGCCATAGACTATGCATTAGAAAACATCACCCTTAACGGTGATCATATTTTAGCGGCCGATAATCTCTACGGAGGTACCACAAATCTTATTGCGAATACACTTTCCACCCGTGGAATCACCCATACATTTGTTGATGTAAGTGATTTTAAAGCTGTAGAAGAAGCGATTCAACCCAACACGAAACTTCTCTTTGTCGAGACATTCGGCAATCCGAATTGTGATGTAACCGATATTGCCTCACTTGCTGAGATAGCTCATCGCAACGGGATCCCTTTGATTGTTGACAATACATTCGGCACACCCTACCTTGCGCGTCCTATTGAGCTGGGTGCTGACATCGTTGTGCATTCCGCAACGAAATTTCTTGGCGGACACGGCACATCTCTCGGAGGAATCATTGTCGATGGAGGCTCCTTCGATTGGAGCGACTATCCGGATAAATTTCCGACACTTGCCAAGCCAGACCCAAGCTATCATGGCGCAATATTCGCAGACGTTGCCGGCAATGCTGCTTTTGTTTCAAGAATACGAGCGGTTGTTCTACGCGACACAGGAGCATGTATCTCCCCATTCAATGCATTCATTATTCTACAAGGAGTTGAAACCCTTTCACTTCGCGTAGAGCGTCATGTAGAGAATGCATTGAAGGTAGTAGATTTTCTTGCTTCTCATCCTAAAGTCGCTAAAGTGAATCATCCGGCTCTTAACGATCATAGAGACCACGAACTATATAAGAAATTATATCCCGCTGGAGCAGGCTCGATATTTACTTTTGAAATTAAAGGTAATGAGAACGATGCGTGGAAGTTCATTGATTCTCTTGAGATTTTTTCACTGCTTGCAAATGTGGCAGATGTAAAAAGTCTTGTAATCCATCCTTACACCACCACTCATTCCCAACTTAACCCTGAGGAACTCGAACGTCAACACATCACTCCTTCCACAATAAGGTTAAGTATCGGAACAGAACACATCGACGACATAATATCAGACCTCTCGCAAGCATTCAACAAAGTGTAAAATATTTATGTTTATTTTTTGTTATACAAAGGGTTTGACAGGTCAAATATAATCTACCCTTTTTTTGCAGGTGTCCGCTAAGCGGACATCTGCTTCAATCTCTTAAAAGACATAGCTTATGACAGCCATTGCCGACAAGATAAATTCATCCTCCTCTCCCCTCTTTTCCTTTGAAATTCTTCCTCCTTTAAAAGGGAACAGTGTTTATAGGGTTTACTCTATCATAGATAAACTTCTTGACTTTGACCCTTCATATATCAATATAACATCCCACCACAGCGAATGCATATATGTTCCTCAGCCCGACGGAAGCCACCGACGGACATCTATACGCAGACGCCCCGGCACGGTTGCCATTGCATCAGCAATACAGAATAAATATGGCATTCCGGCTGTTCCACACATAATATGCAAGGGATTTACAAAAGATGAAACAGAGTATGCCCTGCTCGATCTTAATTTTCTTGGGATAACCAATCTGTTGCTTCTACGCGGAGATTCAAAATCGCTTGAGACAGTTAATCCAGATCCGGAAAAATATCACCTTTACGCAACAGATCTACAACAACAGGTCAATAATTTTAATCATGGAATAGGCATTGACGGTACCAACATTGAAGGTATCGATACACCTTTTTCCTATGGTATGGCTTGTTATCCCGAGAAACATGAAGAGGCTCCGAATCTTGAATTTGATATGGAATACGCTAAAATGAAGGTTGATAATGGAGCACGATATCTTGTAACCCAGATGTTTTTCGACAATAAAAAATACTTTGATTTCGTTGAAAAGTGCAGAAAGGCCGGTATTAATGTTCCTATAATTCCAGGAATAAAGCCCGTGACTAAAGCTCATCAGATGACATTGCTTCCACGCACATTTCACATAGATATTCCTGAAGCGTTCGCGCATGAACTGAGAAAATGCACATCCGACCATGCAGCGGCAGCCTGTGGAATTGAATGGTGCGCCACTCAATGTAAGGCATTGATTGATAACGGCGTACCCGGTATTCACTTTTATACGCATTATGCCTCCGAAAGCGTTAAGGAGGTAGCTAAAAGAATCTATTGATCATGTCTGTATATTCACGCCTTACTAAAGAGATATTGGTTCTCGACGGTGCGATGGGCACCATGATAATGAAATCCTCTCTCTCGGAGTCAGATTTCCGTGGAGATAAGTTTTATTCTCATCCGCTCCCCCTTAAAGGGTTTAACGATGTGTTATGCATCACTAAACCGGAAGTTATAACCAATATTCATTCCGAATACCTGAATGCAGGCGCCGATATAATCACTACAAACACATTTAACGCCAATCGTCTCTCCTTATCGGAATATGGACTCTCGGATTTCGTTTCGGAAATATGCGAAAAAGGTACTCATCTTGCACTTAAAGCTGTAAATGAATTTTGCTATGACAATAATATTCCTGATGAGAGACGCCCTTTAGTGGCAGGCACAATGGGACCTACCGGAATATCTCTTTCTATATCTCAGCAAGAAAACGATGATCCGGTG
This sequence comes from Bacteroides sp., assembly GCA_014801535.1. GTDB lineage: Bacteria > Bacteroidota > Bacteroidia > Bacteroidales > Muribaculaceae > Lepagella. The sequence continues at coordinate 45,157 of JAAVEA010000014.1, forward strand.
GCAGCCTTCAACAAAATGGCTGATGCATACATGGAGCAGTCTGTCGCACTGATCGAAGGAGGAGTTGATATTCTTCTTCTTGAAACAGCATTCGACACCATCAATGCGAAAGCAGCAGTATGCGGAATAAAAAAAGCATTCCAGCAAACAGGCAAATCTCTTCCTTTGATGATTTCCGCCACTCTCTCGGAAAATGGTCGTTTGCTTTCAGGGCAGACTCTTGAGGAGTTCGTTACCGCTCTCAATCACGCCAATCCGGTGTCTTTCGGTCTTAACTGCGGATTCGGAGCAAAAGCTCTTATCCCTTATCTCAGAGAGTTAAACACTCTTACCGAACGCTATATATCAGTTCATCCCAATGCCGGATTGCCAGATGCCATGGGATGCTATCTCGACACTCCCGAGACAATGATAAAGGAAGTAGTAGGAATCCTTAAAGAAGGATTGACCAATATAATCGGTGGTTGTTGCGGAACAACTCCTGATCATATCAGGCTAATATCAGAAGAGGCAAAGCGTTACCCTCCGCGTCCATTAACGAAGAAGAAGGAAAAGAAGCAGCAGTTTATAAAAGTAGGTGAACGTTGTAATGTTGCCGGCTCTCGCAAATTTCTTCGCCTTGTCTCTGAAAAAAACTGGAGAGAGTGTCTTGACATTGCTTCAGCTCAGATTGAAAAGGGAGCCTTCGTATTAGACATCAATATGGATGATGCCATGCTTGATACCGAAAGATGCATGATCACATTTATACTGCACCTTTATTCCGATTCAAGAACTGCGCATACCCCCCTTATGATCGATTCTTCCGATTTCGAGGTGATATCATCGGCTCTTAAGCTACTCCCATTGAAAGGTATTGTCAATTCTATTTCACTAAAGAATGGAGAAGCTGAATTCTTGAACCGAGCAAAAGAGATTCATTCTCTCGGATGTGCGATGGTCGTGATGGCTTTTGACGAAAAGGGCCAAGCCGATACATTTGAACGACGCATCGAGATATGTTCACGTGCCTACAACCTTCTCATTAATGATGCAGGCATTCCGGCCGAAGATATTATATTCGATCCAAACGTGCTTGCGGTTGCCACTGGAATAGAAAGTCACGACCTATATGCACTCGATTTTATTCGTGCAACGCAATGGATAAAATCCAATCTGCCTAAAGCTAAAGTCAGCGGTGGGGTGAGTAATCTTTCCTTTTCTTTCAGAGGGATTGATGCTGTAAGAAAAGCTATGCACACTATATTCCTTGAAGAGAATATTTCAAAAGGGATGGATATGGCGATTATTGATCCTTCCACATCCTTATCCTCCGACTTTATAAATCCGGAACTAAGGCAACTTGTGAATAATGTAATCATCAATCCGAATAAAAAGGCCACTGAAGCTCTTATTTCATATGCAACCGAACTTAAAAAGAGAATTGATGAGGAGAAAAGACTTAAAAAAAAGTCTTCTGATATTAAAGAAAAGCTACCAGTTCAGGAAAGAATATCGAAAAAAAGCGCTTTGGATTCTTTGACACAAAAGTTAATGGACGGAGATTGCGTAGATATTGAGAATATAATCAACGATGCCTTGAATGAATGTGACGGTGTAGCAATACATGTTGTTGAAAAAGGATTGATCAGCGGGATGAATCTTGTGGGAGAGCGATTCGGACGTGGAGAAATGTTCTTACCTCAAGTGGTAAGAAGCGCATCCGTGATGAAAAGAGCAGTTGAAATTCTAACGCCTCTGATAGAAATACAGAATCAGGTAAATCCTTCAGCATCCAATAAACGTCCTGTGGTTATTCTTGCCACTGTGAAGGGGGATGTGCACGACATAGGCAAGAATATTGTCGCGATAGTTTTAAGATGTGGTGGATTTGATGTTGAAGATCTTGGAGTAATGGTTCCTCCTGAAAAGATAGTGGAGACAGCTTTGGAAAAGAAAGCGGCAGCTATCGGATTAAGTGGTCTTATCACACCCTCTTTGCATGAAATGGGCGTTGTAGCGCAGATGATGGAGAAGGCCGGTCTCTCCATCCCCTTGTTCGTTGGAGGAGCAACTACTTCTGAACTTCACACCGCTGTTAGGCTGGCTCCTCTTTACTCGGGAGCCGTGGTTCATACTTCCGGAGCCGCTTCCTTACCCGGTGCAATGAAACTTTTCATAAACTCTTTTTCATCTGACATAATAAAGAAACATAAATCCGGTCAGAAGGAGATTGCCAAGGAATATGAGTTAGCCTCGTCGCTCCTTTCTATTGAAAAGTCAAGGGAAAGAAATAATGCCGTTAGCTATCCCGCATCTGAACCAATTAAGCATGGTGAGTTCACTTTACACATTCCCATAGGCGATGTATTGTCTATGATAAACTGGAGGGCCTTTCTTTCCGAATGGGATCTTGATCCTGCAGAAGCGCCTAAAGTTTTAAGATGCGATAACGCAGCTAACCCCGAGACATCACGACTGATTGCAGAGGCCATTGGCATTTTAAATGAATTAAAGGGAACAATTCAAGCAAAAGTTGTAATCAAAAAAGCATCTTCAGCCGGCGACGATATAATATTGGAAGATGGACTTGTAATTCCGACAATCCGTTCATTAAAACCCAATCCCGTATCCGGCAAGACACTTGCCATGAGTGATTTCATTTATTCAAAAGGTGATTATATCGGATTTTTTGCAGTGACTCTTGCAAAAAGCGGTATTCCGGAAATGATCGAACAACTGAAATCTTCAGATGAATATCGCTCATTGCTCCTTCAATCCATTGCCCATCGGCTCGCTGAAGCGGCTACGGAATGGCTTCATCGTTATACCCGCGACAAGTTATGGGGAATCAAATCTGATGTAGGGATACGACCAGCGGTGGGATACTCTTCTCTGCCGGATCAATCATTAGTATTCATATTAGACAAGATTCTTGATTATTCTTCAATGGAAATTAACGTCACTGAACATGGAGCCTTATCCCCTTCAGCCACTACAACAGGACTAATCATAGCCCACCCCGAGTCACGATATTTTGAAGTGGGAGCTATTACCCGAGCCATGCGTAAAGACTACTCTGAGCGACGCGGAATTTCGGAAGAAGAGCTTATACCCTTCTTGCGATAATATACATACCCCAACTTTTAACGATATCGGCTGTGTCAAAGAAATGACACAGCCGATAAATTATTTTCCTTTTAATTTATAGGAGCTCGATGCCGGCCTCCTTACAAGCCTTTATCTGTTCTTCGGGCCATATTGAAGCCTGCACCTCCCCAATATGAGCCTTCTGCAACATAAACATACATAAACGGCTCTGACCTATACCTCCACCTATCGAAGAGGGCAATTCTCCATTTAGAAGCCGCTTATGGAAGTTTAGTTCTGTTCTATTCTCACATCCCCGGATCTCCAGTTGTCGACGTAAAGCATCCTCATCTACACGAACACCCATTGAAGAAATCTCAAATGCTCTCTCAAGCACTGAATCCCAAAGAATGATATCACCGTTAAGGCCGTAATATCCTTCGCCATTTGCCGAGCTCCAGTCATCATAATCAGGTGCGCGCCCGTCATGCGGCTTTCCATTTGAAAGTGGATTGCCTATGCCTATAAGGAATATAGCGCCATATTTCTTTGCCGCCATACCCTCTCGCTCTTCTCGGCTCAAGTCGGGATACTCTTTTAGCAGTTCTTCACTATGAATAAACGTAATTTTCTCTGGAAGTCTCGGTGTGATATGGGGAAATTGCTCATAAACCATCTTTTCAGTCGCCTTGAGAGCGTTGTATATCTTCTCTACAGTATCTTTAAGATAATCAAGATTTCTGTCTTCTCTATTAATGGTCTGTTCCCAATCCCATTGATCCACATATAGCGAATGAAGATTATCAAGATCTTCATCCGCGCGGATAGCGTTCATATCTGTGTAAAGACCATAATGCGGCGCTATATCATAGGCTCCTAATTTAACTCTCTTCCATTTTGCAAGAGAATGCACCACCTCGGCCTGCCTATCGCCCAAGGATTTGACAGGAAATTTCACAGCCCGTTCCACCCCGTTCAGGTCATCATTAAGGCCCGTACCGGAAAGGACGAAGAGTGGAGCTGTAACCCGTCGAAGATTCAGTGCATCTGAAAGAGCTTTCTGGAAATAATGCTTAATCATCTTGATTGCCACCTCGGTGGTCTCAGGCGTAATCTTTTGCCTGTAGTTCTTAGGAAGTATTAATGCCATAGCTTGGGGGTATTGATTTCAGGTCGGGAACAAACAAAAATCCTTTTCCAGACCCATATCATTTAATTTATGTCAACAAAATTAAACATTTAATTTCATTCTGACAATATCAACAGATAAAATATTACAAAATTTATCTCTCCGGAACAACATCTTACAGTAAAATCTTTTTCTCAGTACTCCCTCTTCCGTCTAAAAACATTACGTAATAGACAGGCATATAAAGAACTTTTCCATCTTGACGCACTTCCCGTGAATTGCTAAGTACCATTCCTTTTTCCAAGCGATAATCTTTATTTTCCAGTAATCTATTCAATGCGCTATGCACGGTATAGTCCTTTCCCGATTTAACTTCAATAGCCATTGCAGACAGAGCATAGTAATCATCTATAAGGAAATCTACCTCTCCATTCTTTTTATTATCATAATAGAAAAGTTTATGACCATGTGCCGCCAGTTCCATCGCCACAACTGATTCATACACGCTTCCTAAATTTACGCTGCATTCTGAATCCATCACAGGTTTGATATTGTTACGATAAAGAATCCCTGTCAACATACCTACATCATTAAGATATAGTTTTAGAAGATTCTTTACCCCCGACTCTATGAGTGGAAACGTAGGATTGGAGATAGCTTTAACCTCCAATGCCACACCGGAAGCCGAAAGGAAGTCAAATTCCTCTACATAATCACTATGACGTCCTTTAGCTTTATTTTCTATATCCCGATACACCACCCTCTTCTTATGACTTTCCATAGCGGATGGAATCATCTCATATATTCTTTCGATATGCAATCGATGCTCTATATCATATTTCGTGGCATCGGCTTCATAAAGTTTATGGATATCGTTTTGAATAGCTCTCACTGTAACAAGATTTCGTGAATTAACAAACTCTTGCACCGCCTGAGGCATCCCTCCGATGAGCAAATATCGTTTGAAAAGTCCCATAATATGATTATGCATTGGTTCATCCAATCCTTTTCTCTCATTAAAGAGCTTTCTTATCCCATTTATTGCCTCTTCTCCGACATTATTAGCTATCAAAAACTCTTCAAAGTCGAGGGGATACATATGCATTAGAGCAAGCGAACCGACGGGAATAGAAGTTGTGTGCTTTAGTGTCAATCCCAATAACGATCCGCTGACAGCGTAGGTATATCTCCCCTCTTGACGTAAGAATTTCAAAAGGGTTAGAAGTTTAGGAAATTGTTGAATTTCATCAAGAAAGACAAGAGTTTCATCTTTACTTCCCAATCTATCACCTGCCACAGAACTTAGACGCAAATGAAACTCTTCCAGAGAAGACACGGATTCAAAGAGACGGTCGCCATCGTAGTCTTCAATAAGGTTTATCTCAACCACATTCTTAAAAATTTTCGAAGCAACATAATTGATAATAAATGACTTTCCTGTTTGGCGGGCACCGGTCAACATCAAAATCTTATCCGATTTTGATATAAAATGCTGATATATATCCTTTTCTATTTTTCTATATAGCATAATCTACACTTTTCCTATGAATTTTGCCTCACAAATATACACTTTTCCTATAAAATCAGCAAATAAAATATACACTTTTCCAATAAATAAACCCTCTAAAATATACACTTTTCCAAAAACAAACCTTTCTACGTGTACCAGCCTCCGGACACAAAAGAATCATGCGTTGAATGTATTAATCAGGTCTGGAGCATAGAGTCGTCCCACAGGTAGTGTTTTGCCATTGCTAAGCATTAATTCTTGTTTCTTGAACGACTGCACTTTTGAACGAGACACAATGAACGATCTATGAATCCTCAGAAAATCATTCGCTGGAAGCATTGCCAGGATATTTTTAAGGAGAATCCTCGACATAACACACTCGCCCGAACTCCGAAAGATTTTTGAATATCCCTCCACTGCTTCAATATACATTATATCATCAAGTGGAATTGATACATTATTATAATCCTGCTTTAGCACTATACTCTGTGAAGAAGTCTGTATCGGTTGCCGCCCAATACGTCGGAGTGCCTTTGCAAATGCCACTTGAAACCTCCCGAACGCAAAGGGTTTATGGAGATAATCCACTGCATCGAGATCAAAGCCATTGAGTGCATATTTCAAATAAGCTGTCGTGAAAATAAAGCAACAATCCGCAGGGAGCTGCGATGCTATCGTTATCCCATCCATTGCATCCATCTCTATATCCAGAAACACAATGTCGGGCTGATCGTTCAAAATATACTCCAACCCCTCCTTAGGGTCAGTGAATTTCTTCAACGCAACATTTCCAAGTCGTTGACAAAAATTATCTATTATATCCAAGGCCAGCGGTTCATCATCGATGGCCACACATTTTATAGCGGCTTCCATTATTAAATCAATATAGAGGAACAAATATTTATTGTCAGATCCACCTTGAACCAACCCTCTTCTTCTTTTACCTTCAATTCAAAGTTATCAGGGAAAAGCACTGATAATCGGCTTTGGCAATTACTTATACCTATAGGTGCGTCCTTCCGAAACTCATCAGAATTGCGCATAATCCTGTTTGACGTTTTAAAATTCAGCACCCCTTCTTTTAGAATCAATTCTATATAGACCTCGCAGTCTTGACTTGACGAAGCGCCATATTTGAACGTGTTCTCAATAAAGGTAAGGAATATAATTGGAGGAATCTTCACTGTTTCATCATCCATCTCATATTTCCAAATCACCTTGGTGTGTCCGTTAAACCGCAGCAGCTGGAGATCGATATAATTAGAAATATAGTTCACCTCTTCCAACAGCAGCACCTCATCATTCTCTGCATTGAGATAGGTGTATTTCATAAGTTCCGAAAACTTTATGAAGGCATCCTCAGCCTTTTGCGATGTCCCCACAATCAAGCTATAAAGAGAATTAAGGGTGTTAAACATAAAATGTGGATTAATCTGTGCCTTATAAAGTGCAAGTTCTGCTTTATTACGCTGGTTTTCTATTATATTTTGCAACAATATTCTTCGATATAGCTCTATAATGAAAGAGACTGAAACCGAATAGCTCAAAGTCACTGAAAATAGAAGCCACACTGTGATGGCAATGTTATGATTTCTAACTCGGGTCTGATATTCGCTCATCGAGGGGATCACAAAATCCATTTCGGGTAGAGGATATTTAGTAAGTAGCCATGTAGTGAAAATCATTCCGACAGCCATTCCGCCCAACCTCCAGTAAGATTTCTTTATAATGATACGCGGAACATTCACCAACCTTGTCAGGACATATACCAAATAGAGATACACCACTGTTATAAATGCGAACCGGGGCGATATACTCCAAATATGGGATACCGACCCTAAGAATATCATCAACGGCATAATCACTATGCCGAAGAAGAGATCGAGTATTAGTCCGGTTTTATTTTCTAATGATTTCATATTGCAAATTTAATACTTCCATTTTTTAGTATCAAATACGTTCATTGACACTTTTATGTCTTCTGTTTAAATTCGCTTTCATTCTCCATTATTTATTGAATATCTTTGCAAAAAATTAATTCCAAAACTATGCATATACGACCTTTCATCATCTCCGCAGTTTCTTTGGCAATATGCCTTTCCTGCAACGTCAATAGAGAACGCGAACAGATGGAATCGCTCGAAACCATAACCAAACAGGAACTGGCCACTGCTCTTGAGGAACGCGACGAACTTCTGTCTCTTGTAAAAGAAGTGTCGAGCGGTTTAAAACAGTTAAAAGAGCTCGAACACGATATGTCGCTGGCAGATACTATCCATACTCCCTCCCGAAATGCTCAGATAATTGCTGACATTTCTACTATTAAGAAAAATATACTCAAACGAAAAGAGCGTCTCAATCAACTCGAAGAGAAACTCTCCAACTCTACCATCAACAACCAAGACCTGAAAGAAACAATTGAGGCCATAAGGTTGCAAATGGATGCTCAGATTGATCTGACAGAACAATTCAGCAGGAAACTCAACACTGCCAATAAAAAAATCGGATCCCTTAGCCGCACGGTTGACTCACTTAACAACACAGTCAATGAAGTGTCGGGCCAACGCGACATGGCCATAAACCGGAACACCAGACTTGAAGATGAGATGAATATATGCTATTATGTAGCCGATTCAAAAAGAGAGCTTAAAAATAATGGAATCATTGAAACCGGTTTTCTGCGCAAGACTCAACTTATGAAAGGAAATTTCGATAAAGAATGCTTTACTGTGGCTGATAAACGCACTCTTCTGTCTATCCCAATCAACTCCGTAAAAATTCGTATACTTACCACTCATCCGATAGACTCATATAGCATCGCCAAAGAGAATGACCGAACAGTGATCCATATACTCGATCCCATCTCCTTTTGGAGTCTTTCCAACTATCTTGTTGCACAAACAGACTAAAAATGAAAAGATATATTATTCCTTCTACCCTCTTTGTTTTTGCCGCAATAATCGGGAGGGGAAATACAATTACACAACTTTCGGATTCAATATCCCCTTCAGCCTTTCTTACTGATTCTATCGACACGAATCTTGGAGAAGTGGTTGTGGTGGGTTACGCCTCACAGAAAAAAGTAAATGTAACAGGGTCTGTATCATCTATTGGAGCAAACACCCTCCTTGACCGCCCGATAACCAACGTAACTACGGCTCTTGCCGGGCTTGCATCAGGATTGACAGTGACCAACTCCGGAGGAAACACTCCCGGATTCGAAAGCCAAAGCATCCGTGTGCGAGGACTTGGAACTCTAAACGATGCAGCCCCTCTTGTGGTGGTGGATGGGATGACCGGAATTGCTTTAAGCGATATCAATCCGGGGGATATTGAAAATATATCCATTCTAAAGGATGCCTCCTCTGCCTCAATCTATGGATCACGAGCCGCGAATGGGGTGATTTTAGTCACTACACGCCATGGTGGCGAACGTGCTCCAAAGGTAACATATTCCGGAAATATATCTTTTGAAACTGTTGCCAAAAGATTAAATCTTGTCACCAACTATGCCGACTTCATGGAGATTCAGAATGCCGCTTTGATTGTCAACGGACAAGCCCCCAGATTCTCCCAAGGAAAGATTGATGAATGGCGAAACGATGCCGGACAAAACCCTACAATTTATCCCAATACAGATTGGCAGGACCATATTTACAGAAATCCATCTGTGGTGCAGAATCATAATCTCTCAATTAATGGAGGCTCGAAAAGTGTGCTTTATAACATCTCTTTGGGATATATCAATAATCCGGGAATGATATATTACACCGATTACCAACGCTTTCAATTGCGTTCAAATATCCTTGTAAGAATTAAGCCTTGGCTCTCGATAGGAACTGACATTTTTGGCTATCTTGATAAAAACAATCCCTCTGCCGAGAATGCCGCTGCCGGAGGAGACGTAATTTTTGGATCAGGAGCATTCAACACTGTGCCGGGAATGACCCTCTACGACCCTGTTACAGGATTATATGGAGGTATTCAGAATCCTGAGGAGGAGAACGTCAGCAACTTCAATCCCTATCGGCGTCAATGGTTTTATAAAACGGAATACCCTACAAAAACAAAACGATATGTAGTTAAGCTTCATGCAGAATTGACCCCTTTAAAAGGGCTTACGATAAAAGGGAATTTCTCATATAACTTCTGGGAAAGAAATGTGGAACAGCACCTCACGGATCGGAATCTTTACAGATTCACATTCGATGGTCCCGTGCTTATCCGAGAGGGTGTGGTCCGTACCTATATTCGCAGGTATAATTATAAAAACATATTTCGCTCCTCTGAGCTTACAGCAAGGTATGACTTCTCCATAGGTTCGCTCGATGCCTCAATTTTAGGAGGAATAAGTCAGGAATATAACAGATATGATTACGATTCCTTCATAAAATATGATCTCACCGACCCTGCCTTAGGAGCAATCGATGCGGGAACCACCAACGGAAATATTTCAGGGAATTACTCTGAATGGGCCATGCGCTCAGCTTTTGGAAGAATCAATCTGAATTGGGATGAGAAATATCTTCTGGAACTTAATCTCCGCGCCGATGGATCCTCTCGCTTCGCTCCGCAAAATCGTTGGGGTTATTTCCCGTCCGCATCCATTGGATGGAGAATTTCAGAGGAAAAATTCATGTCAAATGTGCGTGATTGGCTCAGTCAACTTAAATTTCGTGTTTCATATGGCTCTTTAGGCAATAATGCAACAACCACCTACTATATGTACCAATCGCTTTTTTCCACTGCCAATTATATATTGAACGGGAACATAGCAGGCGGTATGGCTCAGACTATCCTTGCCAATCCAAATATCACATGGGAGAAAACTTATATGGCTAATATAGGCATGGATTTTGCTTTCTTCTCAAATAGGCTCTCAGGATCTGTCGATATTTACAATAAAGATACAAAAGGGATATTGATCTCTCTTCCAGTTCCTCTCGAACATGGCACAAGCACTGTTCCTAACCAGAATGCGGGAGAGGTGAATAATAAAGGGTTGGAGGTTGATCTCCAATGGAGAGACCGCATCGGGAAACTTTCCTACAACGTTGGCTTCAATCTTAGCTTTGTAAATAACAGGGTCACTAAATTCCAAGGGTCCATCCCATCTATCAGCGGAGTTTATAAGACACGGGAAGGGAAACCGGCAAACCAGATATATGTCATTACGGTTGACCGAATCGTGCGCGATCAGTCCGATTTGGATTATGTTCAGTCGCTTGTAGATAAAAACCCCGACTATTTTGCCACATACAGGCGCCCCGAACTTGGAGACTTCCTATTTAGAGATGCAAATGGCGACGGATGTCTCGACACCAACGACAGAGTGGAAATTGGACATGGTTCCCTTCCTCGGTTCACATACGGATTCAATCTCGCTCTCGAATGGAAGAATTTCGATTTTAGTTTGCTCCTGCAAGGGGTCGGCAACCATCAGGTGTATTACAATAACCAGGCTTTCCGGTTTGTCACTGTCATGGGACAATCACTGATTAAGGATATCACAGATAACGCCTGGACACTGGAAAATCCATATAATTCAATCTATCCTGTTTTGCGCAATAATGCCGATGGGAGGAATAATATTGCCAGCGATGCTTTTGTGCATAATGCCGCCTATTTGCGCTGTAAAAACATTCAACTCGGCTATACGATTCCTTCGGCTATCACCAAACGCTTCTTTGTTGAGAATCTGAAGGTATATACAAGCATTGACAATTTTTTCACTCTCACTCGCTTCCCAGGCCTTGATCCCGAGGTTGGCGCCACAGTAGGATATCCTGTCGTAAGACAATATTCCATTGGTGTAAACATAACATTCTGAAAAATGAAAAAGCTATTTTTAAATCTCTTCGCTTCCCTTCTTCTTTTCTCCGGATGCGAAAGCCTCGATTATATCCCCGGCAACCAGATGTCGGAACAAAATTTCTGGCTCACTGAAGACCATGCCCGTCAAGCAGCCGTGGGAATGTATGAAGCCATGCGTGCAGACTGGTGTTTTGGAATGGAATTCACATTCGATATGTGCAGCGATATTGCCGACGGCACCACCCCTTGGGCGGATATATCTCGGGGTGCTTCATTTGCTTCCAATAGCTCCGGAGTGCAGAATCACTGGCAATATCTTTATGAGCTCGTGCATCGCGCCAACACTGTGATTCGGAATGTGAAAAATATGCCGATAAATTCGGAAACAATCAACAGAGTCACGGGAGAAGCAAAGTTTCTGCGTGCAATGGCCTATTTCAGAATGCTTAATTGCTGGGGAGGAGTCCCTTACTACGATGAATCCTGCGATATCAATGAGCAATTCTCCAATCTTTCTGCCCCTCGCAGCAGTGCCGAAGAAATTCGAGACCATGTTCTTGCTGATCTTTCGGATGCCATCGAGCTTCTTCCCGTAAAATGGGAATCATCGGATTTAGGACGTGCCACAAAAGGAGCCGCCTATGCACTGCGTGGAAAAGTGTATCTATATTCCTCTCAATGGGAGAAAGCCAAGAATGATTTCGAGGAAATAGTATATGATAAAAGCACTCAATATGGCTATTCGCTTCATCCTGATTATAATGACCTGTTCAGGCTCTATAATGGGCGCCATAGCGATGAAATGATCTTCTCCATACAATCCATCGATGGCAACACGTCGGGATATGCCCTAAATATTGTAGGATATTTTGGAAATAAATCCACACTCCGTCTTATAGCGAGCAATTGCATTGTCCCCTCGGTGAAACTTGTGGATATGTATGAAAACCTTGACGGAACCCCTTTTGATTGGGACACACTCTTTCCGGGATACTCCGATGGTGGGTCTGAACTTAGGAGAAAATATATGTGCGTAGCCATTGATCAGGGAAGCATAAGAGTGACTGATACGCTTGATTGCGACACTCTCAAAGTGGCGGATGCCTACCGCAACCGAGATCCGCGTCTTTCTCTCAATGTAATCACCCCCTATTCCCATTATCTTGGCACTGATGCCGGTTCAAATCCTATGGATAAACAGTTTGTCCTTGCCGATCCTTCGAAAGGAGGATCCCCTATGGAAGCAATGGCGTTTATGCGTAATTCGGAGGGCTGGAACTCTTATTTCTGGCGTAAATGGATCCCCACCGGGAATCTTGATGGTTATTGGGGGGAATACAATCGCACTCCTTATGAATTTCCGCTCATTCGGTTGGGAGATGTGATTCTGATGCTTGCTGAGGCATACAATGAGCTGGGGATGATTGATAAGGCTGTCGTGGAACTTAATAAAATACGTTCTCGCGTTGGGATGCCGCTCCTCAATAACGGGGATACATGGCTGGCGGTAAATGGGAAAGAGGAGATGAGCGAACGTATCCGGCGCGAACGTGCATTTGAACTCGCCGGAGAAGGGCAGCGATATTGGGATCTCCGCAGGTGGGGAATGCTTGAACAATCTGTTTGCGATGCCCGCGATATATTCGGCGATCTTATGTACACCAGATCTTATCAGCCACGCCATGAGTTATGGCCAATACCTCTTGTAGAGATGGAACGAAATCGGAATCTAACTCAGAATCCGGGATGGTAACCCACAAATTGATTGTATTCAATGACTCTTTGATCAGATTTAATGACTCCGAATTATTGCCATACTAAGATAACGGATTACGCGTTTTGTAAGTAAGACAGCGTAATGATACAATGACCAATTTAAGTAAATATTCTCTCCTCTTCCTCATCTCGACTTTCTCCCTTCTTGCCGTGGGAGGCTGCCACGAGGCTTCTCCCTCTGATATAGGCGTTGAGAAAGTTTATGTTCCCGTCGCGCCTGATTACTCCGACGAGAAGATGTGGAATATAGTTCATAACGATGCCGACGGCTCCGGAGCGGATGTGTTCTATATTCCCTCTACGTGGGAATATGATTGGACAGCTTCCGATGGTTCCATATCCCACTATGCCGATCCGTCGCGATCCGACCACCGGGCGGATATGAAAATAGAGATCGACGGCGTGGCTGAATATATGGCTGAGGGGAATGACTTCTACTCCCCTTATTACCGTCATATCACTCTTGACTCATGGGCCACTCTTAATGAAGACACCATCAACCGGCGTTATCATGATGTGGCATTTGTTGACGTCAGGAATGCTTTTTCTCATTTTCTTGAAAACCGCAATAACGATCGCCCTTTCATTCTTGCCGGTTTCAGCCAAGGGGGCAAGTCGGTGGTGGAATTACTGAAAGTGATGGATAAGGCTACACGCGATAAGATGGTGGCAGCGTATGTTTTGGGATATAAGGTTACTCCTGAAGATATAGCATCACATCCCTACATTATTGCTGCGCAAGATTCAATCGATACAGGAGTAGTGATCTGCTATAATTCTGTGTCAGATGTGAAATATGTTAAACCGGTGGTTGCTTCTCCTAATATAATGTGCATTAATCCGGTCAACTGGCGTACAGACGCCACTCCAGCCATTCTGAACGATACAATCACCGTAACGCTGCATCCGGAAGCAAATGTACTTGTTCTTGACGGATTAGATGGGAGTTATCTCCCCAATATTCTTGATGTATTGAATGTAGGCGACTATCACGGAATCGAACCGTGGGTTTACAGCGAATGCCTCCGTAAAAACTTCCATCAGCGCATCAAAGCCTTCCGAAAACAAGAATGATAAGGCCAGATTAAAGATATAATCTTAAAAATTGAAGGGATATGATAGGATAACTGCTAACGTACAAAAAAAAGTTGCTTCAATCATTTTGAGGCAACTTTTTTTGATTTTAATGAGTAGCCTCATAAATCCCCAATGAGATCTATTTGCATACCAGAGGCACACATACTACAAGAGTGAATGATGGAAGGATTAAAAATTGATTTTTGAAGTGTATCGCGGATAAGCCTTACGGCTTGGTTATGCACGGATGGGGTGCGGATCTTTTTATAGGTTTCTTTTATAAATAAAGGGATTAATGGGGATGGAAGCCAGTGTATGTTTATCGCGGTTCAGATTGCTTCGCAATTTGAAGAGGCGGATTAGAGCGGATCAATGCTGTGCGCAGCCCACCGCGAAAATCCGTTCAGATCCGTTAATACAATCATCGAATGATTGTATCAGCGATATTTAGCAAGCCCATAACTTGCTGTGATTTTCAGCGAAGTTATGGACAATATAACGTGTGTGAAAAGGCGCTTATTCTTCAATTTGAATGTCGTTGCGACGTCTGAATTTTATCGTACTGTTGTCTCCGTTGGTGTTGACCTGCCACCACATATGGGTGTAAGTAAGTTTTGTTATCTTGTAGTAATAATTACCATCCCAAGGATCCTCGCTGTCAAGCTCACCTTGATACACTACATCTAACAATGGTTGGTGATTATCCACCTCCCGAATTGACCATGTAAAGACTTTATCATGTATCAGTGTTTTATCATACTTGAGAAAGCATGTGGTTATATAACCATGATAGCCTCCATAACCCTCGTGAATCTGAGAAGCTGTAATATAGAGTATGTCTTCCCTATTAAAAACATTTTGGTCTCCCTCAGAGACAACCTCCCATATTCCGGCAAAGAGGTTTAAGTCGATAGGTATAATATCTTCTTTATCATCGCAAGCAGTCAAAGTAAAAGTAAGAAACGGTAAAATTAAATTGAATATAGACCGTTATTTATGCACGCTACAAGGTTATTGCCTTCTATATGCATCTTTTGAAGATTGATGACAACGACGTCGTGGTTGTAGGGCAGATCAGCAACCTTTTCAATCTTATCCTGAGAAACTGCGGCAGATATGGCACAGGGAGAAAGAAAGAAGCAACCAATAGGAAAGCAAAATATTTGAAATTTTTCATAAGCAGTTAGTTTTATTGCAAAGGTAAAAATAATCCACAATATTTCATAAAAATAATCCACAATATTTCAAAGGAATACATCAAAATACTTTCATAATTCCGACACATTTTAATTGAAGTTTTTACATCAGCCGAGATCTGATAGATTCATAATAAAAGAACAGGAGCCGCGATAGCTCCTGTTCTTATATTCTAATTATTGGAAAAATCATTTGAGGATGGTGCCTGATACACGGAGAGGTGGAATCTTGGTATCACAGGATATAGATGATCGAATATCTCGGCCTGAAGATGCTGAACGGTTTCCAACTCGTCCTCGATGTGAAAAAATATAACTCTAATGGTACGCCCTGAGCTGTAGGCTGCAATTGACGGGCCATCAATATAAAATCTTCCCATCCATTGCCGGAATGAATCACTTCAGGATAATGTTCAAGATAATGCTCAATATAGCGTCGCAATAAACCTAAGTTCACTATCTTTTTATCCCTTCTTACCTCTTCCGGAAGCTTATTGTCCTCTATATTAGCCGACAGGTCTCCTTTTGTTTGCTTATGCTCCACAACAAGCAATCCTTCTTCTCTAAGCAGTTCAATCTCTTCGTGGGTGAGGAAGCGTATTGTGGTCTGATATATAAGTACCGAGCGCGATACCCTCCTGGCCCCTGAATCCCTCATATTCTGATAATTCTGGAAGGAGTCGGTAAACAAGGTGTAAGGTGGTATCGTAACAATGGAATTATCCCAATTACGAACCTTGACCGTGGTGAGTTTCACTTCAATCACCTCACCATTCGCGCCTGCCTTCGGAGTCACTATCCAGTCGCCCCGACCGAGCATCTTATTGACAGTAAGCTGAATCCCGGCCACAAACCCCAGAATCGTGTCGCGAAAAACCAACATCAACACAGCAGCCGACGCAACCAAGCCTGTGAGTATCGCCAGCGGATCTCGATTGATCATAATTCCGACTCCGACAATCACACCAATCAATCCCACGAAGAGAACAACAGTCTGCATGACAATCTCCAGATTATGACGCTGAAGAAGCTCTCTCTTATCCAATGCGTTCTGCAGACCGTGGAGAAAGACGATTATCAAACGTATGGCTGCCCAAAGTATATATATCTTTGTCAGCTTCACCGTCCACATATAGACGGCCTCTCCAAGATTCAGAGAACCGGGAAGAAGGATGGCTACAAGGATGGCAGGAATCAACTGTGAGAAAGCTCTGAGCACCCTTTCATTAAGCAGATCGTCGTCCCATTCGTTCTCTGTCTTTTCTGTAATGAAATTAACGACAGGAACAATTATTCTGACACACCACATAGGATAGCCACGCAAGCAGTGCTATAGCAAGAACTGTGACTCATACAGTCCAAAGCTGCGCAGCCTCATTTCCTAACAGAATATCCAGCCAAGCAAAGATTTTCCTCTCCATTATAATCCTCTAACTCGCTTCTCCCATTCCCAAGCGGATTTGAGAGTTTCTCCGAGCGTACGCTCCGCTTTCCAACCCAATACTTCATTTGCCTTTGCTGTGTCGGCCCACACTGCCGTTACATCGCCCGGACGGCGATCCACTATCTTATAGGGGAGTTTAAGATTATTTACATCCTCAAATGTAGTGAGAAGTTCAAGCACAGAAACAGGATTGCCGGTGCCGACATTAAATATCTCATACTTGCCATCCATCTTGTCGGAAACCATACGGTTTACGGCCGCCAGATGAGCCTTGGCAAGATCAACCACGTCGATATAATCACGAAGACAGGTGCCATCAGGAGTATCATAATCATTGCCGAACACGCTCAGACACTCACGGATTCCTGCGGCAGTCTGTGTTACGAACGGAACAAGATTATTGGGTATACCTCTTGGCAATTCTCCTATCATTGCCGACGGATGTGCACCTATCGGATTAAAATAACGTAGAGCTATCCCGTAAATATCTACATAGGACCGACAACAATCACGCAGAATATCTTCAGCCATCTGTTTGGTATTGCCATAGGGAGATGTGGCAGGCTGACGCGGAGTCTCTTCCGTCACGGGAAGCTCGTCAGCCTCTCCATAAACCGTAGCAGATGAGGAGAACAGTATATTGGGTCTTTTGAATTCCTTCATCAAAGCAACTATATTCAGAAAGGAGACAAGATTGTTGCTATAATATTTAAGGGGATCCTCCATCGATTCTCCTACCGCCTTATATGCTGCGAAATGAATCACACTGTCGAATTCATATTTTTCAAAGATACGTCTCAGTGCATCTTTATCACATGTGTCAACTAATTCAAATGGAACTTCCCTTCCGGTGATTTTCACAACCCCTTCAACCGCTCCTTTCTCGGAATTGGAAAAATTGTCGACAATCACAACGTCATATCCAGCTTCTATGAGTTCCACAGAAGTGTGTGAACCGATATATCCGGCACCTCCTGAAATGAGTACAGTTTTCTTTCTATCCATAATATTTTCCGTTATATTAGATGTAGGGCTTCCATAAATCTCTCCACCACCTTACGGTCACCCGTATATTTCCCCTTGTCTTCACTTAGCTTACATGTCTCGCAGTAAAATGGCCAGGATTCGGTAATTTTCACGGCAAGAAGTTTAATCACGATGTTTCTCGGTTTGACTCCCGGAAAATCATTGGTAAAATGCGTGCCTATACCGAAAGAGGGAATACATTTCCCTTCTGCGTAACCCCTGATCTTAAGTGCTTCATCCACATTAAGTCCATTACTGAAAACAATCTGTTTAGTCGCCGGATTTATGTTAAGGCTCCTGTATTTCGCCACAATCGCATCAAGCTGTTCATAATTGTCTCCACTGTCAACACGCAGACCTTTAAACATATTTGCATAGTCCTCCGAGAAATTCAAGCTGAATATTCTCCAACCATAGGTGTCATATAGAAATGTTCCGAGAGCACCGCGATAGGTTTTTGACCATGTATGCATGGCGATATGGTTAGACATCTGCGGCCCATACATTCCGGCAATGGCACAAATCAGTTCGTGAGCCATGGTGCCTACAGGAGTCAGATCATATTTCATTGCAAAATACACATTGCTTGTTCCAATGAAACGCCCCGGACCTTTTAGTGAATCATTACATTCTTTCATGGCTCTGACCACAGTGTCCTGGGCTTCAAAAGAGGCTCGTCGGCGAGTTCCGAAATCGCTGAATACACAGTTTCCCTGGATCATTCTCCGCGCTTTCTCCCATGAACGATTATAATACACCTCATAATCTAAAGTGGTTGATTCCCCGGTCATTATGTAATAAAGTTCGGAGATTATGGAAAGCACCTTTACCTCAAGAAGGATCGTATTGCTCCAACATCCTTCAAACTCTACACTCAGATGTCCATCTTCATCCTGTGCCACCTTCACCCAGTCACGTGAATATCGAAAGCCTTTGAGGAAACTGTAAAACCAATCCGGAATGAAACTACACCTCTTCTGCATGAACGCGATTTCTTCATCGGTTATTCTAAGATCCTCAAGAAACACTATCTGCTTCTCTAATTCCTCAGCAAAACCCGCTGGATATATAGTATTGTCGCGGTCATTGAAACGATATTTAACCTGTGTTCTCGGATAATTATCAATCACCGCACAACACATAGTGAATTTATACAGGTCATCATCCGTGAAATGAGTGATTATGGGTTTAATTATACTCATGAGGTTTATTTGCTACTAAAACATTAAGGGTCTATATCGAAATACTTCATTCATTCAAATTGTTTTCATAAAATACAGACTCTTAATGCAAATGTAATCATTTTTTTTCTTACGGCAATATACTCAATGAGATTTGACCTATTGTTTCATTAATTTACAGTAAAGATTGATAAAAGTCAACCTTTAAAACAGCATACTCGTTATAATTATGAAAGCTATAGACTATGAAAACCACATTCCTTTCCATATTGACATTGTCACTTTTTGTGACTCCTCTCCATGCTCTGGAAAAGAGCGATACGATTCAGCTTCTTTTCCGCCAGGGACACTCTGAGATAGACTCCACATTGCCGGGAAATGCATCTACGCTCCATCGTCTCGATTCAATTTTTACTCCGGATAAAACAAGAATACATAATATCAGGATTATTGGAGGAGCATCTCCGGAGGGTAGTGTAGGCTTAAATAATGACCTGTCGGATAAAAGAGCCGAAATAATCCTTTCACAGTTTAAAAAGAACAACTGTTTTAACAGTTCTGATGTCCAACTCGATTTTATCGGCCGCGACTGGCCTCGCCTACTTGAATTGGTGAAGGCTGACCCGAATGTGCCTTTTCAGACTGAAACCATTTCCCTTTTAGTGGGGATAAACCAAAAGTTGTCGGAAGAGGGGCAAGAAATGGAAATAGATGGCTTTCTTACGCAGCTAAAAGATCTGAAGAATGGCATACCGTACAAGTATCTTTACACTAATATATTTCCCAGTCTGAGAGCTTCACGAATATTTTTAAATTACTACACTCTTCCTCCTTTCAATGGGAATATAGACAATCCGGACATTTCTATTGGGATTCTATATCCCGATAACGATATTATATTAGACAGGCCTGATCCGAATGTCATATCGACAAATCAAAAGAACTTTTACATGGCCTTGAAAACAAATATGCTTTATGATGCATTGGCACTCCCCTCATTAAGCGCTGAGTTTTATCTTGGCAAGAATTTTTCGGCTGTCGCCAACTGGACATATGGATGGTGGGACACAGACCGCACTCATCATTATTGGAGAGCTTACGGAGGTGATATAGCCGTAAGATGGTGGTTCGGTAAGGCAGCCGCTAAGAAACCTCTTTCAGGTCATCATCTTGGAATTTACGGAGGTATTTTAACCTATGATTTTGAATTCGGAGGAACAGGATATATGGGCGGCCTTCCGCATGAAACATTATGGAACCGATCGCTGCGAATGGCCGGAATCGAATATGGTTATTCCTTACCGGTGGCCCGGAGATTAAATATTGATTTCACCATCGGGATAGGCTATTTGGGTGGGAAATATATAAAATATGTTCCCGATCATGGGCGATACCTGTGGCAATCTACCCATAAGATAAACTGGTTTGGGCCGACAAAAGCCGAGATTTCTCTTGTCTGGCTCATCGGGCGTGGCAATTATAATGCGTCAAAGAAAGGAGGTGAATTATGAATAATATAAAAAAGAATTATTTAAAATACACTCTGCGTATATGTGCCGTGACAATGATTCTTCTCTCCATCACTTCATGCAGGCACAAAGATATAGATTTTGACGATGTCCCGATGCAGGAGGTCAAAGTCTTGTTTGAATGGGACAACGCACCTGATGCAAACCCGGAATCAATGGCACTCTTTCTTTTCTACAACCCGATTGAATCGCCCGATTCTACACTGCGTTATGATTTTGCCAATAACAAGGGAGGAATCATAAAAATACCTTACGGAGGTTTTTCCGGATTAGCATTCAACTCCGATAATACGGATTGGGCTCATTTCCGAAACTCGGAAGATATAGAGACATTTGAAATCTATACCAGAGAGACAACCTCACTACCATCTTCCGGCCTAAAGACACGTTCACTACCGCGGGCACGTGATACGGAAGATGAGACCATGGTTGAAACCCCGAGGATGATATGGAGTGCCCGCAATGACGGTATGTCTCTCCGAAAAGGAGAAAGATCGAAGACATTGGTTTTCTATCCTGAAGATATTTTATGTCACTACACTGTCGACATAACAGGAATTGATAACCTCTCTTCAATCACCGGAACTGCATCTGATGCCACACTCACAGGAATGGCAGGAGGATTCTTACAAGGGAAAAAAGAGGCTACCGACACCAGACATACCCTCTCATTCATTATGGTTAAGAATGAAAAGAGTAATTCCTTGCACGGGGAATTCCTCACCTTCGGTGAATCTCCAAAGACTCGTAACCCACACAAACTCGGGTTGTATGCTATTCTTGAAGATGGAAATAAATACTTCTATTCATTTGACGTAGCCGATCAGATTTACAATGCAACCGATCCGCGTCACGTCCACATTGTGGTTAACGGACTTTCTCTTCCGGAGCCCGTCAATGAAGGTAGCGGCTTCATCCCCGATGTAGACGATTGGGAGAGTGTGGAACGAGATATTCAGATGTAATTGAGATTTTCTGACTAAAATTATATCGGATCCGACTATCTATTTTCTCCTCATGTACATTGGAATCAAACCATTCCATTAGCCCACTGTTATAATAATATATAAGAAATAAAAATTGAAATACGATTTTTGAGAAGACGATTCCGTATTTCTATTAAGAAATTTATACTACTATGAAAAAGACATATCTGTTAATGGGTGCCGCTGTTTTTGCCGGCCTTTCTCTCTCATCCTGCTCTGATGATGAACCTATCAATGAGAATCACGGAAATGCTATAAGTTTCCGCTCTTCCATGAGCACACGAGCCACGGAAACCACTAATGCCAATCTCTCACAAATCAATGTGGCCGCATTTATGGGAGATACTCCCTATTTCAGCACTTTACCGTTTGCAAAAGGGAGTGACGGATACTTCACATCAGATCCGACATATAACTGGCCGGGTGACAATACTACGCTAACATTCTACGCCTATTCTCCGGCTTCTCCCGGAGGAACTGTAACAATCGGCAGCGATTCTAAAATAATGACCGGATTTTCACCGGCTTCATCAATTGCAGATCAGATTGATTTTATCACTGCCACTGCAACCGGCAATAAAGATAACAATGAAGCAACCGGCGTTCCCCTTAAATTTGATCATCGACTTGCTCAAATTGAAGTGAGAGCAAAAACAGATAACACTGCCTATACGTTCAAGGTAACAGGTGTAAGAGTGGGTCAGGCCGTATCAAAGGGAGATTTTGATTTCACAACCAATCTATGGAGTCTGGGAACCGATAAAGCAATCTACGATGAGACTTACAGCACACCTATTGAACTTGGTTCCACACCTGTCTCTGTAATGGGTCAAGGAGGAAATCTTATGTTAATTCCTCAGCAACTTACTCCTTGGAATCCGAAATCGGATGCTTCAAACAATTCAAAAGGGGCTTATCTCGCAATTAAGCTTCAGATAAATACCATTGCCGGGGCTCAGGTTTATCCCTTCCCTTCTGAATCGGAATGCATCTGGGCAGCAATGCCTATTGACGATAATTGGGAAGCCGGTAAAAAATATGTCTACAACCTTGATCTATCACACGGAGCCGGTTATGTAGATCCTAACGATCCCGATCCAGGTAAAGATGTTTTAGGTGGTCCTATAAAACTTACCGTTGATGTATCCAACTGGGTCAACCACTCTTCTGATCTTCCCATGAATACCGGTTCGGAAAACCAGTAAAATATAGTTTGCAGGAAGTTGAATCTCTTCCTGCAAACACCATTAAAAGAGGCTTTCACTCATTTATTTTGTGCCTCAACACTCTCTTCATTTCCCTATAAACTTTATACATATGGATCTAAAACGGAATTTCTCAAAATATAATGCCGCAACGTTGGTAATTATGTTATCGCCGATAATTCTGGAGTCTTGCTCTGACGATGCTATAAACCCTATTTCCAATGATGAACGTTTTATCCGATTTGATATTTCAGCAAACAACAGCCATGAAACATCCGACGGATTTGTCACACGCGGTCTTACACCTTTTTCCTCAAACATAATTTCTCTCAAGGGGGGTGACAAACCTTTATATCTAATACCGCGTATCGAAGAAGGAATTGATGTCACCGAAAAAAATATAAAGACACGCTCACAGTTAACAGATGCCTCTAATATCGAGTCGGTGGGTGTATTTGCAGGGTATGCCTCTGAAGCAGGCAGTTCGGAATACACTCCCAATTACATATCCAATGTTGAAATCACCCGATCTTCTGACTGGACTCTCAAAGATGAATACTTATGGCCGGGAAATGATAAACTCCATTTCAATGCTTACTCCCCATATTTTTCTTCAGCATCAATCGAGGGTATAAAGAGTGTAAACGTCTCACCGGGAGCACTCTCTATTGATTACGAGATACCCGTTGAAGTGAAAAATCAGATCGATCTTCTCTATTCTACACCCGTTGAAGCCTCTTCCTCCCCTTGCCAACTTTCTTTCAACCATGCTCTTACGGCAATAAAATTTGTAAGCGGCTCTGAAATGGTGCCATGCACTGTGAAGAGTATAACTGTTTCAGGAGTGCTTTCCTCAGGCACTCTGAATCTTGAATCGGGTGAATGGAATAATCTTTCTTCTCCCTCCGATTTTACTGTAATTCCTGATATAACTCTCTCCGAAGCACCCGATTCAGAATATGTTGAGAGTGGAACGCCAATCACCTCTGCAGAGCAGACGTTTCTTCTGATTCCGCAAGTTCTTGACAAAAATGCATCAATTTCTGTTATACTCGATGTAAATGGGAAGGAATTTACACTATCATCTTCACTGGAATCTCAAAGCTTTCCCATGGGAAAAACTCTCACATATCGGATTTCAGCTAATCCAGATGCTGATTCTCTTATTTTGGATGTTTCAGGTGACTTTAAAACCGACTATATCGGTTCATCAATCTCTTTCAATGTGAAAAGTAGCTTCACGGAAAACGGTTCCACTACCCCTGTGGAGTGGAAAGCGGAGTATGTTGACGACAATGGTAATGTTATCTCCCAGCCCGACTGGATTTCTGATTTCACATTATCGGGCATAGGTAACACAACCGGAAATATAACCACAGTGATGAATGATCTCACATTCGAGGCCATGAGCTCGGGCACCCGCCTACTTCAGAATGCTTCCGATATTAATGCCTCATCAGGCAATACTCCTTATAATCTCTCTTCCTCTTCCGGAAGCAGCTCTATTGAAAATACAGCCAATACATATATCATTAATGCCCCTGGGAAATATTCTCTTCCTCTCGTTTATGGGAATGCCATTAAAAGCGGTGCCGACAATAAGCAGGCATATGCTCCATCGACTCATAACTCACGAGCATTGAAAAACTTCACCAATCATCTTAACAATGCTATAACATCTCCTTATATTTATGAGAACAGCGGTTGCACACCCGCAGACGCTATATTAATATGGGAAGATGAACTTAACCTGATACGCAATGTTACTCTTTCGCAAGACGGAAAGTCAATTCTTTTCGATGTGCCTCACAATACGATACGTCAGGGGAATGCAATAGTGGCTGTGCGCGATTCAGAAAAGAACGTTATGTGGAGCTGGCAGATTTGGGTAACAGACTATAACCCCACTACAGGTGTTCAAAATATTACGGCTTCCGGAAAGAGTTATGACCTTGCCACGTACAATCTCGGGTATGTTGAGGGCGGTGACAAGTTTAAATTCCCGGAATGTTCTGTAAAGATACGTTTCACACAGACCGGACTACCTGAAGGTACAGATCCACTCACCAGGACAGTCACATTATATCAGACCGGGGCAGAACTTTCCACTCCCGATTATAACACCTACTATCAATGGGGAAGGAAAGATCCTATGATGTCGGACGACAAAATATTTTATGATGCTTCTCATCATGAAATCACGTCTTTCCCTAAGACTGATGCCACATCTCTTTCCTCTATAAATCTTTTAATGCAGGAATATATTCTCCATCCCGATACGTTCTATTTGGGAATACATGAGAATAATGAGACAAGTATTAATTATACATCCTACCCATATGATAATTTATGGAATGGAACTTATTCAACGGCCAATGTAAAAACAATATATGATCCGAATCCCGTAGGATTTGTTGTGCCCTATAATGAGCCGCTTATCGACTTTACCCCTCAGTCATTAACCGATCCGGCAACAAGATATACATTCAAGTATAATTCCACATCGACCGACTCAGAGCGGCACGGCTTTTATGTCACGGTCATCAGTAGCGGAGAAGTTCTTTATTTCCCCGATTTCGGATACATTTCCGGCACAACAGGAACTACTGCCAGCAGCGGTGCTTACGCAAATTATTGGCTGTCACATGCTATCCAATCTCTAAAGACAGGAGCTGTTGTAATACTTCACACTATCAATAACGATGATATTTTAACTCAACAAACAACTGATCCGCTGTTTCATGGAATGAGTATACGAGGAATAACCGAATAAGGATTATCCCGGAATAAATAAAGAGAGGAAATGCTTCCTCTCTTTATTTATTCCGGGATATAAAATGATTATTCCTCATCGAGACTTACAATCTTATAATTCTGAGTTCCAAGGCCAATCTGCTCCCCATAGTCAAGTGTATGCATTCCATGACGGCTGTCAATCCTTTCAATCAGATGCACCTTGCCATGATCGTCAGAATTACGCACAAGATCCGTACAAGCTTTGTCGAGAGCTATCGGGTCAAGTGATGCCAGAACGCCTAAATCATGCATCTTTGGATCTTCCGGATGTGATGAGCAATCACAATCCACTGAAAGATTATTTGCAACACTTATGTAGAGTATGTTGTCACCGCAATGGTCAGCCACCGATTTTGCAGCCTCTGCCATTGATTCGAGAAATAGATCCTGTTCCGGTATATTATTCCATAAATCTTCCGCTGTTTCGATCTTTCCTGCCGAATGGATATATCCCTTTCCATTGGATGAAGCGATTCCGATTGACATATTTTTTACTGCGCCTCCGAATCCCCCCATTGCATGTCCTTTAAAATGAGAAAGAATAACAGTAAAGTCATAGTCAGGATAGTGAGAACCTACTATGTCATATTTCAGATGTTTTCCGTCTTTAAGGGGCAATTTAACTTCTCCGTCGGCATCCATAATGTCAACGGGAGCTATCGCTGTGAATCCATGTTCCTCAGCCGCCTTGCGATGATCGTCTGTAGAAAAACGCTTGCCTGCATAGGCAGTGTTGCATTCCACTATGGTGCCGTTGGTAAGTTTTACGAAATCCGCTATCAGAGAAGGTTGAAGATAATTATGACCTCCGGGCTCTCCGGTAGATATTTTTACAGCGACTTTCCCCTTCGCTTCCCTACCG
Source organism: Bacteroides sp. (assembly GCA_014801535.1). GTDB lineage: Bacteria > Bacteroidota > Bacteroidia > Bacteroidales > Muribaculaceae > Lepagella. Next base: position 71,757 of record JAAVEA010000014.1, read on the forward strand.
AGTGCCTTATAAAGTTTTACGATAGCCTCCGGTGAGATCTCTTTAGTCATATATACAACAGCTGCGGCATCCTTTGTCTCGGAAGTGCCTGATGTAGTTGTTGAAGAAGTCTGAGCACATGCCACGAGAGAGGTCAGGGCACATACACCAATTGTAAGTAAACCTTTCATATTTTCTATTTTTTGACAAAAGTAGAAACTTTTTCGTTATTATTTAATCATCAACTTATTAAAAATTGTTAAGCAATCAAAAAAGGGAAACCGCATCACTGCGCCTTCCCTCCCACTTTCTATATTTCAATTAATTCTATCCTATTTTTTTATTTTAAACAGTTTTTAAAATCTTTCAGCCGGCTCATTCAGTATGGAATATACTTAATGAACTGACCGCACCGTTTAAAGTCATCGTTTATATTCTGACAAAATGTATAAATCATTTGTCTGTTTAGTAAAACAAAAAATTTCTCCTTTAGTTCTGAGAACGATTAAATTTTTTTATTTTTTTTGGAATCACACCAAATGAACAATAAGGGTTATTTCAATGTTTAATAGTTATAAAATAACTAAAACAAGATTTGACATGAAAAAGTATAGATGTGAAGTATGCGACTGGATTTATGATCCTGAAGTTGGTGATCCCGATAGTGGAATAGCTGCAGGCACAGCTTTTGAAGATATTCCTGAAGATTGGGTCTGCCCGATTTGCGGAGTGGGTAAAGACCAGTTCGTTGTAGAAGAATAAATAGACAACATTATCCATAAAAAGGGGATTGATTTAAATCAATCCCCTTTTTATGGATATATCAAATTATAAGCTCATTTAACGGGCGCTTGGGCACAATATGTCTCCCTCTTGCATCTCGATGGTAACGTATGTCAGCTTCCGCAGTGCCGTCTGTATCTTCCAGGATTACTTCTTCAGCAGGATAACCGAGAGATAGCACATACAGAGGTTTATATTTTTCCGGTAAATCCAAAGCTTCGCGAACCACTGTTTCATTGAAGGCCTTTATAATCGTGCCATGAATACCAAGCACAGAGGCTCCCAATGTGATAGCCTCCAACTGCAGACCGTCATCACATAGACAGTTTTTCGTAAGTTCCGTATCAATGCATTGCACAAGATATGCCACCGGGCGCTCCCCCTCTTCCGGTCCATCCCAATCCTGATAATAACCCGCCCATTTAAGAGCCGGATACAATCGGGCGCATTCTTCCGCATCTGATACTATTCTATATCTGAGGGGCTGAAGATTACGCCCGGATGCACAATACCTTGTCAGTTCCACAAGCTTTTCAAGTTCTTCCTTTTCTATCGGTCTACTCTGGTCAAATCTACGGTAAGACCTGTTGCTTCGAAGCAGATTTCTGAATTCCTCAAATGTAACCATACTTATTTATAATGAATTTCCACATTAAGAGAGTTTTAGCGTTCATGATATTGTCTAATACTTTGCACAATATATCGTTTTGTTATGAATATTTACTTCATTGTTAAGCTCATTTTTGACCACAATGAATTGGGTATCATTCGCCATAAGCCTACCAGAAGATTATATCTCCAATCTATCACAGCTACACGTGGGCGCTTTACAATGGCGCGTATTATCTGAGGCACAACATAGTCAAGCGTCATCTCCATCGGATATTCTTTTTCATCACTAAGCAAAGGAGTACGCACCCAGCCCGGCCTTATGTCGGTAAATCTTATGTTCAAATTCTCTTCACGTGCGAGTTGTTCTAAAGCAACAAGATAGGTTTGGTCGAATTTCTTTGAAGCCGAATAGGCTGCCATGTCCCCGATGCCGTTTGTCCCTGCAACACTCGTAACAGCCACTATACTTCCCTTCCCCTCGTGTTCACGGAAATAACGGAACGCACTGCTTATCATTCTTGCAAATCCGCAGGCATTGGTATTAATTATCTCAACCTCCCTTTCCGGTTCGAGGTCAGAATTGCTATATCCTATTCCTGAAACATGGAAGTAAATATCCATACCTCCCATCTTCTTGATAAGTCTATGCATACGTTCGGGTGCATCTTTTTCATTTATATCCATCTCCTCAGTCTCTATGGTCTGTGGATATTTTTTCTTTAACTCCTGAAGAGCTTTTATATTACGGGCTGCCACCCCAACTATTATTCCACGTGAAGCTAATTCTTCGGCAACTCTTTTTCCGATTCCCGAAGAAGCACCCATTATCAATATCTTTTTCATTCTTTATATTTTTGGTTCTTAGAGTGTGAAATTACACGGCACTTTAAGATGTAACGTCATCACTCCTCACAATGTTTAATTCTCATATTCTGACTTTTTAAGTTCAAATAATTTTCGTATATTTGTGAATGTTCTACTAAACAATTTAAATTATGCCAATGTGGAATCCGTGGCATGGCTGTCACAAGATAAGCGCAGGTTGCCGCCATTGTTATGTTTATCGTGAAGACTCGGCTTTCGGAACAGAAATCCCCACTTCAGAAATAAGGAAGACAGGTGCATTTAAGCTTCCTATAAAACGAGATCGTAAGAAAAATTTAAAATTTCCCCCGGGAACTGAATTTGCACTTTGTTTCACTTCCGATTTTCTATTAGAAGAAGCCGACGAATGGCGTTCCGAAATATGGGATATCATTCGCACTCGATCTGATTGCTCATATTTCTTTTTCACAAAACGAATCGAACGTCTCGAGAAATGCCTTCCATCCGATTGGGGCAAAGGCTATGACAATGTCGGAATCGGATGCACTGTGGAGAACCAGGATAGAGCCGACTTCAGATTACCGATTTTTCTTTCGCTGCCTATTAAACATAGAATTATCGTGGCTGCTCCTCTTCTCGAAGAGATACAAGTAAGTCAGTATCTTGATCCTCTTCTTATTGATGAAATATCGGTTGGAGGGGAATCGGGGAAATATGCCCGACCTTTAAATTACGACTGGGTGCTTTCATTGCATCAACAAAGCGTTGATGCCGGAATACCCTTCAATTTTCATCAGACCGGTTCATATCTGATAAAAGAGGGTCGAAGATATTCAATACCTCGACCCTTGCAACATGAACAGGCTAAAAAAGCCGGTTTAAACTCCAAATTCCACAATCCTGATAACTTCACACAGTAAGCACAGTTATCAATCCCCAAATCACAAGCATGATATTGCTTACCGCATATGTCACGGCATAACCGATGGCCGGCACCGTACTCCCTATTGCATTTTGGGCTGCACCCAATGCGGCCGTACATGTACGGGTGCCGGCACAACATCCCATTGTAATAGCAGGATTGAATTTAAACACCTTGTGTCCCAACCATAGGCCAAAGAAAACCGGCACCATCGTCGCAATCGCTCCTGCTACAAAAAGCATGGGACCAACTGTCTTTATACCCGACACAAAAGATGGTGCGGCTTCAATCCCGACAACTGCGATAAATACATTAAGCCCAAGATTATTCATAAGCCAAAGTGCACCTGCCGGAATATTTCCGAAAGTCGGTCTTTTCGATCTTAGCCAACCGAAAACGAGTCCCGCAATCAAGGCTCCTCCACTCGTGCCGAAGCTTACCGGGATACTTCCGATCCAGAAACTCATGGCTCCGAACAGGCCACCTATGAAAATAGCAAGTCCAACAAACATCAGGTCGCTCTGCACCGACGGGCGATCAACGTGTCCGATATGTTTCGTAGCTTTCTGAACCTGAACAGGTCGACCTATAACCGTTAGCTTGTCGCCTTTTTCAAACGATGTGTCAAGATTTATATCAAGAACATTGCTTCCACGCATGGCATCGCGAATTACCACACCATGCATGAATTTCTTTTTTCTTAGCTCTGAAATCCTTATTCCCATGAACTCTTTTTTTGTCACTAACACACCCACCCGATCAAGCGGATATGACAGAATTTCTGTGTCGGCTACTTCATGTCCCAAATATCCCTCTACATTTACCATATATTCGGCACGTCCACACACCACCACCTCATCACCGGCATAAATCCTGTCATCGTGACGGGGAGCAAAGATCTCTCCATTATGTCTCACACGATCCACATACACTTCAACTCCTGCACTTCTGAGATATTTTTCAGTCTCGTGAATAGTCTTTGGAAGATTAAAAAAGCCTGATCCAATATGAAAAGCCCTGTATACAACCGATTGCATTGCATTCACGTAGGCCGGATCTTTGGAATGATCCCCCGAATTAAGCTCTTTTTCAAGTTTTGCAGTAGCGGCCTTCACTTTCTCAAGTCCACCCAAGAGTCGAGGAGCAAGATTACCGAGTATTATGACCGTTCCCAACGTTCCGAAAATATATGTCACCGCATAACATACCGGTATAATATTCAATTCTTTATCCAATATCTCTTTTGGCAATCCTAATCTTCCCAATGCCTCAGATCCGACACCCAACAGTGCAGAACATGTCTGCGAACCGGAAAACATTCCGATGGTCTCCCCTTTGGTGTAACCGAAGAGCAAAGCTATGAGCAATGTTGATCCAAAACAAACTGTTCCCATTATTAAAGCGAACAGTGCTTGCTTCAGACCGGCACCACGTAATGATTTGAAGAAATCCGGCCCGACGCTGTAGCCGATAGAAAATAAGAACATCATGAAAAATACCATTTTCAATGGTCCTGACATCGGAATGTTTAATTGGCCTACAAGCACCCCTACAAGTAATACTGCGGTAACACTTCCCAATGAAAAATTCCCTATCTTTATTCTCCCGAATAAAAAACCGAGTCCCACAGTAAGAAAAAGCGCCAATGTGGGATAGGTACGCAAAATATCAGCAATGTATTCAAACATAGTTTATAGTTCGTTAATTAAAGTTTTAACACCCGTAAATTAAAATCAGTTCATAATAGGTATAAATTGCAAACTTGTGATTTTACTTAAATTTGATTAACTTTGCAACATAACCTTACGGCATAGCCGTATTCCATGACACTAATACTAACCATGAACGGATTGACTTATATTTACTTCAGTGCAACTTCAACTACATCGAAATGTGCCAAAGCCATTGGCAAAGCGACCGGACTTCCCGTCAACCGAGAAATTAATATTGCCGACAACCATGCTACCGAACTTCCCTTTTTCGAGTCTGATGATGTGGCGATAATTGCCGCTCCAGTTTACAGCGGACGTCTCCCCCAACCGGCTGTTGATACAATCAAACGGCTTAAAGGGAAAGGTGCCTCAGTAATAGCAATTGTGGTCTACGGAAACAGAGATTATGACGATGCTCTTCTTGAATTGACCGACATGCTGAAAAAAACAGGTTTTAATATCATCGGAGCAGGTGCATTTATCGGCCAACATTCTATTTTTCCCAAAGTTGGAACCAATCGCCCCGACAAGTCGGATTTAGCTGTTCTCGATGAATTTGGAAAAGCATGCAGAAAGCGCCTGGATGCCGGTAAACCATACGATGATATTGAGACTAAAGGTAACAATCCTTATAAGACACCTATGAGTGTGCCGCTCCATCCCAAATGTGATTCACATAATTGTAACAGATGCAGCAAGTGTGCTATTAAATGCCCCGTTGGAGCTATTGATAAAGATAATCCGGTGGAAACAGATACAGCCAAATGCATATCGTGTGGAAGATGTATATATGTCTGTCCGCGAAATGCCCGCAATTATTCCGGAATAAAATATACCCTTATAGGTAAGGTCTTTATCTCATCATATTCCAAGCGAAAAGAGCCGGAATGGAAAGTGGCTGATTAACTTATCAGCATATATACTAACTCACCAGCATATATATGGTAATGACAGATGCCACGCATAGAAAAGCAAGCGATATTTTCTCATTGGTCGTGAATAATTTCTTTATATGCGGGTAATAGTCTTTCCTTGCCCTTACATAGAATCCTATACCGATAAGGTAAAAAAACGAAGTCATGAACATTGCCTTCAATCCTCCGGCGTAAGCCATCCATAAACAAAATAGAATGGTTATTACAGCAAGAATCTTGATCTTAATGTCCGGGGCTACCTTATATAAAAACATACCTGTAACCATATAACATGGAATAATCATCAGCCCTGTTATATGAAGAGCGGCAAGATACATATCGTCGGCCATAACAACCATGACAAGAAAGAGCATCATCACTACGCTTGATGCAAATAGACCGAACGCCGGCATTCCATGTCGGTTAAGTTTTCTGAAGACGGGAGGTAATATCTTTACAAGCGATGCTTCGTATGGCACTTGCGCTACAACCAAGGTCCATGAAACCCAGCCTCCGAGAAGAGATATGATGATAGCGGAAATAACGGTCCAATACGCCCAGGAACCACACACATCCTTCAAAATATAGGCTATCGAAGGATTGTGCAGTCCCGCCATAGCTGCTCGTGACATTAATCCATAACAAAGAAGAGCAACCGCAAGATAAAGAAAAAGTGAGATCAAGAATCCTGCAACCCCCGCTTTCCCAACATCCGAACTTCGTTTAGCCCGTGCCGACATCATTACAGCTCCTTCCACACCAAAGAAACAGAAGAGTGTAACCATCATCGTAGATTTAATCTGATCAGCAACACTTCCGATGATTTCCGAATTTCCCCACAAGTCAAGCTCAAAAAGGTCAAGACGGAAAAACATTACAAATACACCCACTATAAAGAGCAGCATAATTATCTTTATAACTGCCAAAAGATTATTGATGAATTTGGCCGTGCGGATACCCATCGAAACTATTCCGTACATTATCCAAATCAGAACTGATCCGAAAATCACTGTGGGCCAACTATGCTTTAATAATATTGGGACGAACGCACCAACTGAGTCATTCAGCATCACACCATAAGTCACATTAGAAAATGCCGTGCATAACCAATAACCCCATGCTATATTAAAGCCGGCATAATTGCCGAACCCGGCCTGTGCATACTGATAAATTCCGGCATTATACTGGGGATAGTGAGTGCTGAGCCATTTGAATACAATAACCAAAGGAAGGATGCCCGCTGCTGTTACCATCCAGGCCATAAAAACAGATCCCGGAGCTGCTACGGCCGCCATATTCTGAGGCAGATTGAATATGCCGACACCCACCATCAACCCGAATACAAGTGCGGTCAGGCCCCAGAAGCCGAGTTTTCCTGTAGATAACATATTTATTTGATTTTAGTATTATTTTTAATTTTATAGATTTAATTTTCCCTCCTCCTTATCTACAATTTTCCAATCCCTCCAATATATGACAATCCAAATCAATAAAATGTTTGAAAAAAGAATACTTCATACTAACTTAATTTTTTATCACTTGTTATAAATTACGAAGTTATCTAAAAGTAAACACTCTTAACTTCAAAATAATTTATCACAGAATATGCATAAAATAAAATCAGCAGAATCCAAACATGCACCATATATTGGCAAAGCAATCACCATGGCGATTGGTGATGACCTTGTAAAAGAGCTTGCCGGTAATGATCACACACCGGAAGATGTTCTGAATCTTTTCTCCTCTCTCGCCTCCCGGGATGATACTCAGTATAGTTATCTAAATGCACTTGTAGCGGTTGACGAGGAAGACAACACATTAGGCGTTGCGGTGGCATACGACGGAGCAAATCTGCATAAATTACGCATCCCATTTTTCGAAGAGGCTGAAAAATCAATCGGATTAAAAATCAAAGGGAAGCCGGCAGATGAAACAGGTCCGGAAGAGTTTTATCTTGATACACTGGCTGTCTTTCCTCAATACAGGGGGAGAGGGATTGGAAGTGATCTTATAAATGCCGTTTCTAAAAAAGCCGAAAGGAAAGGAAAACCGGTTGGTCTGCTTGTCAGCAAAACAAATCCCGATGCACGAAAATTGTATGATTCTCTTGGATTTGTTTCTGTAGGAGAACGTCCTTTCGCAGGTGAGATGATGAATCATCTCATGAAGAAGTAAGTAGCTAAAATATAAATAAATATGAAAGTCCTTGTCGTAAATGGAAGTCCACATATCAATGGCTGCACCGCCCGTGGTCTTGAAGAAGTGGAGAAAACCTTGAATGAAAATGGCATCGAGACGGAACGTATCAATGTCGGAAACAAAGATGTGCGTGGCTGCATCGCTTGTAATTATTGCTCCGCCCACGGTAAATGTGTATTTAATGACATCGTCAATGAGACAGCTCCAAAACTCGCGGAAGCCGATGGCTTAATTGTGGGCACGCCAGTTTATTATGCCGGGAGCAACGGGCAATTACATGCTTTCCTCGACCGTCTGTTCTATAGCACATCCTCAACTATTGATAAAACTATGAAGGTTGGTGCAACAGTAGTTTCTTCACGTAGAGCAGGTAGTACATCTGCTTTTGCAGATCTGAATATGTTCTTTACCATGAACTCGATGCCTATTGTTTCATCTACATATTGGAATGAAGTGCATGGTTTTACAGCTGCGGATGTGGAAAAAGATCTTGAAGGACTCCAGACTATGCGTAATCTTGGTAAAAATATGGCTTTCCTAATAAAAGGTATAGCGGCACAAAGAACGGCAGAGGGAGGATTACCTAAACAGGAACATGACTTCTTCACAAGCTTCCCCGACAACCGTTAGAATTACTGGATCGGTAGTATTATATAAACCTCTTTTTAGCAATTGATTCATATTCATCCTTACCTCTACCGCAGAACGGTTACATTTTATATTGACCGGGATTCCTGCCTTAGCTGGAACCCCGGTCAAACCATTACTTATTATCTGAACCGCAGAACTGTTTCACTCATACCTATAAACGATCTTTTCAGAAACTAAATTCCACACAACCCATTATAGTTGTTCCGGGCATCGGACACCCATATATTATTTCGTAATGCTTATTCGTTATATTATCAATTTTCACAGATAACGTGACCGGAATCTTCAACCCCATTGTGTATGCTGCGCGTAAGTTAAGAAGTGAATAATTCTCAGTACACCCGTCGGGATTACCATTCTTCATGCTCCATATGCTCATCTCCTCAAGTGTAAAACTAAAGTTTCCCGGAGCATACGAAATTTCCACGTTTAGTTTATTTTTCGGTGAATAAAGATTATCCGAATCGGTGTGAAGATATGACCACGATGCGTTTGCCTGAAGATTTTGCAATATCTTATATGAACTTTCCACCTCGAAGCCTTTATTATGAAATCTTCCGGTATTAATATTTCTCGGGCGTCCGTCAACCCGCACCGTCTGAATCATATTCTTGCCGTCGATAAAGAACAGAGCCGCTCCCACCATCAATCTGTAATCAAGAAAATGCTGTCGGTAGCTCAATTCATAATTCAGCATATACTCCGGTTTCAGATCAGGATTGGCAGGAGGATAAAGATAGAGTTCACGAATATTGGGCGCACGGAACCCTTTGCTGAAAGATCCCTTAATCTGAGAGTTTTTCCCGGGTTTAACTATTATTCCGGCTTGAGGAACCCAGATATTACCATACGAGGAACCATGCTGCAGTCTCACTCCCCCATTAATATTTAACAGATCGTTTAAGAAACCCTGCTGCATCATTACATAACCGGCAATTTCATTCACATGATGTTTAGCCTCGGAAGTGCGCAAGGCTTCATCAGCTTTATTAGTATTCCACACATGGCCTCCCCAATGCTGAAAATCTATACCGGCAGAAAGGATATTGGCCTGCCAAAGATAGAATGATTCATAAGCGGTAAAGCCCATGTTATAGTCGGTTGAGTGAAAAATATAATCTTTAGGGGTTGTGCCGGGAGTATTGCCGTCGTCCACATTATTTCGACCCCAGTTTATATACCCCTGAACACCGCCGTCCATGTTTGAGTAATTGTTCTTAACGTATATACCACCTGTTCCTCTAAACACGTCGGTCCACATATTTTCCAAAGGATCCTGCACAGTTCCGGGATTGTTCGCATGAGTCTGAGTCATGTCAAGCATCCCTGCTACACTCCAATAATCGGATACAGCATATTTCAACTGTGCAAACTCATTGGCGAGCCAAAATGAACTTCCGGCACGATAGCCGTTACTTCTGTCGAGCTGACCCGAAAGAGTTGCCGAGAAACGACCCTTTTTATAACCTGTTGAAAGTGCGAATTTCTGTGTTGTAAAAGATCCGAACATTGCACGTGCGCGCCCTGTGAGTCCATCCTCTCGTTGAGTGTGGGTAACGAGATTTATTGATCCTCCCATAGCATTTGAGCCATATAGCAGAGATGACGGACCTTTAACAACCTCAATTTTCTCTACCCCGTTAGCAACATATGTATCAGCAAGGCTATGACCAAACACACCAGCCCATTGAGGTTGTCCGTCAATCATGAAAAGCACTTTATTTCCCTGACCAACACCCCTTATATTTACTTCTCCTGCGCTCCCTCCTGAAACACCATATCCGGCAAACCCTCTCTCCGTAACAAAAAGACCAGGCACTTTCGACACAAGAACAGGCAGAAGTGAACTTTCTCCCGACTTTTCAATTTCATCAGAAGTTACTTGGGTGACATTTAGGGGTATAAGATCAGGATTTGTCTTCAGAGGGGCCGTAACAATCACCTCTTTCAATTTTACCGTATCACTAAGTGTTTCAGCTGCATATATTTTACCGATGCATAAATTACCTGTAAAAAAGACTATCGGTAATAAACTCTCAATCTTTATTTTCATAAATTTATGGGTATATTCTATAATTTCCGGTTATAAATGTCTGTATCAGAATTAGCCTATGACATCAATAGAAAAATGGAGAATATCTATTTTTACATAGAATTTTTCCACTTTTAAATTAAAATTAGGAAACAGCCTTAGAAACTGTTTCACTAACAAAATTAATAAAATATTTTGAAAGTTTAGTAAATTTAAGTTAACTTTACAACAAATTCACTTAATAATATCAATGACACAGACCGAAATCGATTTCTTCAACCGTCTTGCTCCTTCATGGGATGAGAATGAGGTGCGTTCCACGCCCGAGAGAGTAAAAAGTATTCTTGGTAAACTTCCATTCAGAAAAAATATGCATGTACTCGACCTTGGCACCGGCACCGGAATATTAATTCCATATCTGGTCGATCTGATCGGTGAAGGAGGACATGTCACAGCTATTGATCTTTCAGAAGGGATGCTCACTATTGCAAAAAGAAAAAACAGCCATCTCAAAAACGTGGATTTTCTCAGCATTGATTTTGAAGAGGAAGTGATTCCGGGTGAATATGACATAATAATGCTTTATTCAGTATATCCTCATCTTCATTCTCCTGAAGAGACATTTAAATGGTTGTTTAAGATAAATATTCGCAAAGGAGGAATGATAGTTGTCGCTTTCCCTTCGGACGAAAAATTTATCAATAATATTCATCATGAGCGTAAATCTGAGAGTGATCATCTTCCGTCTGCTCCCCTTTTGGCTTCTATAATTGCGCAATGGGGATATAAAACTGAAATTCTTGCCTATTCTGAAGACGAGTATATTGTTACGGTGCAGGAGAACTGCGATTTAAACTAAGAGTAAACACTTTAAATCATTTGATTACGTTGCTTAATCGTAAGAAATACCGTGCTTCAAAAGAATTTCCTTTAACTTTATATTCTCTTCCATCATCCGCTCCATCCGCTGATGCAATTCATCAAGACGTTCATATAGATTTTCATTTCTGCGGACAAGGTAATCTATTCTTGCCAATGCTTCTTCATCTGCTGAAGCATTGGCTCTGTTTCGCTGATGAGCAAGATCATGAAAATGATTCAGCAAGGCAGTTATCGTATCGCTCTCTTCAGGACTGTGGGTATGAGGGGGCACGACAGATTCATTATCCTCTTTAATTAAATAATCGTCCAGATTATCCAGCTCGAATATTTCCTTTAGTTTTTCAAGTTTTTCTTCCGGAATCCCACTCTTACCATTCTCCATGGCAGATATAAAACTCGGACGCACCTGAAGCATTTCGGCCAATTCTCTCTGACTTATTCCCGCACGTTTTCTAAGTCGAAGTAAATCTATTCTATTCATCTTTCCTTTCTTTTTAAGACACCATCTCTATTACAATTAAAAAGTATCGACAAAATTATTCCTTTCCCCGGATATAATCAAATAAAAACTCATAAAACCTATTATCCTTGAAATATACTCCCCTGTTCCCAGCGCTATTAAACATTGGGGAACGAGGTTAAAGACTTTTAAGTATGAGCGAATTAGCTCTGTCGATTATGGAAGTGTCTAAACTTGCAAGATAAATCTGTGTTGTCGATTCGGAATCATGTCCCATTCCTTCGCTGATTATACTAATGGGAATTCCTTTACCTCTGGCCACAGAGGCCCAGCTATGACGGGCAACATATAATGTAAGAGGGAATGATATATTTATTTTTTTGGCAATAATCTTGAGATTATGATTTATATTGTATCCCACGTTGCGGTATGCGCAGCGTTCATTGATTCCATGATTCTTAATTATCGGTAGAAGATAATCGGTTCGGTTTACCGGATATTTATCGAGAATGGCCTGCATCTCCTCCGTCCATTTAATGATTAGTTGCTTACCCGTCTTGCGTCGGCGATAGGTGATATATCCATCCACAAGATCGGTTTTCTTCAAGTATGCCATATCAATAAAACTCATCCCTCTCAACATAAAGCTGAGTATGAACATATCACGGGCATAATCAAGCGAAGGAAGATGTGAAAGGTTAAGTGATTTTATTTTCTTAATCGTTCTTAACGGCAATGCCCTTTTTACTGTTTTATCAATACCTGTATAGACCTTACGAAAAGGAAATCGATTAACTGTCGCACCTTCTTCAACCGCACGGTTATACACAGCTCTAAGAATTCTGTTATAAAATGAGATGGTGTTCGGTAGATTCCCTTTTTCTCTGTTCCAAGCCTCATAGGAGCTCATAATTTGCACATTAATGCAGTCGAGCATTATATCTCTCCCCTGACGGAATTTTCTGAAGCTGTTTAACGTTGCCGTGTAGGTTTCCGATGTTCTTATTCTACCATTATCCTTTAAACAGGAAATGATATTGTCCATGAAATTGAACAGTGTGTATTCTTTTGAATAACGGATATACTCGTCTGCAACATAATCTGCAGTATACGGAACCCCATCAGCCTCAAGTTTATGAATTATTCTTGTAAGTCTTTCCAAATCATACTTGATACTCTCATTTACTGAACGTATCATCGACTGTCGATCACCTTTCGGATCGGTTATCACCTTTGAGTCGCGGTCATTCCACTCTGAAGGGAAAATACGATATTCTGATTTCACCTGACGTTGCTTTCGCTCGTGGTGAATCTGATAATAGATAATCCCTTCATGATTATCAGAAGAAGGGTGTCGGAACTTTACTTTTATCGAAGCCATTTGTTTTGTTTTGTGATCATTTTTCTCACTTCAAAACGCATGACAAACCTATATGGTATTCCGGAAATACTCATTACCCTTTTTATATGGATTCCACATGGAGTTTTTCAGCCCCAAACAGCCACCTTAGAGAAGCAGAAAGCCATCGATGCCGAGAGTGGCAACGCACTGAAAAGCGGACTCACCAATATTTTCGGTAAGGGTAACATAGCGATGAACTCAATGCCGTTCAGACTAAATACATTGAACTCTCAAAGGCTTACCGCAATCTTGAAAGCACCTCAAACATACGGATTGAACGACTTGAATTTGAGAAAGCCGACCTTCTCGCCCGAATCAAAGCAATGCTTGAAATGCTTGAGCGAAGATTACGCGAGGCGATAACGGCCCTTATCGAATTTTCAAAATCCGTGTTCAAAGAGTTTACAATGACGCACCGAGAAACAATAGCCGAGTATCTTGCAAATGCACCCAACGCCAAGGATGCAGCTCATACTCTCAAAGTCTTTGCACGACCACACCTCGATAACCGACAGTTTGAGAAAGGTAGCAAAGTGTTAGACCGCCTGACATCCAATCTCCCTTCTGTTATCAAGGATATGAACCGCACACGAGGACGCGGTATCGGACTATAAAAATGGGCAAATTTCCCCACTTTGTACCGTTATTACAGTTCCATTAGCCTAATTGCCAAGATTCTAACAACCTAAAGAATTGTATCAGAATTGTACAGTTATAGCGAATATGTCAAAAAAAAATTAGTAACTTTATATTTTGAATCTCTAAATGAAAACAAAATGGTTATTTTGAAATCCCAAACAGCCAAAGTTATTTTTGCTGTAATTGCTTGCTTCTTGGTAAATTCGCTCTGGGGAAATACATGGCATGTGGATGTCTGGCTTAAAATTAAGGGTGGTACTATACTAAGTTCATTTGCAAGAGACATTGTAATGGCGATTGCTGTGTTGTTGGGAACGTATATTATTATTAAGCCAAAAGACATTTGTTCTTTCCTTGGTCTTAATTCCAACTTCTTTAAAGGCTTCCTTATAGCATTGCTTTCTGTTTTACCGTTATATATAGTTTTCCCTATAATCGGGTCTATAAATCCGGATCTTACTCTGTCACTCATAATAAGAAAAAGCTTGTTCCCGGGATTTATTGAGGAATTTGTGTGCAGGGCGTTTATGTTTGGTTTATTCTTTAGATATGCAAAAGTAGGATTCATATGGGCTACGCTTCTACCTGCTGTTTTATTCGGACTCGCACATACATATCAAGGATATGACCTAGTTTCAAGCTTGGCTGCTTTTGGAGTTACATTTGTAGGAGCATTATATTTCAGTTGGATGTATGCTGCTTGGAACTTTAACATATGGGTTGTATTCGGGCTTCATTTTTTTTTTTTTTTTTCATGGGGCATATTTAATGTGACTGGAACAGAAGTGGTGGCGTGTGGCTGAATTTCTAATATAGTTCGTATAATAAGCATAGCTTTAGCAATTGGTATCACAATTTACTATCATAAGAAAAAAGGAGAGAACGTATTTGATTATCCTATATGGACTTTCTAAACGATATCCCATATATTTCGGACTTTACATTCATTGTACTGTAAAGTCCTTTTTTGTATCTCATCAATACATATAAAGAAAGACCTAAAAAGGACTTTTTGCCCCTTATTTGTACTTCTTCTCTGTAACTTACAAATTTTAAGAGTCTAAAACTTTTGTATTCCAACTCTCTTGTGGGTTTAGTGAACCAAATCAATATGCTCAATAATTCTATTCTGTAAAAGGTCAGAAATGCCTATTTATAGACACGATTTTCACGGCAAATGAGACAAATGTCCCACTGACTATCAGATATTTTTTCTAATTTTGCTTAATTAGAATAATTGGAAGATATGAAACTGCTAAGAGCCTTATACTATCAATATTATTGGTGGCAGATGCGCAGAGCAAAAAATCCAAAATACAACGACCGATGCCCGGAGTTGGATTGCTCAGGGAAGTGTAGGATATATCGTACCGACAAAGAATATATATTTGTCACAGTATATTATGTAACTGTGGGTCTTCCGATAAAATTCCTCTCCATAGGCTGTAGTAACGGAGAATTTGAGAATATTCTCATGGAAATATTCCATGCAAGTCTACATGGCAAATATGTGGAGATGAAAAATGCGGAACTACTCAAAGCCATGAAGCAACGCTCATGGCGACAGCTTAACCAACACTCCAAAGGCGTGCTTCTGAAACACGATAGCCGAACCTTGGAGATTCTGCCCACCAGAAAAGCCAGCGATGGCAACCGTCTTGACTGGGATGATGACCGCTCCCTGTCTTTTGACCTTGACATCGCGTCATGGAACGACATCATAAACTCAACCCGAAAACTCCTTGAATAACATGAAACTGACCGATAACCCATTATGGATAACGACACAATACATTTGTGTGCTATTCCTTACTGTGTGCTTTACATTTCTTCTTGTGAGTGATATATTCATATGGTTTATTGTTTTATTAATTTGGTTGTTTATTCCGGCTTTAGTCGTTGCGTGCATATCATTTATTAGTTCGCTAATATGTAACAGTAGGCATAAGAAAATACTGTTAATATTGAACGTAATCAATATTCTCTTGTTTTTATTCCCTTTTATTAATCCGTCCGGTAAATGTGATGCCGATATAATGGAAAACCATTACACCGAATATGGTGGACGCATGGAGCGTATATATCGTAATCTTTATAATAAAATCACTCCCGGGTGTTATGTGCATATTGAATTTGAGGATGGCGATGTGTCTATGTTCCACTTCTCAAAAGGTAGTGGTGAGGTGGAATCCAACTGGGATCCGAGTGAAGAAAAGATTGATTCATTGCTCACACAGAGCGGACTCGACAGAAAATCTTTAGCATGGCTGGAAAAAGAGTTGGATAAAATAGACTGTATCTCGATTTCTTTGAAAGCAATTCCTAATGCTCCTTATTGTATCGGATTCCGTCGTGTCGGAATGGGAAAGTATGACTATGAGATATATCATATACCGCTCTCACCCGATGAACAAAAGAAAATCAATGAATCCGACGCCTCTATTGTATACACCCCTTTCGTAGTGTTTCAATATGGCGGAGGAGCCATCGGCTCTCAGAATTTTATGGGCAAAGATGAATATCTGAAAAAGAAAAAGCAACTACATCGTGAAACCGACCAATAAACGATTTTGGATATTAGGATTGGTTATGGCGATTCTATCCTGCCTCTTAGAGATATGGATATGGGGAAGTGATATTGAACTAATTATAACATTTATTATTGCCGGTCTATTAAGTGGCTTTATTGGGTTCAGATTCGGGATCAATTCAGTATTAAGAACTTTCTTTGCTACATGGTTAAGTTATAATGTAATATTTACCGGAGGATTACTGTGTTTATCAATCGGTAAACAGGCGGCGATTCAAGGTTATATTCTACTTCTCGGATTTATATTATTGATTGCGTCACTTATACCTTTTCTTATTATTTCATGGCTATTTTATCGAATAGTTGGAAGTGAAAGTTAGAATTTAATTCCTTCTGCAAGATGTGTTTTTGTCCGACATTCGCATTGCGATCGTCGGACATTAAACACCCTTGCAAGGGGAAAACCCTCGACCCGATTTNGNAAGTTGACAAGATCCTTAATTGGCTTACACTATCTTCAGCAAAAACGTCTACCCTCTGAGGCTACGCCTGTTTCTTCACTTCAATGGATCACGCGTCTAAGCCTTAAGTTCAGACATTCCGTTGGCGTGTCAATTCAATCGCCTCTTTTCCTGTCATTTTCAGGATTGAAATCTCTATGATTTCCACTGCTTTTAGAAACTTGGCTATTTCATTAGACGGATCAATCCCTTTACTGTATTTTTCCGAAAGTTTCTTTAAGGCCTCTATCTTTTCTGCCTCGTCTTCTACGAACCTTGCTGTGCCGAAAACGATCACGGAACGGAAATATGTTGTAAATTCCTCAGGAATAACATCGCTTTTATNGATTACACATAGCGATATATTNGGATTATGCTTCAGNGCATCTATTTTNTGACCGCTTTTGGCNGAATGAAGANAAATATGAGNTCCATCGTAAACATAATTTATTGGAACNGCATAAGGTGTATTATCCTCATCACAGACTGCAATTACGCATTCTTGCCCNNTNAACAGGATTGCCTTAGTTTCCTCTAAGGAGAGNTCCTGCTTACTCCTTCGCATTTTATGATNTGTCATCCTACAATTTTTANTCCTATAATTGATCCTATAAGNGTAATAATAAAGAAAATTCGCCAAAATGTTNCNGGCTCNTGNAAGAANANGATTCCNACAAGTACTGCTCCCACAGCACCTATACCGGTCCATACCGGATAAACTGTTCCTATCGGAATTTTTTCTGATGCTTTTGCCATAAGATACATACTTAAAGCTAATGCAACTAAAAATCCGATCCACCAACCTACTCGCTCATTACCAACTGCCGATTTTGTTTTACCCAAACAATAGGTAAAGGCAACTTCCATANATCCTGCAAGAATCAGGATTATCCATTTGTTCATATAANAAATGTCCNTTNGAGGGCTGCAAGAATTCTCGGCGACTCCTTCTCGGACTCTGCAAAGATAGTCATTTTTAAGAGTCCATCCAATAAAATATGTTAAAATGCCAGGGCGGCGATTTTAACATATTTTATTGGATGGACTCTTAATATCATATTATAAAAAAGTCCCACCATGCATCTGACAGCAACGTGGTGAGAACTGTTTTTACCGTTGCTTTTGGACTCAATTAACCGACAGCCTTCTGTAGTCGCTTGGCATGGGCTTTCGNCTCCGCATAGAAGCGATCGGATGCTTCTTTATCATCCGGATTCAGGAGCATCATGCCGAAGCTTATGATCGGTTCCTGCCATTCAAAACCGCAAAGGTTACTCAATGCACGAAATTGCGGGATAAAGGTATCCATGCAATAATGCTGATAGCCCTCAGGTGAGTAGGCCGCCTCCGGTGCGCCTGCGGTAAAGGATATTATAAGTTTCTTGCCGTGAAGTGCTGTTCCGGTTGAGCCGTAGGCAAAGCCGTGACTCAACACNAGCTCAAAGTAGCGACGCATCAATGATGGGGCACTATACCACCAGAAAGGNAACTCAAACACGACNGNATCNGCCTCCACGAGACGTTTCTGTTCTCTTTCGACATCGATGTTGAAATCTGGATATTCCGCGTCAAGATANACAATCTCTGCNTCAGGCACAAGACGGTGAAACTCNTCGAGGATGGCACGATTTGCTATTGAGTGTTTATAATCCGGATGACCGGCAATAACAAGTATTTTACCCATAGTTTTAATAGTTTAATGGTTATTAAGGTTCTGATTGAAAAATCAGATAACTTTATAACAGTCTATGAGACAAATGGTTCTTTATCGTACATATCCACATGGGTGGCACCCTTGACGAGAAATAGTTCTTTCTGACCCTCATCCATTCTCCCCTTTCGACCTTTTTGACAGCCATGTTAAGGAAGCCCTGTCCTTGCCTACACGTCTTGGAATATCATTCTGGCATTGTCTGTCTTTAATATACAGGTTCTGAATAGATTTTATTTATTCTGTTCTAACCACTTCAATCTACGGCTGTCAGGAAGATGCTTAACTTTAAATTCTTCAAATTTAACCTCAAATCCTTCTCCATCAGGACTTGCNCCCATCATTCCTACTTTCACAGGATGATTGTCTTGCATCCAGGCATTACGCATCATCACATAGTCTTTGCCATTGTAGGAATAAAACACTTCAATAGCATCAAGACGTCTCACNGCTTTAATATANATAGNCTCAACCGGACNATCAAGNNGGATCACACTCCAGTCACTTGTGTGATGGGTCACAACAACGCTGATATTATATTTACCNTCCACAAATTCAATACCNGCCTTGAGATAATTTTCATTGTCAAGACGTATCATCAAGCCTGCCTGATCAAANCTTGCTTTATACTCCCCTATGATTTTCACAGTAACCTCAAATTCACCACCATATTCTCCATAATAGAATGGNGCATCATCTACTGTGAATCCATAATGCGAAATACGCCAATANTCAGTCTGTGGNGTNACGAACATTGTGAGTGAATTATCCTCGACATTCCACTTCTCCGGCTCATTAAACCATTGCATCTTATTCCATTTTTGGGCTGAAAGATTCAACATAGAACCCCTCGGCAATTTGAGTAATAAGTATCATTCAGAAAATAATTAATGCNATCGACCCGATGTANGGACNTACCTAAGGTGCATCCGCCAATTTNCAAATACATTAACTATTTTATTTGTGCTGCTTAATAGAATCTTATATTGATTCAGGTTGNAAAATTACAAAATTATTTGATATCNAAGAAAATTTAGCTGTCTTATACCCGGCAAAGATTAGATATTTAGTTCATGTGGTTTTCCCACGAACCTTTGGTGTCCACNCCGGTTTCAGCACCAAGTTTTTCAAGAAGTTGAATCTCGTCTGCACTCAGTCTGATCTTCGCAGCTGCGGCCGCCTACTCTACATGGAGTGGTTTACCCGGTAATCATTNCTGTTGCCTCGCAGACTTGTGGATATGATAAGAACCTTTTTCATTGNTANAGACTTTTGCGGANAATTTACGATATTTCAATGGNACTTTCAGGATNCTTGACTTTGCAGATGCAGCNTTCGTGNATTNTNCTACTGACTCCTTCAAGTGGGATCAGACCTAAATTTTATACNCTTCAAAATTTTTAGCGGTCAATAATAAAAGGCAAGCCACTAAGNTCANCTTTCGATTGCTTCTGGAGGCGATTCATTTNCTNGCACGAGGATTATTTCCAGATNGTGTGATGGATTATTGAGGANCTTTTCCGGANTTATATAATACAGCAGAAGTGTATAGCCATCGGAGATCTTGATGGATGTATCGAAGGCTCNAAGCCCAAATTCNTTGCGCTTAGCCTTTATATATTTCGCCAAATTAGTCATATTATACCTTTTAGGGTGCAAGGATAATAAAAAGATTCTATATTACACNTTNAATNGTATAANAAATTTCACTTAATACCCTTACGGGTATAATCAGGCAATCATTGATCTTTGGTATTATTATTACTTGAAAAACTCCGAGAGGCACAACAGCTAAGTCATTATAATAGTCGTTGTACCACTCTTCTTTATCAGCAGTCCACGAGCCGAGACAGTTCCATTTTTAGGGTATCCAGTAATACATCGGTTTCTTCCGGTGTTCAGTAACCCATTCTTCAAATTCTACCATATTTGATATTCCATCAGCAATCACTGCCTCATAATACTCCACACCATGATAATCTTTATCTGACGGTGTTTCGAATTTCAATCTGAGAATTGTTTCTTTCTGATCAGCAGTCATCACTTCCTTGATTCTGTCAGCCATACGCTCAAAAAAGCCATCATATTCTGTTCCCTCCTCAATATGGATTACATCAATCTGCCATATATCTTCTTCATACTTATAGAATATATGCCATGCGATGCAATGTTCGTCAGTATGAAGCCCGTTTATACACTTAATTTCAATAACACCCGGTAGCTTGGCTATCTGCGCGGTGATAGCAAAACTTTTCTCCTCTGTTATGTCTTTTGAATAGACATGTAAGTCGATATCTTTATGGGAAGCCAATAATCCCATACGCAAGGAGCCGATGAGATTAACACGGCATCCATTCTGTTCCCAGACTTTGGCTATTCCGGATTTCTCCAGAACTCTTTTCGCCTTTTCCTGATTGGCAAAGGACAAATTAAATATTTCTTCTTGATTCATCATATTTGGATTTAACAAATACAATATAACGTAACAATAAAAAAGATATTTTCAGAAGATTATTTTTTTAAGATATTTCAGTGACTAATATATCGATGCTCGTTTTCACCGGTGCGGAATCTACGCTCCAGTTTATTGCTGTTCGGTTGCTGAAACTAAGAGCAGATTGAGTAAGATTACAAATTTAATTCGTTAATTTTCCTATCCGGAGGGAGAAAAATAGGCGATAGGATTAGCTTTACTAAGATTTCAGACAGAACAACTCAAATAATTGCCGTTTGTTTACTCAAAAGTAAAACATTTTATGTAACTTTACGTTTATAAGCACAAAATATCTTGATTATCTGTAAGTTTAATAGTGAAAGAAGTCGATTTATACAAAAGTCAGAAACATAGGATTGCTATAAGTTTCTTATGTATGTTCTTCATCACATATCCGAATGTGATGTGGATACCTTGGAATGTCGCTAATCTCCAATCCGGTTCTCAATTATCATTCTGGGGATCTTTTATCTTTCGTTGTGTATTTTTCTTCATTCTATTCTACTTTCAGATTGGCTATAATATTAAACAAATCAATAATAGTGGATTTGTAGGGCGTTTTGGTAAAAATATTCTGTACTCATTTATTGCCGGAGTATTTTTTCTTGCAATATCATATCTTGTTCCCTTATTTGGAATTCAGTCGGGTACAGTAGCGAAGCACCTTACTTTTCAATTCCTTGTTGTCAGCCTGCTTTGTACGTTCATTGGCTATATAGCAGATCTCAATAACGCAAAAAGACAAAAGGAAAAACTCATAGAACAGTTGAAGATAGAAAGCCTACAAA
>JAAVEA010000015.1 GCA_014801535.1 Bacteroides sp.
ATCTTCACCGCTCTGAGATGATTTTTCACTGCCCCCTGCCGCACAAGCAGTCAGTATGCACATCCCGGCCGCCATAAAAATTGCCATTAATTTCTTCATATGTTTCCTTTTTAGTTGTTATATGGATATAACCAATTTATTGATTGCAAAGTTAGTATGAGATTTCCATAATTACAGACCCGTATTTTGGTAATGCAGACCTCAATCGCTGATGACTGATTTTTTCAGGTAAAAAAGTAGTAAATTTGCAGTATGAAACAGGATTCAAATATAGTCAGACTCGATTCGATAGACGCTTATAACAAACTGTATGGGCTTGAAACGAAACATCCGTTGGTCACGGTGATCGATCTCACCGAAGCGACCAAGGTAGTAAACCATGTCCGTATGGATTATGATGTATATGCACTTTTCCTGAAGAATGGGACGAACTGCACATTGAAATATGGAAGACAGCCTTATGACTATCAGGAGGGAACCGTAGTAAGTTTTTCACCGGGGCAATTGATCGGTGTTGAAACTGAAGTTGATGAGATAGCGCCGGATGTCATAGGTATTATGTTTCATCCGGATCTGCTTCATAAGACCCCTTTGGCGTCTAAAATCAAGGATTACGGCTTCTTTGATTACTCACAGCGTGAGGCTCTTCATCTGTCGGCAGATGAAAGACGGATATTCAACGAATGTCTTGAACGTATAAAGGAGGAGATTGCCCACCCGGTAGATAAGCATACGGCGGAAATCGTCTCCAGTCAGATACAGGTGCTTCTTGATTATGTGACTCGCTTCTATGAACGCCAGTTTATCACTCGCGGAAAAGCGAACTCCGATATTCTGAGCAAATTTGAAGCGTCACTGAAACAGTATTTTGATTGTGACAGGACAAAAGATGGACTCCCGACGGTTAACTACTTTGCTGATGAGGCACATCTCACCCCCGGATATTTTGGAGACATGATCAAAAAAGAGACCGGCGTGACAGCACAGGAGATTATCTCCCGTCATATTGTAGAGAGGGCGAAACGACGACTGACCGAATCTACAGATGATATAAGCATAGTTGCCTACGAATTAGGATTCCAGCATCCACAGCACTTCTCCCGCATGTTCAAACGAATCACCGGGATCAGCCCTTCACAATACAGAGAGAAAGCTAAAGCAAAATAAATAAGTAGCTGTTCAAATTAAAACTATACACTAAATGCCATGTCATGAATAGAATCTCGCACATCATCCGCTTGCCGATTCCGGCCGCTTTGGCCTTGAAGCTCATTCACGATGCCCGCATCGCTCATTCGCTCCGCAGCCAAATCGCCTCGGAATCTGCAAAGCGACTGAGATGGGTTTAATTTGAACAGCTACTTAACAATTAAAACTAATATGTATTATACCTGTATTTCTACGGTATGCGGTCTGACAGCCGGATCATGAGTGGCGAGAGATTCGACACATTTGTCACTCATACTCATTTCTCTAATCCATTCCAGCGATTTCTTCTGATCCGCCCGATTTGCAGCGATTCCAGAGGGTATCATTTCCTCCCAGTTTTTTGCACTGTAAGCTCCGTCGGCATCCAGCAACACATATTTACCTTCTTTACCGGTAATCTTTACAGCTGAGAGCCCCGCACAATGTCCGGGAATATTTATAAGTTGCACTGTGCCATCTCCAAAGAGATCAAAACTGCGTCCAAATGGGCCCTCCTTGCCATTATAGGCAAAAAGTGTCATCGGCACATTTTTCCACCATCTCTTTTTATAACGGACAATATTGTCGAAATGAGTCGGTAGCACACGATTTGCATATTTCATCTCCTCTTCTGAAACCAATATTCGCTTGGCATCCGCTACCTGATGAAGACCGCAAGCATGGTCGCAATCAAGATGCGTAAGCAACACATAATCCAAATCAACTGTATTAACCCCCATCGCTTTCAGCTGCTCATCAACCGTCTGCCCTTTAGGAGTAAAACCCTGATTAATTCTATATAGGAAATAACCGAGTTCTCTGATCTGCGCCTGTTTATCTTCCACTCCATCAGGACTCATCCGACGGCTCCACGCTGTATCCACAAGTATTTTTCCCTTTGGATGTTCGATGTAGTAGCACGAAACCGGGAGCCATTCCCAATCTTTTTCAGGCACAAACAGTCCGGCGACTTTTGCCATTGATACATGGTCATTATTGAATGGCAACCAGCGGGTGGTCCTTACCATTCCACAGTGCAGCACATGAATTTTAATTGTTGTCATATCTCTATTGATAGTCTACTTGACTGAATAAACAAAGTCCTACTACGCATCTATAGATGCGTAGTAGGGAATATTTTTATAATTAGTTCCAGACTTCAACTAACAGACAGCCTGCTGCAGCCGCTTTGCATGGTCTTTTGCCTCGGCATATAAGTGGTCGGAGGCTTCTTTATCATCTGGATTCAGAAGCATCATGCCGAAACTTATGATAGGCTCCTGCCAATCGAATCCACAAAGATTGCTCAACGCACGGAACTGAGGTATAAATGCGTCAATGTCATAGTGCTGATAACCGTCAGTGGAATATGCGGCCTCAGGAGCACCGGCTGTGAAAGATATTATCAGTTTCTTGCCGTGAAGCGCTGTCCCCGTTGAACCGTAGGCAAAGCCATGACTCAACACCAGTTCGAAGTAGCGACGCATCAACGACGGGGCGCTATACCACCAGAACGGGAACTCAAAGACTACAGTTTCANCCTCCACAAGGCGCTTCTGCTCTCTTTCTACATCAATGTTGAAATCGGGGTATNCGGCATCGAGGTATACGATTTCAGCGGAAGGCACAAGATGATGAAACTCGTCGAGGATGGCACGGTTTGCCATTGAATGCTTATAATCCGGATGTCCGGCTATCACAAGTGTTTTACTCATGTTTTTATAGATTATCGGTTATTAAGATTCTGATTAAAGAAATCAGATAACTTTATAACAGCTTCTGACACGAAAGGTTCTTTATCATACATNTCAACGTGGGTTGCACCTTTGACGAGATAAAGTTCCTTCGGTCCGTTGTCAGCATCNTAGGCTGCCTGACTGAATGGAAGCGTGTCTGCTTTATCACCGACAATAAGTAAAAGCGGAGCGGTCATCATAGTGCCGAGATTTTCCCAAGGATAGAATCTCAGTGCATCAGCAACTGATGTGAAAGNGGNGCGGTTTGTAGTTCTGGGATGATAAGCACGTGGAGTGCGGTAGTAATCNACTGCTTCTACNAGGAATTCCGGAGCTCCGGCNGGAAGTTGCTCTTTGGTNTCNGGNATNATNGGNACCATNAGGATNGGNTCNCCTTTNGCTTCATTCTCNCGTTGAACNGCAACNTTNTNAAGNNTCNCNTTNANNNCNTCCTGCCCNANGGCNCGGTTGGCTGCNCCNACATCNAANGTGCTNACNCCTGCGGCNGCCTTNATTCGNTTTTCNGTAGGNGCGNCNGCTATTGTNGCGCCACCTCCGGCACAGATTCCCAATGCTCCGATTTTTGATGAATCAACGTATGGCAGNGTATTGAGATAGTCAATAACATAACTAATATCGTCCATGCGGTTGATCGGTCTGTCAACCCCTCTTGGTTCACCACCACTCTCGCCCTGATATGCAGCGTCAAAAGCAATGGTTACGAAACCGGATTCTGCAAGACGCTTGGCGTATGTTCCTGCTGTTTGTTCCTTTACACCGCCTCCGGGATGTGAAATGACAATANCCGGATATGTTTTCCCTTCCTCAAAGTCAATGGGAAGATAGATGTTAGCGGCAAGATCAAAATTACCGCGAGGCACTTTAACGTGCAGGCAGTCCGGAGAAGTTACCGGTACTGANGATGCTTGGATATNATTCATATTTACTGAATTTAATGTTTCTGTCATATTATTCTGAGCGAGCCCTGTCAGCGAAAAGGTGCTTGCAAAGGCTATCGTAAGAATTCNTTTAATATGTTTTCTTAAATTTTTCATACGCTATTTAAACAAGTTGAGAATAATGAATGTTTGAATAGTAAATGTTCTAAATTNCATCAATAAAGTTCAAAATAACATCATCTNCATGAAANCCATAAACCTTGACATACTGGTAACAGATTACACCGGAGGCTATNGCTTTACTAAGGATCTTTACATACATCCCGGTAAAGGTGGTGAGGTTGATACTGAAATGATAAGACTTGACACTCTGGGGATTTGTATTGTTGAAAAGGGTGAATATAGGATTACTTTGAATAATAAGTCTTATCGNTTAGGAGAAGGCGAGATTCTTATTGCCAACACAAATGATTTTTATGAAGATGTAAGGTTCAGTGATGATTTTGACGGCATGGTTATCTTCGCTTCTNTGGATTTATTGGACAATTTAGTTGAACCGACTCATCTGCAACAGTGTCTTGAAGTTCTCAAGCAACAACCTGTCCATAGAATTGAAGATGGTTTATGGAATCTGGTGAAATCATATTGCGCTGCATTGACACTGAAAACTCAGTTCCACAAAATATTAAAATCTGATGAAACGGCTGAAATAATAGGGAAATCCTTGCTCGCTGACATATTTAATCTTGTTTTGAAAGATATTGAGGCTACTCCTATAAAATGCAATGACAGTCGACCACAAATGCTATATCGACAATTTATAAATCTTATAATCAGCACTCCTGCCAAACCTCACGAAGTNACATATTATGCCGAAAAGCTCTCTATTTCTCCACGCTATCTTGCAAATCTGTGTAAGGCCGTCAGTGGGAAAAGTGCAAAAGAATGGATTAAGGAGTATGTAATGAATGATGTTCGTCGTTATCTTGTGGGAACAGACCTATCTATAAAAGAAGTAGCATCTCGAACGCTATTTAAGAACTTCTCATTCTTTTCAAAAAATGTAAAACGCTATTTCGGGATGACCCCATTGGAGCTAAGGAATCGGAAACTATAAAGAGCTGATACATTCATAGGTTACACTTATGAATGACGCTTGAAAGAATACGTCAATTTGGGCTTTGCAGTAAGAATGTACCTACTACTTGATTATACAGTNCAATATATACGGCTCGCATTGACAAGCCGTATATATTTGTGTTGCGACCGGGATGTAAAATCTATTTTATTGGGGACATTATTTTATATGCAAAAGTTGCTCGGCATTGATATATGCGAATTTNTCCTTATCGGTAGCGGAAAGAGGCGCATTGTCAACGAATGATTTAGCATCAGTCATGGGGACGTATGGCCAGTCAGCAGAGAAAACGAGCCGGTCANTACCGAGCTTGTTGACGCAGAATTGAAGGGCATCGTTATCATAGAGTCCGCTTGGAGAAATCCAAACGTGCTTCTTGTAGATGTTTGAAATGGTGTCTGACAGACCGGTTACTTCAGGNTTGAACATCTGGTCGAGACGNTANAGAAAATATGGNACCATTTCTCCCCAGTGTCCTGAGATAACTTTCAATGTGGGATATTTCTCAAACACTCCGGCAAGTATCATTCTGATTACTTGCATACCGGCTTCATAGTGCCANCCGTAGCCGTAAGNGCTTAATATCGTGTCGAGCTGGTCATTTAGNCCGGTATAGTATGCGTTGACTGCATCGATAGATGTGTAGTTGGGGTGGATATATACAGGCAGATCAAGTTCNGTAAGTGCATNCCAAATAGGATAGTANATCTTATTGTCAAGGAACACATTTCCNGTTTGCGGACGCCCGGAGATCAGAGTGCCCACAAAGCCAAGCTCATNAGCAGTGCGCTTGAGTTCCTCAGCCGCAGCGNTGGGATTATTCCATGGAAGAGTAGCAAATGCGCGGAAACGTGCCGGATAAGGTTTCANGGCTTCAGAAAGTGTATCGTTNGCTTGACTTGCAAGCGTTACGGCTTCATCACCCATAAGCCATTGTGTAGGATTTGTGTACGACACGATTTCCATATCAATCCCGGCGGCNTCCAGTTCGGCTATGCGCTTTTCGCCAAGTTCAAACAAGTCGGGAANGCTTGGCTCATCCGCCGGNGCGGGATGCATAAATTGTTGAGCGTAAGGATANGCCTGTTGAATGGTTTTTGCNACAGCAGCTCCTATGGTCTTGCTTGACAAATGCTCTTCTAATGCAATTATTTTCATATTTATCGTNAATTTGTGTTTGAATATTAAACAAGNNATGATTTGNATTTGTTGATATATCAACATAAATAAATTACGTATCGTATGAAAATATTAGTTACATCCTCCACCGGACTAACNGGAAAGGCCACAGTAAAAGCCTTATCTGCAANAGGNTTAGAGGTNANAGCGATGATTCACTCCGAGAGAAAAGCTGANGAAATGATCAAAATTGGAGCATCAGAAACTATTGTTGAAGATGTTGCATCATATCATGATTTGCATTCCGCGATGAACGGAGTGGANANAGTNTATTATATATGTCCGACAGCACGAGAAGACGAAGCTCATATTGGTAAATTGGCGATTGAGGCTGCAAAAGAGGTTGGAATAAAGAGGTTTATATACCAATCTGTTCTACACTCCATAGAGNCTGCATTGNCCCATCACCGGCAAAAGATTGAGGTGGAAAGAGCACTGATTGANTCCGGCCTCGTCTACACAATCGTTCAGCCGGCTCCATTTATGCAAAATATATTNATGAGCAAAAAATCATTGATGGATGATGGTGTTTTTGCGCAAAAGTTTTTCACGGCAGTTGAAAGCACAAACCGAATCAATTTGATAGATGTCGGCGATTTCGGTAANTGCGTGGCCGACATCACACTTGATGAACGATTTGAATATTCAACCCTTGAATTATGCGGGCCTCAAAATTTATCAGCCTTGGAGATGCTATCTGATATGGAACNTGTTTTAGACCGGGAGATAAAACTGAGGTATATCACTGACGACGAATTCATCAAATCAATGGCAGAGAAAAATGCGCCGAAACACTCGATAGATNCTTTGCTTAAGATGTTTCATCATTATAATAATGGCGACTTCGGTGGCAGTCCCTTCGTTACTGCTGCTATTCTGAAAAGAATGCCAACAACATTTAATGAATTTCTTNAAAAGGAACTGAAATGATAAAACCGGNATATGAGCTATTGGGCGTGTGGCTCGACTTTGCTTTTAACTCACTTGTNGCTGAGCTAAATAGNTCGCTCCATNGNGTTGGGCTTCCGCTCAATCATGCGCAATTTGCCATTCTGCAAAATCTATTTCTCAGAGATGGTCAGAGNCAAAGTGATATAGCGAGAANAGTGGGTAAGGACAGNGCAGGTATAAGNCGGTCACTTAACACTTTAGAGGAGAATGGGTTTATAATCCGCAAAGCCGTGNCAGGCTCAAAAAATGCTATTTTTTTGACNGAGAAGGCAATNTCCAATCAAAAATTAATTTCAGAAGCCATAAATACGGCCGTAAGTAAGGGAAGAGAAGGAATGACAGAGGAAGAATATGAAAATGGATTNGCTTTTCTTAGAAAGATCCACACAAATATTGTCGGTGAAATTCCTGCAGANCACAATGTGATATGAAACTAAGATTGAATTTTGTTNAACAGGTCGCTCTTGGGCTTATTTTACTCACTGCCTGTGGTGACCAACATTCTAAAAAGGATTATGATATGTGCGAAAAATTACCGATGCAAAATGACGGAATAGTGCGACTNTCAAAGATTCAGGTAAATCCTGACTACCTGGAAGAATACATGAAGTATGCTGTGGAGGTTGGAACCATATCACTTGAAACCGAGCCCGGNGTATTAACAATGTATGCAGTGNCAGATAAGGAAAATCCGTGCAACATAACTATCTTGGAAACATACGCAAGTCAGGAGGCATANAAAAGTCATATATCATCATGTCACTTCCAGAAATATAAGCAANGNACTCTCCACATGGTTGACTCTCTTTTGCTTGACGATGTGACACCATTGAATTCCAACAACAAGCTAAAGAATTACATTCAAAGNTAATAGAGNCTTGNTGTAACGGCANACTAAATCTCATTCAGCGATATATAGGTCGGTGCATCGCTTACAGGCAATGCTATTTCTCCCAATATGTCAAGAAACATATCGGACTNTCGCCNTCNCAGTTTCGCAAAACTTTAAGAAAATCGTANATTCTGTTGGAAACAATACGGCTAACTTACTCCGAGTTCTNACACCGAGTGAGGTTANCACGGTTATAACTTACATAACCTATTATGGGTTTNANCAANAACGGCAAAAACGCNAGACCNATCGAGGTTACGCCTGCGTCTCCACTTCANTGTCTTTCGCGTATGAGCCGATTCTTTGGAACCCTTCAGATAACTAAGTTTAGCATGAAGATAATTTCAGCGAATGATTTAGTCTACTTCTTCCTTTTGANGAAGTATAATCGATTTTNAATGTGAAATATCGATATGATGAGCATTAGGAATCCGAGTTTTCCATGGATTCCTCCGAGTGGTGAATGAGTATTAATTACGATCCACCTTACTGCGGTTGCGATACCTGTGATTAACGTTATTATTGTCATCCACCATAATATTAGCGTTGCCCGACTTTTGAGATTCCTGAATTTGGTACACCAATTGCTTTTACCAAAATGCAAATATAGGTGAATACAAACAAGTGTCATAAACAATAATCCTATAAGTANATGAATCCATACCGACAAGTACCCGCTACTGTGAGCAACCTCAANCTGAATTNCTGAGAGTAATACAGCAGCCAAAGCAATTACCAGACTCCAATTACAAAGTTTTAATTTGGTTACTTTCTTCATACTATTTCAAGGACGTAAACACTCCGTNTGNGCATGTTCGGATACATTTATTGCATCCTATGCAAGCGTCGGCATCGACTATGCGAACGTGTTTGTGGAACGGCAGCGCAACTTTTCCGAGAACGTGTTTGGGGCAGGCCGGAATACATTCCCAGCAAGCAACACAATTGTGNGGATTGATGGCAATATAGGGCGTTGCCATGCGCTTCTTTAATTTTGAGAAAATCATAGTCTTTTTTGAGTGCAAAGTTCTCAAAATTCTACTCGCGAATCAATGCAACGAATAAGGTATCTGTTGGACTAACCGATGCTGTCTCGAAATTTATTGGGAGAAACGCCGGCAGTTTCGGTAAAAAGACGGGTGAAATAAGCATTGTCGGTAAAGCCCAGCCGGTATGCTATTTCCTTAACGCTGTCGGCGGTATGAAATAACTCTCTTTTCGCTAAAAGCGTTATTTCGTTTTTGATATATTGACTCGAACTCCGGCCGGTTATCTCCTTAACGATCTCATTAAGATATATGGGCGATATGTTCAGCTTGTCGGCATAGAAGCTGGGACGTCTCTCTTCGGTTATGTTCTTCCGCAGTAATTCTCTGAACTTTAGCAGCAGGTCAATTCTGCGAGTCGATTCTTGGCTTCTTTTCCCGCACTGCTGAACAATCCTATCGGCTAAAACCGCGATTATCGCCCGAGCTAAGTATCTGCCTGCCGACGGATTCTCCTGTCGGTAAAGCAATTCCATCATCGTTGCAATATCTCCGCATCCTTCCGCTTCATAAACCGGCGAATGAAACAGGGAGGATTCCTCCAGCTGATAACGGGTCTGATCGTCGAGCAACGTCGGGCTGAAGGCCAACATCATGGCTTCCAGCTCCCTTTCAAAAATAAATTGATGCACTTGCCCAGGCGAGAGCAGAATTAAAGAATGTTTTGCAACAGAATAATTCTGAAAATCGATAACGCAATCAATTTCGCCATCAACAATGATGCCCAATATGTAGTAGTCATCCCTATGGGTATAACTCACTTTGGCCGGCGCTGCAACCCCGGGGCGTACAATCCGGCAAATATATTCGCGGTCATGAAGCCGAGCGGCAGTATGGTGTAGGATTTCTTCGTTCTTCATATTGGACAAAAAAATACTTAAAGTTACGAAATTCCCGGTTGGCTGCGTTGGCGAGTCAATTCAATAGCTTCTTTTCCTGTCATTTTCAGGATTGAAATTTCGATGATTGCCACTGTCTTCAGGAACTTGGCTATTTCATTAGACGGATCAATCCCTTTACTGTATTTTTCCGAAAGTTTCTTTAAGGCATCTACCTTTTCTGCTTCGTCCTCTATGAATCGTGCTGTGCCAAAAATGATTGCGGAACGGAAATAGGTTGTAAATTCCTGAGGAAAGACATCGCATTTATCGATTACACACAGCGATATATTGGGATTATGCTTCAGCGCATCTATTTTGTGACCGCTTTTGGCTGAATGAAGATAAATATGAGTTCCATCGTAAACATAATTAATTGGAACAGCATAAGGCGTATTATCCTCATCACAGACTGCGATTATGCATTCCTGACCGTTAAACAGGATTGCTTTAGTTTCATCTAAGGAGAGTTCCTGCTTTATCCTTCGCATTTTATGATCCATCATCCTACAATTTTTAATCCTATAATTGACCCTATAAGTGTGATAATAAAGAAAATTCGCCAAAACGTGGCAGGCTCATGGAAGAATAAGATTCCAACAAGCACCGCTCCCACGGCGCCTATACCGGTCCAGACCGGATAAACCGTGCCTATAGGAAGCTTTTCCGATGCTTTCGCCATCAGATACATGCTTAAAGCTAATGCAACCAAGAAACCTATCCACCAACCGGCCCGTTCATGACCAACTGCCGATTTTGTTTTGCCCAAACAAAAGGTAAAGGCAACTTCCATACATCCTGCAAGAATCAGGATTATCCATTTGTTCATATAAAAAATGTCCATTTGAGGGCTGCAAGAATTCTCGGCGACTCCTTCCAGGACTCCGCAAAGATAGGCATTTTTTTATATAATGAGCAAGTAGGGGGTGGCAGAACTCAATTTTTGAAAATTAAAGATGCTCTACAAGGCCTGAAGCGCGTTAACAGAAGTTAATTCAATCGAATTTTGCCAGTTCCGCAACACTCCCTTCGTGTCACTGTTGAAACGCAAGCCTCAGGCCTATACTCCTTGGACTTAGGCGGAATAAAACGCGCAGATTGGGGCGGTTATTCTCAACCGTCCCAATCGCAACGTCCTTGTTTTCTCTCAGGAAATCAAAGGCCTTTTCCATAATTAGTATGCTACTGTGAAACGTTCCTTATGATGTTTCGGATTCTCAAGTTCATCCAGCATCGCTACTGCGTAGTCCTCGACTGAGATGAAACTGTCGCCCTTCTCATCAACGAGAAGATCATCTTTACCGACGCGGTATTTTCCTGTCCTCTTTCCATATTCGAGATTACCGAGATTGGCGGCCGGGGAAAGGAAAATCCAATCAATATCGTTTTCCTTCGTCAGTGTGTTCAGATAGAACTCTCCCAAAGATTTTACTCCCGGTAACCATGATTCCGGAAGAGTGCCGGTATCGACAAGGCGCAAGCCCGGCTTAACAAACAAAGTTCCGGCACCCCCGACGATGAGCAGGCGAGGTACGCCTGACTCCTTTGCTCCTTGGAGGATCTTCGGATAGTTTTTCAAAGTATCCTCATATAGATTGGGATTAGCCCATCCGGGATTATAGGCGCTTACGATGGCGTCTTTTCCTTTAGCGTATTTTACGATTACGGCAGGATCCGTCACATCACCCTCTACAACCGTAAGATTGGGGTCGGTAACATCTTTCAGTTTGTCGGCATTACGTACTATCGCCGTTACTTTCTCTCCTCTTTCAAGAGCTTCATTAAGGAGTGCGCGGCCAACATAGCCGGTAGCACCCAAAAGAACAATATCTTTCATAAAGTCTTCGTTTTTATAATTAGTTACTTTTTGTTATCTTTGCAAATATAACAAGAATATTTGAGATATGGTTCTTATAAATTTTACTGTGAATCAGTAACATTGATGTTACTTTTACTCAGATTCAAATAGTTTTACAACAAAAGATTCTTTAAAAAATGAAGAGATCCACTCTGGTCGATGCTTTTGACCCTAATTGTCCGATACGCAACATCCTTGCCCGCTTCTCGGAGAAGTGGGGCTTACTCGTCATCTATACGCTTACCCTTAAACCAACGACGCGATTTAATGAACTGAGAAAAGAGATACCTGACATTTCAGCCCGGATGCTGAGTGCCACTCTGAATACTCTCGTTGCAGACGGACTTGTTGAACGGCATTCCTTCAATACTGTTCCCCCAACAGTGGAATACTCACTTAGCCCTATAGGAAAATCATTGGTTCCATATCTCGAAAGTATCATAGGATGGGCGAAAGAATACACCGAGCAGATTATGAAACATAGAATAGAATCTTCAAAAGAACGTCCTCAATAAGATCAGGGTAATTATATTTGAATGCCAAAATAATAACAGAACATGCTCCGTGTCGATAACACTGAAATGATATGTTAATTATTGTAAATTTTAATTTGATATGAGAAATTATTATTAACTTTATATGATTTTTTAATGACATTTAAAGATATTCGGAGTAGCGACCCGGCATCTTTGGTGAAAGCCAATGATGGGGTCGCTACTCCTTTTTATATGATAACCCCAACATAATGAGTTGTAACTTATATACAGATGGATAATGCCGGGTTTTACCTCTCTTTTTGTTACACACGGAGGTTAAGATTGCTTCGCGTTTTCGATTTCACCGCAAGAGCCTCATATTGAGCAGTTGGAGCAGGCGCAACTCTCACACGAAAAGGATGATACTCTCAAATCAGAATATAAATGGAATAACTAAACATAATTAGATAATAATATGATCTCGACACTAACCAATCGTGCCATAAACGATGGATTACCTGCGACAGTTGAGGAGGCACTCCAACTCAACAGTCTGTATTCCACGGCTGAACTTTGCAAGGCAGCTGATGCTATCAGGATTAAAT
>JAAVEA010000016.1 GCA_014801535.1 Bacteroides sp.
ATGTGCCTCGGATATCGCTTTGCAGATTCAGGAGCATAGCGGGCTATGTGACTGAATCCAAAAGCGATAGACGAGGTGCAGCTGCGAGACCTCAGGTAACTTTTTATACTGATAGCGGGTAAATATTCTTCCTCCCTCTTGATGGACGATGGGTCGTTGAAAGAACAATCTCATGGTTTACCGGCACACGCAGGATGATGAGAAATTATGAGAAGTATCTTCACACGGCAACCCATATGGATGTTACCTGCATGCTTGCGTTCATGTTGAGATACTTCCGGTAGGAGAAAGGATCATTTTAAGAAGAAAAGAGAATAAAAAAGGGTATGCAGTGCGGAATTGCGCGTCCTCTGTCATTCTGGCCGTATCCAAAAATTAAGAGTTCCAAATTAGAAAATTACCTTTTGTCCGGCGTCTTTTTGGTTCTTTTCTTCCATCTTTTCAGTCACAGCCGAAAGGCTGCTCCTTCAAAGATGAAAGAAAATACCCTAAAAATCCGCCGCCCGGGCATTAAGAAATTTTAGTGGATGGAGCCTTAGAGTCCTTGATAAGCAGTCGATATAAATTGTTTTGCTAAAGACTACTCCAATTTTACAATGAATTCAAAAAAATATTATTAACTTTGTTACAGAAAACATATGGAACATGGGTGAAAATCCCAGACAGTCCCGCTACGGTAAAAGTCCGACCCTATGATTTTTTTATCACTCAAATTTTCACGAGGAT
The DNA here is from genome assembly GCA_014801535.1 of Bacteroides sp. Lineage (GTDB taxonomy): Bacteria > Bacteroidota > Bacteroidia > Bacteroidales > Muribaculaceae > Lepagella. The sequence continues at coordinate 727 of JAAVEA010000016.1, forward strand.
GAAAAGACTACTCTTTACACTTTCCTTTTGTTCTTTAGTTTCCGGAATTGCAACCGGAACTCCGTCCGTATCCACTGTCAGCATACCCGATTCAATTGATAACAACACTCAGCAATTGCCCGATATTGAAGTGTTGTCAAAGAAGGAAAGGAGGGAGATCTCCTCTGCCACTCCATTTCATAAAATTGACTCTAAACGGATCTTGGAAACCGGAATCACTGATATATCCGATGCCATAAAAAGACTGCCTGGAGTTAATCTTCGTGATTATGGCGGGGCCGGTGGTTTAAAAACAGTTTCAGTCAGAGGTCTCGGTGCTCAACACACAGGTATCTCCTACGATGGTGTTCCCCTTTCAGATTTAAGGAGTGGCGAAATAGATCTCTCAAGATACTCCCTTAATAACATTTCATCTCTCACACTCAGTGCCGGAGACAATGATGATATTTTTACCCCGGCAAGATACATTTCATCATCGTCCGTCCTTTCAATCAGCACCCTGAAGAATCCTGATCTCTGGGATAGAAGTTTCGAACTTGATGCAAGAATGAAAGTCGGGTCATTCGGTCTATATAATCCTTTTATTAAGGCCGGTTATTCAAATGGATCCAACTGGTCTGTTTCAGTATTGGGAGAGTTTTTTCATGCAAAGAATAACTATCCTTTTACCCTCTTTAATGGTGACTATACCTCTAAGGAGCGCCGCTCTAACTCACAGATGAATTCCGTACACACAGAGGCCAATCTCCATTTTTCCCCCAACGCGACCTCCTCGCTTACCGCGAAATTATATTATTATGATAATTCACGTCAATTGCCGGGACCTGTGATCTACTATGCGCCCAGCTCTAACGAGCATCTCCATGACCGAAATTTCTTCGCGCAGGCACGATATAAAGCTAAACTTTCATCCATATTCTCCATAATGGGGTTGGGAAAGTTTAATTGGGCGGCTTCAAGGTATCAGGATGTTGATGGCATTTATCCCGACGGAAAACTTGACCAGAATTATATCCAGCGTGAAGGATACGCCTCGGCAGCCCTTCTTTGCACCCCTTTTGCCGGGTGGGCGTTCGATTATTCTGCCGATTGGATTTATAATAATCTCTCCTCCAATCTTCCCACAGACCGGCATCCATACAGGAACTCGGTTTTGCAATCCTTATCAGCGAAATACACATCAGACCGGTTCTCCGCCACCGCCAAACTCCTTTACTCATTATTTATGGATCGTGCCGAAGGTTATATTATGAACAACCAGACAGTGGATGCCCTGAATAATAATGCTAACCGGCTATCCCCGTCTGTGGCAGTTTCCTTCCGACCTGTGAATTCAGTCCCTTTCTATCTCAGAGCCTCATATAAGAATATTTTTAGAATGCCGACATTCAACGAACTCTATTTCGATAATTACGGCACAATATCATTGAAGCCCGAGATAACTAATCAATGGAACATCGGCACCACACTCTCACTCCCATCCTGGAATTTTATTAATGAACTTTCCCTAATAGCTGATGTATATATAAATAAGGTGCAAGACAAGATTGTGGCTGTCCCCTACAACCTCTTCAAATGGACAATGACCAACTTAGGGAAAGCACGCATCTATGGGTTGGATCTGACTATAAACGGAGATTTTACCATCACTACCGGGCAGTCAATCCTCGTGGATGCTTCATATTCCTATCAGCGAGCACAGCCTCGCACTTCTCCCGACATGGTTGATTGGATGAAGCAGATTGCTTACACACCACTCAACTCCGGATCAGCCTCTTTATCATGGCTTAATCCCTGGGTATCGGTCGCTTTACACGGCACAGCCTCTTCAGCCCGCTACACCACCAATGCCAATCTTCCTTCCACAAGAATCCCGGGATACGCTGATTTTGGAGTGTCGCTTTTCCGCTCATTCCCTCTCTCTACCGGATCAATCGAGTTGCGCGGAGATATCATGAATATCTTCAATAAGCAATATCAGATTGTGACTCGTTATCCGATGCCGGGCAGAAGCTGGGCTTTCTCCATAAGATATAATCTTTAATCACTCTAAATATTTTACATTTTTATGAAAAAAACCTTTTATTCGAAAGGCTTTTTAGCCAATGCGCTCACTCTTCTCCTCTCTGTGGCGCTGCTCCCTTCATGTTCCGACAATGACGAGCCGGATAATGGCGGCAAGAATCCCGATCCGGTGGCTGTAAGCTATGGAGCATACGTGCTTAATCAGGGACAAGATTATGCCCAAGTTGAGGGTTCACTCACTTATATCAATCCTGCCGATAATTTCTCTGTAAAGAACAATGTCTTTACCAATGTCAACAAACGTAGTTTGGGCACCACACCGCAATGCGGCGTAAGATATGGCAGCAAGGTATATCTCGGCATATGCGATTCAAGCACAATCGAAATTATCGATGCTACATCCTTCAAGTCGCTGAAGCAGATCAAACTCGATGCTGCCACCACCGGCACATCTCCGCGTGGCATGGCTATAGACAATGGGAAAGTGTATGTCACCATGTTCGATGGTTATGTTGCCCGCCTCGACACAGCTTCTCTTGAGATTGACGGCAGAGTGCAGGTGGGACCGAATCCAGAGACTCCGGCTATATTTAATGGCAAATTATTCGTACCCAATTCTGACGGTCTTAACCATGCAGTAGGATATGGAGAAACCGCTTCCATAATCAATCTCGCCACATTCACTGTTGAGTCTACTGTTAAAGTTCCTTTGAATCCAAACAAATTCCTCGCTACAGACCATAATTTATATCTCCTCACCAAGGGAAACTATTTCGATATCGAAGGCGCTATCTATGAGATTGATCCCTCGATTGCCGATATGCAGAAAGAAGATAAGGGAGATGGTTATAAATTAATTGCCGAGGCCACATCTTTTGCTGCCTTCGGGGATGAGTTAATATACCTCAACACCCCCTACACCAACTCCACTCTCAGATACTATGCAAAATATGACATCAACAGCGGAAAGATCACAACATGGAATGCTCCTGAAGTGATTTATCCTAATGAACTCAATGTCGATCCATTATCAGGCGATATCTATGTAGCATCATACTATATGAATGGTCAGTATCCAAGTTACATCCTCCCCGGCTTCGTAGCCATCTACGATAAGAGCTTTACATTCAAGAAGAAATGCGAGGTCGGTTCGGGGCCATCCTGCATATTCTTCTAAATAATATATGTATAAAGGCTAAAAGAGCCGGGATTCCATTCTGAATCCCGGCTCTTTTAGCCTTTGTACATACGCTTAATCCAAGAATCGTTTTGTAAGATCACCGTAGAAATCAATTCTTCTGTCGCGGAAGAAAGGCCACCATTGACGCACATTCTCCGTTCGCGTTCTATCGATTTCCACTATCGCCTCCTGGGGGACATTCTCGGGTGCCATAAACAGAATCTCTCCCTGCGGACCTGCAACAAAACTGCTCCCCCAGAAATCTATCCCCGATGTCTGACCCGAAGGATCTTCCTCAAATCCGCATCTGTTCACGCTGACCACAGGCAGACCGTTTGCAACCGCGTGACCTCGCTGTATGGTGATCCAGGCTTCTCTCTGACGCGCTTTTTCATCATCGTCATCATCAGGATTCCAACCTATGGCCGTGGGATATACGAGAAGTTCCGCACCACGCATAGCCATCAGACGCGCTGCTTCCGGATACCACTGATCCCAACATACAAGCACACCTATCTTTCCTAAGGAAGTCTCGACGGGCTCAAATCCGAGATCGCCGGGGGTAAAATAAAATTTCTCATAGAAACCGGGGTCATCAGGAATATGCATCTTTCTATATTTTCCCGCGATACTCCCGTCTTTATCAAAAACTACCGCCGTATTGTGATATAATCCCGGTGCCCGGCGCTCAAATGTGCTTGTGACAATAACAACATTGTTTGAGGATGCAGCTCCCCCATAGAATTCCGTATAATCACCGGGTAGTTCCTGAGCATAATTGAAGTTTTCCACATCCTCTGTCTGACAGAAATAGAGCGAATCATGCAGTTCGGACAATATGATGAGTTCCGCCCCCTCGGCAGCGAGATTCTCAATCGCTGTCAGATTTCGGGCTCTGTTGAAGTCCACATCCTCATTAAAAGAATGCTGAACTATTCCTACTTTAATATTTCTTGACATTTTAAATTCTTTTAAGAGTGTGTTTACTTTTAAATGATTTTAGCACAAAGAGAGATTTTGGAGTGATTTTCCAAAATTGAAGAAGGAGCAATGCGGGCATTGCGACTGATGAAACTTTGAAAAAGCACCCGAAAGATCCTTTGTGATGAAATCAAAAATTATAATACTCACTCTTCATTTATTAATTTGGTTTAAACGTAAACACACTCTAAGAGTGTATTATTCTTCCTAAAACGGTTTAATCGAAAATGGCTTCATTAAAGAACCCCTTTGGAATCTGCATTGTGGCGCAATGCAGGGATCCATGCTGTTTTATCAGCGTCGTGCAATCCACACCCACCACTTCATGGTCAGGGAAAGCAATCTTTACCATACGGCATGCAAGGTCATCGTTTACCGCCTGTCCGTATGTCGGCATGAAAATATGAGTTGGAGTCACAAGATAATTGGCATACGTTGCCGGTAGCCTCATTCCGTCTTCATCATAAACAGGATCAGGAAACGGTAGCTCTATCAGATTATACGCTTCACCTTCCGGAGTGCGGAAGAGGGTGAGCTGCGCTCTCATTTTAAGCAGATCCTCGAAATGCTCATCATCCACATTTCTGCAACCGGTAAAAAGAATGGAGTTCTGAGGAGCAATCCGACATAAGGTGTCGATGTGCGAATCCGTATCGTCACCGGCAAGATGCCCGTAATCAAGCCATAACACATGATCCGCACCAAGTCTCGATGCCAAAATTTCATTAATCTCAGCCTTGCTTTTCCCCCCGTTTCTGTTCGGCGACTGAAGACATTCGGATGTAGTCATTATCGTGCCCTCACCATCACTCTCGATCGAGCCGCCTTCAAGAATAAAGTCGCGTTCGTTTCTATAGACATCCGGCAGGATCACAAATTTTTCTTTAAGATGGAGATTCACAAGATTATCCCGATCTGATGCAAATTTGAGCCCCCAGCCATTAAAACCGAAATCAAGAGCACGCAGCCGATCGCCTCTCTCAACCGAAATAGGCCCGTAGTCACGAGTCCACGTGTCGTTATATTCCGCGTCTATAAAGGTTATTTTTTTGAAATCCATACCCCGGAGAGTCTCCCTCCCATATTCCTGACTCGGAGTTAACACAACACAATGCATTCCTGACTCAGTCAATGCCGAGATAAGTCGGCGATACTGTTCCTGAGCCTCCTCAAGTATGTAATTCCAATCTGTATGCGCAGCCGGAAGAGCAAGCAGAACGCACTCACAATTCTCCCACTCCGCAATCATTCTTATATCTTTCATTATCGTGAGCAAATTTAATTCTAAAAATAATAATAATAGTCTAAATAACCAAACATTTTTTTAACTCCGGCGGTAATTAAGATCTTTATTCCTTCTTCCACCCTTTATTTTATAAAAATCAACTATCTTTGTAAAATATTATAAAAGTGTCAATCTGCACAAACAACAATCTTATCATATGGAGAAGAAACACGACACGGCTGCTGAATTTGCTGAAGCAAAAGGGATCTGCCGTAACATATTTGAAAAAAAACTCAAAGATTACGGCACATCATGGCGTATAATGCGTCCGTCGAGCTTAACCGATCAAATATATATCAAAGCACGGCGGGTGCGTTCGCTTGAGGAAAAAGGATTGGAAAATGCATCGGTAGATGAAGGGATTGAACCAGAGTTTATCGGCATAGTAAATTATTGCGTCATTGCTCTTATCCAACTTCATCTTGGGCCAGGCGAGACTTTGTCAATAGAAAAAGCACTTGAACTTTACGACAAGCAGCTTAACGAGGCCACCAAGCTTATGACCGATAAGAATCACGATTATGATGAAGCCTGGCGGTTTATGAGAGTAAGCAGTTTCACCGACATCATTCTTCAGAAACTCCTGCGGACAAAAGAAATAGAAGATCATAACGGCAAGACCCTGATAAGTGAGGGAATCGATGCCAACTATATGGATATGATAAATTATGCACTCTTTGCTATCATCAAACTCCGGGGCTAAACGTGTTCTCGGTCTCTCACCCGATGCTCTTTTAGTGAGAACTATAACGTGGATTATTCGGGAGCTTACTGGTGCAGTATTCATTTTCTCAGGATTCACCAAAGCCGTAGACCCATGGGGAACACTATATAAAATTCAAGACTATCTGGCGGTGATGGGGCTTGAGATATGGCCCAGCCTTGTGAAAGTGGGTGCTTTCTCGCTCTGTGCGGTGGAGTTTATTGTTGGGGTGATGCTCTGTTTCGGATCGTTCCGACGCACTGCCGCATGGGGGGCGACCGCTATAATGTGCTTCATGCTTCCGCTGTCGCTATGGATAGCACTCTATAATCCGGTGCCAGATTGCGGATGCTTCGGCGATGCACTTATTATATCGAACTGGGCGACTTTCTGGAAGAATGTAGTCCTAATGTTGGCCGTGCTCTGGCTCTCGTTTTTCAATCGTTGCGCAGGGTGGCTGATTAATCCGGCTATTCAATGGATCGGTCTGATTGTCACCTCTTTCTTCTGTGTAGCAATTGAAGCGGCAGGATATTTCTATCAGCCTTTGATCGATTTCAGGCCCTATCCGGTGGGATCACGTCTAACTGAAGAGTCGGCCGATGAAGAACCGGAATATAAATTCATTTACGAACGAAACGGCGTAAAAAAGGAATTTTCAGAGTCAGACGAATTGCCCGATGAATCCGACGGATGGGTATTCGTGAATCGTATGCCTGTTTCCGACCCCGGAATTGAATCAAGAGTCTCAACGCGCAATGAGAAAAGTCTCAGATTATGGGATTTTGAAGCGGAGGAAGATGTTACGGAAGATGTGCTTGACCCCACAGGAGATAGAATAATTCTCGTAATGCCTGAATTAGAGAAAGTGTCTATAGCTATGACATGGAAAATCAATTCTCTCCATGATTGGGCCGCTACACACGACATAGATATGATCGGTGCGGTGGCTGCAACACGCGAGGACATTGCCACATGGGAAGATCTTTCAATGCCTGAATATCCTATATATACATCGGAAGACACCGTGCTGAAAGAATTGGCAAGAGGGAATCCCGCCGTAGTGTTTGTCCACGATGGAGTGATCAGATGGAAAAGCACATTGAGGGCAATAAATACAGATGATTTTATGTCACCCGAGACAGCTTCAAACCCAATGGCTTTTTCTCACAACGATAAAGCCATTCTGATCAACACCTCGGCTCTTTATGTGTCGATAATGGCTTGTCTGGTCACATTCTCGTTCCTTTTCCGAATGAAGTTCACACCCCGGGGTATCACTCGTGATGATAAGGTTCTCCCCGAAGAATCGTCATCGCACGATACACCTGTTCGGTGAAGAACAAACGAACCATCTCATGATTAAATGTCATTCGGGATAGTGAAATCTTCCCGTCGGCACGTTCATAGATAGCACCACTGAATCCATAGGGACCTCCGACAACAAAAACCACCCTCTTTCTTCCGGCGATCATCTGCTTCTCCAAAAAATCAGAAAATTCTATGGAAGAGTATTCTTTTCCACGCTCATCGAGTAGGATCACATAGTCGCTTGCCTGCAATCTCGACAAAATAATTTCCCCTTCTGCCTCTTTCTGACGTTCCGCGTTGAGAGAGGCATTTTTCTTTATATCCGGAAGTGGTGTAATGCGATAAGTGATGTAATGCTTCAACCTCTTCAGATATTCATCAATACCCTCCGAAACAAATTTTATTGTGGTCTTCCCTACAGTGAGCAGTTCTATTTCCATAAATATTGTTATCTCTGCAATTATTGTTATCTTTGCACAAAATTACAACGAATAATTATGAAAACCAAAGAGGAATTAATCGATCAACTGCTTGACCTTGCTTTCGCTGAAGATCTCGGCGACGGCGACCATACCACCCTGTCAACCATTCCGGCCGATGCCATGGGACGTTCACGCCTCATCATTAAGGAGGACGGCATTCTTGCCGGTGTGGATATTGCAGAGAAAGTGCTTCATAAAGTGGATCCTTCTATCAAAATGGAGGTTTTCATCCATGACGGTGAAGAAGTGAAAAAAGGTGATGTTGCGTTCACTGCAGAGGGTCCCGTAAGAGCACTTCTTATAGCCGAAAGAACCATGCTCAACATCATGCAACGCATGAGCGGCGTTGCCACTATGACACGCAGATATCAGGATGAGCTGAAAGGGCTTCATACCCGTGTGCTCGATACACGTAAAACCACCCCGGGAATGCGTATGTTGGAAAAAGAAGCAGTGAAAATTGGCGGTGGCACCAATCATCGTATCGGACTCTTCGACATGATTCTTATCAAGGATAACCATATCGACTTCGCCGGTGGCATAGAGAAAGCCATTAAACGCGCCGATGATTATTGCCGTGAAAATGGAAAGAATCTTAAAGTTGAAGTAGAGGTAAGAAGCCTCGATGATATACGTCGCGTTCTCGCTCATGGCGGAGTAGACCGTATAATGTTCGATAATTTCACTCCCGAGCAAACCAAAGAAGCCGTTGCTCTTGTAGATGGGAAAGTTGAAACAGAATCATCCGGTGGAATCACTATTGAAAATCTGCGCCAATATGGAGAAGCCGGTGTTGACTTCATATCCGTGGGTGCTCTAACTCACAGTGTCAAGGGACTCGACATGTCGTTCAAGGCATTCTGAATCTCGGAGTTATTCCTAATTAAAGGGAATGGATAAGAAACAACAAGGAAAAGCAAACCGTGAATGGGGAGCTGAAGCTGAGAAAATCGCTGCTGAATGGCTCCTCACTCATGGTTATGTGATACGCCATCAGAACTGGCGCATAAAGAACACTATAGAGATAGATATAATTGCTGAATTGCCTGATACAATCGTATTCGTTGAAGTTAAGGCACGCAAAGGAGATATGATCTCTCCTATTGATGCAATAGATGAAAAGAAGATCAGAAAAATTGTGAGGGGAGCCAACATTTATCTGGGCAACCTCGAGTATCTGTACAAATATAGATTTGACATCATCACCCTAACCGGCACTCCCGAAAATCACACCCTCGAGCATATCCCCGATGCCTTTTATCCTCCTTTGGGCCGATACTGAAATCTCTTAAAGCGATAATATTTTGTGCCAAATGTCACAGCTGAAAAGTTTTTTTCTTTCTAAATTTGCCGATTAAGAAAAGATATTTTTCAGAAGTGAAAGATAAATTACGTAAGGAAGCTATGACAAGATTATTTCTCTTATTGTTTACTTTGATTCTTAGTTTATGTTCCGTAGAAGCGTATGGGCAAATTGACTCCTTATCATATGCCCTCGGCTACAGTTATGTTATAACTGAAATGGAGTTTGAAAAAAATCTCCTGAAAAATGAAAATGATTTCAAGGAATATTTACGTGGACTTGAAGATAATAGAAAAAAATTATTTTTAGGCCAACCTCAGCTGAGCAACGACTCCTCATATATGGTGTCTTATGCACTCGGAGGAATGAAGTGTCGTTATATAGTAGACGCTTCTTATAGGAAATCAGGGAAACAGTTCCCTTTCTTTTCTTGCATAATTGATGGTCTGCGTAAGGTGGAGAGAAATGAGATTACCCTACCGGCCGATACTGTTGCGGCACTCGCATTTATCGAAAAGGTTATAAAGGAAAATCCTAATCCTGAAGAACTTGATGAGGAGACCAATTGTAAATTCTTTACCTCCTACGGAATCATGAAGGCTTTTCATCCCGGTTTGCAAGCATATATTGAAGGAACAATGCCGGGGACACAATGCAAGGTAAATAGGCAGGCATACGCCGAAGGTATGGCAGATTTTATGGAAGCTCTTACACAGAAGCCGGATTCTCCTTACTTCTTAGGGAGAAAACAGGCTATAGAAATTTTCTTAACCTTACTTCGGACTGATAAAATTGACTTTGACTCATATTTATTGGGAACAAAGGCTGCACTCGGTCTTGGCGAGGAACTAATGACACGCGAAAATGTAGTGGCAATTCTTAAGACAGAGTTTTTTCCACAAGAGTGAATATTAAGATAAAAACTATGACCTGTTGGAAGAGCCGATTGCCAAGCTCGATGTCATTTTAGCCCCCCTGTTATGTAAACTGGGATTTTAGGGCAGCAAGAGTTGCCAAGGAGCAATCGCCTGTAACAGAGACGTTCTTTAAGTTGATAAACAGCTATGGTGGTCTCGAGAGCTACTATCACGGCTTCCTCATGGCTCAGATGGCTGATGAAGATGGGAAGCTCTATGAAAACATCTCAGCTGAGATAAAAAAGACATCATTACCCGATGGATACCAATGGTTCTGCGGACGCAAAGACAATTCTGTTTTTATTGGAATAATGGATACTGCAGAATCCTTCAACACGGAGGTGCATAATGCCAAGGTCGAAGTTGATACAGTAAACGCAGTGATTAATGTGGTGTGGAATTTTGAAGGGACTGACGTAAATAAATGGGCAGATTTCACTCAGGCCAATATCCAACAACACATAGCTGTCGAAATAAATGGCATATTCATTTTTGCTCCAAAAGTGAATTCTCAAATCACCGGAGGGATGTGTTCTGCTTCCGATTTGTCATCGGAAGTGATTAACACTCTTTTTAAAGATGCAAAGTTCACCTTCGAAATGCAGCAAGAGTGATTCCGGTGGCGATTGCAACATTCAGGCTCTCGCTATGATCCGACGGGTCATAAGGAGGTATAAGAAGCCTGTCGGTCACCTTTTTTCTTAATTCTGCTGAAATCCCTTTCCCCTCATTTCCCATTATAATGAATCCCCTGTGGCCAAGTTTAACATCATTTATGTTCTTTCCATCAAGCAAAAGGCCATAAACAGGCAATTCCTTATTGGCATCGATCAACTTCGCCAGATCGCAATAGATAACCTCGACTTTTGCCAAAGATCCCATGGTTGACTGAATGGTCTTGGGGTTGTAAATATCCACAGTATCTCTGGAAGCAAAAATCCTCTTGATGCCAAACCAATGTGCAGTCCTCACGATAGTGCCTAAATTGCCGGGATCCTGTATTCCATCAAGCATAAGATAAAGAGCATCGGGCAATTTATCCGTCATGTCTGACCTTTCCATGGAAGATATTGGGAGTTTATAGACGGCTGCTACCGGCGAACTCGTTGAAAGTGATGATATCTTATCCATCCCCGCTCGGTTGGTCATAAACAGCTTATCTTTCGGCAAGATGCCGGGATTTATCATCGACAGTTCAAATCCTGAGCATACGATAAGAGCCTCAAGCTCAAACGAACCTAAAGTGTCGGCTACACTTTTTTCACCCTCCACGATAAACAGGCCATGACGCAACCTATGTTTACGACCGGCCAATGAAGAAAAAAGAGATATTTTTGTTTTCGAAAGTTCTTCCATAGAGATTGGTTTAGACAACTTCACAAGGTAAAATTACAATTTTAAGGGAAAAAATGCAAATTGACAAGAAAGTGTCAATCCTATTCTTTCACCCATTTTATGAGATTCTGAATATAATATTCTCAAATTTAAACTCTTCTTTCGGAAAAAATTCCTATATTTGTAAGTTAGAAACCATAACCCAATTTACCAACCACAATTTTATGAAATATATAGGTGCCCATGTAAGCGCGGCCGGAGGTGTTTCCAACGCACCTCTTGAAGCCAACAGTATCGGTGCAAAAGCTTTTGCCCTTTTCACCGGTTCCAACACACGCTGGGTCTCCAAAGCAATATCTCAAAAGGAGGCAGATGCTTTCAAAGCCCGCTGTCAGGAATTTGGTTATAAGCCGGAAGTGATTCTTCCACACGATAAATTTCTCATCAATCTCGGTTCGCCCGATAATGAAAAGCTTGAAAAATCGCGCGACTCATTTCTTGATGAGATGAAACGATGCGAACAACTTGGATTGAAACTGCTGAATTTTCATCCCGGTTCTCATCTCAATCAGATTGAAGAGGATAAATGCCTCGATCTTATTGCAGAGAGTCTCAACATTATCCTTGATAAAACTGACGGAGTCACAGCCGTGATTGAATCAACCGCCGGACAAGGTTCCAATCTCGGGCATCGCTTCGAGCATATCGCACACATTATCGACAAAGTGGAAGATAAAACACGTGTGGGCGTTTGCGTCGATACATGTCACACATATTCAGCAGGCTATGATCTCAAGTCGGAAGAGGGATATGAGCAAACATGGAAGGATTTTGACAGCATAATCGGTCTCCACTATCTCAGAGGGATGCATCTGAACGATGATAAGCGGGAACTCGGTTCACGCATCGACCGTCACGAAGAGATCGGCAAAGGAACTCTCGGTCTCGAATTTTTCCGCCGCCTTGTCAACGATCCTCGCTTTGATAATATTCCGATGATTCTTGAGACACCCAACCCGGAAATATGGCCGGAAGAAATAGCGCTACTCTACTCCCTTATCGAGCAATAGTAAGTGAGCAAGAAGCGAGAAGTTTTGAGTATTGAAAAAAGTTATGAAAATAAAATTAACGCTTTAACATAAATTCTTACACATGAAAACTAAACCAGATTTAGGCTTCTGGAAACTGTGGAATCTTTCTTTCGGTTTCTTTGGTGTACAGATTGCCTACGCGCTGCAGAGTGCAAACATTTCGAGAATATTTGCGACCCTTGGGGCCGACCCTCATTCATTGAGCTACTTCTGGATTCTTCCACCGCTGATGGGAATCATAGTTCAACCGATAGTCGGTGTGGCCTCCGACCGCACATGGAATCGCCTCGGACGTCGTCTTCCCTATCTTCTTCTTGGAGCCCTCATAGCGGTTATCGTAATGTGTCTGTTGCCAAATGCCGGAAGCTTCGGCCTCACTGTGGGCGGAGCCATGATCTTCGGATTTGTGGCGCTTATGTTCCTCGACACTTCAATCAACATGGCTATGCAACCGTTCAAAATGCTGGTCGGCGATATGGTGAATGAGAAACAGAAAGGCCTCGCCTATTCAATACAGAGTTTCCTTTGTAATGCCGGCTCTTTAGTAGGATATCTTGCCCCCATCATCCTGACCGCCATCGGCATCAGTAATGTTGCGCCTCAGGGAATCGTGCCGGCCTCCGTAACATACTCGTTCTATATCGGAGCTGCAGTGCTCATTCTTTGCGTTATTTACAGTTTCGCTACCATCAAAGAGATGCCACCGGCTGAATATGCCCGTTTCCATGGCATCGACGCTAAGAAAGAAGTTAAGAAGGAGAAATTCAACCTTGTGAAACTTCTGAAAGAAGCTCCTTCTACATTCTGGACCGTAGGTCTTGTGCAGTTCTTCTGCTGGTCTTCATTCCTGTTCATGTGGACTTATACAAACGGTGCCATCGCCGGAAGTGTATGGGGCACAACAGATGTTGCATCTCCGGGCTATCAGGAAGCCGGAAACTGGGTTGGCACTCTTTTCGCAGTGCAGGCCATCGGTTCTGTGCTGTGGGCTGTCGTTATCCCGAGATTCAAGAGCCTTAAGACAGCATATGTTGTCAGCCTTCTTCTTGGAGCCGCCGGGTTCGTTTCCACAATCTTCTTTGCCGATAAGTATCTTCTCTTCATAAGCTACTTCCTGGTAGGATGTGCATGGGCTGCTATGCTCGCTCTCCCCTTCACCATTCTCACCAACTCATTGAAGGGTGACAATATGGGGGCTTATCTCGGTCTGTTCAATGGAACAATCTGTCTTCCCCAGATTGTAGCTGCCGCACTCGGTGGTGTTATTCTCAACATGTTAGGTGGAAATCAAAGCTATATGCTTGTGGCTGCGGGTGTCCTTTTGGTGGCAGGAGCAGTTTCTGTCGGCTTGATCAAGCTGTCGTATGGTGAGAAAGTCATCGAAGACGTTGAAGAACTTGTTTAGAATTCACACCTGAATATTTTCACCTTGAAAAGATAAAAGGGAATTCGGTTAACCCGAATTCCCTTTTAATAATCATAACTTCATAACCCATAAAATATAAAATCACATACATGGATCAGACAACAAATCGTGAATATGAATACAAAGGGCTGTGCATTAACGGTTTCCTCATGATATTCTTTACCTTTATTCTCTTGCCGGCATTGATGATATTAATAATCATCAATACTACCGAAGACACCATCGGACGCTCTGTAGCCATTCTCCTGCCACTGTTCTTTATTTTCATTCTCGGCTGCGTGGGTTATTTTGTGCAGGAACCCAATGTGGCGCGAGTGATGATATTCTTCGGAAAATATAAAGGAACATGTAAGAAAGTGGGATATTTCTGGGTCAATCCGTTCCTCAACCGCAAGAAACTGTCTCTCCGCATACGCAATATGGATATCGAACCCATCAAAGTAAACGATAAAATAGGTAACCCGGTGCTTATCGGAATGGTCCTCGTGTGGCGCATACGCGACACCTACAAGGTTGTGTTCGATCTCGACTCGCAGAGCCTGGGAGGGCAGACAAATTCAATCTCCAATCAGGCGCTTCAGAATTTCGTAAGAATCCAGAGTGACGCAGCCTTACGTGAAGTTACCGGACATTTCGCATACGATCAGACCGATTCCGGCACCTCAAATGAACTAACCCTGCGCGATTCCGGCCAGGAAATAAATGATCTGCTTGAGAAAAAAATCAACGAACGCCTTGCAATGGCCGGCATGGAAGTTGTGGAGGCACGAATCAATTATCTGGCCTACGCTCCGGAGATTGCAGCAGTAATGTTACGCCGTCAGCAAGCTTCGGCAATAATAACTGCCCGTGAAAAAATAGTTGAAGGAGCTGTTTCAATGGTAGAGATGGCATTGACTACACTGGAAGAGAAAAACGTCGTAACACTATCCAACGACCAGAAAGCATCAATGGTAGGCAATCTCCTCGCCGTCCTTTGCGCCGATGAACCGCTTACCCCGACACTCAACGCCAACGTTTAATAACATAAACAAGATATTGAAGCTGGCTAAGTCCTGCCATCAACTGGACTCCCGACCATTTCATATCCCTGATGACAAGGATATGTGCTCCAATTTCTTTGGAATATATGAGCCGGAGGGCGGAGAATTATTCTCCGCCCTCCGGTTTATATTATCAACAATTGTATCTGATTCAGCTTTCTTTAATTATTCCTTTGTTTATTTTATCAATACTTCCGCCTACACTGAATCTCGGAAAATATTCTCCTCTCAATTCTTATTCTCATCATTCTCAATATCCTTTGCCTGCTTGGAGGCCGCAGCAACAATCTTACCCTCCTGTTTCGTGCTTTCCTTATCCACTCCGTCGGGATGATTCTTTACATACTCTTTATAGGCCTGGATAAGTGACATTGTGGAACCCTTCTCTTTCGATTCCTTATTTCTCTGTGTGATAACATTGGTAACGTAAACCGTAAAAATCGGAAACATCATCATTCCCAAAGCAGCCAAAAGAACCGATAACACACGTCCCACACCGGTAACAGCGGTGATATTCGATCCTACAGTCGTAACATCCATTGCAGCCCACCACAATGCATCGGAATAGACATTGACCAGGGGATTCACACCCGTTTCAAATAAATAGAACGTTAGACTGGCGAAATAAACCGTAGATAAAAGTATAATTATATAAGTGAAAAACAGTCCGGTTGCTTTGTTGTACGTGAACCAACTAACCACAATAGCCAAAGCATAACCACCCCTTATCAGAGGCATATAACGGATCAGATAGGAAACTTCCTGGGAAAGATGAATCCCGTAATGATAAATAATTGCCTGATAAGGCACTGAGACCAACAGGAATATCAGGTTTGTCCAAAAAAATCTCCATTTGTTCTCTGAAACGGCCAACTCCACAAAAAAAGCAACGATAAACACCATACAGATCCAGAACTGCCATTTCTGAAAACTGTATTCTTCATAAAAAGTAGTGTTCTTGAAGCTGTCATATGAAATCATCGCAATCAAGAGCAATGACAGGAGAAGCACCACAATATGAAGGAGCATCATCATTCCTCTCTTTTTAAAAAAAGCACCGAATACTGATATGTTCATAATCCTTAATGTTTTTAAACTATTATAAATCTTAAACGTTAAAATTTACAAAGGGGTTCATTAATCATCTTCCCCTTCGGTTCAATAAACCACTTCTCTCTCTTTTCTCTCCTATTCCATATAAAATCAATAAACAAAATATTATGGCTCAACTCTACACAGCTTCACACGTGGTGAAGGAATTTCCACGCACATGTCTGCGTGGCATCGGACAGGTTATGTTCCAAGACAATATGTGGACAGGCTTGCTTTTCACAATAGGAATATTCTGGGGAGCATATGCTGAAGGGTTTCCTGCGGTGGCCTGGGGACTTGTCGTAGGCGCTCTCGTGTCAACTCTCACCGGATATATTCTACAGCTGCCCGACAAAAACGGTGCCCAAGGACTCTGGGGATTCAACGGCTGTCTTGTGGGATGTGCCTTCCCTACTTTCTTAGGAAATACGGTATGGATGTGGATTGCACTCGTAATCTGCTCCGCGATGACGATATGGGTTCAGTCTGGCTTAGATAACGTTTTTGGAAAATGGAAATTGAGTGCATTTACATTTCCGTTTGTACTTTCCACATGGTTCTTTCTCCTGGCCTCTCGCTATTTCAACGGTATCCCCCCGGAATATATGGGCAGTCCCGAACTTCCCGGTGATGTACATAATGTCCTGAATTTTGGATTTGGAGATTTGGTGGTGTATTGGCTTAAAGGGATAGCTCAGGTGTTCCTGATTAATAATTGGGTAACCGGTATCTTCTTTCTCGCGGCTCTTGCCATCAGTAGCCTGAGAGCAGCCATATGGGCAGCCATCGCTTCCGCATTGGCGTTGCTGACGGTTATCGTCTGGCAGGGACCGGGTGCTGACATTGCAGAAGGACTTTATGGGTTCAGTGCTGTTCTTACGGGGATCGCTCTCGGTGCGACATTCTGCAACAACACATGGAAATCCTGGATATGGGCATTGATCGGTATCTTTATTACGGTCTTCATTCAGGCTGCCATGAATGCTTTCTTCGCTCCCATGGGTCTCCCCACATTGACCGGACCATTCTGTGTGGCCACATGGCTATTCCTCCTCCCGGCCTACGATTTTTTCCAGCCTAAGACCAATTCTTAAATAATATAAGTATCACTTGGGAAATAATTAATGCTATCGGATTGATGTAGGGACTCACCCAAGGTGCGTCCGCCCATTCCCAAATACATAAACTATTTTATTTGTGCTACTTACCTGCAAATAATTAATGAATAGATAAAACGAAGCTATATATGACTGTGAATAAAATGGATATGAAAAACATTAATGATATGCCTCTTACATGGAGGCATATTTATATTGTCTCGGTAGCATCTCTGGGTCAGCTCATAGGAACAGCGGTAGCCACAGTGGCCGGAGTGATTATACCAATGATGAACATTTTAGCACATCCCGAACTCTCCACTTTCATGCAAGGGCTGATCGGATGTATTGATCTCATCGGCATAGCGGTCGGATCTGTAATCTTCGGATCTCTCAGCGATAAATATGGCTATCTGTTCTTTTTCCGTTTCTGCCCGGCCTTGATTCTGGTAGCTTCGCTCATAGCGCTTTTCATACCAGATGTTGCAATCCTTACTATCGCACTTTTCTTTATCGGATTGGGCATAGGCGGAGAATATAGCCTTGACTCCGGTTATGTATCTGAACTTATGCCCGTGAAATACCGACCATTGATGGTCGGCGTGACCAAGACAGCTTCAGCTCTTGGAAATATAATTGCTGCCGCACTCTGTTTTTGGATGATAATAGACACCAAGAACGCTGCCGACTGGCATCTACTCATGTGGATAATAGCCGCTATAGCTGCTTTGATGCTCATTCTAAGAATCAAATTTTATGAATCACCTACATGGCTCTTGAATCACGGCAAAGTTGCAGAAGCGGAAAAAGCTGTTCAGGATTTCCTTGGGAAAGATGTTATGATTTCTGTTCCGGCTCCCAAATCTTCTGACTCAAATGATAATGATAAAAAGGCTGAAACACTTCCTAAATCTGATTCTGCCAATCTGTTATCTTTCATAATAAAAAACGGGAAACGTGTAATTTTAAGCGGTGTGCCTTGGGCATGTGAGGGTCTTGGCGTGTATGGAATTGGTGTTTTCCTACCGATTCTTGTCATGGCGTTAGGTCTTGAGCATTTTACACCTGGTGAACCCGAGATTCTGCATGTTGCCTCATCTGTCGAAATAACCCTCTACATAAGTTGCATCATGCTTCCCGGATTCATTCTTGGGTTATGGCTAATAAATAAGAAGAAGAGCATTACAGCCATTCAATCTGTAGGGTTCTGGCTATGCGCCGCAACTCTTGTGCTGCTCCTTCTGTCGTATCATTTCAATTGGAATAAATGGATCTCAATCGGAGCATTCATGGGCTTCGAACTCTTTCTCAACATGGGTCCACACCTTATCACCTATGTTCTCCCCCCGAAAATATATCCTGTGGAGACAAGGGGTGAGGGTGTCGGCATAGCTGCGGCTATCGGAAAGATCGGTGCTGTGCTCGGAGTATTCTTCATCCCTATTCTTCTTAAGGCTGGAGGCGCGACATTAGTTCTGATTGTCTCAATAGCAGTTATGGCCATAGGTGCAATAGTGACTAATATTTACGGACGCTTAGTGAAGAATTAATTTGACTAAGAATGTGTTCAAAATTTCTGATTTTCCCTATTATCGGCCGGCGCGGCTTTGGAAATAGTGACGAGATATACACCGGAGAAGATGAGCAAAACGGCGAGGGCTTTGGCAATATTGAAGGTGTCCAAGCCAAGACAGATGCCGGTGAGGGTTGCCACTATGGGCTGCACATAATTATACATCCCGACAATCGTGGGGCGAAGGTTCTTCTGCCCTATCATGATGCAGATATAGGCGATGAAGGTGCCGAACACGACCACGTACCCTATCCCAAGCCACTCCGATAGCGTGACTGATCCCCAATCTGTGGTAAGAATCTGAGAAAAGGTGGCTGGCAGGGAGACGATGGATGCTGAGAGAAACATCCATTTCATAAGGGTGATGAGAGAATACTTCCGGATGAAATTACGATAGATTGTGAGATATGTGGCATAACTTAGCTGCGCCATGAGCACAATGAAATCGCCCAAGGCAGGAGAACTACCTCCGGATGTTCTCGTGCCATTACCGAAGATTAGGATTAAGGCTCCGGAAGCTCCAAGAAGAATACCGCCGGCCTTTTTGACTGTAATAGGTTCGCGAAGGAAGATCCAGGCCAATAGCATCACCCACATAGGCATGGTGGTTGTCACGAGCGAGGCTTCTCCGGGAGATGTGAGGCTCACTCCAATTATAAAGCAACCTTGATTGAGAAGGATTCCCAACATTCCGGCTCCGAAAAGACGCAGGATATCCCCTGCAGGCACATGTTGGCGAGGAGAGAAGATTGAAGCTATCCAGAAAAGGAGTGCGGCTCCGGCCACACGGAAATCCACCATGATAAGCGGAGCGATAAGACCGGAAGCGAAAACAAGTTTGACTACAGGCGACATCAGTCCCCAACACACATTGGCACCAAGCATGGCTAAGTGCCCCTTCGGATTGAAATCTTTCATTGCATCATCAGTTAGCGGATGCAAAATTAGTAAAAAATCTCATATCGGATATTCTAAACCTCCTCTATCTCCGGATATTCATTTCTCACCTTCTTCGGTAATTTCTTCACCACCTCCGAATAGCTGTGGCGTATCAATGATTTTATGAAATCATCTGACAGCGATCCGATGAGGCTCACCTGATTCCAATATTTCTTATTCCAGTGCCATGCGGGTTCAATCTCCGGATGATGATCCCTGAGGTCAATACAATATTCGGAATCAGCTTTCAGAACAAAATAATCCGGGTGCTCGAAACCGATGCAGGCGAAAATCTTCTCGCACACTCTGAAAAGAAGGAATTCCTCCCCAAATGCCATATCCTCCGTAGCCAACGGCAACGAAAGACAATACTCCCTGACAAACTCTATATTCATATTTCTCTACCCTATTCTATGATAATAATGTCGCAAATTTACATATAAATTTATCAATATTTGAACTGCACCCCAAAAGTTTTGTGTTAAACTTTTAGAGTGCAGTTCAAAATTACAGTATATTCTATTTTATAACCTTGAGATTTATTTTATCCTTTTACAAGGATTTCTGCAATCTGCTCGGGAGTGAGAGAATTGGCTTTAAAGAAATCTTTAACATCGTAGCGATCCACAAATTCTTTCTTTATACCAAGGTTGATTGTCTTCACTCCATAGCGATTCATATAGGTTGAAACTTTCTGACCGAATCCGCCATCAATGATTCCATCTTCTACAGTTACAATCATTCGGAAATCTTTCAAGCCATCGAGGAATTCCTCATCTACGTTAGAGAGAATACGGGGATTAACCACCATCGGATTCACCCCTTTCTCTCTCGCCAATGCTGCCGCCTTACGTGCAAATGGCAAGAAAGCACCTTCGGCAATAATCGCTACGTCCGAACCATCCTCTATCTTTACATATTTAGTAAAATCCTTATTGACCGGTTCTTTTTGGCTCACCAAAGCGCCACCCGGAGTGCGAACCACAAGCGGACCCTCAGAATTATCCATTGCAAGTTCAAGCATGGCTTTGTATTCTTCTGCACTTGCAGGTGCAAGCATCGTAATATTAGGAATATTTGATATCATTGCAATATCAAAGAAACCAAGATGGGTCACATCATTCATTCCAAACATTCCTCCGTAAAACACTACGAACGATGCCGGAAGATTGTTTATTGCCACATCATGCGATAACTGGTCGTAGGCTCTCTGAAGAAATGTAGAGACAACTCCCATCACCGGATGTGCCCCACCCTTTGCTAATCCGGCTGACATTGTTACGGCATCCTGTTCCGCTATGCCTACATCAACCATCTGCTTCCCTGCCTCTGCTCTGTGTGCCGGACTGAAGCCGAAAGCTCCGGGAGTTCCCGCTGTCAAAAGCACAAGTTTCGGATCTTTTCTTATACCATCAAGTATTGTCTTTACAAAAACATCAACGTATGTTTCTGAAGAATCCATATTGAGAAGAGCACCTGTCTTCGCGTCAAACGGAGCACTGAAATGGAAAGTCTCTTTATTCGTTTCCGCAACGGGCAGTCCTTCTCCCTTCATTGTATTAATATGCACCAGAACAGCTCTTTTCTGGTCTTTAGCCTCCCGGAATGCCTTAATCAGACTTCTGAGATCGTTTCCTTCCTTAACATAAATATATTCATATCCGAGAGCCTTGAAAATATTATTGGAAGAAGCACCGTTAGAATCACGCAATTCTTTAAGATGTGTGTAAAGCTCTCCATGATTCTCAGCAATCGACATCTGGTTATCATTGAGAATGACAATGATATTCGACTTGAGCTCGGGGGCATAATTCAGAGCCTCAAGCGCCATTCCTCCTCCAAGAGAGGCATCTCCGATAAATGCTATTACGTTCTCTTTGCCTCCCTGAAGGTCACGCGCCTTAGCCAATCCTGTGGCCAAGGAAATCGAAGTTGAAGTGTGTCCGACCTCAAATAAATCATACTCACTCTCCGACGGACTTGTATATCCCGTTACCTTGTCATAATCCTCCGGTGAGATAAACGCTTCGATTCGACCCGTAAGCATCTTATGGACATATGATTGATGAGATACATCAAACACTATCTTATCTTTGGGTGCATCAAATACATAATGTAATGCTACCGTGGCCTCCACCACCCCAAGATTCGGGCCTACATGGCCACCGTGAGCCGCTAATTTGCGAATAAGTACCGCTCTTAATTCTTCACTCAATAGATTCAGCTGATCAAGATTGAAACCTTTTATATCAGCCGGTGATTTAATTTTTGATAAGTCTATTTCCATAATACAAAAGTATACATTGTTATAACGCATGGAAGTATCAAGTGTTCTTATTCATGAACCGACAGAATCGAAAAATATATCCCTTTATCCCGGCAGCCGGTAAAAATTACATGATTAGACTAAGGCATTTCAATTCCCAATAGAATATTCTTTATATCTCCTCCCCATGCATATCCACCTGGGTTATTTTTTCCTTTAACTCTGTGACAGGGTGTAAGTATAGACAGCATATTCGCTCCTACGGCATTTCCCACCGCCCGAACACTTTTTTCTCTTCCTATTGCAATTGCAATATCAGTATAGCTGACCGTTCCGCCATACTCAATCTTATCTATCTCGTTCCATATCGCCCTCTGAAACGAAGTGCCTAAGTGTCTTACAGGCAAATCAAACGACTCCCTTTCTCCTCGCAGATACTCCCCTATCTCCTTTTGTGCCAATGAAAAAAGAGGTGAATCTCCTATCTTCACCTCATCATTTAGCTTTCGTCTGAGCCATTCTATACTTCCCCTATCATCAGAAATGTAGGCAGGGAATCCTACAAATACTATCTCCTCCCCGCTTACAGCAAGCCTGATCTTCAATTCCTCCTCAATATCCTTAATATAGACCATAAATATCCTTAATATAGACCATAAACCACTTACTTAACAATAGGTTTTCCTGCCTCCTCCCATGCCAGGATGCCACCTATAAGATTTTCCACATCATATCCTTTGGCAGCCATAGAATGCCCGGCATCCTCAGAACGACGGCCACTTCTGCAATATATCGCAATCGGCCGGCTCTTATCGAAGATCCTTTCAACTGTCGCGAGAAAGTTCTTACCCATCCAATCCACATTTACCGCACCGATGAGATGCTGTTCGCTATATTCCTCCGGCGTACGCACATCAAGAATCTGAACGCCCTTTTGCCCGATATATTGAGCAAATTCATTCACATCTAAATCTTTATACTCCATAATTACGTAACATTTATATTTAGAGTCCATCCAATAAAGGTTAGAATCTTATTTTATGTCTTGTCGCCTGAAACGATATCTTTTTCAGCATAAAAATAGGTATCGTCGCACCGATAGCCATTCCAAGAAGAATAAAGAAACAGGTCAATCCATTGCTGGCAAAGAGATAAAAATCTTTATCGAAAGTGCCGACCGAAGAATGATACATACACATAACGAGTCCGGCAAATGTTTTATAGGCATAAATGCCAGGAATCATCGGTAATAACGACGGGAAAAGATATGTCTCCGCCGGCACCTTGGTCTTGGGTGAAAGTAGCACCGCCATGATTCCTATCAGAAATGAGGCCAACGTGGTGGCAATCACAATATGCATGTGAAGGTTTGTGGCATTCATAAGTAAATACCTGAATGAATGGCCTGTGGCAGCAATTAAGGCACACCATAGATATGCCTGACGAGGAGGACGGCTTATAGCCGAAAAACCGATAGCGGCAATAGCGGCGAAAAGGCCGTCCTGCAATATTTTCCAAATTAATTCCATAAGACATTAAAACATCGGTATACCCATAAGAATCATTCCCAATCCAAGTCCGAATGAGAGACAGAAAGTCAGCACCACAGCGTTCATCAATCTTCCGAAAGCACATATGTAATGCCGGTCGAGCATATCGGAAAAAGAATTGATAAACGGTATTCCGGGCACAAGATACAACACGCTCGTAGCCACTGCCACATCGGGCGTGGTGCTTAATCCAAACATTCCGTCTCCCGCAGCCAGAACAGTCGACAGAAAAGCACAGCACACTACCGTGATGCGGTAATCAACACCTTTTTCCGAAAGAACAAGCTTCAATACATACCCTAAGAAGGTTGCTACGAACACAACAGCCATGGCAATCCAGTCTCCACCGAAAAGCCGACAGAATGAGGCATTCGCACATGAAACAATCAAAGGGAGATTAAACAGGTTCCTATAGGGCGTATTGACAAGTCTGTGAAACACATCGCGAGCCTCGTTGAAACAGATCTTTCCATCAGCAATCTGCCAGCTAAGTTTACTCAGACGCGTGTTAAGATCAAAGCTTATCGGGCCCTCTCCTATCGACGTAATGGCGGTAACAACCTCATGGAAACTCTTATCATGAACTGTCAGATGAATATGACGCGGTAGAATCGTAATCTCGACGGTCATGCCGTAGGCCTCTGCAATTCGCGCCACATTCTTTTCCAATCTTATGCAAGTGCTTCCGCTTGTAAACAAACTTGAACAATAATCTGCAAGGAATGCACACATCTCGGTGGCCGGGATGGTGCATTCCTTATAAATTTTTTCGGTCATTTTTTATTATCACACAAGCTCCTCATCATATTCTATTACATCTGAGTCATGACAACTGTTGATGTCTCCCGGAATATAAAGCTCATCACATTCCTTCCCGAGTTCAATAGGATGAAGATGCTGGAATTTAAGTTTATGAAGTTCTTTTTTTCTGCGATGGTGAAATATATCATATATCAACACTATAATCGCAAACGCTGCTATAACAATCCAGGTAATAAGTGCGGTTTCCATAGTTATAAGATCATTTAGTATATACATATAACAATCCGGAAACACAAATTCCCTATCGCCAAGGGAATTCCGGCGGCACTGGTTTACCCTTCACTGTCATCCTTACTTTTGAACAGAACTCCCTTACAATTTTCTTCACCGGTCCGGGTTCCATTCCCAAAACCTTGAAAAGAAGTCCCGAGTCGTTCGGCAGATGCGTTATCCCCACGGCAAGCTTCTTTTCCCTATCAATATATGCTTCAGTAGCCTCATAAATCTTTTCTGCATTCTCCTTGGGAGTCATGACTATTACGTTAGCAAAAACATCATAGTTACCCATCACTCCAAGTTGACGGACAGGCACCACATTAGGATCAATCACAAATTTTTCCCTGAATAGCTGCTCGCCATCAGGACGCTCTCCATGACTGCAAACAGAAAGGATGTCAAACTCAAAAAGTTCGCCATCTTTATAATACTTTCTGCCACCCATATATATTTCCGAATAGAATACGGTAGCCGTAGGATGCACATTCAAGCGTGTATCGCTGATAAAACGGGTATGTCTGCATGGAATTACCGGTTCAGGCATAAATTCAAGATACGCACCCTCTTCGAGCACAATATTCTGGATCATTCCCGAATAATTAAAGCGCATCTCGGCCAATTTAGTGGCGGCACCTGTCGATACCCATGCGAATGCATTCTTTCTTACGGTTATATCCTGTTGGTAACGGTCGCCGTCAACATTCGGACCACCGGATGAAAGAATATAGAGACATGGCATCTCCGGCATCTCTTCATCAAAATATAACTCTTGTTGGGCAATCAACGGCACCCGGCGATCAAGATCACGGAGTATACTCTTCCCCCTTGCATCAAGTTCGAATCCAAGACGCAGATAACCATGTTTCCCGGGGGCTCCCACATACATCTGAGGTGGCTCCTTAAGATATGGCTGCATTTCCCGTGCTGTAGAGAAATCTACTTCAGGAATAGTCGTGTCTTTTAATTTTTCTACTGGATTAAGCGGCATATCCTAATTCTCCTTTTTATCAAAAAGCGCCATCTTGAAGATAAGATCAACAAGCTCCTCTATCCCTTCGCCTGTCATTGCATTGGTGAATACAAACGGTTTGCCGGGACGCATCAGTTTGGAATCATGATCCATCACCTCCAGACTTGCATTAACATATGGTGCAAGATCGGTTTTATTGATGACAAGAATATCACTCTGCGATATGCCCGGACCGTCCTTACGCGGAATCTTATCTCCGGCCGCAACATCGATCACATAAATGAAGAAATCCACAAGAGCGGGACTGAAAGTCAATGTAAGGTTGTCACCCCCCGACTCAATCAGCACTATGTCAGTATCAGGAAATTTCTCCTCCATCTCCTCAACGGCGGCGATATTCATAGAGGGATCTTCCCGCACAGCCGTATGCGGACAAGCTCCTGTCTCAACACCGATAATCTTATCTTCTGCCAAAACACCCTTCAGTGTCTTGCGAACATGTTTGGCATCCTCAGTGGTGACAATATCATTTGTAATGATAAGTACCTTCTGACCAAGTTCGAGAAGGCGTGGAGTAATTGCCTCGATAAGGGCGGTTTTACCTGATCCGACAGGTCCGCCTACTCCTATTCTGCATGTCTGTGACATATTATTGTTTCTGGTTATGAGTTTAAAGTGTTATATACAAAATCAGTTCATGAACATACGCATCGCTCCCTTCTCATGCAGCGACGCCAATATATCAAGTTCGGGAAAGAAGGCATTCATATCTTTCAATTCCATTTTGGAAGCTTCGTCATAGAGAGCTTCCACTCTGTCAGAAAGATCGAAGAGAATCTTCTGAGTGTCGTAATGAGACACCTTGACACATCTCAGAGCGGCGGAAAGAACCATGTTGACCACTCCATATTGATGGGCACAGAAAAGATCGCGTTCGTTGACTCCGGCAGCAGCATATGCAATTCCCTGCGCTATAGGGAAAGTGCCCGGTGTTTGATCACTCTTTATCTCCTCCAACCATTTTGCTATTATCGGGCTGTCAAAAAGTTTTACGGCGAGCTCAGCAAATTTCTTGCCCATACGCTTCAGCATCAGGCGTGCCTCATCGTTCATTTTAAAAAGAATCAACATCTTGTCGGCTTCCCGAATTTTATCATAATCTGAAGCCAAGAAAGCACGGTGTGCATGTAGTGCCGCCACTCCATCGCTATACGCGGCCTGAAGCGACTGGCTCCATACAAACTCCCGTAGCGTAGCGGCATCATTCACCATATTCTCAAATCCTGCGGTTTCCAAACCGTTGGAAAATGAAAATGTTCCAACCGGAAAAGTGGAATCGGTGAATTGCAGCAGTCGGGATATTGCGGCGAAACTGGAATCAGTGGGTGTGCTCATGTGCTATGCCGTTTTCATCAAAATGAACATGAGTAGTGGGATGATGATGACCATCTCCATGCGCATGGCTCTCATGACCTGCCCCACCGAACAATCTGCGAATTTCATGAGGTGCCAGATATGGTATTATTTCAAGTCCCTTCTGGAATTCAAATTCGACTCCCTCAAGATGATGAGTCTCCATTACAGAAAGCATCACTTTCTTATCGACAGTGAGAGGAACATAAACTTTTGTTCCTTTCACAACCGCGGGCCAATGCTGGTTTCCTATGGCGTGGCCGAGCTCTACCGACCGTCGGATGATCGTTTCCGGAGTCTGATCGGCAAGAGAACCAAGGTCAATTACAAGAACCGGGTTAAGTTCAATTTTCAATACGGCCGCTTTCTTGGTTTCCGGATCAAATTCTATCACATCGCCGTCGACCACCTGTGTATGCCGTTTCAAAGCCACGGGATATTCGGCTCCGCTTGTCCCTTTTGTGAGGAAACGGCTTTTTTGTGCAGTCCATTGGTCAAGGAATATATAGTCTATCTCCGCATCAGCAAGTTTTCCCTTCCACTCAGCATCGCGATTCATATTCCCTAATATTTCGCTATATACTTTCATCAATTTTATAATTAATAATTTCAGTTAAAAGAGGGATTTTCCTTAAATCTTCTCACCCTCCAAAACTAAAAAGCTTTAACAAATGAAAAAGTTCACAAAAAAATAAAAAAAGACGCGACCATTAGCGATCGCGTCTACATATGTACGACTTATACAAATCAGCTAAACCAATAGAGTTGTCCCAAAGGAAGATCCTTCGCAGGAGGAACAGTTGCAAGATAACCGTCAACTGTAACATCGAAGGTTTCAGGATTAACCTCAATACGCGGAGTCGCACCATTACGCACCATATCCATCTTCGTCAGCTGACGGGTTCCTTTCACGGGATATATCAGACTCTTCAAGCCATATTTATCCTTGATTCCGTTTGCGACTGAAGCCTGGCTAACAAAGCTGAATCGAGTTTTGAATAATGCTTCACCGAATGCCCCATACATCGGACGCATAATCTTAGGCTGTGGAGTAGTAAGAGAAGCATTGGGGTCACCCATGTTTGCCCAGTTAATAAATCCACCTTTAATCACAAGCTGAGGCTTAGTTCCGAAGAAAGCCGGTTCCCAAAGCACGAGGTCGGCCATCTTTCCTTTTTCGATAGATCCGAGCACATCGGAGATACCGTAGCATATAGCCGGGTTTAGGGTTATCTGTGCCAGATAACGCAATACACGGAAGTTATCATTGTTATCGCTGTCTTCGGGCAACTTACCTCTTACCGATTTCATATAAGAAGCCATCTGGAATGTTCTCATAAACGATTCGCCCACACGACCCATTGCCTGAGAGTCGGAAGAAACCATAGAGATGATTCCAAGATCATGGAACACATTCTCTGCCGCCTGAGTCTCCGGACG
The DNA here is from genome assembly GCA_014801535.1 of Bacteroides sp. Classification (GTDB taxonomy): domain Bacteria; phylum Bacteroidota; class Bacteroidia; order Bacteroidales; family Muribaculaceae; genus Lepagella. The sequence goes on from JAAVEA010000016.1 coordinate 29,187, forward strand.
AACGCGGCTTTCGGCAAACGCTACATCAGAAGGGATCTTCGGATTAAGGTTATGACACACCATAATCATATCGAAGAGCTCGGCCTGAGAGTTGATTCCGAACGGAAGTGTAGGGTTGGTTGAAGAAGGAAGGACATTCATCATTGATGCCACTTTCAAAAGGTCGGGAGCATGTCCGCCGCCTGCACCTTCCGTGTGATACGTATGAATCGTGCGTCCATCAATGGCTGCAAGTGTATCCTCCACATAACCGCTCTCATTAAGGGTATCTGTATGAATTGCAACCTGAACATCATAATTATCAGCCACTTCCATACATGTACGGATAGCAGCCGGAGTAGCACCCCAATCCTCATGTATTTTGAAACCGCAAGCTCCTGCATCAAGTTGATTACGCAGAATCTCCGAAGTAGAGCAGTTACCCTTGCCAAGGAATCCAAGGTTGATAGGAAGAGAATCTGCAGCCTGAAGCATTTTCTCGATGTTCCACGGACCTGAAGTAATAGTCGTACCGTTAGATCCGTCTGTCGGACCGATTCCACCACCGATCAAAGTGGTGATACCGTTGGAAAGACATTCATATGCCTGCTGTGGAGCAACCATATGCACATGTCCATCAATACCGGCAGCCGTAAGAATCATATGTTCTCCGGAAATGGCATCTGTTGAAGGCCCCGTCACAAGATCGGGCGAAACACCCTTCATGACATTCGGGTTACCCGCCTTTCCCACACCGGCGATCTTACCGTCTTTTATACCTACATCTGCCTTCACAACACCCAATACCGGGTCTATGATAGTAACGTTGGTTATTACAAGGTCAAGGCTTCCTCCATCGGAAGTGCATTCATTTGCAAGACCCATACCATCGCGTAAAGTCTTGCCGCCGCCATAGACAACCTCATCTCCATATACACGGAGATCCTTTTCAATCTCTACATATAGGTCAGTATTACCCAATCTGATCTTATCTCCTACGGTGGGACCGAAGAGCATATTGTTTTCCTGTCTTGATACTATTGCCATGGCGGATTATTTTTTTATTTCGTTTTCAGTATATTCCGCTTCGGCTTCATCTTCCGACACGGTTTTATATCCATATTCCTTAACTCGGCGCATCGCCTCTATCTTCTTGGGATAGAATGTCGGACTATCTTCAAGACCGGTATAGCCGTTCACAAGGTCATCGAAACCGATAACGCGGCGTTTGCCGGAATAAGCCACAAGCTCTACCTCCTTCTCCTCTCCCGGCTCAAAACGGACAGCTGTAGTAGCAGGGATGTTAAGATGATATCCGAAAGCCTTGCTTCGGTCGAATTCCATATATCTGTTAACCTCAAAGAAGTGGAAATGTGAACCTATCTGCACGGGACGGTCACCGGTGTTACGGACAACCAATTTAACTGTGCGACGGTTAGCATTATATTCAATATCTCCATCTGCAAGAATCACTCCACCAACCGGCACAGCTTCTTTGGGTGTGAAGCCCGGGGTATTAGGATATGCAATAGGCGGTGTGCCTTGAAATACGCCATTGGGCTGAGAATAAGTAGCCTCAGATGCGCTTTGTGTGTTTGCGGTGTTCGCGCTTGTTGTATCGCTCATAATACTTTTCTTTTTATTCGAGTTTTTATGGTTCTCACAGAATTTAACCGTGAGTCACTGAAATCTCCTGATTCCTTATTTAATGGGCTGATGAATGCTGACCAGACGAGAACCATCGGTAAATACAGCCTCAACCTGAAGAAGAGTGATCATATCCGCAACACCGTCCATCACCTGCTCTTTGGTGAGAACATTTGCTGCATCATGCATCACTTCCTCCACTGTCTTCCCCTCTCGTGCACCTTCAAGCGCGCAGCTGGTTATGTAGGCAACTGCTTCGGGATAATTCAACTTCAACCCTTTTTTAAGCCGGCGCTCTGCAATGAGTCCTACCATAAGAAGAGTGAGCTTGTCTTGTTCTTTTGGCGTAAAATGCATAACTAATTGTTTTTTTTGGAGATTGTTTTTCTTATTTAATCAGAAGGAACGAACACAATGCACGCACCTTCTCTTTTTATGTATATATTTTCTAACACTTTTTTCGCCCCTTTGTTCTAATTATTCATTTATTTATAATTGTTCTAAATTATACCTTCCAATCAAACATTAAAAGAAATAAATTTGAATTGATGACTCAGGCTGCATCTATATTTCGTAAGTAGTGCTAATAATTCTATTAATGAATCAGCCTGAATCTTACGTAAGATTCAGGCTGATTCATTTTCTTTTTTGAAAACTTAGAATTAATTGATTTTTTTTGCGTTACAATGTTTTATTCAATTTTCGTAATACCCATTATTATGCAGTATCTTGCATTGGATATCTTTTTAATTAATTTAAAGGTTAAGAACTGTCAGCGACCCAGAAATTTTCTGAATAAGCTCTGAGAAGTAATCACATCATCTTTCTCGTCAATGTCCTTGCGCAATTGGTTGATCTCCTCCTCTTCTGTGTGAAAATTGCCTGTAAACAACTGATTGATTCCAAGGAGAATCATCACCATCGCAACCAATATGATCAATACCAGCATACCTTTTAAAATTAAGATCATATTTTCAAAACTGTTCAGATTATTACTTTATTTTATTCACTTGTGTTTTCACTCCTTCGACGTCTTGAAGTTGCATTTTCACTTCATATAACATTTATTTTTGAAAATGTATCACGAATCACCAACTTTTTTCTTAAAAATTTTTCAAGTAACACATTATTATGTTAATTTTCATATACTTAACTTATATAATACTTTTATTTAGATTAATATTATAGAAAAAGAGTGACTAACTTTTTCTAAAATATATTTAACTTTTACAAACACTATGAATGATAATTATTCATAATCACTATTGAAAAGGGATAATGAATTCCCTTTACATTTCATACACTTATTTTTCATACACTTATTTATCATGCAACCGAACATTATTAAATAATGATACGTTATAACAATGAACATAGCGGACAAGTGTCGCAATAATGTTCCTATTAAAAGCACACAATTTGCGAAAACAAACAACATCAATAAAGGTTAAACATTAGTGTTATGAAAAGAACAGTATTATTTCTCGCAGCAGTCATGACTATGAGCTGCGGCTTTGCCCAGAGTCTTAATAAGAAGGAGGCAAAAGCAATTATGACTTACCTGTCTCAGCCATCGGCTAAAGGAGGTACAAACGCACAGGCATTAGGAATAAATGTGTCAAACCTTGCCTCAGCCTCCGGTCTTAAGATTGAAAACGGGCATGTCACTGAGATTGATTGGAAAGGGAAAGATCTTGCAGGGAATCTTAATTTATCAGGCTTTGATGCTCTTACAAAAGTGGATGTATCCAACAACAAGATCACAAGCCTTACAATAGACGCAGATCCCGCTCTGGTCGACATCAATGCGGCAAAAAACAGAATACACACCGTGAGCATCACCAACGCGCCTCAGGTGCAGGATCTTCGTCTACAGAGAAACCGTATAGCAGAATTTGACATCGCAGGGGTGCCTTTCCTTAAGAGATTCAACATCTCAGGTAACGCTCTCGAGGGTCTTGATGTCTCTTCTCTCGCAAATCTGGAATATCTGAATGTGATGAGCAACCGCCTCACTACACTGAACGTCTCAATGTGCCAGAATCTTAAATCTCTTTATGCCGCTTATAATGACCTCTCCGCTCTTCAGCTCGACGGTCTTGCTAAATTGGAAAATCTTAATGTCAACAGCAATAAGCTCTCTAAATTCTATGCGCAGAATCTCCCGGCACTGAGCACTCTTCTCTGCTCTGACAACCACATGGTTGACCTTGCTGTAAAAGGTTGTGAGGCAATCAATCAGATTTGGGCTCCTTATAATAGCCTCACCTCATTCTCAGTGTCAAATGCACCTGCATTGGCATTCGTGAATCTGGAGTGGAATAACCTTACCTACCTGAATCTGTCGAATCTTAACTTCCTGCAGCAGGTGAATGCAGCCAACAATCAGCTTGTCACTCTTGACGTTTCGTTCGATCCCTACCTTCGCTTAGTAAACGTAAGCAACAATGATCTTCTCACCGATCTACGTACGGAAGGAGACCCGATGCTTGCACATGTGATAGGCTACAGCAATTGGGATTTCTGATAATAGTCTTATTAAATTCATATAGAAAAGCCATCGGAAAACCGATGGCTTTTTTGCATATTTTCCATTTCCTTATTACCTTTGCAACAACGATTTTATCAAGCAAGTGTTCAAAATTAATTTATACCATATGCGACCCCAAAAGAAGCCGCAGACGGCATAAAAGATATAGATAGCACTTACTGTAGTATAATTGTGAATTCCTACCTATTTACTTTTTAATTATGCCTTCATATTCGACACTTATTGCAGATGCCGGGTCAACCAAAGTAGAATGGGCTATCGTGAAAGATAAAATTTCAAGAGAAGCACGCTTCACGACAACCGGCATAAATGCCCTTATCTCATCTGACGATGATATTAGAGCCACTCTGCATGAAGTTACCGAAAAAATAGGAGAAAATGTAATTATCAACCGAATCTTCTATTATGGAGCCGGATGCGCCACTCCCGCAATTTGTAAAAAACTCACTTCCTCCATTCAAGAGATATGGCCAGATGCCACAGTTTACGTAGCGTCCGATCTGGAGGGAGCAGCAAAATCATTGCTCGGCAAATCTGACGGAATTGCATGTATTCTCGGCACAGGATCGAATTCCGCTCTATTTGACGGGGAAAAAATAGTAATGAATATCCCTCCCTTAGGATTCATTCTTGGAGATGAAGGGAGCGGAACGGCTCTCGGGAAGCGACTTATCAAGGAGATTTACAAAAGCGATATCCCCTCCGATTTGAAAACTCTTTTTTTCAGTGAAACCGACCTATCACTGCCTGAAATACTTGACAAGGTGTATCGTTCCCCGGCTCCCAACAAATTTATTGCGTCGCTTGTTCCATTTATAAGAAAACATATCGAACATCCGTTAATTAATAATATGGTGATTGAGGAATTCAAGGAGTTTTTCCGACGTAATGTCTCCTTATATCCCGATGCCAAAGAAAAGCCCGTCAGCTTTACCGGCTCTGTGGCGTTTTATTTTGAGCCTCAGCTTAGGGAAGCCGCACAAGCCGAAGGATTTTTCACAGACAAAATCACCAATACCCCTATGGATGGACTCATTTCTTATCATTTAAGTTGATTCTTGGACCATGAAATTTTATACATTTCTCGCCCCCCTCTCAATAATGGCTCTAAGCTCTTTCTTTTCGTCCGAATCTTACGCACAGCAGTCCGGACTTCAGGAAGAGAATGGAATAATATATATCGAGCCATTGTTTCAGTATCCGGTGGCTCCGGAGGAACTTCTCTCACTTGAAGACAAATCAAACTGGCTTATGGAGCATTTCTGGGATTCATTCGATTTCAAATCGAAGAATGCCGTTGACCAGAATGCCCTTAACGATGCCTTCAACGTCTATTCCCACCCCATGAGATGGGCTGACAAAGATGTAGTTTTGAAATCAACTGATAAGTTATTGGCGACAATCTCCAAAAACCCGGTGTTGATGCTTCAATTCACTAAAGCAGCTGAAGAAAATCTTTACGGGCCGAGAGCCATGGCTTACATAGATGAAGTATACGTGAAATATCTTGACGCTTTGGAGAAGGTAAAAAAGATCAGCCCGGAACGAAAGAGCCGATATGTCCGCCAGAATAAAATTCTGAAAAACTCGATGATCGGAACGATACCGCCTCATTTCACTTTTGAGACACCGACCGGAGCTAAAGAGACATTCCGTCCCGGTCTGCTTACGGTGATTGAGTTTGGTGATCCCGACTGCTCCGACTGCCGGCATGCCAAACTTAAAATGGACACCGATCTTCGGTTCTCAGAGCTTGTGGAAAAAGGGAAGATCAATGTGCTGTTTATCATACCCGATCCCGAGGAAGGATGGCAGACTCAACTTGCAGGTTATCCCAAGCTATGGCATTCGGGAGCATCCGATGAAGTAAGCGATATTATGGATCTTCGATCCACTCCGTTTTTTTATGTTGTCGGCACCGATGGAAGAATCATCGACAAAACAGAAAATGTGGAGAAAGCAATGACCACTGCTATTGAAAGTGTAAAATAAGAAAGTATGAATCCTTTTAAGAAAATATATATCCGCACCACCGGCTATTCATATACCAATATGGGCCGCCTTTTCCTGCGTCTATTTGTAGGAATCATGATGATGCAGTTTGGTGTGCGTCAGCTCATGAATTTCGATCAGACCGTTGGTAGTTTTCCCGACTTTTTAGGCATCCCATCTGATATAGGACTAATCCTGATGATAATTATAGAGATCGGGTGCTCCTTTTTTATCATGTGCGGATTCCTCACCAGATTGATGTCGCTCTTCCCGCTTTTGGCCATGACATGTGCTGAAGCCTATCTACTTAGCAGCGACACCACATCAAGCTATATGCTCACATGGGATAAGTTAGGTTATCTTCCGGTCATGTTTATCGGAATTTATTTCTTCATCATACTTGTCGGTCCCGGGAAAATATCTGTAGACTATTTTCTCTCTCTCCATTTCATTCACTCCGACAACCATAGCGAATCCGAACTTGAAGAAGTATGAGAATAGCTGTTTTAGTTTCCGGGGGAGTCGACAGTGCTGTCGTTGTCGATAAGCTTTATAAGGAGGGGCACGACCTCCACCTGTTCTATATCCGTATCGGCATGGATAATGACCAGGGCGACTGCTCGGCAGATGAAGATATTGAGATGTGTACACTTATTGCACGCAAATACAATCTTCCTTTAAAAGTAGTTTCCCTTCACGAGGAATATTGGGATAATGTGATGGCCTATGCTCTGCGCACCGTAAAAGAGGGACTTACGCCTCACCCCGATATGATGTGCAATAAAATGATAAAATTCGGCTTTTTTGAAGAACGCTGGGGGAAAGATTTCGATAAGACAGCAACCGGTCATTATGCTTCGATTAGGGAAGTTGACGGAAAGTTTTATCTCGCCACTGCAGCTGATCCTGTAAAAGATCAAACCGACTTTTTAGCCCAGATCAGCTACAAGCAGTTATCCCATCTTCTTTTCCCTCTTGGTGAGATTCCGAAAAGCGAAGTTAGGAAACTTGCTGCGGAAGCAAAACTCCCGAATGCTGTAAGAAAGGATTCTCAGGGAATATGCTTTTTAGGCAAAATAAATTATAATGATTTTCTGGAGCGTCAGCTGGGAACAAAGAGCGGTCCGGTGATTGAAATAGAAACCGGAAAAAAAATTGGTGAACACCGTGGGTATTGGTTCTATACCATAGGACAGCGTAAAGGACTCGGTCTAAGCGGAGGACCATGGTATGTTGTGAAAAAGAATACGCGCGACAATGTGGTTTACGTGTCGAACGGTTACGACACCAAAGCACAGTATGGCCGTTCAATTCCAATTGAAGAGATGCATTGGATCACATCTGATCCGTTTGAGGAGCCAATCATCAAGAATGACTCTCACAGTTCCGGATCACTCCCTGATGAAGCTATTTATGTTGCATTCAAGACCCGGCATTCTCCGGAATTCTATCAGGGCACCATACGTAAAGATGGAAACGGAGGTTATATAGTGGAGTCATCCACTGATGTGCAAGGCATAGCACCAGGACAGTTTGCTATAATCTACACTCCCGACAGATCGTTATGTCTCGGATCAGGAATGATTACGCTCCCGTCCGCGAAAAAAAGAAAAAGAACAAAAAAGAGAGTTGGAGATTCAGAATCCATATAATAATATATTACCAATGGAAAAACATAGATTAGAACTTGTAGGCATAACATACAACCAGATTGAATCGGGTGTCTATGCTGTGATTCTGAGGGAGGTAGGCGGAGAGAGGCGCATACCTATCATAATCGGCTATCCTGAAGCGCAAGCTATCGAATGCAAGCTACAGGATGTTGTGACGCCACGCCCGCTAACCCATGACATGATGTTAAATTTCATGACTGCATTCGGAGTGTCGCTTAAAGAAATTGAGATCAAGCGCCTCCCCAATGGCGTTTTCGCTGCCGATCTGATATTTTCCGACGGAGAGAACACCCGCATTGTTGATGCACGTTCGTCAGATGGGATTGCACTTGCAATTCGTGCGGGTGCACCTATATATACTTCCGAAGAAGTGCTTGTTGAAGCCGGATTCCTTCCTGAAGAGACAAGAAAGAAGCCCCGTCAGGCCAGACGCGTAGATCGCGGAGCGGAAAAGAAAGCACAATCCGCAAACGATAACGATTTTTCACGCTTCACACTCGATCAATTAAATGTAGAGATGCAGCAAGCTGCTGAAAATGAAGATTATGAGAAGGCAGCTAAAATTAAAACTGAAATTGACAAACGAAAAGAGGAAGAGGGAAAAGAATAAATTTTTTCTAATTTTTTCATAAATTTGGAATCAATTACAAATTTATATTAAAAAATATTTCACATTTTCAATATAATTTGTAATTTTGCACTGGTTGTCTTAGAAACTGTTTAAATTTATTTTTAAGTGGTTGTTAAAAATTAATGAACCAAAATCGTTCAAGATTTCTTTAGAACACATTTGCATTAATTTCAACAACTACTTAATACTTAATAATATAGGTGACTTTTATAAATTAAAGAGTTATTTAATATAGAAGTTTCGGAAACATGACAATTTCTATGCTGCGATTTCACGATTACTTAGGAGGTGTGATCACCCTTACAGTCTCCTTATAATTCTACAATAATCAATTATGAAAAATCGAAAGAAAAGAGTCGAATTAATGGTCGATCTGATTCGTAACCAGTGTATTGGAAGTCAGGAAGAACTTGCCGATCTGCTGGCCAAGGAAGGATATATCGTTACCCAGGCTACCCTCTCGCGCGATCTGAAAATGCTGAAGACCACGAAGGTTCCCACAGATCGCGGCGGATATATGTATATTCTACCCGACAGTAATAGTCTCAAAGATAAGCTGCTTGCCTCAGGTCAGCTATCAATGAACGCTAACTATCAGTCAGGATTCGTTTCGCTTCAATTCTCAAAGAATATAGCAGTCATAAAGACCCGTAACGGTTATGCAGCCGGACTGGCCTACGATATAGATATGAGTAACGCTCCCGAAATACTCGGAACTATTCCCGGAAGCGACACCATTCTCGCTGTTCTTCGTGAAGATGTCACCCACGAGCAGGCACGCGAAGTGTTCTCTCGTCTTCTTCCTCTCGACCAAAAAATACCTTCATATTAACAATGATAAAAGTTGCTATTTCCGGTGCGGATTCTCCTGTAGCCGGCGAATTAATTAGAATACTTGTAAACCATCCCGATGTAGAGATTGTTGCACTTGTTGCTCCCGGACACGAAGGGAAACAGCTGCAATCTGTTCACCATGGTCTACTTGGCGAAGAGAAGATGAGCTTCACCGGCTCTTTCAATCCGGCCGAGTCGGATATCCTTTTCATCACAGGCAACCACGTGAAATATTCGGAATACAGCCGGCTCCGTGAAGCTTTCCCGGATTTGAAGGTCATCACTCTTAATCCGCTTGTCCGAGATGAAGCATCCGATTCTAATAATGCAGCGGAATTTGTATTCGCTCTTCCTGAGATAAACCGTAAGGCTATCGTGCGTGGAGCCCATGAGGCTATCGTTCCGAGCCCGATCTCATCGTTAGCTCTCGTGCCGCTCTATCCACTTGCCCTGAACATGCTTCTCTCGGGCGATATTGAAATAACTCTTTCCGCACCAGAAGATCTTGTTTCTGAAGAGATGCTTTCCAGAAGCGCCTCAGAAATCGCAACAATGCTAAATGAAGCCCAAAGGAGTTTTGACGGTAAAGTTTCATTCAATATCCTACCCCCCACATCGAAAAGAGGAATCGAATTGAAAACAGAAATCGCTTCTCCTGTGGATATGCCACACACTCTGAAGGCATACGAAATTTACGATGATCATAATTTCGCATTTGCTGTCACCTCCCCTGTCAGGCTTGATGACGTGAAGGGAACGGAAAAAATCATCATGTCACTTTCTTTATCAAAAGAGGGTCTGCTCTCAATTCATTCCGTCGCCGACGGTCGTTTGCGTGGAAGTGCCGGAGAAGCGGTGCATGTGATGAACCTCATGTTCGGTCTGCATGAAAAGACAGGACTTTATCTTAAACCTTACGCATTCTGATAATTCCATGATTGCATAACAAACGTGCTTCATTATGTCGGTCAATAAAGTTATACTGATTGGAAATGTGGGAAGAGATCCCGAGATAAGGTATCCCGAGAAAGATTTCCCGGTTGCATATCTTTCACTCGCCACCAACGAACGTCAGGGAAATTCAGACACCGAACTCGTGGAATGGCACATTCTCGTCATGACGGGACAGAATGCCACCATTGCCGAACGCTACATTCGTAAAGGAACAAAGCTTTATGTGGAAGGGAGGTTACGAACGCGCGAATATGTCGACAAGCTTAAAATCTCGCGCAGGCGCACGGAGATATATGTCGATGTGATTGAAATTCTCGGCCGTGGACAATAAAATATAACAAACCATTCAATAATTATATAACCTCAATTCTCCTCCTATTTAACTAAGCTACTATGAGAAAATGGCGTATTGAAGACTCATCCGAAATCTATAATGTTCCGGGGTGGGGTCTGAAATATTTTTCAATAAACGAAAAAGGACACGTGCAGGTGACTCCTCGTGAAAACGGACCCAAAGTCGATCTGAAGGAAGTGATGGATACTCTTCAGCTCCGTGATGTCGATGCTCCTCTGCTTTTACGTTTCCCCGACATTCTTGACGACCGTATCCGAAAAATTTCAAATTGTTTCAAGAAAGCGGCCGAAGAATACGAATATTCCGGACAAAACTTCATCGTTTACCCTATCAAGGTTAACCAGATGCGTCCGGTTGTAGAGGAGATTGTGAGCCACGGCAACAAATACAACATCGGACTGGAAGCGGGATCCAAACCCGAACTTCATGCCGTGTTGGCTGTAAACACTCACGAAAATTCCATCATAGTCTGCAACGGCTATAAGGATGAGGATTATATTGAATTGGCTCTGCTTGCCCAGAAAATGGGTCGCAGAATCTTCCTCGTTGTTGAAAAACTCAACGAACTCAAACTTATCGCTGATGTGGCTAAACGTCTGAACATATCACCCAATATCGGCATACGTATCAAGCTCACATCTTCCGGTTCGGGAAAATGGGAAGAGTCGGGTGGCGATGTAAGCAAGTTCGGTCTGAATTCATCGGAGCTGCTTACAGCTCTCTCCATGCTCGAGAAATATAAAATGTCCAAGTGTCTGAAGCTCATCCATTTTCACATCGGTAGTCAGATCACGAAAATTCGTCGTATCAAGAATGCACTGCGCGAAGCCATGCAATTCTATGTACAGCTCTCGAAAATGGGATTCAATATAGAGTTTGTAGATATAGGCGGAGGATTAGGAGTGGATTACGATGGAACCCGCTCCTCCTCAGGAGAGAATTCAATGAACTATTCCATCCAGGAATATGTAAACGACTCAGTGTCCGCACTTGTGGATGCCTGCAATAAGAATAATCTCCCGCATCCGAATATCATTACTGAATCAGGACGCTCGCTCACAGCACATCATTCAGTGCTTATCATTCAAGTGTTGGAAACAGCCCAGTTGCCAATATGGAATGATAACGAGGAGCTTGACAAAAATGCTCATGAATTAGCTAAGGAACTTTACAACATATGGGATAAAATTGATCCATCCCGTGTTTTTGAAGACTGGCACGATGCGCTTCAGATACGCGATGAAGCGTTGGAACTTTTCTCTCTCGGTCTTCTCGATCTTCGCAACAGGGCGATGATTGAGAAACTTTTCTGGTCGGTGGCCCGTGATGTGCGTGATCTCACCCGCTCTATGAAACATCCGCCCGAAGAGCTTCGTAAAGTTGCCAGAATGCTTCCCGAAAAATATTTCTGCAATTTCTCACTATTCCAATCGCTTCCGGATTCATGGGCGATCGACCAGATGTTCCCCATAATGCCTATATCGCGACTTGATGAAAAACCTGGACGCGAATGTACGATTCAGGATGTAACCTGCGATTCGGACGGAAAGATAAACCATTTCGTTTCTCCGACGGGTAGCTCACATTCTCTTCCCGTGCATGATCTCAAACCTAATGAACCCTACTATTTAGGGGTTTTCCTCGTGGGCGCATATCAGGAAATCTTAGGCGATCTTCATAATCTTTTCGGCGATACAAACGCCGTACATATCTCTGTCAATAAGGACAGCTACGATATCGCACAGATCATTGATGGTGAGGCTGTCGCGGATGTGCTTGATTATGTGGAGTATAATCCTAAGAAACTTGTGCGTAACCTCGAAACATGGGTCACTGCTTCAATGAAGCGCGGTGTCATTACTCCGGAAGAAGGGCGCCAGTTCCTCAATAACTACCGCTCCGGCCTATATGGATATACATATCTGGAACGCGACCTATGAGATTTTTCCTGAAACTCGCATATAACGGATCCTCTTTCCATGGTTGGCAGTCGCAGCCTAACGCCTGCAGTGTGCAGCAGACCTTGGAAGAGGCTTTGACCACGATTCTACGTACGCCCGTCTCCATCACCGGAGCCGGGCGTACGGATACAGGGGTAAACGCAAGGGTGATGTACGCCCACTTTGATGTGGAAGATGATTCCTACAACAGCCGGTTGAAAGATAAGAAACGTTTTTTGCTTTCTTTAAATAGACTTTGCGGTCCGGCCATCGCAATCCACGACCTCATTCCTGTGGCCGACGATGCCCATGCAAGATTCGACGCATCAAAACGGACATATAAATATTTTGTTTCTTTCGACAAAACACCATTTTTATCTGGAAGCTGTTGGCACTCCCCCTCTCCTCTCGACATTGACGCTATGAATGTATGTGCCGCCATGCTTCTTGATGTTTCTGATTTCACATCTTTTGCAAAACTGCATTCGGATGCNCNCACCAATATATGTAAAGTTACACGTGCTGATTGGGAACCATGGAGTCCGCTCTTCTCTGATGATTCATCTTCCGGAATGGTTTTCACCATTTCGGCCGATCGTTTCTTAAGAAATATGGTGAGAGCTGTTGTCGGCACTTTGATTGATGTGGGTAGAGGGAAGATTTCTAAAGAAGATTTCCTGAAGATTGTAGAAGACCGCGACCGCTGTTCGGCAGGAACATCCATGCCTCCGCAAGCGTTATTCCTCTGGGATGTGGAATATCCCTATATTTAAGCCAAAAATATAAACACAATGAAAGAAAAGATAGAGAAACTGCGTGCCGAGCTCAATCGTCATAACCATAACTATTATTCCCTCAATTCACCTGAGATTTCCGACAAGGAATTCGATATGATGATGAAAGAGCTTGAAGATCTTGAAAAGCAGTATCCCGAATTTGACGATCCTCTCTCTCCCACGCATCGTGTGGGCTCGGATTTATCCAAAGGGTTTGAACATGTGGTTCATGCCCGGCCTATGATGTCGCTCTCCAACACCTATTCCATCGGAGAGGTGGATGAGTGGTTCGATCGCATACGTAAGGCTATCGACAGTGAGGCTCTCACGATAACAGGAGAAATGAAATTCGACGGCACCTCTATCTCTATCACATATCGCAACGGAAGAATGGTGCGTGCCGTGACGCGTGGCGATGGAACTCAAGGCGATGATGTCACTGCTAACGTGAAGACGATACGAAGCATACCTCTTCAACTACTTCCCGGGGATTGGCCTGAAGAATTTGAGATACGCGGAGAAATATTGATGCCTTGGGAAGTATTTGAGAAACTGAACGCAGAACGAGCCTATAATGAAGAGCCGCTTTTCGCCAATCCGCGTAACGCGGCGGCAGGAACCCTGAAAACTCAGGATCCGCGTGAAGTGGCGCGACGCCACCTCGATGCCCGTTTCTATTATCTCCTTTCCGATAATCTCCCTTCTGATTCTCATTATGAGAATATGGCTATAGCAGAGCAATGGGGGTTCAAGGTTTCCAAAGCTATGGCCCGGCTTCACACTCTCGACGATGTTGACAATTATGTCTCTTACTGGGATGAACATCGCAAGGAATTGCCCGTGCCTACCGACGGACTTGTTTTTAAGGTGGATTCTTTGCGTCAGCAATTGAATCTCGGTTACACCGCTAAGTCTCCCCGATGGGCTGTGGCCTTCAAATTTAATCCGGAGAAAGCTTGCACTCCGCTTCGGTTTGTCTCTTTTGAAACCGGAAGAATGGGAATCGTGACTCCTGTGGCGAATCTCGAACCGGTGCAATTATCCGGAACAATCGTGAAGCGAGCCTCCCTGCATAACGACGATATAATGCAGGAACTCGACATTCATGAGGGAGACTCGCTTTATGTAGAGAAAGCCGGTGAAATCATACCTCAGATCACTGGAGTTGACAAGAGTCTGCGACCTGAAGGGGCGAAAAAAGTGGAATTTGTCAAAAATTGTCCTGTTTGTGGAACTCCCCTGACCCGTATCTTTGGAGAAGCGGCATGGTGCTGTCCCAATAAATATGGATGTCGCCCTCAGATTACAGGACGAATCGAACACTTCTGCGCACGCAGAATGATGAATATAGATGGAATTGGAGAAGAAACCGCAGAACTGCTCTATTCTACAGGTCTTGTCTCTACAATAGGACAGATATATGATCTGACCGAAGACAAACTTATTGGCGTAGGACGCATCGGAGAGAAAACTGCAAAACGGATAATAAAGGGGATAGAAGATTCAAAGAATGTGCCGTTCGATCGTGTGCTATACGCACTTTCAATTCCCAACGTCGGAGAAACCACCGCAAAAAGGCTTGCAAGAGCTGTAAAAAATATCGACACTCTTCTTGAAATGGATCTTGAAAAGCTTTCGATGATTCCCGACATAGGACCGATCATAGCAAAGAATATTTATGACTTTGTACGAGAACCAGTGAATGCCGGAAATATCGAGCGACTTCGACTGGCAGGTATCACTTTATCGGTGCCTGAAGAAAGTCTCACTCCGGCCGGAAATGCTCTTGAAGGGAAAACTATAGTGATTTCGGGTACCTTCACCCATCATAGCCGCGATGAATACAAGGACATAATAATGAGTCAGGGAGGCAAAAACGCTGGAAGCATATCTAAAAAGACATCATTTGTGCTTGCAGGTGAAAACATGGGACCGGCCAAACTTCAGAAATGTGAGCAATTGGGTGTGCCTATAATATCAGAAGATGAATTTTTGAAAACGGTAGGCCAATAACAACATTTCTCCAATCCCAATTCATATCTTATCCCAGGATCTCCATTTCCTCCGAATAGTGATTAGTTCAAACAACTTCACAATTCGGAGGAAATATTTTTGGAGAGTTTTGACAGAATAGCTATTTTTGCAACAAATTTCATACCTGACTTTACTATGCAAGTTTCACCTTCGCTTTTATCAGCAGATTTCGCACATCTTTCCGATGATATTGAAATGATTAATTCTTCTGAAGCTGATATGCTTCATCTCGATGTTATGGATGGAGTATTCGTTCCCAATATCTCATTCGGTTTTCCAATCATCAAATCTGTATCCAAAATTTGCGAGAAACCTCTTGATGCTCATCTCATGATAGTTGAACCTCAGAAATGGGTTACTCAGCTGCGCGACTTAGGGGTACGCATAATGAACGTGCATCTGGAAGCCTGCAATCACCTTCACCGCACAATATATCAGATACGCGAGGCCGGAATGGAAGCCGGTGTTACAATTAATCCCGCCACACCGGTGATGATGCTTCAGGATATAATCTGTGATGTGGATCTTGTGCTGATTATGTCGGTTAATCCCGGATTCGGTGGCCAGTCGTTTATAGATCATTCTGTAAAGAAAGTCCGGGAACTCAGAAAACTTATCGACATGTCAGGATCAAAGGCTAAAATTCAGGTCGACGGAGGAGTGAATGCCGAAACAGGAAGATTACTTGCCGAAGCCGGTGCCGATTGTCTTGTTGCAGGCTCATATGTATTCAATGCCAAAGATCCTCACGACGCAATCTCTACACTAAAGCATCTCTGAACCCCAAATCGTTACGGTCTGCATACAAACCGTTTTTTATGAATCCATTCTCAGTTTTGTCGCTATCTTCGATACTGGCAGCCGTCCCATTACTCTTCCCTTCCACTGGTCGTGCGGAAAAAATATCTGTAGATTCAGTTATATCCGGATTCAGATTAAAGCCGGAATGGAGCGTCGGAACAGAAATGCAAGGTGATTATGTAATTCCCACAGATCCCTTTTTCAAAGGATCTAACGTTGAAGAAAAACGTATTTCCGGAAGTTTCGGCGCAACATTACGCGGGGCTTTCCGATTTAACCCCTCTTCTCGCGAAGGGATGCTTTATCCGGGTATATATCAGGGAGCAGCGATTGGAATTAAGACCTTTTTTCATAAACGGCTCATGGGTACCCCCGGGTCATTCTATGTGTTTCAGGGAGCACCGTTCCACAATTTTTCATCGCGGCTAAGCCTTGGATATGAATGGAAATTCGGAATCGCCTTCGGTTGGCATCATACGGATGCTAACCCTCCTGAGACAAGTTCTACAATAAGCACAGCGGTTACGGCACACATGGGTGTGGCTTTGAAACTGAACTATACATTATCATCAAATTGGCTTCTTTCCTTAGGAATAGAAGGAACACACCACTCCAACGGCAACACTTCTTGGCGCAATGCCGGACTAAACTCAGCAGGTCTAAGCATCGGAGCCGCCTATATTCTGAATCCGCTTGGATCTCCCATTTCTCCTCCGGAGAAATTGAAGGAAGAGGCCGACAGCAAACGATGGCTGTTCGATATCATGGCATTCGGTGCCTGGAGACAACGTGTCATCCTGCTCCCATCTTCCATTTATACGGAGAACTGGGAAAGATACGATGTGCTCGCACCGGGGAAATATCCGGTGTTCGGCATGCAGTTTGCCCCTGCCCTCACTTTAAACAGATGGGTTGCTGTCGGTCCTGCATTCGATATACAATGGGATAAAAGCGCTGACCTTAGCAACTACTGGATAGAGAAGCCCTATGAGGAGGGATTGTCTTTCTATCATGTCCCCTTCGGCAAACAGATCAGTGTCGGACTTTCGGCACATGCGGAGCTTACAACACCTATTTTTTCAGTTAACGCCGGAATCGGATATAATGTTGTCAATCCTAAAGGTGACAGGGCATTCTATCAATCTTTGACTGTAAAAACATTCATAACCCAACACATATTTCTCAATGTAGGATACCGTCTCGGAGAATTTAAGGATCCTCACAACATAATGCTTGGCATCGGATATAGGTTTAACTAAACTATAAGCGTTTATAAGTTGTAGTGGCATTAATGCTCGATATAAACAATCTTGGGGATTAGCGGTAACCTTTCAGCATATATGCTGAAAGGTTACCGCTAATCAAATGCATCAAGTAGAATAAAAGTGGCCCAATATTTGGGATTTTTAAAGGGATAGATAATTTTTTTTTCTATGACAAAACCATCAGTATCACATTCATTATAATTTTGTCTAGACTTCAATGCGTCCGTATCATCATGACGGTTAATCTTTATTTCCTCCTTATACGAGCGAAGATAATCCTGAGCTATTTGTAATGCATCAAATTTTGAACTTCCTTTAAATAACTCCTCATAAAACTTAGTCATCAGCATTTGTGTTGCTTGATCATCAACTTTCCCTAGACTGAGCAATAAAGTACCAGCTCCAGCTTTCTTAAAAGCACGCTGTAAACCACTCACACCTTCACCTGAAATCTCTCCCATTCCTGTTTGACATGCTGATAAAACTACAAAATCTAACCCATCAAGGTCTAATCTAGATATATCCTGACCCGTAATTATACCATCGTTTTCATTATCTATGCTTCCCTTTGTCAAAGTAACATTAGCACCTGCAAAAAGGAGACCAGTACGACTCAACGCCTTATCAACATTACAAATATATTTTGTAGATTCTGTGATATTTATACCTGATTGATTTATGCTCCGTTCCGATTGTTCCATAAAATAATATCCATGAGAAGCGATGTGTATGCTTGAAATTCTCTTACCTGTAAGTTTTCGAAAGGCATCCTCACTTCCATTCTTACCCGTAAGTATTGTGCTGTTAACATTATTCTTCTTCAAAATACTATATATCTTTTCTACTTCTTCCAATGTGCCCGGAAGATAATTTACTCCACCTCTAGAATCCTCTATGGTAGTACCTTTCATATCAGGTATAACTACATACGAAGTCTGTGGTTCTTTAGTCACCTCTTGTTCATAATCATAATCTATTCCACCAAATATATAGCTTTCATTAAACTTTGAAGTTGACTTTGATGTATCAAGCATCGTAAGACTTGACAATCGATGCATCTTTATTCTTTTTCCAATGATATTGCTTGGTTGTCTCCAATCTGGTAACGATTCAATTGCCAATACATGAAGATCCCCTATTGCTGAAAAATATATATTCTTTACTTCTCCTGGGAAAGTTGCTTCTATCTTTTTCCAAATTAATTCTGATAATTGTGGAGTTTCATAGCATCCTCGCTTTACTCGACTTAATTCTTCACTATCAAATAGATTAATAATAATAGGAGTTGAAGTATCTTTTGAGAAAGTGTAAGCCATATAATATCTTTTATGAGGATTAATCCGATCTTTATATGTTACAAACTCTACTGCTAAGCTGTTGTCCTCTAAACTATTTTTTATTTTTTCCCAATCAATTCTTAAAGTTGATATATAGTTCCCATAATGATGTGATTTACTAAGCAATTTGCGTTCCATACGCAAAGCCTCTCTTGCAAGGGAGTCTTCCTCCTCCTTATCCAATTTGCTATATTTCAAAAGTTTTGAACGAACATTAACCAATTCATAAGATAACTGTCTCACTTCCTCATCCGTGGAATGTCGAAGTTTCTTTTCAAAAAATATCTCGCTTTTTAGTAACAAAGATTTTGCAAATAGCGTATTGTTAAGACCATTCTCTATTATTTCTTTTGAGGCTAATTGTTGGGCCAAACGATTAGTCTCATTTTCAAACCAGTTTTTATATTTATCCCAATAATTGTTACGTTCTACTTGGGTCATAAAAAGAAAATTGGAACAAATCCAATCCCTCAACATTTCGGAACCCATAACAGCCACCACTGAACTTTTTTCTGGTTCAATATCCTCTATAAACTCTGCTTCGTTTAATAATGCTAACATATAAGGAACACTTTTATCTCCATTTATTATTCGTGCATTTTCAACAGACTTCTCCGCATAATCAAAGGCTTCTTCATCTCGACCAAGTTTATGGAGAGATTCAGAAAGATTAGAGAATATATAAGTTAAAAGTCTTTCATTCTTTGCCGTGAGACTGTCATATACCTCTAAAGCTTCTTCACTATATGCCAAGGCATTTTCATAATCATGAATTTTAAGACAATAATTAGAAAGATTAGATATTGCACACAAATACCCATAATTGTAATAATTCCCATCACTTTTAAAAAAATCAGAAATCCTTTTCATTATTTCTACCGCCTCCAGCAGCTTATCGTTAGAGGATAGACAATTCGCATAACTAAATAGTGCAGCTTGTGTCTTCAAATTATTTTCTCCAAATAGAGTTTTTCTAATTTCAACAGCCTTTCGTGCATTATTTAATGCTGTCTCATTATCACCAACACTGTACTGGCAAGAAGCTAAGTTCAATAGTAATGTAGCCAACTTACTCTCTTGACCAGCATATACTTTTAGGCCCATATCATAAGCTAATTCAGCGTAATGCAATGCATTTTGATAGTCATACATAGATTCATAAGCAGAAAAAAGATTTATAAGGGCACAAATCACTTCCTGTGCAGGTTTGTCTTCATATATTTCAATCGCCTTGATATATTGTCTTCGAGCCATTTCCAAAGATTTATTGGAGTCTGATAATCTTAGATATAGTTGTGACAATTCATCGAATAGAATCATTGAAACATTTGTATCAAAATTATTTAAATCAATCTTTTCTAAGAGATCAGATATAATTTCCGCTGACTTATATGGATTCATATATGACATAAGGTTTGCTTCCGTAATAACAATACGAACCATGAGTGGAGAGGTTTCTGGAAGAATTCTTTCTACAATGTGCTTGCTTATTGAAAGATACTTTCTTACATTATCTAATTTCTCAAATTTAAAATAGAAATTACTTAAATTGTAAGCCGTTCTCCCGTATTCCAGACTCTTTCCCATATTTATACTATCCAATATCTCAAGGGATCTTATATATGACTTCTCAGCTTCTTCTTGTCTATCCAAAGCTAAATAGTCATTACCCATTATATTTAATAAAATCCCGAGATTCTTTGAGTATGGTATTGTCTCCAATACATTAAGAGCTACCTCTAAATATTCGAGTGATTCCAAATAATTACCTATTTCATGAAGAAAACTGCCCATATTAATTAAAGAGAACACATAATTCTTTGTGTGTTCGCCGTATATTTCCTTTTGTATATCCAATGCTCTTTGATAAAACTCACGTGCCTCGGCTAAGTTTCCCAATTTACGATTTATACTCCCTTTAAAATCATAAGAAACAGCTAAAAGTTCCTTGTCGGAATCAAGTTGTTGTTCTATTAAAGTAATTATTTCATCATTAAGTCTTTCTGCTTCTACAAATTTTCCTATATCTTTAAGATTTGAAACCCTTGTCTGTGATAATTTTACATATATTTCATTCGGTCTTCTATTTATAAGTTTATATAACTCAAGCCCCATGTCTATATAGTCATCCGATTTCTTATACTGGTTTAGAGAATGATTCAATTCTGATAATCTCCAAAGGATATCCGCTTCTTGAATCCATAATCCGAGTTCTCTGGCCTTTACCAAAGCCTCACAGTATGTTTGCTCGCATTTTGCATAGTCATTGGTATTTCGGTAACAAATAGCTAAGGTTATCATTGAGTTGACCCAGCCGGAAGGCGAATAATAATATGCATGCCCTTCGGTCAAATCAAGATTTCTAGCCAATATACTAATTGCTTCATCAAAACGATTTAGACGATGATAAATATCAGCCAACATACATTCACGAAATTCCAAAGCAGTAAGATTTTGGGGGTCTATTCGTCGGGTCACTTCAATACTCTTAAGAGCATATTCAAGTGCTTTCTCAGATTCGTTACAGAAATAATAACAGATTGCAAGATTGGATAATATGGAAGGATCTTCCCGTTCCAATTTATTAAGTGTTACAAGTGCTTTTTCATAAAGTTTCTTTGCTTCTTCATATTTCTCATCATTCTGATAATAATAGGCGGCATTCCAAAGATATGCAATATAAGTTGAATTAGGTTCGAGGTGTTGCCTTTCCCAACGTTCGATAGCCGCAATCATATAATTCACGGCATCATCCAATCTACCCATCTCCTTATATAAGTAAATAAGATTCATAAGATATGGGAGTTGCATCCTGCCTTCAGGATAATTAACCATCTTATCATATATTAGTAATTCTTCGTAGATAGCAATGGCTTCATCATAATTACTACCTTTGGAGATCTCCTTTGCATAAGCCTCTCCAACATTGATAAGTTCAGAACAAATATTTGCAAGATTTTCAGAACTACAGGCTGAAAGGTTCAAGCCATTTAAGAATTTCTGTCGCAGAGCTGTGAAATAGAGTTTACCTTTTTTTTCGTAAAGTCGTCCTATGATATCTGCGGCTTTTGTAGCTGATTCATATGCAATCTCAAAATTCTGCAACTTATTCTGACTTAATGCATAGTTTATAAGAGCACGTGCGTGGTATTCTGACGTATTGATTGATAGACATTCGAAAATTCTTATAGCTTTAAGCGAATATTGACCTGCGTTATGAAAATCATTTTTATGAGCATATCCTCGTCCCAAACGATAATAAGATAAGGCCAAAGCAATGGAATCAATCGGATTTTCTCTTATAAGCATTTCTTGAACGTTTCTTTCAACAATAAGAATACTGTCATATTGATTACGTTGTTCAAGATCATTAGAGAGTGCTACAAAATCCCTTATATTATCACTTGCTCTTCCAATGAAAACTGACAATAAAATTATAGAAATTAGTATTATTACATTTCTATTATTTATCATAACTAATAAAAAATATTAAAATTTACGCTTATAAAATACGTATGTATAAGTATTCAAAATAAATTTATTATACGTAGCCTTTTAAACTAATCTTTATTAAATATTAAAAGACATTTTTGAGCTGATTATGGCTCTTCCTTTTTATGGAAGATGGGAAATTGCTGATTTTCAATTGAGCTGATAACTTCACGAAAGGTGTCTATCAGAGGAGCAAAAGTGGCATAATTACTTGAAAGGATTATCAAGGGATATAAATAAAACATCTTTATAACGTTCTTAAATGAATTTAAACAACAACATAAGTAAAATTACTACTTTTTTTCAAATTTATCTATTTATGCCAATTAAATCTTAAAATTGAAGACTATTAATGCTGTCTATTTAGATCTTTATTTTTAAATGATTCAAAATCAATACCTATTGCCAAATGCTGGAGCTAATTAAATATTATAATTTTTTTAATAAAACGAATTTTTCCACTCAATAAACGGGAAACTTACAATAAAAATTCTTATATCTCTAAAATGAATAAAGAAACCCATTAATGTCCCATTAAAATGACGCGTCCTAAATAAGCGTTACAAAATATGCTTATTAATTAGACAAAGTTAATACATTATTATGTCTCATCAAAGGGATACCCCTTTGATGAGATTTTTTATACACTTTAATTTTTATCCTGTCCTGTCGATGCATCATTTCGGGAGTAAGCAATCCACAGGAAAAATGCGGTCGTCTTTGATTGTATATTCCGATTGCATCGGCAACAATATTTCTCATTATCTCAATAGGATAATTATAATCCTCCAGTGCAAACTCCTGTTTCAGTATACCGTTTACACGCTCAGCCACGGCATTGGCATACGGATCATAGGATTCAGTCATTGATGTAGTGATTCCATATCTGTGCAGCCTTTTCTGATAAATGTCACTGCAATATTGTATCCCCCTGTCCGAGTGGTGGATCGGCGGAAGCCCTGGATAGGCTCTGTTGGAATTGGCCATCTTTAATGCCCTTACGGCCCCATCCGTCCCTAAGCTGGAGGACAGGTCGTATCCCATGATCTTTTTTGAGTAGGCATCAGTTATCAGCGCGAGGTACATATGATTGTTGCGGTGCCCTATATATGTGATATCCGACACCCACACCTGTTCGGGTCTGACAATCTCCATATCTGCTATAAGATTCTTGTGTTTTCTGAATCGGTGGTGGGAGTTTGTGGTCGTATGATATGAACGGGACGGCTTCACAAGCATATGGTTTGCCCGCAGGATGCTGAAAAGCTTATCCCTGCCTATATGCAGGTCCCGCAGCCCGGGCTTAAGCATGAAGTACAGTTTCCGGCCCCCTATGCGAGGCTGGTATTGACGTTCCTGTTGAACCATTTTGATAACCTCTGTGGCTCTGGCATTGCTTCTTGCCTCTGCCCAGCATGCCCTGTAATATTTTTGCCTGCTGATGCCGAGCAGTTCACAAAGCGTACTTTTGGGCATCCCTTTTATCGCTTTGTATTTTTCGACTGCCCGGCAGAGGAGTTTTTTCTTATGTCTATCTTAAATTCTTTTTCCGCCATGTCTATCATCATATCAAAGAATGCGACCTTATGGTCTCGCATATCCAGTTCATGACGCAGCCGGTTATTCTGTTGCTCGAGCACCTTGATCTTCTGCTCTAACTCAAGTAATCTTTGATCCTTATTCTTTTCCATATGGGTGGAAGTTTTATTTTGATGGTCAAAGTTACCAAATTTTCTTAACCATGTTGTTACGGTTGTCTCACTTTGTATCCCATATTTACGCGCTATCGCGCATACTCCTATCCCCGTTTCTTCAACCTCACGGACTACTGCCATTTTAAAAGGCATTGGATAATCTTTTTGAGTACGCTTAACATACTTGTGCTCTGTTCCTTCCATTTTCGTTACTTTTTTATTGTAACGCTATATTAGGACTTGACACAACCATATATTAAAAAAGGTGTGCCTTCCGACACACCTTTCTCTATTATGAAATCTTTAACTATACAATGATTTTTATTGTATTCCAGACATTGAATCTAT
This sequence comes from Bacteroides sp., assembly GCA_014801535.1. Lineage (GTDB taxonomy): Bacteria > Bacteroidota > Bacteroidia > Bacteroidales > Muribaculaceae > Lepagella. Next base: position 53,490 of record JAAVEA010000016.1, read on the forward strand.
TTACTGAGCCTCAAGGATACAGATTGCTACACGGTTCCAGGATTCTTCCTCAAACATCTCACCGATACCCTGACCTTCGGCAACAATTCTTGATGCAGGAATCTTGTAACGTTTCATAAGAGCATCCTTAACTGACTGTGCACGCTGGTTAGCAAGACGTATATTCACATCTTCCGGACCATCTTTTGAAGCGTAACCCTTGATGACTACCTTGCTGTTGGGATGATTGTTAAGATATGCGGCAATCATCTCCACATTAGGCTGCTGGTCTACGCCGATTGCTGAAGAACCAAGTTTAAAGAATATATAGCGAACTGATTCGAGATTATTCTTCACCTGAGTTACAACCTGAGCCGGACGGTTGCGGAGGGCTGCGTTTTCAGCTGAGAGCTCACCGTTCTGAGCCTTCAGAGCTGCATTTGCAGCGTCCATTGTGCGAACTGCACCGCGAAGGTCGTTGATCTGACCATTCAGCTCATCAATCTGAGCTTGATTATAAGGTTCTACAACCTTGAAACCATTGCCACCGAAGTTGTAAGCCACACCGGCTGTAAGATTGAAGTTGGCACGGTTCTTATCGTAAGAAGCAGTGCTCTGCTCAACCGGACTTCCGGTCATGTTCCAAAGAATTGACGGACTAACAGACACCGTAACGTTATCGGAAACATTGAAATTGAAATTCAAACCGAATTTTGTGCCGAAATAGTTGATGTCCTGAATTGCAGTCTCATATCTGTGACCCCAACCGGCACCTGCCTGAAGATCAATATCAAATGGACGGACCGAACCGTTATATCCTCCGAAAAGATTGAACAGATTCACAGCTCCGTACATGCCGATATACTGATCATCGAACGCTGTCTTGCTATGAGGACCTCTGCCCTTTACATTGGATGTGTTGATGGCGAAGTTTCCTTCTGCACCTACCCTGAAGACAGGGGTTATTTTTTTACTGAGATCAAGACCGATTACGGGACGCATACCTCCGAAGAATGCACTGTGCGACATTGGAGTGGTTACACCACCTTTGATTCCAAGTGACCAGTTATCTCCAAACTTTGGGGTTTCGATTGCCTGTTGGGCTGAAGCCGCGGCTACTGAGCCTAAAGCTAAAACTGAAGTAACAATAATATTTTTCATAGTCTAAATTAATTTGATAAAATCTAATATAGTGGAAATTTACTCTCTGTCTATAATACACTCGGAAACGAAGTTTTGTTCACAACAATAATTTTTTTAAAAAAATTTTGCAGTTTAAGATAATTACATTACCTTTGCGGTGTATTAAGATACTAATACACTAAAACAGACAAACACCTTATATTTTTACCATCATGTTAAAAGTAGATAACTGCACATTCAGCTATAGTCATCGTAAAGAGCCGGTGCTGAAAGATTTCTCGCTCGAGATCTCAGAAGGAGGAGTTTACGGACTCCTTGGTTCCAATGGTGCCGGTAAATCAACTCTTCTTTATCTGATATCAGGCCTCCTCACCCCCTCTGTCGGGGAAGTGACCCTGAGTGGCATCAATACACGTCTTCGCCGACCCGAAACAGTTTCTGAGATTTTTATCGTACCTGAAGAGTTTGATTTCCCCTCTATGTCGCTTAAAAAATTTATTGAACTCAACAGCCCTTTCTATCCTAAGTTTTCATACGAAGAGATGATGGATCATCTTGATTTGTTCGACCTGACTCCCGATTTGAATGTGAATAAGCTTTCAATGGGACAGAAGAAGAAAGTGGCGCTTTCTTTTGCAATGGCCACAAACACTAAGATCCTGATTCTCGATGAACCTACCAATGGCCTCGACATACCCGGAAAAACTGCTTTCAGAAGATTCATCTCAAGAGGTGTGAGCGATGAAAGAATCTTCATTATCTCCACTCACCAAGTGAGAGATGTGGCGCAGCTTCTCGATCACGTTATTATGGTTGACAACAGTAAGGTGCTTTTCAATAAGAGCGTGATGGAGATACAGCAACATCTCAAATTTATTGAAACCTTAGACCGCAGGCTTATTGATTGCGCCCTTTATGCTTCCAATTCACTCGGGGGAAGCGCACTGATTCTTCCAAATCTTGATGGCAATGATACGGAAATAAACCTTGAACTCCTTTTCGAGTTTGCTCACGATGACGCGGAAACCCTCAATTCAGTCTTCACCAAATAAAAATCCTCAAATACTGTATATGAAAAATCAAATTTTTGATGCCGGTCGATTCTCGGCATATTTCAAAAAATATATCTTTGAGAAGAGATCGACTATTCTCATTTGTCTCGGAGTGTTTCTGCTTCTTCCTCTTCTCTTCTGTTTAGGATTGCCATATATTAAGGGATTATATACTCCTGAAGCAGCACATAATTTTATTGTAAGAGGCAATGTGACCGATCCCATGTGGTATTCTGAACTCACATTATTCAGCTGCATGTGGATAATAGCATGTGTCTTTTGCTGCGATTTCTACAACGAGCTTTCTAAAAAAAGAGAACGTATCTCGATTTTCACATGTCCTGCAAGCAATTTTGAGAAATTTGCAACCTCCTTTATTGTTTTTGTAATATTCTTCCCCATCGCTTTAATCTTATTGTTCCTTTTTTCCGATGCAATAAGGGTATGGGTGTATAGCGCCTCTTCCGAAGGGATCAGTTGCATCCATTATATCTCTCCCCGCTATCTTCTCTCCTTCGGTTGCGATATGAAATATTTTGATATAGATCTCTATACCGGCTCAGTGTCTCCCACAGACAAAGCTGCCATGTTGAATTTCTATAAGACCGCTTCCGCTGTTAAATTCTCAATGTGTCTTTTCGGAGGATTCCTTCTTCAGTCGTTATTTGCCTTGGGTTCATCAGTCTGGCCCAAAAAGAGCGGCCTGAAGACCGCTTGTTTCCTCATGACTTTCGGAATAGTGACCTCCATACTCTTTTACTGGGGTATAAATACATTCTACGGAGACAATGCTGAGATTGAACCCAGAGACTTCGGGATAAGTAACGAGATGACTCAAGTGATTATTTGGGATATTGTCGCAATATGCATAATAATATTCACATGGGCCGTATCCTATTTCCGTTTTAAGGAATGGGAAATAATTAAAAGATGGTAAAGAATTTTGTCAGCTATGATTTTTGAAGAAAGCAACAAAGCGATATATATTCAGATAGCCGACCGGATATGTAATGAGATACTCGAAGGTCATTTTTCCCCTGATTCCCGTCTCCCTTCCGTTAGGGATTATGCCGGCGATATGCAGGTGAATGCCAACACGGTGATGCGAAGTTACGACCGCCTTTCGCAAAAGGGGATAATCTACAACCGACGCGGAATAGGATTCTTTGTGGCTTCCGATGCAAAGGATAAGATTCTTGCCGAGAAAGCCGAACAGTTGGAAGACAGCAGGATTTACGAATTTTTTGATCTCCTGTATCATCTCAACATCACGCCCGAAGACCTGCGTAAACAATACATCCGCTATCTTGAAAAGAAAAACAATAAATAAGAAAACAATGAAAAAGACAACATATATTATCATAGGTTTCACCCTCTTCCTCCTTCTCCTATCATTTCTGTCCCCGGTAATTTTCTTTAAGGCCGGTTAAAGAAAACATTCCCAAATCATTTAAACAGACATTTACATTAATACCAAGAGTCGCTGGTGATGAATAGTCACCGGCGACCCTTAGAAAACAACATACTTTTATGAAAAATATAATGCCCCTAATCGCAGTGATATTGGTTACATTCTTTGGAGCTTCAGCACAAGAGTTGGCAAAGGTAGAGGTTATCGATTTTGAATCAAAACAGTTCCCGTTCAAGCGTCCAATACTGATATATACCCCTCAGTACTACGAGGAAAACACGGAATCGGATTATGATGTGGTCTATGTATTCGATGCTCAGGACCGTGCGCATTTCGACGAAGTTCAGTCACTCCTTCATTACGGTGTGCAGCAACCCCGAAACGACAGAAACTATATTGTGGTTGGTGTAACCTCTCCTACTCTTTGGGATTTGAACCATTGCCGCAATAACGACTTCCTTCCAGTTCCTGAGTATCAGAAGATGAGTAGCCCTTATTACGGAAGTGCTGACAAATTCAAAAAATTCATCAAGGAAGAACTTATGACCTATATCAACACTCATTACCGCACATCGGGTCATACCCTCGGTATCGGTCACTCTTTAGGAGCCTCTTTCGTGTTAGACGCTGTTGCAACCGACAACCTCTTTGACGATTGCATTGCCATATCCCCGAATCTTGGCTGGGACAATTACCGCTTTGCAAACGACCTGATGAATATGGATTTTTCAAGCGAAAAGCCCCGTTTCATTTATATCACAATGGCTAATGAAGGGCTTAAAGAGGAGGACGAGTTTCCCGAAAGTTGGCGCTTGGGTTGGGAAAAGGTAAAGAATTTCATTTCCTCGCAGAAATTTCCTGAAAATGTAATCGTAAAGACAGCTGATTTCCCGGAGTATTCTCATAATTCGGTAGTGCTTCCGGCTCATCTTCTTACCCTCAGGGAATATGCCGATTATAGATACACTCCTCAGTTCGATAGCAACAAGACCTATCCTGTTCATATCGAGCTAACAGGAGAAGGCATTGAAGGAGATATTTATATCACCGGCAACCAATCCGCACTTGCCGATTGGAATCCTGAAGGAGTGAAAATGACCACTATAAATGACACCACTCGAGTCATCGACCTCAACCTCCGACTCCCTGCCGAATTCAAGTTCACCCAAGGTGACTGGGATTCTGCCATAGGCATTTCAAACGGTGACTGCGGAAATATCCGCATCTCATCTCCCGAACGCAGCTCAAAGCATTACACATTGTGAATCTACGGACAACCATATTTTTACAAGTGTACGGTTTCGGACACCTCTCAATTCAAATTTCAGCTAATAATCAATTAGTTAGTTCTTTGGCATAGCGATTGTAAATAAGTTTGCAAACGGTCATATGATATTCCGTAAGCAATCAATTGAGCAATCAATATGGACAGAAAATTAACCAAAAAGGAAAAACGAAACATAACTCTAAAAGTCTGGTATAAGGCAGGAGGCATAATCCTCGGCATCGCTATTGCCGTGGGTGTGCTTCTTGCCTTTGTTGGTGAAAAGACAGATGAAAAGAGCCTCTCCATTAGCCAAGCGGAACGAGGCGCGTATGAGAAAGTGATCAGGATACTCTCGCATGAAGTTAACAACACTATGTGTGGGGTGAGATCGGTATTCGGGTTATTGTCTGATTCAATACATGAAAAAGATTTGAAAGAGGCTATCGGAAGCTGCGACCGCAGATGTGAACAGTTGTGTGAGTTTGTCACCTCATACGCTGATGTGATCCGGTTGCCCCAACCGAATCTCAAAAAAATTGATTTAGTCAATGAAGTCAACCGGGTGCTTCCTTTCCTGCGCATGATGATGCCTGAAGATGTGAAATTGCTCACAGATTTACAGCAAAAAAAGATGATTATCTCAGCTGATAATATTCAGCTTCAGCAGGTGATAATCAACGTGGTTAAGAATGCCGTGGAGAGCATTAAAGGAGAAGGATATGTGCTTATAAGAATTAGTGAGGAAAAGAAATCTTATGTTTTGGAGATAGTTAATAATGGAGAGCCCATCCCGGAGGAGGTCGCAAAAAATATGTTCCGTCCATTTTTCACCAATAAACCAAACGGACGTGGGATTGGCCTGACGCTTACAAGCGAAATACTCACAAGACATAAAACTAATTTCCGTTATTCTCCGGCAAGGATGGACTCACACGATTCCAAATCAACTTTCATCTTTGAGGATATATCCCTTCTTCTTTAAAGATATTATGGAGATTGATGGATCGGAAAGGAGGCGTCGCAGGTAGGTGATCTGCACATTCAAGGCAAGGGAATTGGAATAACTGGCATCACCCCACACCTGCTCCAGTATATAATCACGTTCCACTAAATTTCCTTTGTTGCTCGCCAACAGCTGTAGTATTTCTGTCTGTCTCACTGAAAGGGTATGAGTCTCCCCAAGGAATGTGACCGAAGAGAGATTAGGACTAAAGAGGGTCTCCCCTATCTTATATTCAACCTCCTGTTTAAGCAAAAGGCTCTCAAAACGCTCATTGATTTTAGCCATGAGCTCTTCGGGATAAAATGGTTTGGGGATATAGTCGTTACCTTTCAGTGAAAAACCATGCAGACGGTCAACTTTCTCCGTGCGGTCGGTGAGAAAGAAGATTATCACCCTCTTGTCGGTCTTACGTATTTCCTGTGCCAACTCAAAGCCATTCATCTCCGGCATATTGATATCCAAAAGTATAAGATCCGGACGATATTCCCTATAATACTCCAACCCGATTATGCCGTTATTGGCATAGATCACTTCATATCCTTTCTCATCCGCTTCAATGAACCGTTTAAGAAGCATTGAGTTTTTGAGATCATCATCCACGAGCAATATCTTCATCAGCACAACAATTTAATGGTGAAACAAGAACCTTTCCCCTCCTCGCTTTTAACCGTTATCTCTCCGTGATGGGCCTCCACAAGCAATTTCACGTAGGCCAAGCCCAGACCTATTCCCGGCAAATCAGATGAAGCCATTTTACCTCGATAGAATCTGTTGAAAATATATTTCAAGTCTCCGGCAGGGATGCCAAAGCCGGTATCCTGGATGTGGAGCCTCACTCCCTCGGAAGAAATATCTGTCGAAGCTTCAATAATCACTGAATTCCCTGAATATTTAATGGCATTTTCAATCAAATTAGTAAGGATATTAAAGAGATGAGAATAATCTGCCGGCACCTCCACATCCTTACATATTTCATTTATAAATGTCACCTTTTTCCCTGTCGGAATTACGGCACCTCTGCTCACGTTGTCGAAAATCTCACGGAGATTGATATTAGTGAGATTCAATGGAATCTGTTCCACATTATTGAATGTCATGTCTCTCAGTTTCGAGAAATAAGCGGAAAGATTGTCTAAGGCTCCTCGTGTTTCCTTGACAAGCTCCTTCTTCATATCCTTATCCTCTATCATCCTGTCATTCTCAATTCCCGAGACACACATTTTCAGCGTTGATATGGGTCGCTTCAACTCGTGAATCATTGTTGTTATAAAACTGTTGCGCAGCTTGTCGATCCTTGAAAGCTTCAACACAGTTGCAAACTGAAGGATTAAACAAATTATGAGGAAGAGTGAAAGAATGGTCACAACAATTAGGCTCCCCAGCATTTTCCTTAAAACTTCTGTTGCAGGAAAACGGCACTCCACAATAAGGCTCTTCTTTGTCAATTCTGAATAAGGAATGGATATTGATACCATAGGCTTTAGAGCCGTTGCATGACTTAATATCGAGGGTTGCCATTCAATTGAATCTCTCGTAACCAGCTTAGCCTCTTGAGATATCCCTCTTGCATTCATCAGCGAATCCCATTCCTCCATTTTCAACGGTGCCAGGCTATCCAAGTCAAGATTCTTGAAGGCTGTCCATATAGCCGACTCAGATGGTGAGCCTTCAGTGTCAAATGTCTTTTCCTGCTCACTTATTCCTTCTTTCTCCAATACCATACGGGCAACTTTCGACTGCTCCTCAGGAGTAAGTATTCTTTTTTTATCCTTTATTCCAAGCAAGTCGTGGGCCGAATATCTTTGGGTAGTGATGCTTGCTTTGAATCTNGTGCCCCCTATGCTATCTATGTCCGACACTATTCTATATTGTGAGGTGCTGGTATTGCTGCCATTNTTTGAATATGACCTTGAAATCCTCTCCTCCCTATATTCCGAGAAGGCCTTTAAAGTCTCATTATAAGCCTCCTCTTCAAATTCCTTCACGCTATACTCATAACGTTGATATAGCCAATAAACCTGCATCCCTAAAAATGCAAGTATGGCAATAATTGTGATTATATATAAGCTCTTTATTCTTTTCTCCATGAAATTAAGTAGTACAACTAAATTTATCTATTCAGTTATTACTTTCGACCGTACTGTAGGTATGCACTATGAGCCGTACTGTAGGGACGCACCANGGTGCGTCCNAATACANANAAAANATATCGACAGCAAATTTAATAAAAACCACCTGTATTCAATAATGATAATCAAGCTATCTGCACCGGAGTAATAATTTAGTAATAATCGGGTAATATTTGAGTAATGATTATTTTCTTCATTTGATCGGTTGGCAATGTAATTTTGCAACGTAAATAATTCCTGACTTTACTTGGGTTAGACTCCTAAGACGTGATTATTTGCGGACGCACAGGGGTGCGTCCCTACGGGGTGAATTATTGAATTTATCATACTGAAAAATATTAAATTATGAGAAAGAGTTTTTTTATTATTTCCGTTTTGGCGTTCAGCTTGATGCCTCTCTTCGGGAGGACTATAAAGAGCCGTNAGATTTCANTCTTTCANAGCAANGTGCCNGAAACTGAGACTTTGGCNGATGANAAAATGGAATTCGTGTATGAGTATCGGTGGTGTAACGACACCACAGCAACTGATCAGGACAATTTCAAATCTGACAGGATGCTGTTGCAGATAGCACCCGACGGGATGTCGAAATTCTCCAGCTATAAGAACCTGACCGTTGATTCTCTGCTAATGAATATCACCACCGAACAGATTGCCGATGCGGCAGTGGAGGGGAAACTAAGTAACGGAGAGTTTATGACCATCTTTAAGAATTATCCGGAAGGGAAACTTACACACACGGAGAAGATATGCATGGACTGGTTCAGATATGAAGAAGAGATGCCAACCCTGCAATGGGAACTCTCCGACTCCACCATCAATGTCTTAGGATATGAGTGTCAGGAAGCGCGGTGCAATTTCCGTGGTCGTGAATGGTGTGCCTACTTTACTGAAGACATACCCGTGATGGATGGGCCATGGAAACTTTCGGGGTTGCCGGGACTCATAATGAAAGCATCTGACAGGAATGGTGAATATAACTTTGAATGTATCGGCATAAAATCAAAGGGCCAACGCCCCATAACACTTTATAAAGTGCCTTACAACAAGACTGACCGCAAAGGATTTTATAGTGCCAAAAACAAGTATGACCTGAATCCGTATGCCTATTACGAAACCACCACCGGNAATGACCTCCCGGTATATGATGAATATGGCGACTTATCCATAGATGTTTACGAGCCCATACCCCTCTCCTATGATTATATTGAACGCGACTGGAAAAAATGAGACACAGTTTTCTTATATTNGTTATGTTACTTACCCTGCTGCCCGTTAAGGCAGCAGGGCATACAGAACTTGAAGGCATCGTGCTTGATGTCTTGACAGAAGAACCTATTGCAGGTGTAGTGATAAAAAGCAAGGGAGTATTTACCTCTACAGGGAAAGAGGGTAAATTTCATATTGTTATAAATGATGCTGCTGATTCCGTCTCTTTCAGATGTGTAGGTTATGAGACCTTGACCATNCCTATACAAAACAATAACAGCAACAATAAAGATAATCAGAAGGTGATTCATCTTAACCCTAAATCAACACAATTAAACGATGTTATTGTAGAGGCGCCCGATATTTATGCAAAAGGAGACACTCTGGTTTTCAACGTTTCACGTTATGCCAAAGATCAGGACAATGCAATTATCGATGTTATAAAGCGTTTGCCGGGGATAAAGGTGGAAGATGATGGAACAATAAAATATCAAGGGAAACCTATCAATAAGTTTTATCTTGACGGCAACGATTTTATCGGAGGGCAATATGGGNTGGCTACAAACAATATATCACACACTGATGTGAAGGCTGTAGAAGTGATGGAAAACCACCAGCCAATCAAGGCTCTCGAAGGGATCGACTTTCCTGAAGAAGCAGGGATAAATCTTAAGCTAAAAGAGGATGCCAGGAGCCGATGGGTGGGAACAGCAAACGCTTCGGCCGGATTTTCACCCATACTATATAACGGTTCCATTTTTGCCATGAGGATGGCATCGAAAATACAGAATATCCTCACCGTGAAAGCTGACAACACAGGGTGGAATCCTGCAAATGAAATGGCGGAACATAGTTTTTATTCCATGTTTTCCGAGGATTACAATCCATCCCACTGGCCCGAATATATCTCTGCCGACATAGTTAATCCTCCTTTATCGGAGCGTCGCACCCGTGACAATCTCTCATGGCTGGCGAACACGATTACCGCCTGGAAACGGAAAGATACCTCCATGAGACTGAAGTTGAACTATTTCGCTGACCGTTTAGACTATCATTCGGAACTATCAACCGATTATTTCAATTTCAATATTCCTACCTTCTATCAAAATGATAAATTGAGCCTGCAATCCCATAACTTTTCGGCAAGTCTTCATTCGGAAGTGAACAAAAAGGGTTATTATTTAGTAGATAACCTCCGCATCAACGCGCTAAGTAATAACTCCGAGTCTGTTATAACAGGCTCCAATGAGGTTACGCAGGAGGTAACCAGGGATGCGCTGTCGGCAGTAAATGACTTTAAAATAGTTAAACGCAACGAGAAGAAGTTGTTTACATTGACCTCGCGCAATTCCTTGTCTTACCACCCCGACTGCTTGAAAATTGAAAACCACGATATGGCAAACCAGAAACTATCGAGTGTTGATGCAAGAAGTACGACAGAAACTGAATTGGGTAAGCTTACAAGATTCTGGAAGTTTTATGTCACCATCGGACTGGATATGAATTATCATCGCATGGATTGTGCGCTAACGGGTATGCAAGAGTATGATAATTCCGGAATTTACAATTCCTTTATATCAAATCTCTATGCCATTCCTCAGGTGGATTTTGAACGTCAAGGATGGCGTCTTTCTTTAAGGGCACCTGTAAGATGGCTTCATTATAATATATGTGGCCCACACGATTATTTTGCCACATCTCCCATCATCCATGGGCGCCGTCAACTCTCGGCAAAATCGGAATTATCAGCTACAATGTCATTCAATCTGAAGGCGCCTCAACCATATACTTTCATCCCGTCGGCCATACTCTCCGATTATCGTGATCTTTTTGAATCTTCCATACCGGGGAAATATTCCGGGGCGGTTAATGCGAAAGTATCCTATAAATACCGAAATCCTCTCAGAGCCTTATTTTTTAATATAGAGGGTTCTTATAGTTTCAGTCGATCATCTGTGATGTCTAATCAGTTGTTTGTCGAAGACTTGATCATTTCTACTTATGCTGACAAAATATCAGATGCCCAAAGTGGTAGTATTAAGGGCTCAATTAGCAAAGGGATAGGACGGAGCAAGATGGTGGCCGGATGTGAAGTTATAGGATCATTCTCCTCCGCCAGATCAATGCGTGACTATGAGTCCGTGCCTTATCGTCAGACAATTGCGTCAGTTTCGCCATATTTTAAAGGGAGTATTCTCAAATGGTTCTCCTTGAATTATGAAGTCGGTTATAACTTCTCCAATATGTCTGTTGAGAATAATGTTAAACTGAATAACAATATTAAATCGGACAACAGTGTGACAACTGCAAAAGAAACATCTATTTATCATTCATTTCATCAGAACCTCCTCCTGACTTTTCTTCCTTCTGACAAGGTTGACCTCTCGGCAGGAGCGGAACATTTCCTCACCCACCACTCGGAAGGGAGAATCTCCAACATGATTTTGATCGATTTTAAAGCCACTTGGCGACTGAACTCAAAAATTCGTTTCACCCTCACCGCCACAAACATCCTTAACCAAAAGAATTATTCATACCTCACCTACGGCACTCTTTCACAAACCGAATACTCCTTCCGTATCAGGGGAAGGAATATTCTCATAGGGCTTCAATATCGGTTTTGATTTTCGCCATGCATTCGGCAGAGTTCAAGCCCAGTCAGAATAAAACCTCCGGCTATAAATTTTGAAAACTTTTCGAAGAATAAGCGTGTTATATTTTTGTAGATGTAATTTTTTAATTACCTTTACAATATGAAAGTAAGAGAGGTTATAACCTACAAAAACTATTTCGAAGATTTCTTCAAAGAAACAAACTCGAAAAGTTCAAGACAAAATTATCAAAGTGCTTGATATTCTTGAACAGGTTGAGCGTGTGCCTTCAACCTATTTGAAATATATCGAAGGCACCAATGGCTTGTTTGAGGTTCGCGTTCAATTAGGTAATAATATATTTCGAATATTTTGCTGTTTCGACGGTAATAAAATGGTAGTTCTTTTCAGTGGATTCCAAAAGAAAACACAGAAAACTCCGTCAAGCGAAATTGCACGAGCTGAGAGAATAATGACTGAGTACTTTAACGACAAAAACAAGAGCAATGGATAATATACAGACACTCGATCAATTAAAGAAAAAATATTACGGAGAAATCGGCACTCCGGAACGAGACCGTTTGGAAAATGAACTTGAAGCTCTCCGAATCGGTTATAAAATTAAGAAAGCTCGCGAAAGTCTCAACCTCACGCAAGAGCAGTTAGCCGAGCGTGTGGATAAAAAGCGACCGTTCATTTCCAAAATTGAAAATGATGGGGAGAACATCACCCTCCGCACACTCTTTGACATCGTAGAGCGTGGATTAGGTGGACATCTCAAAATCAGCTTTGAGTTTTAACAAAGTGTTGAGTAATTTTGCAGTTGCCAAAGAGTAGGTTATTTGCAGAAGGGTTCTTTGCTCCACAAGAGCTCACGGCATAAGCTAATGTAAGCGCGAAAATTAGTTTAATATNTTTCATTGCGGTTAAAATTATCTCAGTAGTTTTCTTTCATTGCGATCACTCTCCAAAACGCTCATTTGATGTATGGCGATCCGGTTGAGTTTCATTAATCTCTCGCTTTGTGGCATGCCTTGCTCAATAAACATGGCATTGAGATTTATATCTCCATGCTTTGGAACCTATTCCCATGGTCTTGGTTCGCTTCTATACATTTTTTTGGTGAAAGAGTAAACGCATTCAACCCGGCTTGCATTCTAACCCTCTTGAATTCGGTGGGTTTAAAATCAGGATTATACAATTGTTACCAAATTCCGAGATACTCTATAGTATTGCGATTTCGCATCCAGTTTGCAATCACTGCATTTGGCTCATCACTCTTGTGCCGTGCCAAATCTTTCAAAGAGATAAAATTATCTCCATTGACTGAAATTATTGTTATATTCGTACTTTGTACGATAATTTTAGCCATAAGATTTAGAAGTCGTTCATTTTCATGCGCAAATCTACAAAAATTCTTTGGTATTTCGGCTNTTATCTTANGAACTTAGAGAANAACTTTGTATCTTTGCATAGCTTATAAAGCAATCTGAAAAATGACACCGGAAGCAATACATACGAATAATCTTTTTGGTGTACGTCTCATCAAGCCATTTCTTATAATATTGAAAGTATATGAGAATAAGTAATCGGGTAAANCGCAATATCTCTTTAACATTATCTATCGTTGGATTTGTTTGTATTGCTNCTCAAATTTGGGACGTTGCACTTGCTCCGTCATCAGGTCGAGCATGGTTTGACCTTTTCAGCAAAGTGCTTCTAACATATCTATGTTTTGATAATTATTTAATTTATCGCCGCAGAGTAAAAACCTCTAACGATACTTCTTGTTATTGAAGAATTATCTCATTAACCGCCTCTTTTCGCAACTGTAAAAAGGAGGAAGGTGNGTCAAAATGCGAAAATTTGACACACCTTCATTCATTTTTCAAGCAGTTGCTTAATGAATTGACTCCAATGGCCATGCTGTTAAATCAAGTCGCGTCTTTCCTCGTTGTGAGAAAAATTCAACTCCAGTCTGCGAAGGAGACGCATAGGTGAGAAGAGTCATAACTTTTTTACCATTTTCAGCAAAGATTTCAATCGTCGATTTATCAACAAAAATTCGGAGCGAAATCTGTCGCGTCCCCGNTTGGGCGATCTTTGAATTGGAAACTCGATCAAATAATTTGATCTTCACATNGGAACAATTCGTTCGGTCAAGGGTGAGATAACCGGTAGCGACATCATAACTTACCGCTACTTTCCGCCCCTCGCCAACACAAAGATTGAATCCGGCTACATCATTTTCAGAAGCGTTCAGATTTATGTTCATTTCATATTGATTGGCCATTGCTGAGATCTGTGGAAGAAAATATGTGCTGGCGCTATAAGTTTTATTAATCTTTACCTCTTTCCCTCGTAAATTCTCCAATACCTTTACGGGAGTCTGGCGCAAACGCAAGCCATCGGAAGTGGAATAAAGGGTGTAATTCCTTGGAAGTGACCAAACACCCTTTCCCCATTTAGAAGGGGCCTGCTGGGCATAATCCCAATAATTCACCCATCCAAGTGTTGTNACCTCCTCATTTTTAGGAGCGTCATANTCCTGGAACACACGCGAAGCATAATAATCCATGCCGTCATCAACATATAACGGATCGGAATCAGAATTATCGGGAATAAATTTCTTTCCGTCGAAATCTCCTACGAAATATTGCTCCCTCGCCCAGTTCACAGATACTAAAAGCACCCACTTCTTCTCACCGGTCTCCTCAACTGTGACTTGAAAAAGGTCGGGGCATTCCCAGGAGCGTTTGTTATCACCCATCGGTCCGAAATCGCTGGTCCATGTCCAATTCTTCAGATCGTCGGATTCATAGAATGCAACTTTCTTTTCCAAAGCTTTTGCCACAGCCATGANCCATTTCCCCGTCGGTTCATAACGGATAACCGTGGGATCACGAAACTCTGTGCTCCAAATATCGAGNACCGGATTCTGGTCATAATATTGGTAGGTTTCTCCACCGTCGTGACTGAAGGCTATCGCCTGCGACTGTTTTTTAGAATCGTTATCAAAGAGAGTGAATACAGCCACCATCGCATCCTTACCCCAGCCTCCGGAATTTAGAGTATCGGCCACAACACTTCCGGTAAAAGCGGATGTTTTAGGAGGCATANCCTTGATTGAATGACCATTCAGTTCACGCCAATGCAAAAGGTCGTCTGATTCGGAACTTCCCCAGCTATAGGCGAGATACTTGCCATCCTTTTTAATCAACCCGCAAGGGTCGCCTATCCAGCGATGAGCGGGAGTGAAATGATATTGCGGACGATAAGGCTCACGGTAAAGGGTAGTGTCATTCTCGTTCACATCAGCGTAAGAGTGAAAGGAAGAAATAGCAATTAACACAGCCATCCCTACCGATTTGATCAAATTACAGTTTGTAGAATACATGAAGATATTATATAATTTAGATTNCAATTACTATATGACTTTACAAAAATAGCCNATATTTNTCATCAGACACACATAACTATAAAATAATTCGGGAACAAACCATTCTATTATATATTTTATAAATATTTATAGAATATTTTCAACTATTCAAAAAAAATATTGCTATTCCAAATAAATTTGTTAACTTCGCAGCGCAACTTGTCAAAATAAAATATGATTAATGGACTCAAAGAAGTTTATTCTACAGGAAAAAGATATACCTACGGCCTGGTATAACGTAATGGCCGAGATGCCTCAGAAACCGAGACCGATGCTAAATCCTGCCACTAAGGAAGCTTTGAAAGCGGAAGATCTGTTCCCTCTCTTCACTCGGGAAGCTGCTCGTCAGGAGCTTAACGACACAGATAAATGGATAGAGATTCCGGAAGAGGTTCGCGATATGTATCGCATCTGGCGNCCGACACCTCTTGTNCGCGCNCGCGGATTGGANAAAGCCTTGGACACTAAAGCTCACATATATTTCAAAAATGAGAGCGTAAGCCCGGTCGGCTCACATAAACTTAACTCCGCTATTCCCCAGGCTTACTACGCCAAGAAGGAGGGAGTGACNAATATAACGACTGAAACCGGAGCCGGACAATGGGGTGCGGCNCTCTCTCTGGCAGCAAAACACTTTGGTCTNGACCTNGCAGTGTATATGGTTAAAGTGAGCTACCATCAGAAACCCTACCGTCGATCTATTATGGAGACTTACGGTGCTGAGGTNATAGCTTCTCCGAGTATGTCAACCAANGCNGGACGCAAGATCATTACCGATCATCCGAATTATCAAGGTTCTTTNGGAACAGCAATATCTGANGCCGTGGAATTAGCCATGAGCACCCCNAATTGCAAATANGCATTGGGATCCGTTCTGAACCACGTTGCCCTTCATCAGACAGTGATCGGACTGGAAGCGGAAAAACAGATGGAAATGGCCGGTGAAACNCCTGATATTGTGATCGGCTGCTTTGGTGGNGGAAGTAATTTTTCAGGAATATCTTTCCCATTCATGCGTCATAANTTCAGTGGAGAGCGCAANACCCGATTCATAGCTGCAGAACCGCAATCGTGTCCGAAACTCACACGAGGAGTATTGCANTATGATTTCGGNGANGAAGCNGGNTANACNCCGCTTATNCCTATGTATACCTTGGGACATAACTTCTCGCCGGCCAATATACATGCCGGTGGATTGCGTTATCATGGTGCGGGNGCNGTTGTGAGTCAGCTTCGTTCGCAAGGNTTNATAGANGCNGTGGATATTCCTCAGACAGAAACNTTNGCNGCCGCCCANCTCTTCGCCCGGTCNGAAGGAATCATCCCGGCTCCTGAGAGCAGNCACGCNATTGCCGCTGCNATACGNGAAGCNAAGAAGGCNAATGAAGAAGGAACNGCACCGGTAATCCTTTTNAATCTTTCAGGCCATGGCCTTATCGATATGGCAGCCTACGACCAGTNTCACACAGGCGANCTGTCAGACTATCAGGTGCCCGAAGAGGANATAAGAAGCAATACGGATTCTCTTGAGAAAATAATCTAAAAAATCCACTGCGGACGGCGGATTATCCGGAGATATTCTTCGTAAGAGATGAATCTTCCGCCCATAGATTTAAGGTGAGGTGTCTCGAATTGGCAATCAATCAAGGCACCTCCCTTTTTTTGCATTAAACGGGCAAGGCTGATCAAAGCGAGTTTACTTGCTGCGGGTTCACGGGAGAACATGCTTTCTCCAAAGAACGCATTGCCTATCGTCACGCCATACAATCCACCGACAAGATTATCCTCGCGCCACACCTCCACACTCGATGCAAAGCCGATGTCGTGAAGGGCGGTATATGCCTTTATCATCCGTTCTCCTAACCAAGCTCCCTCTTCGGCTATACGTTTCTCCGAACACCCTTCNATAACTCCCTTGAAATCCTTATTGAAGGTTACAGAATATACACCCTTGTTAATCATATTTCGCATGGAATGGGAAATATGTATCTCCTCAGGAAAAATAACGAAACGCCGCATAGGACAAAACCACAAAGGCTCGTCATAATCACGAAAGGAGAACCATGGAAATATTCCGAGACTATATGCTAACAGAAGACGCTCCGACGATAAATCTCCACCTATTGCGAACAGGCCGTCTTCCTCACCACAACGGGGATCGGGAAATTCAAGGGAATCTTCAAAAATCTGATATACCATCACTCAAGGATCAATCTGTTGTCTGATACATTTACACTCACCTCTCCCCCATCTTTGAGCGATCCGAAAAGAATTTCACGCATCAGGAGAGGTTTAAGATTGCTGTTTATCACTCTATCCATCTCTCTTGCACCATATTCGGAAGAGAATCCTTCGTTGAGCAGATAGTCACATGCTTCTGCCGAAAGTTTGAGTGTTATCTTCTTAGCCTTTAGTTTCTCTTCAAGAAGATGAATTTTTCTTTCGAGTATGAGAGAAGCCATAGGACGATCCATATCATTAAAGACGACCGTGTCCGAAAGACGGTTTAAGAATTCCGGCTGAAACACCTTTTTCACCTGCTTCATCATAGCATTACCCGCAGAAACATTACTTCCAAACCCGATGTTGGCCTGTTTGGCATATCGTGCGCCTG
This sequence comes from Bacteroides sp., assembly GCA_014801535.1. Lineage (GTDB taxonomy): Bacteria > Bacteroidota > Bacteroidia > Bacteroidales > Muribaculaceae > Lepagella. The sequence continues at coordinate 71,327 of JAAVEA010000016.1, forward strand.
CATTTGAGGTCATGATGATAACTACATTTCTGAAATCGGCGGCATTACCCTTGTTGTCGGTAAGACGGCCATAATCCATCACCTGAAGAAGAATATTATATATGTCGGGATGCGCTTTCTCAATCTCATCAAGAAGAAGCACGCAATCGGGTGTTTTGCGTATAGCATCCGTGAGAAGACCCCCATCCTCATAACCTACATATCCGGCTGGAGATCCTATAAGTTTCGCCACAGTGTGTTTCTCCGCATATTCACTCATGTCGAATCTCACAAGCCCTATCCCCATCTCTTCGGCGAGAGATTTTGCAAGCTCGGTCTTTCCAACACCGGTCGGACCGACAAACAGGAGTGACGCGATCGGTTTATTATCATCAATCAAACCTGCCTTCGACATTTGCACGGCCTCTGTAACCGCTCTCACAGCATCATCCTGACCATATATGCGAGCGGCGATCCGTTCTTGCAAAGTTTCAAGCATCNAGATGGAATCCTTTCGCATCGAAACAGCATCCACTTTGCTTACCTTTGAAAGAATCTCCGCTATCATGGCTTTGTCAATGATATTTCCATCCTTCTCATCTGAGGGATGAGCCTGCCGGTAAGCTCCGGCCTCATCCATGAGATCGATAGCTTTGTCAGGCAGAAAGCGGTCGGAAATATGCCGCGCACTACCCCTCACGGCATAATCAATCGCCTCATCGAGATATTTCACCCCGTGATAGGATTCATAGTTCCCTTTAAGACGATTTAATATCTCGATGGTCTCCTCTTCGCTCGGCTCTTCGATATCGATCCGGCTGAAACGTCTCACCAATCCTTTGCTTTTAGCGAAATGACGCTTGTATTCATCATAGGTAGTTGAGCCTATGAATCTTATTTTACCGGCCTCAAGATATGGTTTAAGCATATTGGAGGCATCCATCGCCCCTTCACCGGTTGCACCGGCTCCGACAAGGGTGTGAATCTCATCAATATATACAATTGCATTCTCCTCTTCAGCCGCCCCGTCCATTATCATCTTCAGCCTCTTTTCAAAATCACCCCTGAATTGAGTGCCTGCGAGAAGAGATGCAACCTCAAGACTATATATTCTCGCTCCCCTTAACCTTTCCGGCACCTGATTATCGTTGATTTTTCTCGCAAGTCCATAAACAAGCGCAGTCTTCCCCACTCCGGGTTCACCTATGTGGAGAGGATTGTTTTTATCCTTACGGCACAACACCTGAATCGTTCGGTCAAGTTCCTTCTCCCGGCCTATAAGCGGGTTACGGAGTTCAAGATTATCATTTAGGCAAGTAACGAAAAGCTTCCACTTTTCTCTGTTTTTATCGGTCGTGTCATCCTCTCTGAAACCGGCATGGTCTCCATNCTCATGTTGGAACGCATCATCATCCGACCCGTTGTAGGCAGCGACCAGCCGGCTAAGGAATTCCGTCTTCATTGAGCCGAGATATTTATCTAAAAGATATGCGGCCTCTGAATCTTCAAGCACAAGCATCTGTGCGAAAACATGAGGCACCTGNAGCTCATTGCGNTCAGCAAAAATTAGATTTTCAACAGCCTCGTCGAGTATCTCCTTCATCTGGTATGACAAGACCATGGTGCNTTCTTCCTGATATGGAATTTTTTCCATCGACTCCAAAAAGGAAATGTTTTCTTCGGAGAGTGCTGACCAATCAACATCCAGACTATCAAATATATCTCGAATCTCTTTTTGTCTAAGAGCCATCTGCAANAGATGCTCAGGCACGATATATTCGTGCTGCATCGAAAAGGCCAATACTTTAGCCGAATTAATCAATTCAATAAACTCGTCAGAGTAATTAATCTCTTCCATANGTAAAGCGAGGTGAAGTTATGCGGGTTCTACGGTGATTTTCAATGGGAAGCCTTCCTCACGCGCCATTTCGACAGCTCTGTCACGCTTGGAGAGAGCCATATCGTAGGAGTAGACTCCTACAATACCCTTCTCTTTCTTATGCACATCCATCATAATTGAAAAGGCTTCCATCTCAGATTTATAAAAAACCTCTTTCAAAACCTTTATCACAAACTCCATTGTAGTGAAATCATCATTGTGGAAAATTACCTTATATTTACGCGGTTTGTGTAAACGCACTGAATTACGCTCTTGGATTGAAAATTGCTGCTGAGACATCGGCATAAAATTTATAGAATGCAATTTAGGAAAGGGGAAAGAATGAAGTTGTCAAAACTTATTTTCCAAATCCACAAATTAGTTTTGACAACTTCAATACAAAATTAATAAAAATTTCTTTTGATTTTTGAAATATTAAACTTAACTTTGTGAAACAACAAGAGGGGTGCCCNTGGTTATTTACCGGGCTGAGATTATACCCTAAGAACTTGATGCGGTTCGTACCGCCGAAAGGACTTGATTTTGGCCTTGGATTCCAAGAGACTTCTCCTGTTTATCACCATACATAATAATATCCGAGGCAATGATAAAAATCCTTATTAACAATCAGCTTTATAGTTTCAACGAAGGTATAACCCTCGCTGACGCATTGTCACATCATAAAGTAGGCGACAAAGGGATTGCGGTGGCCCTTAACCGAAAAGTGGTTTCAAAAAAAGATTGGCCCCGAACCTTTCTTCATGACAACGACACAATCATCATTATCTCAGCTGTCTGCGGAGGATGAGCTTTAAGATTATCGGAATCACCCTCCCCTATTTTTTTGATGGAGAGGCCGAGGCCATCACAGCCTTTCTTGAATCGGGCAAAATAGATCGTATGCATCTGCGCAAACCTGAATCCGAAGGAGATCCCGTTCAAGCAGAAAATATGCGGAGACTTATTGAAAAAATTCCGTCACATCTTCATCATAGGCTTAGTCTGCACGATCATCACGCAGAAGCTATAAAATATGGTTGCGGAATCCATCTCAATAAACGGAACCCTGTGGCTCCGGACAATTACAACGGTATAATTAGCCGGTCATGTCATTCGGTTGAAGAAATTCTTCTCCACAAGAAAGAAGATTATCTCTTTTTGAGTCCGATATATCCCTCTATTTCCAAACCCGGTTATGTACCGACATTATGTTTGTCCTCNCTTAAAGGGATCGTAAATTCAAGAATCATCGCTCTGGGTGGCGTAACACCACGACATTTTCCTGAACTTGAATACGTGGGATTTGGAGGAGCTGCCATNTTAGGGGCACTCTGGGAAAATATATAACTGTATAACCTTAAATAAGTAATACTTACTTATGCTTCAATTCATAACACATTCTATAAACGGCAGAGATGAAATAGAAGGCACTATCGCCGCGATTAAAGGAGGATGCCGATGGATTCAGCTGCGCATGAAAAATGCCAGCGACGAAGAAATTATCAGAACCGGAAAGGAGATCAGAAAACTATGCGATGAGGCAGGTGCCACATTCATTCTTAACGATCGTCCTGACCTCGCCCTAATAATCAACGCTGACGGAGTACATCTCGGGAAAGAGGATATGTCGCCCCGAAAGGCAAGAGAGATTCTCGGTAACGATCGTATCATCGGGGCTACCGCCAATACTTTGGAGGATGCCCTTNCGGCTGTGGCAGCCGGAGCCGACTACCTCGGCATCGGNCCATTCCGTTTCACAGAAACCAAGAAGAAACTCAGTCCGGTCTTAGGGTTGGAGGGACTGGCACGAACAATGAAAGAACTTAGAGCTGTTTCCTCAATTCCGGTTGTGGCGATCGGAGGAATAGAAATCAACGATATCAGGGAAATCATGAAAACAGGAGTGACGGGNATAGCCGTTTCAGGAACNATNCTGAAATCNCNGTCNCCNGTTGAAACGACAAAAAATATACTNANACATATGGATAAATTNAANATCGGAGGTCGGGAGTTCGGATCTCGTCTCTTTTTGGGAACCGGTAAATTTCGCTCAAACGAGGAAATGAAAAAGGCCATAATCGCNTCCGGTACAGAAATGGTTACAGTGGCCATGAAAAGAATAGATCTTCANAANGAAGAGGATGATATGCTCAAACATATTCTCAATCCGTCGATTCAACTTCTTCCCAACACCTCGGGAGTGAGAGATGCTGAAGAGGCCATCTTGGCTGCTCAGCTTGCACGCGAAGCTTTCCAAACCGATTTCATNAAACTNGAGATTCATCCCGATCCGCGNCATCTGCTCCCCGATCCTATCGAAACCCTGAAAGCTACCGAAGCCNTGGCAGCGCTCGGGTTCAAGATTCTTCCATATATTCAGGCGGATCCTGTTTTATGNAAAAGACTNGAAGATGCCGGTGCCTCAGCCGTAATGCCGTTAGGAGCACCTATCGGCACCAACCAGGGATTGCTTACACGCGATATGCTCAGGATAATTATAGAACACAGCAATCTTCCTGTTGTGGTTGATGCGGGAATCGGAGCTCCCTCACATGCCGCCGAAGCAATGGAGATGGGTGCCGACGCCGTATTGGTCAATACTGCGATTGCAGTGGCCGGTAATCCGGAAATGATGGCTAAAGCGTTTGCAAAAGCAGTGGAAGCAGGCAGGGAGGCATACTTGGCAGGTCTCGGAGGGAGAAGTGCAGAAGCCATAGCAAGCAGTCCGTTAACTTCATTTCTTTGATTATGTTTTCAGAAGAACTAAAAAAGTATAATTGGGAGGACATCACCGGAAAGATCGGCTTGAAAACTGAGGAGGATGTTAAACTTGCCCTTTCAAAAAGACATCTTGATATTGATGATTTCATGGCTCTTATTTCTCCGGCAGCGCAGCCGTTTCTTGAAGAGATGGCTCAAAGAAGCCGACTGATCACATTGCAGCGCTTTGGAAAAACCATGTCGATGTATATTCCGATGTATATCACCAATTCCTGCACCAATGCATGTGTATATTGCGGCTTCAACCGACATAATCGTTTTGAGCGTGTGATTCTCACTCCCGAACAGATTGAAGAGGAATGCAAGGCGATTAAGAATCTTGCACCTTTCGATAATCTTCTCATCGTAACAGGTGAGAATCCATATGCCGCGGGCACTCCCTACATTGAAAAGGCATTGCAGATATGCCGTCGCTATTTCAATAATCTAACGATTGAGGTCATGCCCCTCAGTGAGGAAGACTACTACCGGCTTACCAAAGCGGGACTGTATGGTGTGGTCTGCTTTCAGGAAACATATAATCGTGAAAATTATAAGAAATATCATCCTTCCGGAATGAAATCGGATTTTGAATGGAGGGTGAACGGTTTCGACCGTATGGGCGCGGCGGGTGTCCACAAGATCGGTATGGGGGTTCTGATCGGACTTGAAGACTGGCGCACGGATGTGACTATGATGGCTCTCCATCTGCAATATCTCCGCAAGAAATATTGGAAAACACGTTATAGCGTGAATTTTCCGAGAATGCGCCCCTCAGAGGGTGGTTTTCAACCAAATGTGGTGATGACTGATCGCGAATTAGCGCAACTCATCTTCGCATTCCGATTGTTTGACAACGATGTTGATATATCCATCTCCACACGCGAAACGCCATATTTCAGACGTCACATGGCCGGATTGGGTGTTACATCCATGAGCGCGGGATCAAAGACCGAACCGGGTGGTTACAAGACCTATCCGCAGGCTCTTGAACAATTCTCCGTTAGTGATGAAAGAACTCCTGAAGAAGTTGCTGCAGAACTTCGCTCATTAGGTTACGAACCTGTATGGAAAGATTGGTTTAACAATTAAGACGTTGATAAATGAGCGATAACAGGTATTTACGGCAGATGATGATCAGTGAAATCGGAGTGGAAGGACAGAAAAGAATCCGGAATGCCTCCATATTGATAGTGGGACTCGGAGGCTTGGGATCACCGGTGGCTTTATACCTTACGGGGGCCGGAATCGGCAGAATTGGACTTTGCGATGCCGATGTGGTCTCGGAAAGCAACCTCCACCGTCAGATTCTGTATGACGCTTCTTCAATCGGGAAAAAGAAAGCTGAGGTTGCAGAAAAGCATTTAACCGCACTTTCTCCTGATACTGAATTTGAGATTTTCAGTAATGGTCTGAATATAGAGAATGCATCGGAAATTATAGGGAGATATGATTTGGTNGTGGATTGCTGCGACAACTATTCCACCCGATATCTTATTGATGACACCTGCTTCAAATTAGGCAAACAATGGATTTACGGTGCAGTGGGAGAGCTTACCGGACAGTTGTCTGTATTTAATGCGGAATCTGGAGTAAGATATTCTGATCTTTATCCCGACCGTGAATACTTCTGTTCTCTTCCCCGGAATACCCTTGGAGCTTTCGGACCTGTTCCCGGCACAATCGGTTCGCTTCAGGCCGCTGAGGCCATAAAACGTATAGTTGGTATTTCATCACCCCTCGACGGCGCGGTGCTGACATTCGATTTTTTGTCTCTAAACACGGAGTTGATTCAGTTGGGCAATTGAAAACACATTCTATAAATATCAATATTTGAATCCAAATGGTGAAAACAGAAAACGAATCTTCATGGCTCGACCAGGCATGGAAAGANTCNGAAANNATATATGAAGAAATNATCAANCATCCNTTTATAAAAGAGTTGGCAGCCGGNACACTNNCTCNNGANANATATCTNTTNTATCTGANNCAGGACCGTCTTTACCTGCATCAGTATTCAAGAGTATTGGCACACATCGCNTCTCGTCTGGATAATTCTGAATACTCNGAAAGNTTCATGCGTTTTGCTCTTGACAGCATAATGGTTGAAAATTCGATGCATTCATTTTTCCTNGGAGNCGAAAGCAAGTCAGATAACGTTGAGATGAGCGACGCATGTGCGTTTTACACCTCCACNTTAAAAAGCCAGGCGTTTGAACCCGTGGAAGTTGAAGCGGCTGCAATTCTCCCCTGCTTTGTGGTGTATCTGAGAGTCGGTNTTCATATCCTTTCAATTGTAGACGATCTGGAAAATAATCCNTATAAGGAATGGATCAAGACATATGCCGACAAATCTTTTGAAGNNTCCACTNAAAGGGCAATAGAGATTTGCAACGGCTTGGCCTCGGAGGCTTCAGATACGGTGCGCAAGGAGATGACCNGAGATNTTNAAACAATGNACCCGNCTTGAATGGCTTTTCTGGGACAGTGCATGGCACATCGTAAAATAAAAGAANATTACATATGGATGAAAAGAAACACTATAAACGGGTTTTGAGTATCGCAGGNAGCGATCCNAGCGGNGGAGCNGGNATACAGGCNGANATAAAGACCATATCGGCNTGCGGCTGCTTTGCCACAACAGCCATCACATCTATTGTGGATGAAAACACATTGGGGGTGACAGACGTGCATCCTGTGCCACTCCGTTTTGTNGAAGGTCAGATAANATCTGTTTTAGACGATATNGGNACCGANGCAATAAAAATCGGNATGCTGCACTCGGCGGAGTTGGTGAGAAGTGTGAAAAAAACACTCGACNATTATAGTCATATCACNAATATTGTGGTTGATCCGGTAATGGTCGCAACTTCCGGNGATCCGCTTCTTGAAGAAGATGCTGTGGCTACATTGAAAGATATTCTTCTCCCCCGTGCAAGCGTGATAACTCCCAATGTTCCTGAAGCGGAAATCCTACTCGGTGAAAAAATCGAAAGCNNTGACCAATTACCTGATGCCGCACGCCAACTTTCTGAGACATGCGGACNCATTTCGGTTTTCATGAANGGTGGNCATTTGNAAGGTGCTGATCTCGTTGACTATTTCTATAATGGCAAGACCGGTGAATTGATTTCTATGAGTTCTGAAAGAATTCAGACACGTAACACACACGGCACCGGCTGTACTCTGTCATCGGCTTTAGCCTCTTTCCTGGCCAAGGGTGCCTCCTTGGAAATGGCGGCATTAAATGCGAAACGCTATATTTCGGGCGCAATCGAATCGGGTGCCNAATATGAAATAGGACACGGACACGGTCCTGTGAATCATTTCTTTGCAATGTGGAAAACATGTTAGNTAGAAACNTTTTAAGAACCTATCATGCATTATCATCGTTTTAATAACAGCCCCCTCACGGGCTGTTATTAAACTTTTATGGATAGCAAATCAAACAATATTAATACCGATAAAAAGATAAAGGAAACGATAGGGAAAGTAATAAAAGTTGTTTTCCCTATCCTCATTTCTGTTGCAATGATAGTATGGATGGCCCATAAGCTTAATTTTAATCAGATATGGAGCATCATTTCTCACGATTGCAATTACTGGTGGCTGTTACTTGTTATGCTGTTCACNCTCCTCTCTTATTCTATACGTGGAATACGCTGGGGCTATCAGNTACGGGNGGCCGGAATACCGAGAATGCCCGTGGCGGCNGANAGNGTNTCTATNTTTTCGGCNTACGCAATAAANCTTCTGGTTCCATATTTAGGAGAGGCNTGGNGATGTNTCTATGTGGCGCGGAGAGAGAAGGCAAAGTTATCAACGGTTGTNGGAACCGATATTGCCGACNGAAGTTCCGATTTTGTAATGATATCCCTTCTTTTAGGATTGGCTCTCATTGTGGCCAATCCGGCACTGACNCGTTTCTTTGACCAATATTCATTTGGCCGAGAGCTGGAAGGGATTGTATCCAAATGGGAATTATGGACCGGATTAGGGGTAGCAATATTCACCTTCATAATATGNGATATAAAATTTCGNAATAATAAGTTCTTTAAAGGAATNAANCTGAGTATNTCGAGAATGTGGCAAGGATTCAAAGTGATTTTNACNATGAAAGGACGNTGGACTTATCTTTTNCTTACCATTGCAATATGGGTGTGCTATTTCCTGAAGATATATCTCGTATTCTTTGCCTTTCCATTCACCCGGGAACTTCTCTCTCACCCCGGCTATGCATTCGGTCTTCTTCCCGGACTTGTAGCTTTCGTGTTTGGATCGTTCAGCATGGCAATCCCAAGCAACGGTGGTCTCGGTCCATGGAATATAGCAGTGATGTATGCACTNATGCTTTATGGTGTCGGGCATACCGATGCAGCCGCATTTTCAATCGTGGCATGGAGCACACAGACCTTCATGACTATACTTTTAGGAATCTACTCCATGGTCTATATAGCCATGACCAAAAGGAAACATATCGCCGGAACTTCCAATGGAGTTACTACCCGGAAACNNATCTCTAACGATCAGCAAGAAACCGACTATTGAAAAAACAACCGAAAGTACTCAGCTTATCCCTCATAAAATAAATACACTAAACCATTTCTCTATTCGGTATGTTTTAATATTATATACTTAGAAAAACACATTTTTGAAAAACACACCGAGGTTCCCTTTAATGACTATTTACAACATGTCTAAAAGATTCAGGGANTCACCCAAGACTCCCCGAAACCTCTTTATTAAAANTATAAAACTATGAAAAAATTCTTACTAATACTGTTGCTTCTTATCCCTATCGGATTATTGGTTTCATGCAGTGANGACATATCGGATCCCTCTTCCGNTACAGATTGTCAGGTGACCTTGACTTTCAATAATGTTGCAGTTATAAANGGTGTCATCTATACNACTCAGGATTATCCTNTTGAGGTGGAGTCAATAGATGCCTATTCCCCCGACGGCACCACAAAGGCCATTAGTGAAGTAGAATATTCAATCGACGACCATGAAGTATTGACCGCTAAATACGCACCTTATACCGCACGATTTGACACGAGGAATCTTAATGCCGGAGAACATCCGTTAGGAGTTTATATTGATCTCCTGCAATCGGATCTCACCCGGATTCCCGACAGTATGCAGTATAACTTCACAGTTGTTCCGACAGTTGAAGATCTCCCTGCCGGAGCTGAATTAGGAACCTTCACACAGACTTTCAAGATAGGGTGAATCACCCTATCTCATAGCCAACCTCTTTTATCATACGGCGGTCTTCATCCACTTTGGAACCGATAGTGGTTAGAAGATCGCCTATTATAGCTCCGTTCACCCCTATTCTCATGGCNGTCTTCTGAACTTCCGGACTCAGTCGCTGGCGTCCTCCCGCAAAGCGAAGCTCAGCACGTGGATTCACAAAACGGAATATTGCAACCGTGAGAAGTATTTCTTCCTCAGAAATTGGAGGAGTATTCTCCAATGGCGTACCCGGTATNGGACACAATATGTTGATCGGAATTGANTCAGGTTCGANGGAACGAAGCGTAAAGGCAAATTCCACTCGTTGTTCACGTGTTTCTCCCATGCCGATTATCCCNCCGGAACATATCTGAAAACCGATCTCGCGCGCAAAGCGGATAGTGCGTATCTTATCTTCAATGGTATGGGTGGAACATAANTGAGGGAAATATGAAGGGGCTGTCTCAAGATTGCAATGATAGCGTCTCACACCCGCATCCCACACTTGCTGCAATTCATCTTTCTCAAGCAATCCAAGGGAAGTGCATAGAAATAATCCGGTTTTTTCTTCAAGTTCTCTGTAAATGGCACATACTTTTTTCANNGCCTCCCCTTTTACNGATCNNCCGCTNGTNACAAGAGAATAACGTTTAATCCCCCTGCTCTCCGCCATNAATGCCCCTTCAAGAGCCTCCGGAATATCTATGATGCCATGTACATCTGAATCCGTGTGATAATGTCCCGACTGNGCACACCATTTGCANTTTTCAGAACATCTGCCNGCNCGCGCGTTAATAATACTGCAAGGGTTGAACACTGGCCGTCCGTAATGACGGGTAATCTCTCCGGCAGCATCAAAAAGCTTTTCCCGGTCAGATTGAGATGCAAGCCAAAGAGCCTCTTCAATGGTGATTGCCTCTCCACTTATCACTTTATCCTTTAATGAATCAATTGTCATCCTTAATAAGTATTCAAGATTACACGANAGTAAGTGTTATTCTCTCTTATTCCNTCAGCGGCTTNTTCGGGNACGCANATGAAATAAATTAATTTCTTAGAGAGTGTTTGAATTTAAATGATTTTAGCACAAAGAGAGATTTTGGGATGATTTTCCAAAGTTGAAGAGGGAGCGATGCGGGCATCACGACCGATGAAATCTTTGGGAAAGCGCCCAA
>JAAVEA010000017.1 GCA_014801535.1 Bacteroides sp.
GATTAAGACAGGAGAACAGGAGGAACAGGAGGAAAGTTGGGATTAAGACAGGAGAACAGGAGGAACAGGAGGAAAGTTGAGATTAAGACAGGAGAACAGGAGGAACAGGAGCATTGCCAACTCCTGTTCCTCCTGTTCTCCTGTCTAAAATTATAATTACTATAGTCTAAATTATTCCTGTCTAAATCTGGCTTGGGGTCAGTAGGATTCCGATTCGTTGGGGAAATCACCGGATTTCACATCCTCGATATATCGGCTTACTGCATCGGTCATCACGCTTGCCACATCAGCATATCGACGTAAGAAGCGCGGTGAAAAGCCCTGGTTGATCCCCAACATATCGTGCATCACAAGCACCTGGCCGTCACATCCTCCTCCGGCACCGATTCCGATCACAGGGATTGTCAGTTCCTCAGCAACTCTTTTGGCAAGATCGGCAGGAATTTTTTCAAGAACAATGCCGAAGCAGCCGATCTCTTCAAGCATCTTTGCATCCTCTATAAGTTTCTTAGCCTCTTCCTCCTCGCGGGCACGCACGGCATAGGTGCCAAATTTATTTATGCTCTGGGGAGTAAGCCCCAGATGTCCCATTACGGGGATGCCGGCGCTGAGTATTCGTTCGATTGATTCGCGTATTTCCGAACCTCCTTCGATCTTTACAGCCTCGGCGTGGCTTTCCTTCATTATTCTTATGGCAGAAGCGAGGGCTTCCATGGGGTTTCCCTGATAAGAGCCGAAAGGAAGGTCCACTATAACCAGCGCACGGTTTACACCTTTAATTACTGATTTGCCGTGATAAATCATCTGATCGAGGGTAATTGGGAGAGTGGTCACATTTCCGGCCATAACGTTGGAGGCCGAGTCGCCCACAAGAATCACATCTATGCCGGCCTGATCGAGAATCTTGGCGGATGAATAGTCATAGGCGGTGAGCATAGAGATCTTCTCTCCGCGTTGTTTCATTTCTACGAGGCGCCTTGTGGTCACCTTGCGGGAATTGTCGGTTGTGTTAGTTGACATAGTGAAGTCGTTTAAAGTCTGTCCCCCTCTTTATTTTGTCTTTGGTTTCAAGGAGGGGCGCTCACTTGAGCGTGGATAATTTGCGATGCAAAATTAGCAAATTTTTGCTATGTTATCTAAAAAGAAGAGTGCGATATTTGATTACTTTGGAAAATAATTGTAATTTTGTAAAGTTTCCTTAGTATACCGATAAGTATACGGAAAATATAATAAGAGGAATCGATTGCAGGCTCAGCTGAAGAAATCGTCTCCTCTTAATCTTACCTATTGTCATGAGCTATTGGATAATAAACTACATTATAACCATTGCGGCGACCACGCTTTTGGCAGCACTCTTAATTCCAAAGATTCTGCTGATAGCTTTTCGTTGCAACCTATATGATGCAGTTGACGACAGAAAGATACATAAAGGTGTGGTGCCACGTCTGGGGGGAGTTTCCTTTCTTCCATCTATCGGCGTAGCATTATGTCTGATCATCGGTGTCAACATGCGTTTTTTCGGAGAAGAGATGTCTTCGTCCCTCATGGGAGACGGCGTGCAGCTTATCTTCCTGTTCTCCTCCCTGTTGCTTATCTATCTTTTAGGGATAGCCGATGATTTGATCGGAGTGAGATACCGTGCCAAATTTCTGTTTCAGATTGTCGGAGGGATACTGATTGTCCTCTCCGGTCTGTGGGTAAGGGATATGTTCGGTTTTCTGTGGATTCATGAGGTTGCATTGTGGGTGGGATGGATTCTGACAGTGTTCCTTGTGATATATGTGCTCAATGCCATTAATCTTATCGACGGTATCGACGGCTTGGCCTCGGGGTTGAGCATAGTGGCTTTCGCATGGTATTCCTATCTTTTTTATATATCGGGCGATTATATCCCCATGCTTATATCAGGAGCCGCCTTGGGAACCATAATCCCGTTCTTTTATTATAATGTGTTCGGCACGGCTTCGGCACACAACAAGATTTTCATGGGCGACACCGGGTCGCTGACGATAGGATTGCTTCTTGTTTTCCTATCGCTTAAAGTGGACAATCTTCCTTCCGCTCCCACATGCGGCACACATGAATATAACCTTTTCATTCTCGCTATCGCACCTATAATAATACCGTGTTTCGATGTGGTGCGTGTTTTCCTTCACCGTTTAAGACAACGACGCAATCCGTTCCTTCCCGATAAAAGCCATATACACCATAAGCTTCTCGCATTGGGGTTTGCGCAAAGCAAGGCTCTGATAACCATTCTGGTGTGGGACGCTATATTGATAGTGCTCAATTTTATGTGTTCTCTCTGCATCGGGGCAACCTGGCTTGTGCTGGCCGATGTGGCGTTATGGACGCTGCTTAACGTTTATCTTACTTCCGCGATCAGACGCAGAGAAAAGATGCTTGGTGAGGAGCTTTATAAGTGACAGAAGGTTTGTGATTTAAAAATACTTCATAGAATAAGATTTCAGATCAGATAAATATATGAATTCAAAAAAAATAAAGAGAACTCTTGCAGGAATTCTTTTGGCGGTAGCGCTTACCGGCTGCAAGGCTCCGCAGGATGTGGCCTATTTTCAGGACACCGATGCCAATACCATAATAGAAATCGCGGCTGCCAAGCAGATCACTGTTCAGCCCGGTGATAAGCTTTCTATTGTTGTGAAGTCGAAAGATCCAGCCATTTCCGATTTGTTCAACCTCCCGGTTTATTCTACACGTATCGGAACGGGTGGTTCGATGGTGAGCGATAATGTGAATCTGCGCTCCAATTCAGTGAGAAATTCAGAGAGTGTTGCAAGCTATACTGTCGACAGCAAAGGGGATATAGATTTTCCTGTTCTCGGAATGCTTCATATCTCAGGAATGACACGTGGAGAATTGTCGGGCTATATAAAAGGAGAACTGATGGGTCGCAATCTTGTGAAAGATCCGACTGTTATTGTGGAGTTTCTGAGCAGTGGTGTTGATATTTTAGGCGATGTCAAAAGTCCGGGTCGCTACGACATAAATAAGGATAAGATCACGATAATCGAGGCTATATCTCTTGCCGGCGATCTTAACATAACTGGTCAACGTGATAATGTCAAGGTGATCCGTCAGGAGGATGGAAAACTTCACACCTATAAGGTAGATCTGACCAATACGGCCTCACTCGCGTCTTCCCCGGCATATTATCTTCAGCAGGGTGACGTGATATATGTAGAGCCGAATGCGATGCAGAAACGCGCCACGACCGTGAACGGTAACAACGCCCTAAGTGTGGGATTCTGGATTTCCGTGGCTTCATTGCTGACCTCAGTGGTTACTACGCTCGCGGTCTTTATCAATAAGTAAAGCGGATTGATTTAAAGACATTACCGATCGCACACACCTGCCGAAGTGAGGTGTACAATATTTACGGGAAAATTAAGTTTTTTATATAGCCGAGTAAATCCGGGAATCAAACGGTTTCCGCAGACAATGCAACGGCCGAAAAAATATGGAAGAATCAAAAAGCAATTCAAACGTTTCAAACGGGGCGGATAACGTCTCCTTCAGCGAATATCTCAAACAGTGTGGAAGAAAGTGGAAATGGTTTCTGCTCTCACTGCTGTTTTTCTGCGGTATAGGAATGTTGTATATACTTCGACAGGAACCTTCCTATAGCAGAAGCATGGAGGTTCTCATAAAGGATGAGGACAGCAATGGCCCCATGAGCGACATCACAAGTGCTTTCTCCGCATTCGGTATTGGTGGCGCGCGTGCGAATGTGTATAACGAGATAATCGCCCTGTCTTCTCCTGCAGTGATGTATGAGGTTGTGGATCAGTTGGATCTGAAGATGAACTATGTGGAGAAAGGGGTGTTTCACGGCACCACTCTTTTCGGCACCAATCTTCCGTTTTCCGCCATGCTTGCCGATGTCAATGAGGAATGCAGCGCCGGCTTCAGAGCGGAATACTTCCCCAATGGAGATGTAAGGCTTTACAAATTCTATAAGACCGATGCTGACGGCCGACATAAATTTGACGGCGAGGTGAGGGGCCGGATCGATGGCAAGGCTATCCGTACTCCTATAGGACGTGTAGTGTTGTCGGCCAACCCGGATTATAAGAAATCTAACGACAAAAAAAAGAAAGACTCAGAGATTATCTACATTACCCAGACAGGGATGATGGATGCTGTGGATGATTACAGCAATCGTCTTCATGTTGATCTGGTCGACACGGATGCCGATGTGATTGAATTGTCGATCAAAGACAATTCGGTTGAGCGTGCGGTCGCTATACTCAATACTGTGCTTGATGTGTATAATCAGAACTGGATGGATGACAAAAACCGTATCGCCGTTGCCACATCTGATTTTATCGATGATCGTCTGAAGATAATTGAAAGTGAACTTGGAGTAGTAGACAGCGACATATCCAAATATAAATCTGAGCATCTCGTGCCTGATCTCAAGGAGGCTGCCAAGCTCAATATGGAGCAGAATGCCAAGCTGACCAATGAGATGTTGAAAATGACCAACGAGATGTCAATGTCATCTTTCGTAAAGGATTATGTGGTGAATCCGGCTAACATGAACAGTGTAATACCTGTCAACACCGGTATTGGAAGCAACCAGCTTGAGGGTCAGATCGCCTCGTATAATAATCTGTTGCTTACCCGCAACAACCTCGCTCAGAGTTCATCGGATACAAACCCGCTTGTTTTGGACTATGACGCCCAGTTGCGTGGTCTGCGCGACGCTATAGTGAAAGGTATTTCTGCCCATGTATCGGCACTCCAGACATCGCTCAACAATATAAAGGGGGCGAAAAACTCTACGGAGGGTCAGTTGTCCTCCGGCCCGACACAGGCTAAATATCTGTTGAGCGTGGAGCGTCAGCAGAAGGTCAAGGAGGCACTCTATCTTTTCCTTCTTCAGAAACGTGAGGAGAATGAATTGACCCAGACTTTCACAGCCTATAACACCCGCATCCTCACTCCACCGATGGGGTCGACAAAGCCTGTATCTCCCAAGAAGATGATAATTCTCCTGGTATCGTTTGTACTTGGTGTGGTGGTGCCGGCTTTATGGATATATTTCTCTGTGTTCCTTGACGATAAGGTGAGGAGCCGTAAGGATATCGAACGCATGGCTACTCCGTTTGCAGGAGAAATACCAATGGTTCAGCGCAGGAAACGCACCGGTCTGCGTGACGGTAAGGCTGGAAAAATCAGCAAAAATGGAAAAAATCTTGAAAATGTAGTGGTAGCCGTAAAAGAGGGTAGCCGAGATGCTGTGAGCGAGTCATTCCGAATCATAAGGGGTAATATTGACCTTATGGTGAAGAATCAGCACACCAATATCATCATGCTAACCTCGTTTAATCCCGGGAGCGGCAAATCGTTCATCGCGTTCAACCTCGCAGTCTCTTTTGCCCTTAAAGGGAAACGCGTGCTGATCATAGACGGAGACCTGCGTCATGGCTCCACTTCTCAGTTTGTCAATATGCCGTCGAAAGGTCTGAGCAGCTATCTGGCCGGAGACACCGACAACTGGCGTTCGCTTGTGAAAGAAGTGACAGGCCATCCCGGAGTGTTTGTGCTCCCTATCGGCCATCGTCCTCCCAATCCTTCAGAGCTGCTTGACAACGGAATGATAGGCAAGCTGCTTGAGGAGAGCCGGAATGACTACGATTATGTATTCATTGACTGTCCTCCGGTAGATATTGTGGTAGACACGCAGATATTGGAAAAATATGTGGATCGTACGCTGTTCGTAATTCGCGCGGGATTGCTTAACAAGACTGCGGTCTTTGAGATAGATGCCATCTATAAAGATAAACGATTCAAGAACATGAGCGTTATTCTTAATGGCACAGACTCCGAACATAGCCGTAGCCGCAGTTATGGAAGCTATGGTTATTATGGCGGGGAATAAAGGATAAATTTAAGATTAGATCATAAAATGTGGTTCTTCAATAAAGTAGGTAAATTAGAGGATTCCGGGATGTTCAGAGGATTCACCGACTGGCATTCCCATATACTTCCCGGTGTTGACGATGGCATACGTTCGATGGAAAGCTCTCTCGAAGTGCTTAAACGCTATGAGGAGGCCGGTATAAAGAAAGTGTGGCTGACCCCGCACATCATGGAGGATTATCCCAATACCACGGAGGGATTGCGCAATCGCTTTGAAGAACTTAAGGCAGCATATAATGGACCGGTCGAGCTTCGCCTGGCAGCTGAAAATATGCTTGACTCCCTTTTTGAAGAACGTCTCGAAGCCCGGGATTTCCTACCGATAGGGGAGAAGGGTGAACATCTGCTCGTGGAGACAAGCTACATGAATCCTCCTTACGGGATGGATGAAATGCTCCGCAAGGCAATGGGCGCGGGATATTATCTTGTGCTTGCTCACCCCGAACGATACCGTTATATGAATGAAGATGATTATCGCAATCTTAAATCCAAGGGTATTCTGTTCCAGACCAACTTTGCATCGTTGGTGGGAGGATATGGAGAAACCGCCCGTAAGAAAGCGGAATGGCTACTGAAAGAAGGGATGATAGATATTTGTGGAAGCGATCTTCACCGACTTGGTTTCTTCAATGAGTCTATTCAGCAGTCTCCAAAAAAGAAACAATCTTTGGAACATATCCTTAATGTAGCCAAGAATCCCGGTCTGGAGTGATTGGGATGTAATCATTTGCATACGATGGATATCAGAGGTTTTCTGAAAGGGAATGCCCGCACTGTCAAGGCCCGTAAGAATGTCTTGGCATCAATAGCATTGAAAGGGATAGATGGATTAATCTATCTCCTTTTTGTTCCTGTCACATTGGGATACCTCAAGCCGTATGAATATGGTGTGTGGCTGACGCTCAATTCCATTCTCGTATGGATCGATTCGTTTGATGTGGGATTGGGAAACGGAATGCGTAATAAGCTTGCGCAGGCCATGGCTGCCGATGACAAAGAGAAAGGAAAGATATATGTGAGCACCACTTTCTTCATGCTGATTATCCTGATGGGAATCCTGATTTTGGCAGGCACGGCGGCCGAACCTTTTGTGAATTGGTATTCCGTGCTTAGCACTACCCCTTCTGAGGTGGGAAGTCTTGACAAGATTGTCTATCTCACGTTTCTCATCTATTGCCTTAATTTCATTTTCAAGTTTATCGGAAATGTCTATTTGGCGGCTCAGCTTCCGGCGGTGAATAATTTCTTTGTCACAGCCGGACATCTGATAGCATTGGCGGTAATCTACATACTCACCAAAACAACCTCCGGATCTCTTCTTCTTGTGGCCGTTATATATTGTGCCTCTCCACTTGTGGTTTATGTCCTTGCATATCCCGTAACTTTTCTCAAGATATTTCCGTATCTTTCACCCAACATAAAGTATTTCCGGAAAAAATATTTAGGCGACCTCTTCAATATCGGTATCCTTTTCTTTATACTTCAACTGTCGGGTATTCTTCTCTTCTCGCTGGCCAATCTGCTGATATCGCATATTTTCGGACCTGAGCAGGTTACGCCATATAATATCGCATACCGATATTATAGTCTTGTGCCCATGCTTATGGCGCTGATTGTCGCTCCCATGTGGTCGGCCACTACCGATGCTTATGAGCGCGGAGAAATAGAATGGATACGCAACACAATGAAGCGCATAAGGAAAATCCTGGTTATGGCCATACTGATTCTTGTAGTGATGACGGTCGCTTCGGAATGGGTATACAAGATATGGGTAGGTGAGGAAGTTGAGATTGGTTTTTCCATATCCTTCTGGATGGCATTATATACGGCTATACTTATAATAAGTCTGGCTTATTCCAATTTCCTGAATGGTCTTGGAAAACTTCGACTGCAGACAATCAACACTGTCATTGTAGCACTCCTTTTCTATCCCGTGTGTCGGATTTTGGGATTGGAATATGGAGTCCCGGGAGTATTGATGGGGATGTGCATATTGAACTTTTCAGGCCTTGTATTAAATATCATCCAGTTTCACAAGGTGATAGAAGGGAAGGCTCGAGGTATCTGGGAAAAATAGACATTGATTATAGTTTCCCGAATATTATTCGAAGCTTGAAAAAGAAATCGTTTCCAAGATTATTTAAAGTATAGCCTGAATCAAACAAGAGGCGAAGCCGATTTGAGATTGAATCCTTATATCCGGCAAGCTTCTCTACAGCTTTTCTTGCTTCTGGATACATGTCAGATGCATGAATCCGCAATAATTCCTTTGCAGTTTTCTCCCTGATATTATCAAGTTCAGGTTGGCTAAATCTTTTGAACCGGGCTTTCCACACATCAAAAAGTCCATGCTTGCTCCCGATTTGGTTGGAGTCATGCTGACGGTAAAGAATATATGAATCGGAATCATAAATCACCTTGCCGCAAAGCACGGCCACCATATAGGCCCAATGATCATGAGGAATGTCGATACATGGAGTTCCGTGGCTGAGGCATTCAAGTAACCGTGAATTAAAAACTATGGTGCATCCTGTGGCATAATTACGTGCCAGGCAATTCTTGAATGTCGCTTCAGCAGCAGTTTTATGTATCAACCCCTCGTTGATTTCATTTTTATAAAAAAACAGATTGGAATAATATAGAACAGGAACCGCAGCATGTTCCTTTATATTGGAGATCGCTTTTTCAAGTTTGGCGGGAAGCCATATGTCGTCTTGATCAGCAAAGGCGAAATAATTACATCCGTTGAAGTTTTCTGCCGCATAATCCAATAATGTTCTGAAGGATTTTTTCCATCCGATATTTTCTCCCGGAAGAATCTTGACCTTATCCGGATAGATGCGTTCGTATTTTCTAAGAATTGATAGAGTGGAATCTACGGAACCATCATCACGGATTAAAAGATGAATATCAACATTCTCTTGCGAAAAAATGCTGTCTAACTGGGGACGAAGGAATTTCTCACCATTATATGTAGACATCAGTATTGTGATCTGATCCATAGGGGAGTGGTAAAGTTTATTCTGTTCAAAGTTATAAAAGAATTATCGGATTGCGATGCGGATTAACATTTAATAACAATGAAATCATGTGAAAGGAGACTTATGAAATAACATGGCATAACTTAGGAGGATAATATCAATAAATAGGGCAGCCGCAAAATAAAATCAGAAAATATCAGTTTTATAATAATGGAGTTGCCGTCCGTAAAAAATACTTAAAAATGATTCAGGCTGCTTCAAAGAGAGTGACATGGAATATCTTATACCTGTAATATTATCGTTGATCGGGATTTCCCTGAATTCGCGTCTGAATTCCGAGACACCCAAGAAGGTGCTTCTGGCAGTGATATTGTTGACGATGGTTATCATCATGGGATTGCGTTTCAGGGTTGGCACAGATACGATAATGTATATGGATAAGTTCGAGAAATTCCCTACCTTCGACACTCTATTCTCTCGAAGAAGCTACGAACTTGAGTTTGAACCGATATATACATTTTTATGTATCTGCCTGAAAACTATTACACCTGAGTTCTGGCCTGTGCAGATCATGGCTTCCGCCATAAGCAGCACATGTATAATCATCTTCCTTTATCGCACATGCCGGAATGTGTTTCTCGGGGTATTCTTCTATCTTATATTCCAGTGGCTATATTTCAGCGTAGAGATTATGCGTGAAAGTATTGCCATCGGTATCTTCCTTCTCAATTTCAGAAATCTTGAAGAGAAAAAATGGTTGAAATATTATCTTTTCTGCTTCTTGGGTCTGGGATTTCATTATTCATCGGCTATCACATTCGTTTTTCCTCTCCTTCAGTATCTGCGGATAAATATATGGTATATCGGAGCGTGCGCTGCGATGGTAGCAATCACACCATTGGTTGAGAACTTAAATAAATTTCTTGAACTCGGTTTTGTAACGGCTAAGATATCAACATATATCAAGGATGGAGAGAACCAGAATATCAACTGGCATATAATGGAATTCATAAGAAATGCCGTGCCATCGGTATTCCTTCTGTTTATATGCCGGAAGAAAAAATTGAATCCATGGTATCGCTCTATGCTGTTGTTCCAGATTCTTCTTACCTGCGGTTCGATAGCCATACCGGTGGTGTTCCAGCGTCTCACCAACTACACCACGATCTTTGTGAATATCGTTCTTTGCAACTACCTTAGCGATAAACGGATTGCGGCACCCATGCGCGCTTTCGCCGCATCGTTTGTGATACTATCGCAGTCATATTATTATTATACGCTCTATAAAGACCGTTGTTTCCCATATGTATCTGTTATTAACCCGGAAAAGGTTCCTGCACGCGAGGAATATTTCAGGAGCATCTGGAAAGTGAAGAGGAGATAGCGAAAAATTTAAATTACCTAAATTGAAACAGGACATGAAAGTAACAATGATAGGCGGAAGCGGATTTGTCGGAACACGCTTGATCGACCTTCTGAAAGAGACCCCGGAAGAATATTCATGTAAAAATATAGATCTCCTGCCAAGTCATTTTTTCAATGATATAACTGTGATAGGAGATGTCCGCAATGCGGACGAGATGGATAAGGAACTGGAGAGTGCCGATATTGTTATTCTTCTTGCCGCTCAGCATCGGGATGATGTCTCTCCTGTGTCGTTATATTACGATACCAATGTCGGAGGGATGGAAGTTACTTTGAAGGCTATGGAAAAGAATGGGGTGAAGCGTATAATATTCTTCTCTTCTGTCGCAGTTTATGGTCTTGACAAGAAGAATCCTGATGAGAATCATCCGGCTGATCCTTTCAACCATTACGGAAAATCAAAATGGCAGGCAGAGAAAGTGCTGCAAGAATGGCATAAGTCTCATCCGGATTGGAATATCAACATTATACGTCCTACTGTTATATTTGGAGAGAGAAACCGTGGAAACGTTTATAATTTGTTGAAGCAGATTTCCTCAGGCAAATTCCTTATGGTTGGCAAGGGTGAGAATAAGAAATCGATGGCTTATGTGGGGAATGTAGTTGCTTTTGTGAAATACCTTATCGACAATGTGACTGAGGGATATAATGTATTCAACTATATAGATAAGCCTGATAACAATATGAATCAGCTTGTAGGCCACGTTTCAAAGGTTCTTGGCAAGCATATTCCGGCAACTCACTTCCCCTTCTGGCTTGGAATGATGGGAGGGTATGGCTTTGACCTTCTTGCAAAGCTTACGGGTAAGAAGCTCGCGATTTCATCTGTCAGAGTAAGAAAATTCTGTGCGACAACGGAGTTTGATGCCACCAAGGCTCATGGCTGCGGATTCAAGGCACCCTTTACTCTTGATGAAGGGTTGGCGCGCACTCTTGAATTTGAGTTCGTTCATCCACGCACGGATGATATCCAGTTCGTAAGCGAGTAAAGCGGTATATGATGTGGTGAATTATTTCAGATATTTCAGAAATCCGAGAACGGAATAAGTCACCATATAATAACAGCAGGGAATGAGACTGATATGCTGCTGTTTGCGGATCACCCCCCAATATCCCTTGAACATATCGATCTTATTGGAAGAACGTGACATTTTCGCCTCACGGTATAGAGCCGTGGGCTCACAAATATTGTAGGCTGTATATCCTTTTTTCAGGATGTCGAGCCAGAAACAGAAATCTTCCTGAAGAATATGCTTGAATCTCGTGTCGCCGATAGCTTCACGGCTGACCATTGAAGTGAGACAAGGGATGGAATTTGATTTCAGAAGGCTTCTGTAGGTTGAAACAGGGGCGGTTTTCACCACACGGTTGTTTCTTTTGCCGTTCCAATCCATTTTTTCATAATATGAATAGACCAGATGGTAATTGTTTCTTTCTGCAAAATCGATCTCCTTTGTCAATTTATCTTTTATCCACACGTCATCGGCATCAAGAAATGCGATATATTTTCCGGAAGCGTTTTCTATGCCTATGTTTCTGGGCATTGCCGGTGAGCCGGACGCTTTTGGAGTGCGGAAATATTTTATCCGACAATCCTTGTCGGTGAACTCCTTGATCACCTTTGCCGAATCATCGGTGGAGCAGTCATCAACAATAAGCATCTCCCAATCGGAAAAGGTCTGTGCCATGACAGATTCGATTGTCATGGCAATTGTTTTTCCGGCATTATAGCATGGAGTTATTATGGAAATATAAGCGCTCATTCCGGTTGCCTCACTTTTTAAAAAGATACTTCTTTAGTCTGCCGAATGCTTTTACAGAACGTTTCAGATCGGAAGGATCCTTCAGTCCTGTCCAGATCCTGTGAAGAATATACGATGGACGGAGATAGTATTTCCTGCGGGCGTTGTTGCAGAATTCAACCATCTCTTGGGATGAGAGGTCTGGCATTGACAACACCGTGTTATGGGAACCATCCTCAAGCACATAATCCTCATAATTTTCCACTATAAAGCCGTTGGCTTTGGCCCAATCGTATGCCTCTGTGCCGGGATAGGGGATAAGAGGGAAGAACTGAGCCGTATCAGTATTAAGTTTCAGAGCCAAGTCAAGAGTCTGTTGCATGGTTTCCTTTGTCTCTCCTTGATTCCCCACCATATAACATGCATGGATAAGAAGACCTGCCTTCTTGGCATTGGCAACGTATGAATAGAATTGCTCTACTTTCGTTCCTTTCTTGATATTGTTGAGGATGGTTTGGCTTCCGCTTTCAATGCCTGGAATTATCAGGCGACATCCGGCCTTCTTCATTACGCGCATAGTTTCATAATCGAGGTCAACGCGCGCGTTGCAGAGCCATCTTAGCCGTTTGTTAAGTTTGCGCTCAATAAGAAGATTGCAAAATTCAACAACCCTTTTTTTATCGGCTGTAAAAGTGTCATCCTCAATCACAACTTCATGGACATCGGGGAAATTATCAGCTATATACTGAAATTCATCCACAATATTCTGTGGGGATCGGGCACGGAACTTATGCCCGTGCATGGTCTGAGGATACACACAGAAATTGCATCTGAAAGGACATCCGCGGCCGGTGAAAATCTGTATCGCCGGATAAGTGGCGGCGGCAAAGAAATAATCTTTTTCGTCGAGATGCTCCTTGATGAAGCGTGCGGCAAATGGGATCTCATCAAGCTCGGTTATATGAGGCATCGGCTGCGTGCGGAGAATCTCATCTCCCTCACGGTAGCATAATCCTTTTACAGTGTCGAGAGGTTTTCCTGATTTCAAAGCGTCAGCCAGATCGCAGATCACGCGGTCGAATTCGCCGATTGCGATGGCATCGACAGTTTTGGAAAATTCCATTGTCTCCACAGCTCTGGCCGTGGGATGTGTGCCCACAAGCACAATGAAAGAATCCGGATAAAGCTCCTTTAGCTTACCGGCGAATGCAACATCCGATTTGATTGACGGGGTGCTGGTATTGAGAATGAAAAGTTTTCGTTCCTTTCCATCTGGAATCAACCGTAAGGTCTCCTCTTCATTCAGCGGTTTGGCGGGCGCATCAATGAAAGATATATCGAAGCCTTTTTTTTCAGCATATGCGGCCGCGTAAATCAACCATAGCGGATAATATAAGGCACCGCTCTTTGTTATGGCCGGGCTTCTCGATTCTCGGGAGAATTTGCCGTATTCCGCTTTGAAAGGAGGATTAATAAATACCAGTTTCATTTATGATGAGAAAATTTTAGTAGCCTTTTGATTAAATGAGTTGCGAGATACGCTCTGTAGGAGAGTTTGTATCCTAATGAGTTTCCGCTTTTTGTCCCGGCAAACGAAACAGTATTGTCGTGACGACGGTAAAGTTGCAAAACCTTGGGGTAGTATCCGCATCTGAACCTTAGCTGCCCGTAAATGACGATCCAAAGGTCGTGAGCGGCTACCTTGGGAGGAAAGGGAAGGAGTTCGGTAAGGATTCTCCGGTTGAACGCGATGCAGCATCCCAACCATAGATCTTTTATGAAATTTCCGAAAGCCGATTTATCCAGAGGAGATCTTTCAGCATAATAATCCGGAACGGTCACATTCAGATTTTCGTCTGTCAGCGAACAGCTGCATGTGACGATATCGTAATCATTCTCCTTTAAAAAACTAACCATTCCGTCTATTTTCCCGGGTAGCCACACATCATCCTGATCGGATAAAAATATGATTTCACCCGCCGCATGACGTATGGCGTTCTCAAAATTCCCCGCCACTCCATGTCTGCCGGAATTCTCAAACAGCTTTATTCTCGAATCCTGGATGGCACGGATTATTTCCATGGTACTGTCGGTCGAGCCGTCGTCAGATATTATAAGTTCATCCCTTTCACCAAGCTGAGGCAGGATGCTCTCAATCTGGTCAAGAATATATTTTCCGCCATTGTATGTGGCCATACATACAGATACCATAGACTCTCGGAATGAATTATTTGGAATTACAAAGTTACAAATTTAAACTCAGAAATACAACTTACATGAGCATTCCCTCCTATTATAAACGGAATGTGTACCCGATATTGTATGATTGTATCATTGCTTCTTTGTCCATGAAGAATGAGTGAACAGCCACATGCAAATTTCCGGCCGTCTCTATGTAAGAAAAACAAATAAATAGCGTTTTCTAAAAATATTAAGTAAGTGTTGTTTAATTTTGAATTCTTACTTAAGTATTTTAGTTATATGAACTATGGTAAATATTTCCGAAAAGTAAATAACATGATTATGAAACGAATTACTTCTAACGTGCTTCCATTGATCGGTGTGATGCTTTCTTTATGTGCTGTATCGCCGATGTCGGCCATGGAACCCTTTGCAGAACCTGTCACCACCGAGATCGATGCCAATTCCTCAATTGAACAGATAAGGGATGAATTGAAAACGATGGATGTCTATGTTCTTGATTTCAATCTACAGGACGGCAGCTTCCCTACATTTGATGTCGTNACTCCNCCTGAAGGATGCAANGGACTNTCAATCACAAATAATGAATATGTCACCGGCTCATTGAACGTGTCGTTCAAAGGTGCGGAGATATATAATAGCGGAGAATGGAGAAAAAAACTGTCGGGAGTAAAAGTCAAGGCACGAGGCAACACATCNACTGCCCAAGATTGGATACAGAAGAAAGGGTATAAGATAAAATTGGAGAAGAAAGCCGATCTGTTATTTCGCGATGACGATGATGTNAAGGATAAGGAATGGGTTCTGCTCGGTCAAAGNTCCTCGGTGTTGAATTTCGTGTCCGGTTTNCAGCTCGGAAGGGTCTGCGGGCTTGGATGGCAATCCGAAATCAGACATGTGGCCGTTATNATGAANGACCGGTATATGGGTTGTTACTATCTGGCTGANGCTGTGGNNGCCGGCAAGCATAAAGTAGATATAGANGATTCAGGATATATTGTCGAGAACGATGCATATTGGTGGAAACCTGATGAAGTGTATTTCAAAACCAATCATCAGCTNGNNGANATGGGTTGGACTTTTAAAGAGCCTGANACTGATGATTTTGATGAAATGAGTCTTGACAATATAAAATGGACCATTAACACTGTNGAGAAAAATCTCTATAACGGAGAGNATGTTGAGNNNATGATNGACTATGACAGTTTCGCCAAGTGGGTATTAGCTCAGGATATTATGTGTACTGCCGATCCTTGCGGAACCAATATATTCGTTAAGAAAAACGATTTCAATCCCCTTTCTCCCTTCGGGTCGAAATTGCAGATGGGACCGCTTTGGGATTTTGACGGATGTTTCACTGAAAACAGTGATGATTTCAGTAAGATTCACACATATGATGTGTTCTGGTTCAGATCTNTATTTGAAAAAGATGACTTCAGTTCCCTTTATTCTGAATTATGGAGGGANATCAGGACAGATCTTAAGCGCGATCTAACGGCCGGAGTGGAAGATTATATTATCAAAAACCCCGATTATTACAAAATGCTTTTGATCGACGACAAGAGAGGATTATTGAATGCTCCTCTCGTAACTCCTTATGATGCCTATAATTCGCTATGTGATTGGTTGGATAAGCGTATACCTATCCTTAATAAATTGATTCTCGGAGAGGAAAGCGGTGTGGAAAATCTTAAGGATTATGATGAAAACANNGNAACNGACGNNTTNGGCTCCAAGGCCGGTCTTTATTATACCATTGACGGACTCCCTGCCAGCACCGATAGCGAAGGTGTGCTGATTCATATTGACGCCGATGGCCATGCCACCAAGATAAGTAAGTGAATCATTGCACGATATAAGAATAGGGTCTATCTTTGCAGTTGCGAAACCGTCAGTTCCGAACTCGCCAGTTCCGAACTGACGGTTTCGCAACTGACATTTTTTTAAANTGGGAGAAATTTTCGATTTAGGGAGATTTACGAGAACCATTATGTAATCTCCTGAATTGAGTTTGGTAGTGAAATTGCTGANATTTGCGGTTTTTTCACTAAATTTGCAAATCATAAAGCATAAATCATAAAAGATCATCATAATGGATTACAACCATAAAGAGATTGAACAGCGCTGGCAGAAGTTCTGGCGCGAAAATGAGGTGTATAAGACTCATGAAGATAAGGAACGCAAGAAATTCTATGTGCTTGATATGTTCCCTTACCCNTCCGGTGCGGGTCTGCATGTNGGTCATCCATTAGGGTATATAGCAAGCGACATATATTCCCGTTTCAAACGCCAGCAGGGTTTCAATGTGCTTCATCCTATGGGTTATGATGCATACGGTTTGCCGGCAGAGCAATATGCAATCCAGACCGGNCAGCATCCGGANAAGACAACAGAGGAGAACATTGCACGCTACCGTTCGCAGCTCGACAAGATCGGTTTCTCGTTCGACTGGAGCCGTGAGGTGCGCACNTGCGATCCGAAATATTATAAATGGACCCAGTGGGCGTTCATGCAGATGTTCAATTCCTATTACGANCGCGACCTTGATAAGGCTCAGCCTATCTCCAANCTNATANANCATTTTGNNGAGAAAGGNANCGNNGGNNTTAACNCTGGCNTGTGGAAANGANATGNNNTTCACTGCAGAGGAATGGAACAGCTCTNTCNGANAANGANNAGCGCGACATCCTTATGAATTATAGAATCGCCTATCAGGGAGAGACGATGGTGAACTGGTGTCCTGAACTCGGAACTGTGCTCGCAAACGATGAGGTGAGCGAGGGTCTGAGTGTNCGNGGAGGTTATCCGGTTGAACAGAAACTNATGAACCAGTGGTGTCTGCGTGTTTCGGCATACGCTCCGCGTTTGCTCGATGATTTGGCAAAAGTGGAATGGAGCGACTCGCTNAAGGAGACTCANCGCAACTGGATAGGCCGTTCGGANGGTGCCGAGATGCACTTNCCCGTTGCCGGAAAAGATATAGAGCTTGAAATCTTCACCACACGCGCCGACACCATTTTCGGAGTGACCTTCATGGTGCTTGCCCCGGAATCAAAATATGTTGAGATGCTCACCACCCCCGAACAGAGCGAGGCCGTTAAAGCATATCTTGAGGAGGTGAAGCATAAGACAGAACGCGAACGCCAGATAGAGAAGAAAGTTTCAGGAGTGTTTACCGGAAGCTATGCCGTAAACCCCCTTACAGGAAAGGAGATACCAATCTGGGTGAGCGACTATGTGCTTGCCGGTTATGGAACAGGAGCGATTATGGCTGTTCCGGCTCACGACTCGCGCGACTATGCCTTTGCACGTCATTTCGANCTTCCCATCATTCCCCTTATCGAAGGTGCCGATGTTTCGGAGGAGAGTTTCGATGCCAAAGAGGGAAAGNTGATCAATTCCTGNGGNCCGAAGCNCNATCTCAACGGCCTTGAANTGAAAGATNCTATTNCAAAGACAAAGAGATTCATCGAGGAAGAAGGTCTTGGAAAGGTAAAGACCAACTATCGCCTGCGCGACGCCATATTCTCACGTCAGCGCTATTGGGGCGAACCCTTCCCCGTATATTATAAGGATGGCACGGCCTATCTTATGGATGAGAGCGAGCTTCCGCTTCTCCTTCCTCCAGTGTCGAGCTATCTCCCCACCGAGGATGGCCAACCACCTCTCGGACGTGCTGAAAACTGGGTAACAAAGGAAGGTTATCCCATCGAAGTGTGTACGATGCCCGGATTCGCCGGTTCGTCTGCCTATTACCTACGGTATATGGATCCTCATAACGATAAAGAGCTGGTCAGCAGAGAGGCCGATGAATACTGGCGTAATGTAGACCTTTACGTAGGCGGTGCCGAGCATGCCACCGGTCACCTTATCTATTCACGTTTCTGGAATAAATTCCTTTACGACCTCGGCATTGTGTGCGAGGAGGAACCTTTCAAGAAACTTGTGAACCAGGGAATGATTCAGGGGCGTACCAACTTTGTGTATCGCATAAAGAACACCAATACCTTCGTGAGCCATGGACTGCGCAAAGAATACGACACCACTCCCATACGTGTGGATGTGAATATCGTGAGCAACGATGTTCTTGACACCGATGCTTTCCGCAAGTGGCGTCCTGATTACGCTGATGCCGAGTTTATTCTTGAAGATGGCAAATATCTTTGCGGATACGCAGTGGAAAAGATGTCGAAATCTATGTTCAATGTGGTGAATCCCGATGATATAGTGGAGAAATATGGTGCCGACACGCTCCGTCTCTATGAGATGTTCCTCGGTCCGGTGGAGCAGTCCAAGCCATGGGACACCAATGGTATCGACGGTGTGAACCGATTCCTGAAGAAACTTTGGGGACTCTTTGAAAAGGCTGAGAATGAACCTGTCAAAGAGATGACTAAAGAGGAGAAGAAGGCTGTTCACAAACTTATCAAGAAGATTACTGAGGATATAGAGAACTTCTCTTTCAACACTTCGGTTGCGGCCTTCATGATCGCTGTCAATGAACTGATCTCACTTAAATCGACCAATCGCGAGGCAATGGAGGTGATAACAAGGCTCATAGCTCCATTCGCTCCGCATATCGCCGAGGAATTCTGGCATAGGCTGGGTCATACCGGCACAGTAGCCGATGCCGCATGGCCCGTATATGATCCCAAGGCTCTTGTGGAAGATACGGTGAAATATCCGGTCAGCTTCAACGGCAAGACCCGCTTCATGATAGAGGTGCCTGCCGGAACAAGCAAGGAAGAGGTTGAGAAAGCGGCCTTGAACGATACCAATGCAGAGAAATGGCTTGCCGGCAAGACACCCAAGAAGGTGATAGTGGTGCCTGGTAAGATTGTGAATGTGGTGATATAATATCTGTCTCACTGCAGATAGGTATTGTTTATGAGAAACAAAGAGGGTGCAAGCTTCAAGCTTGCACCCTCTTCTTTTAGAGTAACCGATATAATTATTTTACAAAAAGCTTACTGCTCTTACCATTCTTTACGACGATATAATAGCCACTCTCCACTTCGCGCTCCGCTGCTCTCACGCGGTTGCCGTCGAGGGTATAGACCTTCACACCCTCCTCCATGATGAGCTCGCGCAGTGCGCCGGCATCGCTCTCTATCTCTATACCGTCGATTCCGGTGGTGACGCCGTTGAAGGTGTATTCCATCACCGGTCCGCCGGCAAAGAGCGTGCGGGCTATAATCTTGCAATCGTCATTCTCCGCTTCCGCACGGGTGGTAGATCCGATATGACGCGCACCCCTGTGGAACGTAACCACACCGTGGTTGTCGACCGTGGCCACATCCGGATTTGTGGATTCCCAGAAGATATGGGGTATGGTCACATTCTCCGGAACAACCGTCACATTGAGCTGACGGCTCTCGCCCGTCTCCATGAGAAGGTTGCTGTCCTGCTCGCTCTCGATAGCGGTGGCCACCACCATGGTCTCGGCATCGAAGCGGCCCCATACGCTGTGGCGTCCGTAGTCGGCCTTGTTGGCTTCGGTCTGCACGTAGAGCTTGGCATCGAAGTTGCCGAACGCATTCTCAACTGTCTCGGGAACTGCCTGCGCCGTTATCGCTATCATCTCGATATGGTTGCCGGCGAAGGCGTTCTCTCCGATCTTCACGATCCCTGCGCCGAGATATACCTTGGTCAGTCCGCTGTTGGCGAATGCCTCCTCTCCGATCTCGGTGATGCCCGAATGAAGCGCGATCTCTGTCAGCGCTGAGCAACCCTTGAAGGCCTCCCTGCCGATGGTGGCTACGTTGGTTCCGATCTCCACCTCTTTCAGGGATTCGCATCCGCGGAAAGCACTCTCTCCGATGCTCTCCACATGGTTCGGTATTGTGATGGTCTCCAATTCGGTGCAGCCGATGAAGGCTCCGTTGCCGATCTTGGTCACATTGTCGGGAATCACTATCTCCCTGGTGTCGGAGGGTACGGATACAAGTTCATTGCCGTTCTCACCCTCGGAGATGAGGAGGTCGCCGCTTAACTCCGGCTCCCCGCCCTCGGGATATGTGATGGTCACTGTTCCATCGGGAAGCTCCGCTCCCTCGATGACTGTCTCGGGGGCGATCACCTTCTCGATGTTCTCACTGCCGGTGAACACACCT
The DNA here is from genome assembly GCA_014801535.1 of Bacteroides sp. Lineage (GTDB taxonomy): Bacteria > Bacteroidota > Bacteroidia > Bacteroidales > Muribaculaceae > Lepagella. The sequence goes on from JAAVEA010000017.1 coordinate 20,413, forward strand.
TCGAGGCTCGTCACTCCGCTTCCTACAATCACGGTCTTGAGGTTCTCGCAGTTTCCGAATGCACTTTCCCCGATTTCGGTCACGGTGTCGGGGATGGTTACTCCGGTTATATCCGTGTTGCCGCTGAAGGCTCCCTTCTCAATCTTGGTCACAGTGTATTCCACGCCGTCGATGGTCACTGTCTCGGGGATTGTCACGTTGCCTGAAAGTTCATCGGTAGAGCCTACGACCGTCACTTCATTCTCGTCGCTCTCCTTGTTCACCTTATAGACAATACCGTCAATGGTCTCTGTGATTCCGCTGGCGGATTCGATATCCTGGAACTCGTCGCCAATCGCCTCTTCGTAGGCCTCCTTGCTCTCGTCGGGAACGGTCACTTTGGCGTTCTCCTTTGTTTCCTTGCTGAAAGCGTTGTCGATACCTGCCGGGGGAGTGGTGCCCTGGAACTCGATATTGTCGATGTTGTCGCAGCCTTCGAATGCACCCTCTCCGATCTCCTTCAAAGTGGAGGGAACGGTAACGCTCTTGATCTCGGTGTTATCCTTGAAAGCGTCAGGCTCGATTGTGGTTACAGGATATTTCTTGCCGTCAATCTCAATCTCCGCCTCTATTGTAAGGTTGCCGTCGGTGTCGGGATTTCCACCTGTCACCTTCACGGTGTCCTCCTCCTCGGTCTTTCCGAATACAATCTCATATTCGATTCCGTTCTCAGTTTTTACGAGAGGTTTTTCGGGTTCGAGATTATCGAAGTCGCCGCCGAGCTCATTGCGGTATTCCTTGAAGTTTTCGGTGGGAACGGTTACCTTTGCGTTTTCCTTGGTCTCCTTGCTGAAAGCGTTGTCGATACCTGCCGGGGGAGTGGTGCCCTGGAACTCGATATTGTTGATATTATCGCAGCCTTCGAATGCACCCTCTCCGATCTCCTTCAAAGTGGAGGGAACGGTAACGCTCTTGATCTCGGTGTTATCCTTGAAA
>JAAVEA010000018.1 GCA_014801535.1 Bacteroides sp.
GTGTTTGAATTTAAATGATTTTAGCACAAAGAGAGATTTTGGGATGATTTTCCAAAGTTGAAGAGGGAGCGATGCGGGCATCACGACCGATGAAATCTTTGGGAAAGCGCCCAAAAGATTCTTTGTGATGAAATCAAAAATTTCCACAACTCTCTAAATATTAAATTTGGTTTAAATTCAAACACTCTCTGAGTTCGGTAGGAGTCTTTCCGAATGCATGACGGAAACACTTCGTGAAATAGGCCGGAGTGGAGAATCCAACCTCATAGGCTATCTCCGACACACTCTTTTCCGTTGTGGTGAGCAAATGACGCGAGCGTTGCAGACGAAGACGGCGAAGCAATTCGACCGGAGAATAATTTGTCAGTGCCTTTATCTTTCTATAAAATTGCGAACGTCCCAGACCAAGCTCGGAGGCAAGCTGATCTACATTCAATTCGGAATTACCCATCTGTTCCTCCACCTTGGCGAGGAAACGATTATAAAATTCATTATCTACGGGTCCGACATCATTTCGAATCTTACTCTCTGTATTGCGTTGCACCGGTTCAACACTGCTTATGCTGTTGTCGTCATGTCCCTCTCCACGCTGCCAAAGAGTCCGGATGCGCTTCCTGTTTTCTATCAGACTTCTGCAGCGAGCCTTTAACACATCGGCGTTGAAAGGCTTTGAAAGATACCCGTCGGCTCCGCTTTCATAACCCTCTGCCTTCTGTTCATCCATGGAACAGGCCGTCAGCAACAAGACAGGGATATGCGATGTGCTCACCTCCTCCTTGATGCGGCGGCAACACTCCATGCCATCCATAACGGGCATCATGACATCGGAAACCACGAGGTCGGGCACATATTTGGCGGCCATTCTCAACCCTTCCTTTCCATTGGGTGCAAGAGCTATGTTATATTCGTCGCCAAGAAGTGAAAGCACCATATTGCGCATATCCTCATTGTCATCTATAAAAAGGAGCATCGGCTTATCCGAGGCCGCAACCGGAGCCACACTCTCCACCGGTGCCACCTCATCAAGAACAGCTTTCTCTTTATAAATTGCCTTCATTTCCCCTTTATTATCGACATGCTTCACCGGAATAGTCACGATAAACACCGAGCCTTTCCCCTCCTCACTCTCTACTGTTATATCACCTCCATGAAGCTCCACGAATGCCTTGGTAAGAGCCAATCCTATTCCGGAACCCTTGGGACGGACATTCTCTACACGGAAGAAGCGCTCAAAAATCTTATCTATGTCTTTCTCGGGAATCCCTTCGCCTGTGTCGCAGACACGCAGAGTCAGCCAGCGGCCATCGCATCGGCAATCAAGATCTATTTTCCCGTTTGAGGGTGTATGTTTGAAAGCATTCGACACCAGATTGAAGAATACGCGTTCCATCTTTTCTTCATCTATAGCCAGATGGCAATCGTTCCCCTCCTCTATCCTGACCTTGAATCTTATATCTTTCTGACGCGCAAGTTCACGGAACGAATCAGCCCAATCATTCAACAGAACGCTGAAATCAACCTCCGCAAGTTTCACATCGAGTTTTCCATTCTCATATTTACGGAAATCAAGTATCTGGTTGATGAGCCGCTGCAGAATCCTGATATTCTTCGACGCTATATTCATCAGATTTTTCTGCACAGGCGTAAGGTTTCTTCCCTTTCTTACCTCCTCCACAGGCTGGGCGATAAGAGTGAGGGGGGTGCGCAGATCGTGCGACACATTGGTAAAGAAAACAAGTTTCGACTGAGTAGCTTTTTCCAATTCCTTATTAAGATACTCCTGTTTGTCGCGTTCCTCTTCTACAATCCGGCTGTGTTCCTCAAGCTGCCGCTGATGGCGACGGTTGATCCAGTATAACCTCAATATGAAGAAAAGAAGCACCGCAAACAATACAAGGATAGCGATGAGTGCATAGAAAAAAGAGGTCTGTGCAGAATGAAGTTCCCAGAATTCATCTATTTCGCCTTTGAGCACTTTCAGTTTTGATGTCTCTTCGCGCAACGCCTCACTCTGAATCAGAAGAATATCGGCATTGCTTTTATCCACTGCTGAAGATGACGGCAATTTGGCTATCCTCTCGAATTTTTCTCCATTTAATATGGCCATGGCGGTCCGTATCAGCCGGTAGCCATCTGTCGGATACAGAAAGGTTGCATCAATCACGGAGTCTCTCACCGCCTTGATTCCGATTTCCGGAGCGGCATCCACCCCTATTATTCTGGGATGCAGTCCTCTTTTACGGGCAGCATCCGAGGCCGCTATAGCCATACGGTCGTTGTGGGCATAGACTATATCCACATCCGGATGCTTATCATATAGTGAATCTATCCGGGTAAAGGCATCATCATATGTCCAGTTACCTATCGCCGAGCCTACTATCTGAAGATCGGGATAGGAAGTGAGCTCCTGAACAAATCCTGATTTTCGTTCCCTCGCGGGTGTGGAGCCGGGGTTGCCCTGGAGTTCCAATATTTTCCCGCTCCCTCTCCTTTCTTTCTCCAGCTTGGCTGCATAGCCGGCCGCAGCCCGCCCTATCTCCGCATTGTCGGCTCCCTGCCAGGCGGTGAAACTGTCACCGTTGATGCTTCGGTCGAATATCACTACAGGAGTTCCGCTCTCATATGCTTCCTTAATCACGGGAGTAATGGCATCGGCCTCATTGGGAGCCACTATGATAATATCGAAATCGTTGTCAAGAAAATACTTTATATCGGAAATCTGCTTCTCATTATTATCATCGGCCGAACGTATCTCTACCTCCGCTTCAGAATGGATCATAACCTCGCGCTCAATCTCTTCATTCATTTTCTTTCGCCAGTCATCATCGCTGCACTGCGACACCCCTATGCGATATTTTTTTACTGACGGGTTGTTTCCACATCCACATAAAAGCAGTGTGTATGACAGAAGGATAACTGAAAATTTCAGATACTTTTTGAGTAAATTCATCGGTTAGATTTTGATTTTCAACAAAATTACAAAATTTTCACTATTAAAAAACATTCGTTAAGTTTAAAATTTGATGCTCTGCAACATTTTTAATAGTATCTGCAACTTATGTTATACCTCCCCATTCTCCTGTTTCATTATCTTTGCGATGCATTTAAGCAAGAATGAAATAAATGATTAGCATAGGTTAATAAAGTTAGGTTTGTTAGTAGATTTTCCCCTCTCTCCCTGCGATAGAGAGAGAGGGGTTTCTTAAAAAACATAACCGGCTTTATCAAATCTCAACCAAATCTTGACACAAACCGTTTAATCTGACAAATATAGATACTCACATGATGAAGATAATGAAATACATGCTCATGGCTCCCTTGATGGTCGGCAGTGCGTTCGGCATGCTGGCCGGCGATGGAGTGAAAGTGGAGCATCTTGGAGTAAACAATACTCTTGTACGTGTAGATGGTGATGGCAAATATCTTCTCCTGCCCGTGCAGGATGATGTGGCTGACGCAAAAGTCAATCTGCTTATCGACGGCAAGTTGGAACGCACCTTCTATGTTCGCCTTGCAAAGTCGAAAGTGGATTTTACTGTTCCCCTCAATATTGAGCCATACAAAGGGCATAATATAGTGCTCGATATCAATGCCAACCATGATCGCTCATCTATACGTGAAGCCAAGGATGCTGCATGCTGGAACGCGATTGAAGTTTCCGATACTTTCGATGTATCCAACCGTGAGAAATTCCGTCCTGTCTATCATCACACCCCGCAATGGGGCTGGATGAATGATCCTAACGGCATGTATTACCGCGATGGTGTGTGGCATCTCTATTATCAGTGGAACCCCTTCGGATCCAAATGGCAGAATATGACATGGGGACATTCCACTTCTACCGATCTTATCAATTGGGATCATAAGGCCGTAGGGATCGAACCCGATGGTCTGGGCACAATATTCTCCGGGTCATGTGCTCTCGACAAAACCAATTCCACCGGTTTCGGCAAAGATGCGGTGGTGGCTCTCTATACCTCTGCGGCAGCAAGCCAGATGCAGAGTCTCGCTCACAGCGATAACGACGGCGAATCTTTTATTAAATATCCCGGCAATCCGGTGTTTACTCTCGAAACAGAGGCCCGCGACCCGAACATGTTCTGGAATGAGAAGACAAAGCAATGGAACATCATGCTCGCTCATGCCCTCGAACATGAAATTCTTTTCATCACTTCTCCCGACCTGAAGACATGGACTCTTCAGTCTGCCTTCGGAAAGGAAGGTGCGCAAGGGGGTGTATGGGAATGTCCCGATCTTTTCCCTCTTGAAATCAACGGCCGCAAGAAATGGGTGCTCCTTGTCAACCTTAACCCCGGCGGTCCTTTCGGTGGAAGTGCGACTCAGTATTTTATCGGTGACTTCGATGGCAGAAACTTCACAGCCGACACAGACGGCTCCGGAAAAATCCCTACCAAATGGATGGATTACGGAAAAGATCACTATGCCACAGTCACTTGGAGCGATGCTCCCGATAACCGTCGCACCGCCATCGGCTGGATGAGCAACTGGCAATACGCCGCAGATGTGCCTACCATGCAATTCCGCAGCGCTAATACTCTTCCGCGCGAACTATCTCTCTTTGAAGGAACCGATGGTGAAATCTATCTTGCCTCGACACCCTCTCCGGAGACTATAAGACTTCGCGACATGGCTGTTGTGAAAGGGAAAAACATCAATGCCCGGAAGAAAGCTTCTTCGTTCAGACTCCCTACCGCAAACGACGGCATATGCGAGATAAGTTTCGACATAGAAAGCAAATCCGATGCCAAGGTATTTGTTACTCTTTCAAATAAAATAAATGAAAAGGTTGTCGTAACCTATAATCCTGCCGACAATACCATTGCTTTCGACCGCACACAGGCAGGAATATCCGATTTCAGTCAGGATTTCCCGGCGGTAACCGTCAGTCCGACCTTCACCGGCGATGGTAAGACAAGCGTGCATATGTTTATAGACCGCTCCTCAATCGAGATGTTTGCCAAAGATGGTAAATATGCGATGACAAACCTGGTATTCCCCAACGAACCGTATTCTTCCATCTCCTTCAGTTCGGAAGGAAACGCCAAGATTTCAAATCTTGAGATATATTCTCTTAAAAACTGATTAATAACACATTTGAACCGATTATAATGGCAACCTCCGTTAATAAATCAACCGCACCCAAAAGCATGGTGATGCAGTTTATCCCGGTGATGCTCTGCTTCTTCTCCATGGGATTCGTAGACCTTGTGGGGTCTGCAACCAACTTTGTTAAAGCCGATCTCGATCTTACGAGCGCACAGGCAGGCTTCATTCCCTCTCTGGTGTTCTTCTGGTTCCTCATCTTTGCCGTTCCCACGGGAATGCTTATGAATAAGATCGGACGTAAGAAAACAGTGATGTTCTCGCTTCTCCTTACTCTCGTGTCGCTGATTATACCTATTTTCCACTCGGGATATTACACGATGCTCATCGCCTTCTCTCTCCTGGGAATCGGCAACGCCGTGATGCAGACCTCCCTTAACCCGCTCGTCTCCGGTCTAATAAATCCTGCACGTCTGGCTTCCACACTTACATTCGGACAGTTTGTAAAAGCTCTCGCGTCTCTTCTCGCTCCTTATCTCATGGCTTGGGGTGCAGCTGCGCTTATGCCTACTCTCGGTCTTGGCTGGAGAATACTCTTCCCGATTTTCGGGGCTGTCTGCCTTCTGTCCATTGCGGCTCTTGGAGCCACACCTATCGAGGAGGAACAGCCCGACAAGGTGACCGGAGTGAAAGAATGTATCGTGCTACTCCGCATACCATTTGTGCTCCTTTGTTTCCTCGGGATCATGTGTCATGTGGGTATTGATGTCGGCACAAACACATTCGCCCCGCAGATTCTGAGTGAAAAGTTCAATCTCAGTGTCGAGGAAGCGGTGATCGGGACTCAGATATATTTCTACTTCCGCACCGGCGGATGTCTTCTCGGTTCGTTCATTCTCGCCAAGATGTCGGCCAAATCTTTCTTCGCTTTCAGTGTGTTCTGTATGTTGGTCGGCATGATTGGTCTCTTCGTGGCAACCTCACAGACTCTCGTGCTCTGTGCCATAGCATGCATCGGTTTCGGCAACTCCAACATCTTCAGCGTCGTGTTTGCACAGGCGCTCAACCGTCAGCCCAATGAAAAGAATGAAGTGTCGGGTCTGATGATCATGGGGCTTTTCGGTGGAACGGTATTTCCTCTCTGCATGGGTTTCGCCCAGGATGCAGTAGGAGTGGCGGGAGCCGTGGCTGTCATGACGCTCGGAGTGCTGTATCTTGCGTTCTATACTCTTAAAATCAAAAATCCCGTAACATCCAAATAATAATCTGAATGTGCGGACGCATCATGATGCGTCCCTACATTAGACTGTAAAACCAACAATGTAGGGACGCACCACGGTGCGTCCGAAAAAAATCAGCAGGAACCCACCACGATGCGTCCGAAAAAATCAGTAGGGACGCACCCCGGTGCGTCCGCATAATAAAACCAATTGCGTAACTTTAAATGAAAAATAATATGAAAGTAGTAGGAATGGGCGAGGCTCTTTGGGATGTCCTCCCCGAAGGGAAAAAGATAGGTGGTGCACCGGCAAATTTCGCTTACCATGTCTCTCAGTTCGGTCTCGACAGCCGTGCATGCAGCGCAGTCGGTGATGACCCTCTCGGGCATGAGCTCAAAGAGAATTTCGACCGTCAGAATGTGAAATATATTCTTCAGACCGTTCCTTATCCCACCGGAACCGTTCAGGTTGAGATTGACCCTGCCGGTGTGCCCGTTTACGACATAAAAGAGAATGTGGCATGGGATAACATCGCATTCACCCCCGAACTTGAACAACTCGCAAAGGAGACTTCAGCATTCTGCTTCGGCTCTCTGGCTCAACGCAATGTGGTTTCAAGAGAGACAATCAATAAATTTCTCGATGCCATTCCGGAAGAGAACGACCCGCTTATTGTATTTGATGTCAACCTCCGCCAGGGATTCTATACAAAAGATATCCTCTGCAACTCAATGGAACGTTGCAACATCCTTAAAATAAACGATGAAGAATTGGTTACTGTGAGCCGCATGTTCGGTTATCCCGGAATCGATCTTCAGGATAAATGCTGGATTCTGCTTGGCAAATATAACCTCAAGATGCTCATCCTCACATGTGGTGTTAACGGCAGCTACGTTTTCACCCCCGGCAATGTAAGCTTCCTTCCTACTCCCAAGGTTGAGGTTGCTGATACGGTAGGTGCCGGTGATTCTTTCACCGCCGCTTTCATTGCATCAATACTCCAGGGAAAGAGTGTGAAAGAGGCACACGATAAAGCCGTACGCACATCCGCTTATGTCTGCACTCAACAAGGTGCGATGCCTGTTCTTCCCCCCGAAATCACAGGTGCATGACCCCTTAGGATACATCGCAATAAGAGATTGAGGTTGCTTAGGCATTATAGCCTGAGCAACCTCAATCATATACATGAATGTAAAAGATTTATTTCGACTTCCCTGCAATCTCAGCCAGCTCTGCTGCCGAGAAAGAGATAACAACGGTCTTGCCCGAAGGCTTTCCCACATAATCATACTCAAAACCTTTGTTGAGCGCTGCCAGGATTTCAGCCTGTTTACGCATCGTTCTGTCTTTGAGCATATCTTTCATGTTCTTTTTCAACTCCTCTTTCCCATCTACCATATTGTCAATCTCATACAGATCTTCGTCAACCTCACATACGTAGATAAGACTGCTGCCGTTGTCCTTGATTTCAGTCACCTTCAGACCCTTGTCTATATTATAGGGGAGACGGTTGCGCTCGCTCTTTATCTGATTCTCCAGCATAAGCTTGTTGACGGCATTCTCATCCATCGGATTATCATAAATCTCTTTCAATTCAGAAGCCGGGAAATCTACCGTAAACTCATCCTTGCTGCCTCGGTTCTTATAGATCACCTTCAAAGAAGCCTCAGCATCAACCATCATCTTGAGCAACTTATTCATATCACCTTTCGATAGGGCGAGACGCATCGCCTCACGTGCTGACTGAGGATCCTGCTTGAGATCGTTTACATCTGTCACCTGTTTGTTAAGCGTGATAACAAACTCCACCTCTCGATCCTTTTCATTATACGACATGGAGGTGAGTTTCCCTGCCATTCCGAGATTCATCGGACAGTGTTTCTTTCCCGACTCAATCTGCATCTTCAGGGCGCTGTCGCCGGCGCAGCTGCTTACAGCCAGTGTCAGGATAATAAACAATAAAAGATTAATACACTTCTTCATACTTTTAATAATTTATGGAGGCTGCAACGACAGCCTCAACGTTAAGCCTCCGCAAAATTAATCTCAACCTGCCTATTTATCAAACATTATGCGATGAAAGCCGCTATAATTGCGACATTCCGGGTTACCATTGAGCCTTGCCTCATTCTTTCTCTACGATACCTTTTGATTTGCGTCCGTTGATGGCGATCATAAGCGGATTGTCGAATTTCACCACCTTCACTCTCTCCGTTTCCCTTTCAGCGGGAAGAGCGGCGAGATAATCGGTGTCGATATATCCGTTTCCTCCGGCGGGATCTATAGTGAAGTATCCCACGCCGAAACTGGTAAGATTCTGGAAGAAATGAGTGCCTTGCGACGGCTCTATCCTGTAGCCGGGCAACGCGGTCTCGACAATAAGACGCGCACCGGAAATCTGAGGCCATTTCACCGGCACACCCAATGCCGAGTCTGACGAACCCCAACGGCCGGGGCCGATGAGAACATAAGGTTCTCCGGCCGCCACCATCTCCGAATTGATTTTCTCAATCTCCTGTGCCACCGCCGGATTATATGAGGAATTGAAATTCTCAGGCTTTACATAAACCAGATAACGAACGTTGTCCATTATGCCATGACCCAATGCTGTGTCTGAGCGCAGAATGAGTTTTTCATCGGGCACCTCGAGTATTTTATCGTCGAGCATCTCTTTTTTATCGACTATCGGCCTTATCTGTAGCCAATAGACTGTTCCCTTCTCGCCATGCGCACCCTTTGTGGAGTTGATGTTTCCGGCAAATTCTATCTCTACCGGACGCCCCATTTCATACTGTCCTGTGGAAAGCATGAAATCAAGCACTTCCGCCAACGGGAAAACACCATGTTTGAGTACATTGGCAAATGTGACCAGTTTCCTACCCTTCCCCATATCGCTGTCGCGGATCAGTCCGTCATATAGATCGAAAGTGGAGACAAGATATTTCAATGCTCCTGTCTTGGCGGCATCCGCCACAGGGATCTTAACTATATTGAAACTGTCGTCAACCTTAAACTCGTAGTCATCTCCCACCGTCGAAGGGAGGGCGAACAGATTGCGCTGCGTGTCGCGAAGGGCTGTCTCTATTGTGGAGGTCTGTATTATCTTGGTGGGATGCTTAGGAGAGAAACGGAGTGCCAGACCGCCGTCGACTATATATTTTCCCAATCCTACTGCCACTTCAACAACACCTTCTTCCGATTTTTCATCGTTCACGGGATAATAGTTGAGCGATCGCCCCACTCCCGAGAAACTCGGATAATAGAACCCTTCATGATATTCCCCGACCACTTCCTGAAGTATGACGGCCATCTTCTCCTGGTCGATCACATTGCTGGTAGCGTTCATATATGCCTTGGAGTCTTTGAAGAATACGGAGGCATATACACCTTTCACCGCATCGCATATGATGCGGCGGCGCTGCGATTCATCTTCCACATAGGGAATCATATAGGTGGAATATATACCGGCGAACGGCTGATAGTGCGAGTCTTCGAGCAGGGAACTGCTTCTTACGGCCAACGGTCGCTTCACCACATCGAAGAAGGCCATCAGGTCTGCCACCACCTCTTCCGGAAGCTTCGCTTCCAGAAAACGCTTCAATATATCTTCATCAGGAGCGTCGGAGAGTGCCATGGGATAAAGACCGTTGGCATCCATGAATTCATCGAATATGTCGGTGCAGACCACAACGGTGTGAGGAATCGTTATCTGCACGCCGTCAAAGTCATCGCACACGGGGTGTCGCTTGATGATGGAATCTATAAAGGCAAGGCCACGTCCCTTCCCTCCGAGCGACCCCTCCCCTATTCGCGCGAAGTTGCTGTAATTATCATATAAATCTTTATCGAAGATTGCAACGACTCCACGGTTCTTCATGCGTCGGTATTTCACTATTGCCTCGAAGATAAGCTTCCTGACTCTGGTGGCCTCTTCAAGATCATTGAATTTGAAATTTTTCAGAAGATTGGCAATCGGGAAGAGCGCACGAGAATAGAGCCAGCGCGAAATGCTGTTGTTTCCGCAGTAATAATAGAGGGCGCCGGGGGGTATGCGGTCAATATTCTTCTGCAGGTCTTTCAGATTGCGGATACGCATTAGCTCATTGCCGCTCTCCGGATCGCGGACTATGAAATCTCCGAAACCGAATTTTTTTGATACCGCCTCTCGCAAGTCGAGAGCCAGCGTTTTGGAGTTCTTGTCGATGAATGTATATCCCCTTGCTTCGGCAGGGAATCGGTTGGCGCTTTCCTGGCTCTCCATGATGACCGGCATATACGGATAACGTTTATGCACCTCTTCGCATAGCTTCATACCGGCATGAGGATCTTTCTCCCCATCTTTCGGGAAACGGGAATCGGTGATGATTCCCAATATATTGTCGCCATATTTATCCACAAGAGCCATCGCCTCCTCATAATCGCGGGCGAGAAGCACTTTCGACCGGCCGCGCATACGCATCATCTGTTCATGCTCATTGAGCGCCTCGGTAGCGAAACGTTTCGACTGCTTGAGGAGAAACTTGAACAGATTGGGGAGGATAGATGAATAAAAGCGTATGGAGTCTTCCACCAGGATTATGGCCTGCACTCCGACCTCATTAATATCGTTTTCGGCGTTCATCCTGTCTTCAATCAGTTTTATGATCGCAAGAATCAAATCCACGTTTCCAAGCCAGGAGAACACATAGTCCACTCCACGCATATCCTCATTGGCGATCTTGCGTCTGACCTCTTTAGAGAAAGGTGTCAGCACCACAAACGGAATATCGGGATAAAGCATGTCAATATCCACTGCCTCTCGGAATGTCTCGCTTATATCTACACCGGGCATCGCGATGATAAGGTCGAACGGTTTTGTTGCAAGCGCTTCCCGTGCCTCTTCATAATTGGCAACCATAGTGAAGCGCGGGGGTGAGGAAAGATTGAGCCCGACATATTCGAAATATACCTGCTCGTCCACTCGCCCGTCTTCCTCAAGCATGAAGGCATCGTAGGGGGTAGCGATCAGCAGAACATTGAATATGCGGCGTTGCATCAGGTCTTTGAATGCCGTGTCCTTGAGATAGAGACGGCTGAGCATGTTCTCATCGAAGTTTTTCATGACGTTATAATTATAAAAAGCCGCCTTTAGGGGCGGCTTTCTTTAAAATTCTTTATTTATTCAATCTTTATTATTCTCCGCCAGGAATGCCTCTATGGCATCGGGCATCGACCGATGTTTCACCGAGGGAGCCTGGACATCAAGACGCAGTCCCGCTTCCTCTACTGCCTTGGCCGTGGTGGAGCCGAAGGTGGCTATGAATATCCCTTCCTTATCCTGATCGAAGTCGGGGAAATTCTTTTTCAGACTCGCTATACCGGCCGGACTGAAAAAGACAAGCATATCATAATCCAGATTCTCTCCGGGCTGGAAATCGTTGCTCACCGTGCGATACATCACGGCCTTGGTGACATCAAGTCCTTTTTCACTCAGGCTGCGTATATCGTCTTTATGCACATCCGAAATGGGGAAAAGAAATTTCTCCTTATCGTTCTTTATCATCGCGGCCATTAGCTGAACATCGTCAAGCTTGCCTGTTTTGCCGAATGAGATCTTTCGCTTTCGATAAACGATATACTTCTGCAGATAGAGCGCGATCGATTCCGTGGTGCAGAAATACCGCATAGTGTCGGGAACCTTGACTCTCATCTCCTCGCAAAGACGGAAGAAATGGTCAACAGCAGTGCGGCTTGTGAATATGACTGCAGTGTAATCGGCCAGATTTATCTTTGACTGGCGGAATTCCTTTGCCGTCAATCCTTCCACTTTTATAAAAGGTCGGAACACCATCTCCACTCCATATTTTGCGCATATGTCATAATAGGGAGACTTCTCTGAGGAGGGCTGGGGCTGGGATACTAATATCTTCTTTACTTTCATGAACTAATATTTTCAGACTTGCAACGGTGACGTTTAAGGTTAAAATTACACCCTTTTTTACAATAAAACCGAACACAGCTGCAAGGTAGCAAGGTAGGTAAGTATCAATGGAACTATTTCTACACTGCAAAGGTAGTACAAAAATAGCATCCACGAAGAAATTTGAGTAAAAAAAATGCGAAAACCTTTATAAATAAATATAATTTTGCCTAAAATGAAGACCGCAGCGCCAATTTCGAGCAAAACGGGCACCCATGGCTCGTAGCTCAGTGAGAGGGCTGCAAGAGGGAGAAGAAACATCACTTCAAGCCCCTGGGAAGCTCCGGCTCCTTTCAGCCACATGCGGGCCCGTTCCCGGTCGGTGAATACAAAACCTATCACCCAGTAAGCTATGCAGAGCATAAGGGCATAGACCCCCATCATCCCCACGCATATAGCTATTCCGGGAGCCGGGCGGTCGGGTATGGAAAAACTTGCTCCTGCAGCCACATCCCCGACATCGAGCATCACAGTCTGCCACAACAAAACTCCACACGCACACACCCATAGCACATTAAGCATGACAAGAAACGATGTCTCTTTCACCGTGTCGTCGAAGGCGTTCTGACGCACCCGAACATCGGTGAGGTCGCTTATGACCGCTTTCAGATATTTTACGTTATTCTTGAATTTCAAAGCTACAGCACAGAATAATCCGACTATTACAAGCCAGATTATCGACATCCCGGGGGAATTGGGATCGGGCGACGGCGCAGGCTCGCGGACCACGGGATTCTCTATCACCAGTCCATAGACCGGTTCTGCCAGTGAATCCGTGAGCAGAGAGTCGGCCAATGCGGGCGGCACGGGAAGACCGGCGGAGTTATAGAGCGGTGCCGTTATACTGTCTGTATTTATTTTTTTCATTTCAGCCACCCTTCGGTTTTATACCACGCCACACTCTTTCTCACCCCCTCTTCAAGCGCGACTTCAGGCTTGAATCCGAAGTCGCGACAGGCTTTCGACACGTCTACATTCCAGTTGCGCTGCTTCATGATATGATACTTGTCGCTGTTGAGTGTGGATGGTTTCATTCTGAGCATCCCTATTTTTTCGGCTACCCATGAAACTACCTTCAGACCCCATACCGGCACACGTACCGGAATCACGACTTTCTTCCCTATCTCCCGGGCGCATATCTTTCTGAATTCTTTCTGTGTATAAGCTCTTGGTTCGGAGATATTATAAACCTCTCCGACAGGTGCTTTCTCAAGGGCATCATAGACTGCCCTCGCAAGATCCTCCACATATATGAATGTGAGCATCTGCTTCCTGAAACCGACAGAGAAATCGAAGCCCTTCTTCACAGATTCGAACATCAGGAAATAATCATGGTCGCGGGGACCGTAAATGCCGGTGGCGCGGAAAATTATATAAGGGATTCCTGAAGAGTAGAGACACACTTCAGCCTTAAGTTTCGAAGAGCCGTAACGGGTGTTGGGCGACGGAATCATCTCCTCCGTGAAAGGTGTGTACCGGCGTTCATCGCCAGGGCCCATGGCCGAAAGCGAACTCATGTAGAGGAATTTTTCAGGCACCATCTCCGCAATTTTCAGAGCATTTATGAAATCGCGGAGATATTCATAATTGATGCGGTTGAAATCAAGATACCTCACCACCTTGGTGGCCCCAAGATTGTACACAATATAATCCCATTTTTCTCCTTCAGGGAGCGCGACGCGTAGACTATCGGCCCAACCATGCGGTTTATCAAAATCCAACTCGATAAAATGAATACGCTCATCATCAAGCCATTTACGCGAAGTCGTGGCTCTTACGCCTGCCCAGACCTCATAACCTCTGCGCAAGCCCTCTGAAACCATGAATCCTCCGGCGAATCCCCCGGCACCAACCACAAGTACTCTCTTCACTTTCCAATATTATTAATTCTCTATCAATCTCCGCATTCCTTTTTCTCCCCTTTACGATTCAAAGCCTTTCCGGCTTTGAATCAGCGCGAGCATCTCGGCTTTGAATCAGTGCAAGCATCCCGGCTTTGAATCAGCGCGAAGCTGTTCTGTTCCGGAGTTCATCTCCGGCTTTGAATCAGCGCGAGCATCTCCGGCTTTCAAAGCCGCGCGGAGCATTCCGGCTTTCAAAGCAGTTCGAAGCTATAACCTTCTCCCCGGAGCCATTCTATCGACTCCCTCAAGGCGGTTTCAAGCTTATCCCGGCTTTTCAGCGAATCATGAAAAACTATTATCGACCCGGGGCGCGTATATCGCTTCACATTCTCCACCACCTGCGCGGCATTAATTCTCTTACTGTAATCGCGTGTGACAAGATCATACATTATTATCCTGTATCGCCGGGAAAGCAGCTTCGACTGCCGCGGACGCAACCATCCGTGTGGCGGACGGAAGAGATCCGAACCGATAAGCCGGTTAGCCTCCTCCACATCGCGAAGGTAACCTCGGGTAGTGGTATGCGCTCCTTGAATATGATGCATCGTATGATTCCCTACCCTATGACCTCTTCGCCTCACCTCTTCATAGATCTCCGGATATTTCCTTACATTATCTCCCACCATGAAGAAAGTGGCCTTTATGTCATAGCTGTCGAGCACATCGAGAATCC
Organism: Bacteroides sp.; assembly: GCA_014801535.1. Classification (GTDB taxonomy): domain Bacteria; phylum Bacteroidota; class Bacteroidia; order Bacteroidales; family Muribaculaceae; genus Lepagella. The sequence continues at coordinate 14,821 of JAAVEA010000018.1, forward strand.
AGGGCGTCACCTCCGGTATCGGTCCGTCGTCGAATGTGAGATAAACGCGGCGCTCTTCCCGGCTCGGAATTCGGAACTCCCCACCGGGAATGAGCATCCGGAATATTTTCGGTGGCTGTTCTATCAGCATTACTCCGGATGATTGCGTTCATACTCTTCATATATGCGGCGAGAACGCCCCATATCCAGATTCACTGATTTCAGAAGCTGGTTCATCTCATCTTCCGTAACACCGGCACTCTTCACCTGCTCCACATAGCCATAGAACACGGAGTCTATATATTTCTGGTCAAGCGGTGCGGCGGCATATTCCTCCTGATTCATGGCTGCCATCTCATTCACAAGACCGGCCCATGTCTTCAGTTCCTGAAGCACCTCATCAACCGTCACACCCCCTTCATCTCCCGTTGAGTAGGCCGCCTCATTGAGCCGGCTGAAATATTCACGGTTGAAGCCGAAACGCTTCAGAAGAGCATCCACCTTCCGGGAATCTCCTCCATAACGTTCGTATGCATCGATGAAACTCTGCATCTGATAGGGAATCCAGCGGGATTCGGTTGTCATGCTCATGCCCGGACCGAATTGCTGCGCCATAGCGTTATTATAAACCACATATTGCATCAGTCGCTCCATCTGTGAATATAGCATATCGGCGGCTTTCTTGCGGAGCGCCGCATTATCTGTAGACTCGGCGATCATCCCGTAATATTCCGGCAGAGAGAGAGCCACTGTAATTCCGTAGCGTGTCACAGCCTCTCCGAGATTCTTCTCTATGAGATTGAGGGCCTGATAGGCCTGCTGATATTTCTTGTCGGCTTCCTTATTTTTACCGGCGGCAGTGAGTTCGTCACCTTCCGAGATGAGTTTCTGCGCAACATCGAGTATCGAATTTCGCGTTGCCATAAGCATCCGTCTCGCTGTCTCGTCGAAATAAGGACGGTTGTCGGCGGTAGCTTTATCTGCTCCACCCCATAGATATTTCTTGGTGACCACATCAAATGCCCTGTCGGTACGTGCAGGAAGCCCTTCCTGAAGAGTGGGCACAAGCTGATGGGTCATACCGGTCGATACAAGATAGTTGGTGAGCCCTGTATGATACTCAGAACCGACCGACGAGCACCAGTAGATGGGGCGCGGCCACCCTTCGGCGGCATTTGTGGCTATGATGTCGAACATCAGAAGCTCGCTCAGGCTTACATATCCTTTACCCTTCACCGATGGCGCGTTCCCAAGATCGATCACTATCTCATTCACGATTCTGTCGGAGTCCTGAGGCGCGACAAGGCCGCGCTCTATCACTTTCTTCTTGTCTACCGGGATGGTTACGACACTGCTCGGCAGTTCCGGATAACCGTAGTCGGCATTGTAAGACTTACCTGAATATACTGTCTTGATGGCGGTCAGAAGATCAACCGGCGCACGCTCGGGAGAAACAAGCGTAACATCAGCTTTGCCATAAGCTATATCTTCGGGCTTCGCCGTGAATTTCACAGGAGCGGCCTCATAGCTCTGTTTCATCTGCTGGTTGGCATACCAATCGGAAGCGAGATAGCTGAGGTTGATTATCTTAACATCAGGTCTGATCCCTTCCACTTCCTGAGCATACCAGAGAGGGAACGTGTCATTGTCTCCGTTACAGAACACGATAGCGTTCGGCTCGAGACTTTCAAGATAATTCACCGCAAAATCGCGCGCCGCATACCGGCCGGAACGGTCATGGTCATCCCAGGTCTGGCTCACCATCTGAACGGGTATCACCAATCCGAGAAGACAAGCCACTGCTGCCGCATATAACGAGTTTTTAGATTTCTTATCCTCTTCGAGATTGAAGCTGTTGTCTTCTATAAAGTCTGTATCATGCTTGTAAGGATTATAACCCTTCGCGTCCTCTCCGTTCTTTTCTTCATTTTCACCTTCACCCTTTTTCGACCCCATTATCAGACGGAGCAGACTCCACAGACCGGCCACACCCATTCCTATCCAGATGGCATAGGCATAGAACGAACCGGCAAACGCATAGTCTCGTTCACGAGGCTGCAGAGGAGGCTGGTTAAGATAAAGAACGATAGCTATTCCTGTCATAAAGAATAGGAAGAAAACCACCCAGAACTGCTCGATTCCTCTCTTTCCCGCGAACGACTGCCATATGAGGCCTATGATTCCGAGAATAAGAGGAAGCATATAATATACGTTATGTCCCTGATTGTCTTTACCGAGATCGTCGGGCAAAAGGCTCTGATCTCCCAGACGCGCATTGTCGAGGAATGGAATGCCCGAAATCCAGTTACCCGCATCGAGTTCTCCATGCTGGTTCAGCAGGTCGTTCTGTCTGCCTGCGAAGTTCCACATGAAATAACGCATATACATATGGATAAGCTGGTAATTGAAGAAATACTCGAGATTCTGTGCATAGGTAGGTCTGTAAGCCATCTTCTGCGGAAACACAACCTGATTGGTCATTGGATTGAGAGTAGGCTGTCCATTGAGATCATATTCCGGCACTTTCTCTCCGGTAGTGGCGTCAATGGCATACAATTCCTTTATATTGGCCGGAGTTGTGTCGAGATCAACCCATGTTTTATACGCATCACGGTGCATCCGGCTATAGATTCGGGGGAAGAGCATATTGAGCTCGGGATTAAGCTTCGGCTCATCCTTATACCCTTTCTTTACATAATAGTCTCCGCCGCGTTGAGCAAGCTTGCTGTTGTTGGCGACATCACCGTTGCTCATGAACTCACTCTGCTTCGGCTCCGCATTCCTCACACCCTTGGCATACTCCACAGTTCCTTTATCTATGATCTGGTTATATGCAGGCACACTATATGTGAAGGGAGTGCCGTCATCGTTCATTTCTCCTGTCTCTACGGTCTGATTACCCACGAATTTTTTCTGAACTCCCGAATTTATGGTTTCTCCATATAGCAGGGGAGTCTCACCATATTGCTCGCGGCTAAGGTAAGAAGCGAGGTCAAACACATTGTCTGGAGAGTTCTGATTCATCGGAGTGTCCGCGCTCGAACGGATTAGTATAAGCGCATAGCTTGAATATCCAACGAAGATTACCGCTATACTCCATACAATTATATTCAATGTGCGTACCGGCAAAGGACGCTTGCCGAAACACAGCCACACGGCAAGCACAGCCAAAAGTATAAAACCAAGCCACCATCCTGAACCGATAAAGAGAATTCCGGAAATACAAACTGCCAGAAAGAAGCTAAGCTTAATCATTCTTTCGGATTTCATTGTCCTCAAGGAAGCGATTGCCCAGATAAAAACTGCAGCGGCAACAAAAGCATATACAAGCGCACCTGTATTGAACGGGCAATGAAGTCCATTCACAAACAGAAGTTCAAAACGCTGCGCCATCTTTATGAATCCCGGCACAAGGCCGAAAAGAACAAGTGCAACGATCACAAACGATACAAGAAGAGCGAGAAGCGACTTCTTGAGATCCATATTCTTCCACTTCCTGTAAGCAAACACAAGCACAATAGCCGGAATACAAAGAAGATTGAGAAGATGCACCGCAATGCTGACACCAATCACATATGCAATCAGAATCAGATAACGATCGGAATGAGGCTCGTCAACCCGATTCTCCCACTTCAGGATAAGCCAGAACACCAAAGCAGTGCAGAAAGAGGAGAATGCATACACCTCACCCTCAACTGCAGAGAACCAAAAGGTATCACTCCAGCAATAGGCAAGCGAACCAACCACACCGCTCCCCATGATCACAAGGTATTTTGAAAGAGAGATCTCATCTCTCATATCATCTTTCACAACAAGGCGACGCACAAGATGGGTGATCGTCCAGAAAAGAAGAAGTATCGTCAACGCGCTCAGCAGGCCGCTCATGGCATTAACCATCACCGAAATCTTGGTAGCATCAGGAGCGAAGTTGGCAAAAAAACGGGCTGTAAGCATAAAGATAGGGTTACCCGGCGGATGCCCCACTTCAAGCTTATCAGCCTGAATGATAAACTCACCGCAATCCCAATAGGAAGCGGTAGGCTCCAGAGTGAGCCAATAAGTGACAAGAGCGATCACAAAAACCACCCAACCTGTCACATTGTTAATAAGGTTATACTTCTTTGTAAGCATTCTGAAAATGAATTGCAATTCCACATGACGGGCTTAAAATCAATAAAAAGCCATCATAACTATTAATCTGCAAAATTAGTAATTCTTTAGATATAAAAATAATTTTTCCGCAAGATTTTTAACCGAGAACTCTATATATAATCATGATTAAACATGATGAAACATGATGCAACAAGATAAACAATGATCCAACAAGATAAATCATGATGCGACAAGATAAATCATGATGCGACAAGATAAAATAAAAGAGGCCGGCTCTTCCGAGTCGGCCTCTCTAAGGCGGCGATTACCTACTCTCCCGCTTTCGCAGTACCATCGGCGTGATAAGGTTTAACTTCTCTGTTCGGAATGGGAAGA
>JAAVEA010000019.1 GCA_014801535.1 Bacteroides sp.
GAAATGTTACAAATAGGACAAGGCATGCACCCGTGAGGGCCATCACAAACTTACGTCCTACAGATGAGCATGATAACCACATAGCTGTTCTGAATTTAATTATTAGTTATTTTGTTTATAGTCTTATTTGAGCCGCCGGGGTCAGTGCCGGCCAATCACATGATGATTCGGTTGTCATCTCCCGCTTATACGGATTATTTGCAAATTTATCATTATTTTACCAATACTGAAAATTATTATCGAAATTTTTCCACAATTTTTATCATCATTTTTGAGGAGGTTTGCAATATGAGCTTTTTTTCTTTATGTTTTCTTTGTTCACACTTTGTCAATTGAAAAAAAATTAGTAACTTTGCCGTGTTGTTGGTCTGGTAGCTCAGCTGGATAGAGCATCTGCCTTCTAAGCAGACGGTCCCGCGTTCGAATCGCGGCCAGATCACTACTACACTTCGATAATCCCGGATTTCCTACATTCCCTTGGAAATCCGGGATTTCTGATATGTGCATTTTATATCCTTAAACTCTACACCTTTAAAACTGATAAAATGAAGAAACTTATTTTACTATCCGCAATGCTGTCAGCTGTTCTGACCACTGATGCACAGCAGGCACTGTGGGGAGGATCCCAAATCGTATCCCCTCAGACCAACGACGACAATACCGTGACATTCCGTCTTTTCGCACCGAACGCGTCCAAGGTGGAAATAACAGGCGATTTTCTTCCTCCGGTCACTGTTGATACGCCTTACGGCCCGCAGCAATCACCGGGAACAGCTCCACTTTCAAAGACCGACGATGGTCTGTGGCAATACACATCCTCCTCGCTCTCTCCCGAACTTTACAGTTACTCGTTCATAGTAGACGGAATGCGCGTAAATGACCCGTCCAACGTTTACCTGCTTCGCGACATCGCCACTCTAACCAATGTTTTTCTCATCCCAGGTGCGCAGGCAGACTATTACAAGGTGTCGGATGTGCCTCACGGCTCTGTCTCCAAAGTGTGGTATCCGAGCGAAACTCTGGGCATGGACCGACGCATGACAGTCTATACTCCGGCAGACTACGAGAAGGGCGACCGCGATTATCCCGTTTTCTATCTCCTCCACGGGAGCGGAGGAGATGAGAACGCATGGCCTGAACTTGGACGAGCCACACAGATTCTCGATAACATGATTGCAAGCGGAAAAGTTGAGCCTATGATCGTGGTCATGACCAATGGAAACGCAGCTCTGCAGGCGGCTCCGGGAGAATCTTCCGCCGGCTTCGTCCCTCCCACAACAAATCTTCCTAAAATGATGGATGGCTCATTTGAAATGCATTTCCCGGAGGTAGTGAAATATATAGACTCACACTACCGCACTATCCCAGACAAGGCGCACCGGGCCATCGGGGGGCTGTCGATGGGCGGTTTTCATTCGATGCATATCTCAAAACAATTCCCCGATATGTTTGATTACGTAGGTCTTTTTTCTGCCGCAGTCAATCCGCGCAACGGAATGGTATCGGAAGTTTATTCCGACCTTGACGCGAAACTGAAAACTCAGTTTGAAGCGAAACCTGCACTATACTGGATTGCCATAGGCAACAAGGATTTTCTATATGAGGAAAACCGGGATTACCGTAAATATCTCGACCAACATAATTTTCCCTACACCTACCGGGAAAGTGAGGACGGACACATATGGAAAAACTGGCGCATTTATCTCACCGAGTTCCTCCCCCTGCTGTTCAGATAAGAGTCCATCCAATAATAATCGGTCAAAAAAAGATGTGTTGCATCACTGCAACACATCTTCCTCAAAAGATTGTTTTCCAAATACTATTCATTCCAACAATCTTTACTACCCTAAGATTCAAAGATCGGTAATATTATTTTGAGAGAGTAATAATATTCCCGACGGGTTTACCCTGAAACTTTTCTAACCTTAAAATCTATTCAACTACAAACTCTATTATTGATACTTAATGATCCTGTCATTCATATTATAGAAGTTGTTGTTCAGACAACTTGATGTCCTAACATTAAAGTCGTGTTGACAACTTCCGGAACAAAATTATATCAAAAGAAACCGCAAAACAAGAGAAAAAAAGAATATCAAACATTTAATAACGCCATATACCTGTTTTGCAGTCACTTACTAAAAGACAAGTATAAACGATCTCAAAAAGATTCGATCAGTACCTTGCTTACATTTCGTCCCTGTTTCACAATATAAAGACCCGGAACAGCAGGATTTTTCACCCTTACACCTTGAATTGTATAATACTCCGTCTCGCCATCATTACCGTCATATACGCAATCGGCTACTGAAGTCATGATTCCGGTCGGACCAGCCACGAGGAATATATTACGGTTGATCGCATATGGTTCCTCCACATCATATTGCGTTCCGGAATTATTGTGGAGAATGAAATGATGATCCTCCTCAGTGGCAGCCACATTGCGTATCACCTTGTACGCGGTGCCGTCGATCACCTCCGTGTCAGAGAGGAATTCACCGGGCCATTCGCCGAAAATCGACGGAAGGTCGTTGCGATAGGCATATAGATAAAGGTTGTTCCAACCTGTCTTGTCGTTGACATATATGTTGTAAGTATCATCAGAAGTAGCCGGAGGATCCAGACGAGAGAATGCAGAGCCTGTGATTTCAACGTATAGATCTTCATTAGGCGAGACATAGGGACCGTCAAACTGTTTTCCCGATCCATTATTGAAAATCAGGTTATATTTTTCACTGTAACCTATGGGGAAATCCACTTTCTTATATTCTTCGCCGCCTACATTGATATTTTTTGCAACCGCTGTTCCGGGCCAGCCGCCGAAAAGTTCGGGTGCATCGTCAGCCCACCCGTAAACATAAAGATTATTCCATCCGGACAGATCACGCACATATATGCTTGAAGGCTTTGGAGTGTCAGGAATGACAGGAGTCACTCCACCCTCTTCGTCAGCGATATATACCGCATATCCGAATGCAGGCAATGTGAACGATGCTCCCGACACAAGCGTTCCCTTTTTCCCTGTAAACACATCCACACCGTTGATTCCGGGGAGAGCTCCGCTGATGGTGAACGAGGCCGGGCTGCCTCCGAGATTAAGCATGACGACTACACTTGAATTATCTCTCCTGCGCTCATATACATACACATTCGGATTGCTTGCATCGTGATTGATCAGAGCTCCGTTTTCCGTTCCCGTGTTCAGTGCCGGCTGTGTGTGTTTAAGATTACAAAGAGTCTTTATAAGTGAGTTCATATCATTATCAGGATTGCTCCAGTTGATCGGTGTCTTTTCCGATAGAAGAACCTGACCCGTCTTATACTGGATCTCCTGCCCGTTATAGATCAATGGCATTCCGTAAACGGTGAATTCAAGCACAGTCATGGGGCGAAGAAGATTTCCGAAATGACGGTCTTCAGTGCCTCCCTCATCCTGAACCACGTCATGGTTACTCAGATATACCATCCGTGAGCGACCCTTGTAGTTGTTGTCGTTATGAAGCTTGGCACATTCATTCTTGAGATTGTTGATATTCACCCCCCTCACCTGATCAAGCAGGCGGTCGCGGAAACCCCATGCATAGTTGTAATCGAAATAACCTTTTGAAACAAGTTCCGGACGGCTGTCATCCTCGGCCAGCCATGCGATACGCTTTCCATTCTTCAACACTCGCTCCGAAGCCTTGCGCCAAAGTTCGGGAGAAGGACCGGATGCATAGTCGCAACGGAAGCCGTCGATGTCGAAGTTATTTACCCAATACTGCATACAGCGGATCATCTCGTCCTGCATGGCCGTGTTGTCGTTATCAAGCTGATACACATCGTTCCATCCATAGGGATGTTCTATCTGATTGCCGTTCCATTTATAGAAATCCGGATGACTGGAAACCCATACGTTGTCAAGAGATGTATGGTTACCTACCCAGTCGAACCATATTTCCATACCGTGGTCATGGATAGTCTTGACAAGGTCGCGAAGATCCTGCTCAGTGCCGTTGTCAGGGTCGATCTTAGTATAATTCTTCACGGCATAAGGACTCGAATATGTGCCCCACTTCCCTATGTCGCCAAGTTTATATATAGGCATGAGCCACACCACATCGACGCCCAATTCCTTCAGTCGGGGAATCTGGGCTTCTACCCCTTTAAGATTTCCCTGTGGAGAAAAATTACGGACGAATACCTCATAAATCACTCTGTTCTCAGGCTTTCTGAAATCAGAAGCCGCCCGGCTGATCGTGTTGCTTCCAAGTGCAAGCAACACGATTGCCAGACGGCAAATAATCAAACTAATTCTCATCTCCAATTATTACTTCACTATTTTAGAAACCTTTGATCCTTTACGAAGGATATAGATTCCGTTTGAGGGTTCGGCAATGCGCACACCCTGAAGGTTGAAATATTCAACGGGAGCGTTGTCTTCCATCACCATAGAAACGCCACTTTCAACACCATTGGTCGTGGCTGTAAAGAATAGATTCTTGTCTACTGCATACGCTCCCGGAACATCCACCTGATCACCGTCATTATTATTGATGATGAAGGTCTGCTCCACATCAGTTGCCTCAACATCTTTAACAACCTTATACTCCACACCGTCTACAGTTTCCTTTTCTGTCAACTCCACGCCGGGCCAGCCACCGAAGATCGAGGGCTGAGCGCCTACATAGGCATAAAGATACAGCTTATCCCATCCTGTCTTATCCTCGATATAGATATTATAGGTTGTTACACCGGGCTTAGGTATCACCTTGCATTCAGTTGCAGTCACCTCAACATAAACATCTTTTCCTGACGGAGCGCTGATTCCCTCAACCTTCTCATCATCGTTATTATTGTTGAAGATGAGGTTATACGTGATCTCTCCTGTGCCGGGGAAGGGAACTTTCTTAAAAGTCTCGCCTGCGATAGTCACCTCTTCTGTGGGAGCAGCCCCTGGCCAGCCTCCGAACACTTCAGCCTCACCGGTAGCCCAACCATATACGTAAAGTCCGCTCCAACCTGTCTTATCGAGAACATATACAAAGGTCTCCGGCATGTCAAAATCAACATCGGGATTCGCCGGATCGTCATAGCTGTTCACCAAGATGCCATTGGTTGCGAAATAGTAGTTTGCTTCTGTCAATGTCACAGTGGCAAGATTAACCTGTTGTCCCTCGTCGGCATTGTTATTGAAGATTAGATTGGCGGTCTCACCATCATGACCTTCAATCACAAACTTGTCATACTTTACATTGCTGATTGTTTCCTGCGCAGTAGCTGCCGCCCCGGGCCAGCCACCGAGAATCTCTACATTCTTACCTGCGGCATCACTTCCCCAGGAATAGAGGGTGACATCATTGCCCCAGTCTGTAAGGTTTGCTACATAGATGTTATGGGTTGCAGCGTTGGCTGTGAGTCCCATCGCGCCGAGCGCGAGCGTAAGGAGTAAATTCTTTTTCATGCTATCTGTTTTTTTGGTTTATGTTTCAAATTGCACCACAAAATTATCCCAAACATTTTCCTTTTCCTAACATCATAATTAATTTCAAAAGAATTCAAACCAATTTTATCTGTCAATCAACACATTACCCTAAAATAAATATAGATGATATCAAACAAAACAGCCGCGTATCACTACGCAGCTGCTTCAATTACAACTTATGAAAAAAAGTTCTATTATTTCTTTTCCATTCTTTATTTCTTTACTATTCTTATGGCAGCTCCACCACCCGGAGCCAGATGCTGCTTCAGTTTTGTTTTCGAATCCACCTTCATCTTTCTGATCTTATATGCCTGCGGATTATCCTTCCAGTGGGCATCAGCCGCATCCTCATATATGGTGGCCTCGAATTTCTCCCCTTTCGGAAGGAAACTCATGTCGATGATAGCGGTGCGCGCGTTTTCATCAGTTATGGCACCCACATACCAGTCATCGGAATTTTTGTCGCGGCGTGCCACAGTGATATATCTGTTCGGTTCCGCTTCAAGATATTTGGAGTCGGACCAGTCTACAGGCACATCCTTGATGAACTGGAATGCATCAGGGAATCGCTGATAATTCTCAGGAAGGTCGCAGACCATCTGCATCGGCGAAGGCATAGTGAGATATAAGGCAAGTTGACGGGCAAGAGTAGTACCGGCCTGAGAATCCTTGCCCTCGCCATAATAGCTCATCTTTGTTTCAAAAAGACCCGGAGTATAATCCATCGGTCCACCCTTCAGACGTGTGAAAGGGAGAATGCAGGTATGCGATGGAGGATTACCACCCATAGATTCAAATTCACCTCCACGGGCAGATTCCTGAGCAAGCCAGTTGGGATATGTGCGGCAGAGACCTGTGGGGCGCGGAGCCTCATGACTGTCTACCATAATCTCATAATCGGCCGCACGTTCGATCACATGCTTGGCATGATCCACCATCCATTGCGACGTGTGATGTTCCGAACGGGGAATGATTGCGCCAACATAACCGGTCTTCACCGCATCGTAGTTATTATCCTTCATGAACTGGAATGCGCGGTCAAGCTGTTTTTCATAATCCGATGCATTGGCTGCTGTCTCATGGTGCATGATAAGTTTCACCCCTTTCTCCTTGGCATAGTCGCGAAGTGCAGGAAGGTCGAAATCGGGATAAGGCTTATCGAAAAGGAACTGCCGGTTCTTACGGTAGCTCGCCCAGTCTTCCCAGCCTTCATTCCATCCCTCGACAAGCACTCCGTCTATACCGTTGGCTGAAGCGAAGTCGATATATTTCTTGACGTTCTCCGTGTTGGCCGGATGGCGTCCGTTAGGCTTGAGTTTGGAATAATCGGTCACGCCCGGCTTTGCAAGGTGATCGTCGGAATATGCCCATGTTTTCTGATTGCCTGTGAACATCTCCCACCATACCCCCATAAATTTCATGGGTTTGATCCAGGAAGTGTCTTCAATCTTATTGGGTTCATTGAGGTTGAGCACAAGCTGTGAAGAGAGAATATCGCGTGCGTCATCGCTCACTATGAGGGTGCGCCATGGAGTATTGAACGGCATCTGAAGATATGCGCTCACCCCGAGACGGTCAGGCACAAGATGAGATTTCATATCATGTTTATCAGTGTCGACATCGAGCAGCATCGCCGGATATCCTATAAGAGCCGCTTCGTGAATATTGACATACACACCGTCATCGGTTTTCATAAGCATCGGTGTCTGTATGGTTGTGCCGCCGGTGCGCTGGGCCTCGGTGTGTCGTTTGTAGCTGTTCAGTGCATCGGGAAGATCGGAAAAGGTGGTTTCCGAGAAGAGATATTCGTCAGTGTCGTAATCCCCGGGAATGCAATATAGCTTATGATTTCCTTTGAAATTGAATTCTGTCAATTCATCCTTAACGGTGAGATAGTTGGAGCCTTCCTGCACAGGAAGTTCGTAACGGAAACCGAGGCCGTCATCAAAAAGACGGAAACGCAGAGTCAGCTCTCTGTCGGGATTTCCGGCTTTCAGTTTCACTGCCATTTCCCGGAAATGATCACGTATGGTGGAATACTCTCCCCATACGGGTTCCCAACTGCGATCTACCATCACAGTGTCCACACCGGCTATCGAGAAGCCATCGGCGAAAACCGTTTCATCAGCCCGGATACCCAGCTTGCTTGGTTCTACAATTTCTTTCCCTTTGTAGCTCAATGAATAGAAAGGATGCCCCTCTGCATCCACATCAACATTGAGCTGAAGATTCCCGGAAGGAGAAGTAATACCCACAGCTGCCATCTGCAAGGCTCCGGTAAGCATTATTGACGAGATTAATAATTTCATGGTCGCTACAAATAGTTTTTAGTCATTAAATCCGTTGAACAGGTTCAAGGGTATATCTCTTTATACCCTTGAACGTATTTCTATCAATTAAATTATATGAAAGTTGTTTTTAAGAACCCATACTCCATAATTATCTGCGCCTTTTCATCGGCTTTCTGCGCACAGGCTGTCCTCCCGAACTTTCATTCCATCCGGTAAGCTTACAAACCCTCTTGCCAAGGGATGCATCATAGGTAAAAGAATTCTGAGTTACGGTCTGGGCATCGCCGAATGAGCCTTTGTTAACTTTCAGATCACCATTATCCCAATATACATCACCTTCATTATCACCATATACAGGCTGCCAGTTCATCGTAAAGTCTCCGTTGATGGTCATGTCGATGTAATAGTAGGTCGCCCCATCTTTCACGACACTTCCCGTCCACCACGAATCGGTAAACAATCCTTTGGGTGCTGTGCCGTTGCCTCCTGCGGTGAACCAACAGTTTATCGCTCTCAGATTATTCTGCCACTTCTTCACATACAGACGATAACTATTATTATTATCCCCTCCGGTGTTTCCTCCGGTAGGTCTACCGACCTGACCGGCTGCAGTCTTGTCATTGTCCGACATATTGCTGTCGAGAGTGAAACATTTATAGGACGTGCCGTCTATATTCTCGGTTTTGCTGAAATCGGAAAGAACGAGCTTGACAACATGGTTATCGTCGTAGCTGTTGTCCCACCGGCCCTGTATCTTAAGTGTGCCGGTCGTCCAGTTTTCAATGTCACAATAGTAATAATCCCCTTCCGACTGATAAATGCTGTATGTGCCATTCTTGACTGAACCCATTCCACCATCAATCCACAGATTCATTCCTGTGTAGTTCTTATTGTGGTTGCTTCCGTAATTCTTGGGCCAATACAGACGATGAACAGGATTAGCAGGAGTTATTGATCCTTCGGGCGCATTAAGCGTAAATCCGCCCTCCTTTTTGCTGAAATCGAATATCCAGTATCCGTTGAGTTCCGTAATTATTGTTTTATCGCCGTAATTATCCCAGTCTGGAGCAATACCGTCTTCCACTTTCCAGCCCGCAAGTGTCTTCACACCCTCGTTATCGGTGAATCTGGCCACCAGATCCTCATCCGGGTTACGGCTGATGGTGTGAATCTTGCCATCCTTATCCTTATAGTTGAAAATTACGTAGAGCTTGTCAGAAGTGTTCACCTGCGATTCGTAGGCAACATTATACGTCTTCCCTATAGCATTGGCTGAACATATAGCGGTTCCGGGCCATGATGTGACAGCGTTCTTATTATTGTCGCTGTCAAGGGTGTAAAGGAAGACGTGTGTCACGCCGGTGACAAAAAAGCTTGTTCTCGTCATCGGATTGTTGTCACGACCTTCCACCGATACGCAACGCACCGGCATAGCAAACCCCTTGAATTCATATTTACGCACCGGATAATCAGAATGGGCAGTCAGACTCTGCACCTCTCCGTTTATATAAGAAGTTGCCGCGCCCGACACCATGAAACATTTCAACCATGCGCCCATCTCATCCTTTTCCACACCGGAAGCGGCTGTCTGTGTCCAGTAATATCCGGCACGGGATTCACCGTTCTTACTGTCTTCCGAACTCAGATAGCGGCCCTTGGGGAAATATACGAGTTTCTGTTTCATCGCACCATTCGCGCCCGAACCTTTCCCATATAGGTCGGCCGAATAGCAGGCTTCGTTATAGTTTCCTACCGAAGCGGTGCTGAAGGCGGCAGAACCGCGCATACGGTTATATTCGTCGTTGGTAGGGAAGTCATAACCGGGAGGACATATGTCGGCCGTTCTCATCTGAGGTTTGCCACCACGATTATAGTCGGCCACACGGTAATATCCACCCACTGCTTCCTGATTTCCCATATATGTCACATCACCCGATGATTCTATATACATCTCCGCCGAATGTGCCCCTATGTTTCGGTCGAGCCAATGCTGATCGCCCATGGTGGCGACCTCATAATAGGTCCAGGGACGGTTGGAGTCAGCCTCGGGACGATAGGTTGAGGAGAGCCATGAGGTGTTGTCTTTGTGGAAGAAACCTGTATGATAAAGATTAATCGGGATCTCAGTCTCTCCGTTTACTGTAATTATCAGCTGGGCCACACCATATTTCCATCGGGAGGAATTGTAGATTGAGGAATCATACGTAAGCCTGAGCACCGGACCCGTTTCACCACTACCTCCTGAATTTGTCAAAGTGGAATTGCTTGTTGTCTCAACCTTAACGCCTGTAGAAGAGTTTGTCAGCTCATCATCCCCTACGAGTCTGTAGCTCCATGTATATGACTCGCCCTCTACTCCAAGCGGCTTCATGGTGATGGTATATGAATATGCGGCATATCCGACTGCGTCATTCCCATATGGCATAGGGAAATGAAAACCCTGGTCGCGCGATTCACCATTGTTCGCATCGGCCGATACGCCCCATACTTTCGGATCCGTGAGACGGTTGCCGTTATCATCGAATGTGCCGACAAGGAAGGGGAAATAATCTATGGTCTCACTCAGTCCTCCTCCCTGAATGGTAAGGGTGACACTCTCATAGAGTTCATCGGGATCAAATACACGTTCCCATATCACGGGCATCTCGCGTGAAAGACCTTTCCATGTGATTGTGGCGCTCTCTTCAAGCACCCCGGTCATACCGCCATTATCTTTAAACAGCACGGTCACGGCATAGACTTGACCCTTGTCATTGCTGTCAGTGTCACCGGGACCCTGTCCTATCGTACCGTCATAGTCCGCTCCGTCAACTTCCTCTATGGAGATCGCCTCCAGCCATGGCTGACTGAAAGTGATATATTTCCTGTAATTAGTCTTGAAATCGGCCACTTCCTCAGCTGCCTTTCCTTCGGCCGAACTGAACACTTTTACATAGAAAATCGCTGTGGAACCGACATTGGAATTCTTATTGCGCAACTCATAGTCCACGCCTAATTCGCGCACTCCGTCGGTAATCATGCGGAATATCTTGGGTGAATGGTCGTGAATCTCATACCATCCCTGCGAAAGCGGTACAGGGTTCTTTACAGCCTCCTGCGGTGTGGCCGAACCTGCCGATACCGGGTCGCCCTTGATTTCCACCTCATAATGATGATTGGGAAGGATATCGAGCACACCGTCAGCTTCTGTCTGGAAATCGAGCCGGTAATAATAGAACGAACCTTTGTATTTCCCTTTGACTATGATAAACGAACGGTTCACATATGTGCCGGTATTCTTTTCCGGAGCTACGAACACCTCTCCGTTCTGATTAAGATTATCGGCGAAAGAGGAGCCGGCGTTCACATTCACCGGATTTCCCAAAAGGGAACGCAGGGAATTGGTGTTATAACTTCCGGCCATCGAAGATGAATTCCCTTCAATCGGAGCCCCATATACATTGAAAGCATATCCCGATTTATTCTCAGTGATTTCGATTTCACTGCCATCTTCTCCGGTGCGCGGAGAGACGGTAAGACTCACCTTGGCCGCGTTCCGGAAAAGGTTTACGGGTTCAAACCTAAGGAGTGACCCGAGAGTGGCCGACCCGCTCATCACCATTCGCTCACCCGATTGCGAAAGAATAGTCTCAGTCATACCCATCACGTTCTGCAACGTGACAGGATTGGTTTTGGAAACCGGGAAATCACTTGCCTGATAGGAGGAGTTGGCAAGGAAAATGAAGAAGAGGTTAGAGTTGGATCGATATTCCTTGTCGATGGTTATAGTCACATTCTGAGAATCAGCGTTTTTCAGTATCTCTTTCTGCACGAGTTTCGCCGATGAGGGTTCGCTGCTGTCGAACACAAGCATCAGCACGTCATCGAAAGCATTCTGGTTCAGGTCTCCCCTTGTCAGTGTCTTGGTCATCTCCGGAACAGCGAAACTGATCGGAAGTTCTCCGTTGGAAGGCAACGTTTCGAGGGGTGTGTTGAAGAGGTCGTCGCTACATGCCACGAACCCCATCACCAATGCCACGTATATAAATAGTTTCTTGATCATTGTGTCAGTTTTTAAAGATTAAAAAGGTCTTCCGCTTCACTCTCTTGAAGACATGAACGCTTTGGTTTCCCAATCAAACCACCCTTCGCGGTTGGGGAAATCGAACAATGGCACACCCACCTGCTTGTCGAGAGGGTAACGGTTAACCACATCATATCCGTGCGGATGTGTATCGGTAAACATTATCAATGCCTTTCCGGGAGTGGCCACACCCGAAAGTTCAAATCTGTACCATCCCTTGTTAGGTCCTTCTTCTACATATTCCATCCTTATACCGGGCCACGATGCATTTATTTCATAGTTCTTGCAGTTATCGCAACCATGCTCCATGCGGTAGTCATAACAGAAATCCACATCCGGGCCTTTATAATAACGGTCGGTAGCAACCGTGGGGTTCCAGTCGCATGTCTTTACATTCGCTCCCTGGAACATGAAGAATCCGTTATGATAATATCCGTTGGATATCTTGCTGTCGGTTATCCGGTTGGTGGGATATTCCCACCCTTTGAAGATAGTGGCTCCCGTAAATGAATATTCCAATGCCGCAACCTCCGAGCCGTCATCTTCGTAACCCACCGGATAAGAGGAAAGATTCATCGTGGTCTGGCCGTTGTTATGGTCATTGTTGAGGAAGATGGTTCGGGTGCCTATGGTGGCTGGAAGTTCAAGACACTGGTAAACATATATATGGGGATCAGTCCATCCAGCCGGAGCCTTGAAATAGATGGTATAGCTGTCGCTGTTCGGACGAGTGGTCACGGCAACTGTCTTAGGTGCGATGTAATCTTCATTACCGGGTTGCAGACCGTCGTTGTCGGTATAGACTCTGAACGACAGTTCACGGCTTTCATTCCAGAATGACACACCGGAGTTCACGCCGCTATATTTTATTCTGAGTTGCATCGTGCCGTTCTTGAACCCGTTGTCAGATCCTGTATATATGGTATATCTGCCATTGTCGGAACTCCAGTCCAACTGTTGTTCCGTTCCGTTAACTATCTTATAGATCGTTACATTGTTACCGGGCGACGAACTTTTCCATGTAAGATCTTCCATGTAGAATTTATCCACATTGGTCTCGATCGTGACATGATAATATTCGCTTTCATTATTGCCGCTCTCATAGATACCTCCGGCGATTTTCTCGCGTGCGTCTATGGTAATGTTCCGGGGTTCCACCGTCAAGAAGCGCTGAAGAAGAAGAGGCGTTACGTCTATCTTTTTATGGATCGTTCCGGCCACAATGTGGAAATAGTTATATTTGGTCTTATCGATGTCTGCGAAAGCCGAGCTGCTTATGTCGGGATTAACCTTTATCTTAAGATTATTGGGTTGGGATGTATCGAAAGTATAGAGCGGTTTACCTTCATAAAGAGGCGACTCCCCTTTTATCTCAACATTCGATTCATACCACATCTCGGTGGTCTGGCCTGCAGTGACGGGAATATCCGTTTCCTTCACATGCAGATATGCGGGCAGACGAAGTGTATAAAGCAACGAAACAGGAGTCCACTGCTTTACATTGAAGCTGTGCAGTTCGAGAGTCTCCACATTCTTCACATAAGCCACAATATCGTAGGAGTGACCTCGCTTCATCTCTTTCGACCCCTCTACGGCCGACGGAAGAAGAGACATCGTATAGTCAAGGTTTGTTCCGTTGGATCTTTCACCTGATGCAAGATATTCCACATGCGCCTTGAACGAAAGAGCCGATGCTTCGTCACCTCCGTCAGACGCTATGTTCTCAGGCATATAAATCACTCCCTGAAATGCACGCTGTTTAAAAGGAGCAGCAGCTCCCTTATCCAACGACGGAAGGGAGTTTTCCAAATCATCTTCTTCCGGATACTTGTCGGCGTTGGCAAGAGGATACTGATATTCGGTTACACGGAAGCCGTTACAATTCCGACGCGACAACGTTGTCCCGGCGACAGGACCATCTATAGCGCTTCCGTCGGCCGGAAGATTCTTCACACCCACTTTATCAAGCGCAAAACTCATATCTGCGAACATGTTCTGCGAATAGGTCTCATTATCGAAAAGAAGGGTATATCTCACTTTGGAGCAGAGAAAAGTGAGATCGGCATGGATCACACCCTTTCCGTTCTGTTCGATAGGCACGAGACCACCGGTGGCCTGGGTGAGATTCTTATCAGTTGTGTTTTTATACATCATCTCCGCAGGGAGACATGCCATAGGAAGACCATTGATTCCGGTAAAAGCTGATGAAAGCAGATATTCATCTCCCTCTTTACCGTAGAAATTGAGTTTAAGATCGGTAAGGTCACTCTCTTTCTTTATATTTTCTATGTCGGCGCGACCGTTAGGAAGATAGTGCGACAGGTTGGCCACTACATACATGACCCATTTCCCACTGAGGATCTTGCCGTTTCTCCTGAAATGATCTGTCACGACGTAGTCTGTATATCCTGCATGAGTCTCACTATTCTCATGAACCTGAATATTACGCGAGTCGAACACATCCACAATAACCGGGTCGTTGTCTGTATTCTCAGGAAATGCTATCAGATAAAGTTCCGACAGCAGACATTCTCTTTTAGCAAGTGCAATCGCATCTTCATCAAGGTCATCGCCGGCACGTGTCATTGATGCAGAAAGCGTGCTTGCATCAGGAACACGAAGAACTATGCCATCGTATAGCTCCTCCACACCTCCCTTGTCGGGATAACTGAACTCATCGGTGCATCCCCAGAGAAACACACCGACTGTCAAGAGGAAAAAAGTTAGAATATATGATAACCGTTTCATAAATGTTTCTTTTAAGTATTATACCCCTTCTCAAAGTTCGGCAGGCACACGGTGATAATTCCAGTCTTTCACACTGACCTGAAGATCAAGACCGAAATTCTCCTCCACACCCACGATATCGAATTCATAGACGGTGTTTCTGAAAATATCCCATTGGGTTGCTTCTTCCTCCCCTTTGAGAGAGATGCAGAAAGTATGTTCCATTTCATCACCCTCCTTCTCCTTACCGTCGATAAAATATTTTACCTTGAGCTTTATCGGCTTCTCCTGATCGTTTATGGTTTCGGGAAGATAGAACCGAAGCATTTTTTCCGAATTACCGGTCTGTGATTTTCCGGGAGTATGCGTACAGTTCAATTCCAGCCAATCCTGATTATTGGCACTGTTAACCACCGGATTGAAAGCCGTGGAAGTGGAAAGGAATCTCACACTTGCCTGCGTGTTCCATCCCTTCGGCACGACATATCCCTGAGTGTTGTGTTTGGAGATTGAGAAGCTTACAAGCTTTACCTTGCGTCCGGTTTCAGCTCCCAACCAGTCAGGATTTTTGGTTCCATCTGCTTTGAATTCATTCTTTTTATCAACCGTGATCCTTATCTTTGCCATTGAGCGCAACACAGGAATCGAAAGTTTCTCACCACCTGTTCCCAGAAGACTGAACGCATGATCTGCGTCATAGGCCTGTGAGGGAATGAGGCCGGTAAATTTTACATCACCCACACCATACATCGGAATTCCGTTGAAATTTACATTCTCCTCAGATTCATCCCCGGCTATACCGTGATGGCTGAATGTATGAGTTGCGGGTCTCCTTATATCTATATTATCGGAGTTCACATAAACTGCAAGTCGATAGTTGCCACCCTGAAGCTGAGCTGCCGTGAAGTCTGATTTCATGGTGCCGGTGAAGGTCCATGTGCCGTTCCCGTTATCCTTCTTATCTACAACTTTTATCTCCCCTACCGGAGCGCTCTCCACTATCTTTTTCCCATCGGGAACCGAATAGAGTACGGCTACGATAGAGTTGACCTTACGGTCGAATGCAGTGCCGTCTTCATTGCCATCCTCATCCCAGTCATGACCGAAAGGATCGCGGTCGTTATCGCCCGCTCTTGTCCCTTCCTCGGAGAGGGAGATGGTGAAGCTCATGTAGGGCTCCGTCTTCTCCACGGGCACCGGTTCGTCGCTCTTGCACGAGGTGAGTGCCAGAACCATACCCAGAGCTATATATATCTTGTTGAATTTCATCGTTTCTTTCCGTTAGAGGGGGAGGTTATTTCAGTTCCGCAGGATTTTTGTAGATGGTCCATGAGTTGACCACGATGCGTGACGAGGCCCAGTTACCCTCGGAGTCGAGGAAGAACATCAGACGGTAGCTGTCCTGACGGTCCAGATATTCCTGATCGGTGAACCCTTCGGCCTCATAAGGCTTGGCAAGCAGGGCATACTGTGTCATCGGTATCTGGAGCACACGGCTGCCATCGCTGTTCTTGATGGTGAGCACAGACTGGCGGCGGGCCATCAGACGGCTCATCTTAAGGTCGGCAGTCGCAACCCCTACCTGGTTAATGGCCCCGGCGCGGGTCTCCTCCACGCCTGCCACACCGTTCTCCGTGTGGAAGGGCTCATAGTTGATAACCTCATCCTCCTGAAGCTCGTTGTCGGAGCCGAGCGTGCCGTTGGCCTCCTCGATGCAGAACGTGAAATCGTTTACGTCAACATCCTTCCCCATCTGCTGGAGCAGGATGCGGACCGTGTTGGTATCTTTGGTGAGATTGACGTTGTAGACATGGTCGCCCTGATGCTCCATGTCGGTGTTCTCATATATGCGCACACCATAGGCAGTGCCGTGGAAAAGGTCGTAGAGCTGCTCGCGTGAGTAGTGCTGGCCCTGCTCTATCTCGCGCTCCATGCGGCAGATAAGCTCCTCTCGAGTGGTGACTCCTATTTCGGTGTCGGTTACTATGAATGATTCGTGTGTCGCGTCGTTGTCAAGGCCGCACCATGCCACCACCGTATATTCACCGGGGGCGACTCCGGTGATGGGGAGTGTGTAGCCCTGCATTGCCAGAGCGTCACCTTTCTCGGCGAACTGGAAGGCGAGCTTGTCTTCGCCGTCGAAGCCGTAGATGGCCACTGAGTGTACGTTGCCGCGGAAGGCGTCGGCGCTAAGCATATTGTTGTCCCACTGGAAACGCACCGCATGACGGGTCTCGCACGGTGCGAGGTCTTCATAGATGGGGTTGCTGTCGCATGATGTAAAAAGCGAGGCTGCGCC